>CANRNT010000007.1 GCA_947631995.1 uncultured Clostridia bacterium | reverse complement strand
AAAGTCTTTGGAAAGGGGTATGGGGAAAAGCCTTTCTTCAGAAAGGTTTTCCCCAAAAGAAAAACAGGCACAGTAGACAAATCCTAATTTATCTTATTAAAACTCTATTCTTTGCGCGATATAGCTTTCGAGCTCTTCTATCCTTACGCGCTGCTGCTCCATGGTATCTCTGTCGCGCACGGTAACGCAGCCGTCCTCGAGGGTATCGAAGTCATATGTTATGCAGAAAGGCGTGCCTATCTCGTCCTCACGGCGATATCTCTTGCCGATAGTACCTGCCGCGTCATAGTCCACCATAAACTTCTTGGACAGCTTCTCATACAGCTCTGTTGCAGGCTCGGAGAGCTTCTTCACCAGCGGAAGCACGGCAGCCTTATACGGAGCAACGGCGGGGCTTAGTCTCAACACCGTTCTTACGTCGTTCTTCTCGGCGTCTATGACCTCTTCGTCGTAAGCCTCGCAGAGCAGAGCAAGCACCGTTCTGTCAAGTCCGTAAGTAGACTCTATTATGAACGGTATGAACTTCTCGTTGGTTTCGGGGTCCAGATATTCCTGCTTCGTGCCGCTGTACTCCTGATGACGTGTAAGGTCAAAATTCGTGCGGTTATGGGTACCGTTTATCTCTCCCCAGCCGAACGGGAACAAAAACTCTATATCGCACGCCGCCTTTGCGTAATGCGCGAGCTTTTCGTGGTCGTGGAAACGCAAATGCTCCGCAGGCAGACCTAAGTCCTCAAAAAACTTCTTTCCGTACTCTTTGAAATAATCGTAAAGCTCTGTGTCAGTACCCTCCTTGCAGAACGTCTGGAACTCCATTTGCTCGAACTCTATCGTTCTGAAAGTAAAGTTGCCGGGGGTTATCTCGTTTCTGAAAGCTTTTCCTATCTGACCTATCGAGAACGGCAGCTTTGCTCTCATAGTCCTCTGCACGTTAAGAAAATTCACATACTCGCCCTGAGCGTTCTCGGGTCTGAGGTATATGACGCTCTTGGCGTCGTTGGTAACGCCTCTGAACGTCTGGAACATAAGGTTGAACTCTCTTATATCGGTAAAATTATGCTTTCCGCAATGGGGGCAAGGTATCGAGTGCGCCTTGATATACTCGAACATTTCCTCTTTGGTCATGCCGTCGGCATGGGCATTGGGGTCAAAGTCGTCTATCAGGTTATCGGCGCGGTGACGCATTTTGCACTCCTTACAGTCGAGCAGCGGGTCAGAAAAGCTTGCAACGTGTCCGCTCGCTTCCCACACTTTGGGGTTCATGAGTATATCGGCGTCGACCTCATAGCTGTTCTTTCTCTCCTGTATAAATCTTTTTCTCCATGCGTCCTTGATATTGTTTTTGAGCCTTGCGCCCAAAGGGCCGTAGTCCCACGTATTGGCAAGGCCTCCGTATATCTCGCTTCCGGGGAATATAAATCCCCTGTTCTTGCACAGGTTTACTATTTTGTCCATTGATTTCTCGGTATTTTCCATACTTAAACATTCACCTTTCCAGATATGCTACTATTTATTTTACGATATATTTCCCCACAAGTCAAGTATTTTTAAAAAAATAGCGCCGCCGACATTTCTGCCGACAGCGCCATATGTATTTACTGCCAGATATCCAACGTTATTGCCGTATCACTTTGTAACGTTATCTATCTTTTTGTTTATCTCGTCAACATAGTAATTAACGCCGTTGATGTTGGCGGATACTACTTCAGCCCACGTCTGAGCGTCGCCGTTGGTAGTCGAGGTAGCAGTAACGATAGTACCGAACGCGTCGGTCATCTCATCGGAAACTGCCTTGTAGAACTCGAATACGGGCTTCTCGTTCGCAAGTCTGTAGCACTCCTCACGCATATCTACCATTTCCTGAGTCCAACCGTACTCATCGGTAAGCGTTGCCAGACCTATAGCCTTAACTTCACCGTTGGTGTTAGCAACTCTCTTGCAGAGCATGAATGCCGCAAAACCTTCGGGGTTCTTAGCGCCGGAGCAGAGGCAATAGCCCTCAACTCTTGCTGACATATAAGGCTCCGAGCCGTCCTTAGAAGGCATAGGAACGAACATTACTTCGCCTGCTTCAACGTCGCCGCAGCAAGCGGTGTTTGCCAAAGTATCCTCTATCTCGTAAGGACCAACGGGGATAAACAACGTAAGTCCCTGACCGAGGCCCTCAGTACCCTCGTCGTTGGAGCCTCTGGTGTTCCAGTCGTTAAGGTGTCTCGGGAAGCCTACTCCTGCCTTGGTGAGGTCGTATATAAGGTTCTCCGCCTCTTCGATCTCGGGTGTCTGGAGATTGTTTACTACCTTGCCGTTTTCCATGCCTATCATAGGAAGTCCTGTGCTCTGCTCGATAGCGTCCCACCACCAGAAGCCGTCGAAAGCGTACTTATCTTCGTCCGCATTGGTGAACTCTATTGCCATTTCCTGCATTTTATCCCATGTCCACTCGCCCTTGGCGTACAGCTCGGCAGGATCGTCAAAGCCGTTATCCTCCATGGTCGTCTTGTTATAGAGGCATATCAGGTTGGGAGAGTTCTCTATAACTGCAACATAGTGGCTGTCGCCGAGAGAGAAAGTATCCATAGTCGGCTTGATATCCTTCCAGTATTCGGAGTTTACGTCGATATAATCATCTATAGGCTGGAACATTCCCTGAATAGCTCCTATCGGGAAAGCGTCCATATCGGAAGCGGGGAACATATCAGGCGAGTCGTTGGAAGATACCAGCGAAGCGAGCTTGGTATATCTGTTGTTCCAGTCCGTCTGCACCCATGTTATCTTTCCGTTATACTTGTCCTTGAACAGTCTGATACCCGGGTCCTCGACCTTACCGTCGGCAGGGTTGATATCATAGTGAGCGAGCCATTTTACCTCTGTGTTTTCAAGCTCAGTATTTCCCCAGTCTACGTCGTCAACAGCGCTGTTGATAGCTTCTACCTGCTCCGAATCGAGGTCCTTGCCGGCGATACTCGAGCTGTCGGACTTTCCGCCGCATGAAGCGAGCGAGAGAGCAGCGACCATCGCTACGGAGAGAGCAAGCAGTCTTTTTGCTTTTCTCATTACATTTTCCTCCTTAATAAAATTAAATTATAGCTTATCAATTTTTTACACATACAGCATTGCGCTACTGCCGTACTGCAACACTATCGCTAAATAAATTATACCACAATCTCAAAGGTTTTTCAATCGGCACTTTGCAATACTATTTCCCGCCTTTATTAGCGACTTTGCATAACATTTTGCCGTGTAATCGTTTTATTTTGGCATTTGCATTTTTTGCGCGGACTTCGTTTTCTACTCCCATATCTTATCGTCGAGCGACGATATGAACGCCGTCAGCTCCTCCGCCATTTCGTACTGCTCGGGTATCCTCGGGTGACCGGGTGTGGCCTTTCCCGTGCGCTTGAACATAAAGTGATAAAAGCCTCTGCTCTCGCCGCCCAGTTCATTTTTTATCTCTTCAACGGCCTTATCCCACTCGCTGTCGTGACACAGCACCGTGAGCAGCAGTATAAACACCGCTTTAGGGTAATGACCGCGCAGCGAATTTACAATGCCTTTATAGCCGTTCTTCCATTTTTCTCTGTATGACGGGTCGGAGATATCGCTGTCGGGTCTGCCCTCGTTGTGCTGGTCGTTCTGACCCACCGCGAACAGCACGACATGGGGGATATATTTCGCAAAGTCCCAAGGCGTATATCCGCCCTCGGGTATATAGCACAGCTTATCGTAAACGCTCTCCATACCGACGCAGTCGGGCGCATGGAAATATCCCGTATCGTCAAATATCGCTATTCCGCCCTGCGCCGTATTATGAAGCTGCGCGCCCAGATTTCTCGCTGTTATCATGGAGTATGAATACCATGCGTTGTCGTACACGCCGTCGTTGTTTTCGGGGTCGTTCATGCCGACGTTATCCGTCGCTTCAACTACCGCGCCCGCCGACACGGAATCGCCGAAGCACTCCATACGTCTTGCAGGCTTTGGCTTTGCTTTTAGCAGTTCGCCGTCGGTCTCAAAGCCGAGAAGCGCAAAATAATGCGACGCGTCCTGCCTTTTGAACAGAACAGCCTCATGCTCCGAGCAGTCAAGCCCCTGCGCGAGTGTTATGAGGTACTCCCCCTCCCATGCTCCGTCCTCGCCGAAGGTATGTTTAGCCTGCTTGCCGTCAACCACCGAGCCTATCTCCTGCTTATTGTATATACGGCGGTTTTTTATCCTTGCTTTTATATATGTACCTTTAAAGCTTACCGTCACCGATGAGCCTGCGTAATAAAACTTCGGCGAAAGCGCGTCGGAAAAGTCTATCCTGCCAACATACGACAGACGCTCGTCGTTTGGCTCTATAAAATTTATCCTGCTCATATTATCCTCCCTTTTTGTCTCTTTATATAATTGTAACTTACAGACGGCAGACTTGTCAAGAAAGGTAATCGTTTACCTTTTAAAAAATCTTTAACAGTTGAAAAATGCCCTTGATTTTTTGGGAAAATGGTGATATAGTAATATTGTAAAATGTAAAGACATTGATCTTATATACGAAAGGAATGTGGATATTATGAAACATGGCAACGGTCTTTTAAAAAGACTTCTCGCCTGCACGCTGGCAGTATGCACCTGCACGGCGTTCATGGCGTCTTGCGGATCGGGCGACAGCTCTTCAGACGCTTCTTCCTCCGCGGAGACCTCTGCTCCCGAAGCTGACAGCTCTGTGGCAGAGACGACTACGGCTGCCGAAGAGTCCGAACCCGAGCCCGTTACCCCGATAGATGTGGAACAGGGCGCGACAGATGAAATGCTCGAAAGGGCTTATCTTTACAACGGCGATCTTTCCCGTCTTGCAGCAGTTATAGCAAGGGCGCAGGAGAGCGAGTTCAACACCACGAACATCTGCTATTTCGGTGACTCCATATCGGCAGGCTCGGGCGCTACCTCAGGCGCCAAGTCTTACGGCACTCTGTTCAAAAAGTGGTGGGAGGAGAACATCAGCATAAACGTTCAGGTACAGCAGCAGAGTATCGGCGCTACGGACTCGTATCTTGCCGTACACCGCTTCAAGGGCGATGTTGCGGAGGTCGATTGCCTGCCTACTCTTGACGGTATGCAGGGCCCGCAGATAATCATCATCGAATACATAAACGACGAGAACACTCCTTTCTACAAGGAAACTATGGACAGCCTTGTAAGAATGGCGCTTTCGCTTGAAAGCAACCCCGCCGTTATAATCCTTGAGCCCACCTGCGACAACGGCGCTTCTCCGCAGGATCAGCACATCGAAGTAGCCAAGCACTACAACGTACCGTTCATCTCCTATCACGACGCGGTAATGCCCGAGATAGAGAAAGGCTCTATAAAGTGGGAGGAGATATCCAACGATACCGTTCACCCGAACAATCCCGGTCACGCTATGATAGCTCAGATGTTGGAGGGACTTATAAACTACACCATAGACAACATGGATACCATAGGCACGGACGTTACGCCGTTCGACCCCGAGACCGAGAGCCTTACGGGTGACAAGTATGCCAATGCCGACAGGGCTGACAGAGTAAGGACGATAGATACGGTAGTATGCGTTGACGAGGGCTCGTTTACAGAGCAGTCTGCAAAGCAATGGCCGTACATCAACGACTATGCGACGTTCAGCGGCGGCAGCAGCACATGGGAGATAACCGCGCAGAACATCGGAATAGCTTACTACAAGACAACAAACGGTCTGACAGGAAAGGCGACCATAACCGTTGACGGCAAAGAGGTCACCACGCTTGACGGAGACTTCCCGGGCGGTTGGGGCAACTACACCGAGGTAGAGAGCATATACACGGGCGACAAGACAGAGAAGCACACGGTAACTGTCACAGTCCCCGAGGGCGAAGCTGATGACTTCTACATTCTCAGCTGGCTGGTAAGCTGAGCAAACAATACACAAAACAAAAAAGGTACGGTATTTTACCGTACCTTTTCTTTTTTCATTTCATATCAGACGAGCTGTATGATAGCCATTTCGGCAGCGTCGCCCCTGCGGGGACCTGTTTTGATTATCTTTGTATAACCGCCCTTACGCTCTGCATAGGTAGGTGCGATCTCGTCGAAGAGCTTCTTAGCTACGCTCTCCTTAGTAACATATGCCAAAACCTGACGCTTTGAATGTAAGTCGCCTGCCTTACCGAGAGTTATCATCTTATCGGTCATTGCGCTTACTTCTTTAGCTCTTGTAACGGTCGTTTCGATCTTGCCCTTTTCAAGCAGGAATGTGACCATTGCTCTGAGCATTGCTTTTCTATGATCGCTTGCTCTTCCGAGCTTTCTTGTTCCCGGCATAAATTCTCACTCCTATCTTAATCATTTTCTTCGCTTCTGAGGTCGTATCCGAGCGATCTCAGTTTTTCCTTGACTTCGTCATACGACTTCTTGCCAAGGTTCCTTACCTTCATCATTTCCTCTTCTGATTTCTCGATAAGGTCGTTTACGGTATTTATTCCCGCACGCTTCAGACAGTTGAACGAACGCACCGACAGATCCAACTCTTCGATAGTCATTTCCAATATCTTTTCCTTGCCCTTGTCGTCCTTTTCGACCATTATCTCGGGGATATTCGCTTCCTCGGAGAGGTCGATAAACAGATTGAGATGTTCTGTAAGGAGCTTTGCGGCAAGCGATACGGCTTCCTTTGCGGAAATAGTTCCGTCAGTCCATACCTCGAGTATGAGCTTGTCAAAGTCCGTTATCTGTCCGACTCTTGTATTTTCTACCGTGTAATTTACTTTAAGAACAGGGGTGTATATGCTGTCCAGCGCAATAACTCCTATCGGAGCGTTGCCTGCCATGAGCTGTTTGTTCTTCTCAGAAGTAACGTAGCCCCTGCCCCTGTCGATAACGATCTCCATATAGAGCTTAGCGCCCGCTCCGAGCGTTGCTATATGCATATCGGGAACGAGTATATCAACTTCGGAATCTGTCTTGATATCTCCCGCAGTTACCTCACATTCTCCCTCTGCTTCTATATAGATAGTTTTTGGTCCGTCGCAATAAAGCTTTGCCGTCAGACCTTTAAGGTTAAGGACGATCTCTGTGACATCTTCCTTAACGCCCGGGATCGTGGAAAGCTCGTGGTGCACGCCGTCTATCTTAACGGACGTTACCGCCACACCGGGCAATGAGGAAAGCAATACTCTTCTCAAGCTGTTTCCAAGAGTTGTACCATAGCCTCTCTCCAGCGGTTCAAGAACAAATCTTCCGTAAGTTCCGTTGCTTTTGAGTTCAGCTATTTCTATATCCGGCTTTTCTATTTTTTCAAGCATTTATAACCCTCCCGTGTCCAAACCTCGAATAGTTTTTACGAATGCGGCGAAATATCGTCATTTCGCCTGACCTTTTCTTTATGAACGCTGTGAACGCTTTTATACCGCGTTCAGGCGGGGCGTTATTTGGAGTACAACTCAACTATGAGGTGTTCTTCTATCTCGTAGTCGAGATCTTCCTTAACGGGAAGTCTTGTCACCTTTGCCGCGAGCTTCTCCTTATCCATTTCGAGCCATGTCGGGATAAGTCTGCCTTCGGACGCTTCGATTATCTCCTTGAACTTTGTGCTCTGCTTGCTCTTCTCTCTCAGAGATATAACGTCGCCCACTTTTACTCTGTATGACGGGATATCTACTCTTCTGCCGTTTACGTCGAAGTGACCGTGAACGACAAGCTGTCTTGCTTCTCTTCTCGTCATTGAAAGACCCATTCTGAAAACGATGTTGTCAAGTCTTGATTCAAGACAAGTGAGCAGGTTGGCACCTGCCTGACCTTCCATTTTCTGTGCGATCTCGAAATAATGACGGAACTGTTTCTCGAGAACGCCGTAGATGAACTTCAGCTTCTGCTTTTCCTTAAGCTGCATACCGTATTCAGAAACTTTCTTTCTCTTACCCTCTGAGGGGTCTCTGTATTCAACTCGCGAAGTGATGTTATGCTTTCTGCCGTCGATCTTTTTCTTATCCAGATCTTCCTTGAGCTTTTCCTTATAGTTATCGGGAACTCTCGGGTTAACTCCCATTACGGCGGGGCTTATGCCGAGCGTTCTGCACATTTTAAGGATAGGTTCTCTGTTTACTGCCATAAAATTTCCTCCGTTTTTAAATAATATCGGATCTGCTGCGTACCTTACGCCTTTATCCGACGCCGAGCGAACTTTGGGAACTCGGTCATATCAGACCTTTTCGGTCTGTGCGAATGATATGCAAAAGTATTACACTCTTCTTCTCTTGGGCGGGCGGCATCCGTTGTGGGGGATAGGTGTAACGTCCTTGATAAGGCGTACCTCAAGATCCTCCGACTGGAGCGCTCTTATAGCTGCTTCTCTTCCTGCGCCCGGGCCTTTTACATAGACCTCAACGGTCTTGAGTCCGTGCTCTTTGGCAGCTCTTGCGGCTGTCTCTGCGGCTGTCTGCGCTGCGAACGGGGTAGACTTCTTTGAGCCTCTGAAGCCCATTTCGCCTGCGGAAGCCCACGAGATAGCGTTGCCCTGCATATCGGTGATAGTAACTATCGTGTTGTTGAAAGTAGACTGGATATGAACCTGTCCGTTTTCAATATTTTTTCTTTCTCTGCGGCGGCGAACCGTCGTTTTCTTTGCCTGAGCCATACTTCATATCCCTCCTTACTTCTTCTTGTTAGCTATGGTCTTTACGGGACCCTTGCGGGTTCTTGCATTGGTCTTTGTTCTCTGACCTCTTACGGGCAGACCCTTGCGGTGACGCACACCTCTGTAGCAGCCGATCTCAACGAGTCTTTTGATATTAAGAGCGACTTCTCTTCTGAGATCGCCTTCTACCATAACGTTGTGATCGATATACTCACGGAGCTTTGCTACGTCCTCGTCTGTGAGGTCTTTTACTCGCGTATCGGGGTCTACACCGGTAGCTGCGAGTATTTTCTTAGATGTTGGGAGACCTATTCCGTAGATATAAGTCAGACCGATCTCGATCCTTTTTTCTCTCGGAAGGTCAATACTAGCAATACGAGCCATTGTTTTAGCTGCACCTCCATTATTTTTAGTTTAGCCCTGACGCTGCTTGTGCTTTGGGTTCTGGCATATTACCATTACCTTGCCCTTGCGCTTGATGACTTTGCACTTTTCACACATAGGCTTAACTGAAGGTCTTACTTTCATGTGAATACCTCCTTAAAGTACGGCGAACATTCGCCGTGGGTTATTTGGTGTTTATTGCGGAGAAGCTTTTATTTTGTTCTCCATGATATTCTTCCCTTTGAAAGGTCATAAGGCGACATTTCAACCTTTACCTTATCTCCGGGAACAATGCGAATGTAGTTCATTCTGAGCTTTCCGGAAACGTGCGCCAATATCTGGTGACCGTTTGCCAGTTCCACCTTGAACATTGCGTTTGGCAGCGCTTCAAGGACTGTTCCTTCCAGCTCTATAACATCTTCTTTTGACATACTTACATATCCCTTCTTAAAGGTCTTGGGTCGTATTTTCCTTTTGCACCGCGGCGTTCAAAAGCTTCCTGAGGCTTTTATCGGTAAGTCCGTCCGTTGGTATACGCATTGTTGTCGGCTTCAAATGCTTTATGTTTTTACATTTGGGCTTACACAGCTTTCTGGTCTTGCCGTCGGCTATAAAAGCCTTGCCGTTCTCTATGCGGAGCACAACGAACATTCTGCCCTTATCGCGGCCTGCGGTCGCGGCAGCCACTGTGCCAAAGGTCAATTTCTCCTCGCTCATACCTCTTTACTCCGCCGACAGCACGACGCAGCCGTCCGAGGTAACGGCGATCGAATGTTCAAAATGAGCTGCGGGAGAATTATCCCTCGTAACTACCGTCCACTGATTGGACAGCACTTTTATATCGGCTTTTCCCATAGCGATCATAGGTTCTATTGCTATCACCATACCTGCCGCCAGTCTTACGCCGTGACCGGGCTTTCCGAAATTCGGGACTTCCGGTTCTTCGTGCATATCCTTTCCTACTCCATGTCCGACAAATTCTCTTACGACGGAATATCCTCTTTCCTCATTATACTGTTGTATGGCATGACCTATGTCGCCCAGCCGGACGCCTGCTTTCACCATTGAGATCGCGATATCAAGGCTTTCCTTGGTCGCTCTCATGAGAGCCAGTCTGTCCTGAGATACGTTTCCGACGGCGAAGGTCCTTGCGGAGTCGCCGTAGTAGCCGTCCACATACGCGCCCGTATCGACGGAGACTATATCGCCGTCCTGTATCACCCTGTTTCCGGGGATACCGTGAATGACCTCTTCATTCACCGATATACAGGCGCTTGCGGGAAATCCTCCGTATCCGAGAAATCCCGATCTGACGCCGTGCGAGGCAAAAAACCTGCGTATGACCTCGTCCAGCTCTTTAGTTGTCATGCCTATCCTTATAGCCTGCTCCGCCGCGTCGAGCGCGTCGTGAGTAAGCTTATTTGCTTTACGCAGCTTAGCTATTTCGGAGCTTGTTTTGATGATTATCATATCAGCCCTCGATAGCCTTGAGCATAAGCTCTGATGTTCCTGCGACGGTATCTGTACCCTCGACCGTTACCAGCTTGCCCTGCGCCTCATAGTAATCCTTAAGGGGCGCGGTCTTTTCGTGATAGGTCTTGAGTCTGTCGATGACGGTAGCGGGTTCGTCGTCCTTGCGCACTACCAGCGGATCGCCGCAAACATCGCACACGCCCTCCGTCTTGGGGGGCTTAGACGTTACATGGTATGTCGCGCCGCATTTCAGGCACACGCGTCTGCCTGTAAGTCTTGTTTTTATTACTTCCTCATCTACTGCAAGCTCTATTACCTTATCTATCCGCACACCCATAGCGTCGAGAGCCTCTGCCTGAGGTACGGTTCTTGGAAATCCGTCGAGTATAAAGCCCTTTTTGCAGTCGTCCTGAGCTATTCTGTCCTTGAGTATACCGATAACTATCTCGTCCGAAACGAGAGCGCCGCTGTCCATAGCCGCCTTAGCCTTCAAGCCGTACTCGGTACCTTCCTTGACTGCGGCTCTCAGCATATTGCCTGTTGAGATAGTGGGTATGCCCAGCTTTTCACAGATGACCTCTGCCTGCGTGCCCTTGCCTGCGCCCGGAGCGCCTAAAAGTATCAAATTCATACTGTTCACCATTACCTTTCACTGACTGTTCACGGTCATTCGAGGAAGCCCTTGTGGTGACGCATCATCATCTGGGATTCCATTGTTCTTACAGTTTCGAGGGCAACGCTTACCACGATGAGTATCGAAGTACCGCCTATCGCGAGCTGCATACCCGTAAATCTTGCGAAGAAGATAGGTATTATAGCGATAAGTCCGAGGAAGAACGCGCCGACGAGGGTTATCTTTGATATAACTCTCTTCAGGAAGTCCGAAGTCGGCTTACCGGGTCTGATACCCTGTATAGCTCCGTTGTTCTGACGCAGATTGTTGGCTATTTCCACGGGATTATACTGCATTGACACATAGAAATAGTTAAATCCGATTATCAGCAGGAAATACAGTACCGCATAAACGGGGTGATTCATATTGAATATATGGAGCAGTCCGTGGTAGAACCATTTTATTCCCGACTGTCCCGGTCCCGGGTCTGCGATAAACAGCTCAAGCGTTGAGGGTATCGACATAAACGCCATAGCGAAGATTATCGGCAAAACGCCCGACATACAGATCTTTACTGGTATATACGAGCTTTGACCGCCGTACATCTTATTGCCCACAACACGCTTTGCGTACTGGATATGGATACGTCTTTCGGCGTTGTTCATAAACACTATGAAAGCTATCATAGCTATGAAGAACACGATTATCAGAGGTACCATTATGAGATACTTGACCTCGCCCGTGCCCATATAAGCCACCAGTCCTACGACCGCCTGCGGTCCTCTTGCAACTATACCTGCGAAAAGTATCATGGAAACGCCGTTTCCTATACCCTTTTCATTGATCCTGTCGCCGAGCCAGATTATCAGCGAAGCTCCTGCCGTAAAGCAGGCGATGATAACTATCTCGGAGAATATCTTCGACCTTGACCATGTGCCATAGCCTGTTACGGGGCTGTAAACGAGAGCGCCGACTTTTTTCAGCGTCAGGTAATAAGCCCATGACTGGAACACGGCTATAAACAGTGCGGTATACTTATTTATCTGGTTGAGCTTTTTTCTGCCCTCCATACCTTCCTTTGCGAGTCTCTCCAGAGGAGGGAGCGCATAGGTCAGCAGTTGGATAATGATCTGCGCGTTGATGAAAGGTCCTATTGAAAGCGCCAATATAGTCGCCTGCGAGAAAGTACCGCCCGAAAGAACGTTCAGATAGCTGAAGAAGTTACCCGAAGAGGTAGCCGTATCAGCCCATGCCTGAAGCGCTTCTCTGTTGATATACGGTACAGGTATCGCGCCGCCTATACGGTAGACTACGATGATAAGAAGTGTAAAAAGAAGCTTTCTTCTCAGGTCTGGAATACTCCATGCGTTACGAAGCGTCTTAAACAACTTATATCACCTCTGCCTTCCCGCCTGCTTTCTCGATCTTTTCCTTTGCCGCTGCCGAGAACGCAGCCGCCTTTACTGTGAGGTTCTTTGTGAGCTCTCCGTTTCCGAGTACCTTTACTCCGTCAAGCTCTTTCTTTACAAGACCCGAAGCCTTGAGAAGCTCGGTATCTACGACCGTTCCGTCCTTGAACATATCGAGCGACGCCACATTCACGGTCGCATATCTTGTTGCAAAAATGTTATTGAAGCCACGCTTAGGAGTTCTTCTTGCAAGAGAAGTCTGTCCGCCCTCGAAGCCCGGTCTAACTCCGCCGCCGCTTCTGGCATTCTGACCCTTATGTCCCTTGCCTGCGGTCTTGCCCTGTCCCGAACCGTGACCTCTGCCTATACGCTTGACCTCCTTGGTCGAGCCCTTGGCAGGTGATAATTCGTGCAATTTCATTCTTTAGCACCTCCTTGCGATTATGCTTCGGTTACTTTTATAAGGTGGGAGATCTTTCTGATCTTGCCCTGTGTCTGTGCGTTATCCGGCTGCACTGTCGTATCGCCTATCTTTCTCAGACCGAGAGAAGCGGCGGTTGCGACCTGCGCCTTAACTCTGTCGTTAAGGCTTTTTACCAGAGTGATTTTAAGGTCTGCCATTGCAAACGTCCTCCTTAGCCTAAGATTTCCTTTGCGGTCTTGCCTCTCTTTGCAGCTACCTCATCTATTGATCTGACCGATGCAAGACCGTTGATAGTTGCTCTTACAACGTTGAACGGGTTGTTGGAGCGAAGCGACTTTGTTCTTATATCTCTTATTCCTGCCATTTCAACTACCGAACGTACAGGTCCGCCTGCGATAACTCCCGTACCGGGGGCTGCGGGCTTCATAAGAACTCTGCCTGCTCCGTATGCGCCTACTACCTCATGGGGGATAGTTGTTCCTTTAAGGGATATCTTTATGAGATTTTTCTTTGCGTCCTCTATTCCCTTACGGATAGCGTCCGGAACTTCGCTCGACTTTCCTGTGCCGAAGCCTACTATTCCCTTGCCGTCGCCAACTACGACCAGCGCGGAGAATTTCATTATACGTCCGCCTTTAACGGTTTTAGATACTCTGTTTATAGCGACTACCTTTTCTTCAAGTTCCATATTTGAAGCGTCTATTAAAGCCAAAAGTAACCCTCCTTATTAGAAATTGAGTCCGCCCTCACGGGCTCCCTCTGCTAATTCCTGAACTCGTCCGTGATACAGGTAACCGCCTCTGTCGAATACACACTCGGTTATACCTGCTGCCGCGGCGTTCTTTGCAATGAGCTTGCCGACTTCTCTTGCGCCCTCTTTGTTGCCGCCGTTATCGAGCTTCAGGCTCGAAGCGCTGGCGAGAGTAACGCCCTTTTCGTCGTCGATAAGCTGTGCATAGATATTTTTAGCGGAGCGGAATACGTTAAGGCGCGGACACTGAGCCGTACCAGATATCTTTGCACGGACTCTGGTGTGTCTTTTAGCTCTGGCAGATGCTCTGTCGATTTTTTTCACCATAGTTTATTACACTCCCTTACTTACTTCTTAGCGCCCTTACCGGCCTTACCTTCCTTGCGGATGATATGCTCGCCGTCATAGCGTATACCCTTGCCCTTATAAGGCTCGGGCGGTCTTTTCTCCCTGATCTCGCAGGCGAACTGTCCGACCTTCTGCTTATCGGTTCCCGAAACGACTATCTTCTTTTCCTCGGGAACATCGATCTTTATGTCCTCCGTTTCGGAAAAGATCACCTGATGTGAAAAGCCGAGGTTCATAACAAGGTTCTTGCCCTGCTTTACGGCTCTATATCCGACGCCTTCGATTATCAGAGTTTTGCTGAAGCCCTCGGTCACGCCCACTACCATATTATTGATGAGCGTTCTTGTCAGTCCGTGCAGCGACTTATGAACTCTGTCCTCAGACGGACGCGCAACGGTTATCTCGCTGCCCTCATGCTTGATTATCATGTCGGGCTTAAAGGTCTTCGTGAGCGTACCCTTAGGTCCTTTTACCGTAACTACGTTACCCTCGGCAATTTCAACGCTTACTCCGGCAGGAACGGTTATCGGTTTAAGTCCAATTCTTGACATATATCGATTCCTCCTTACCAGACAAACGCGAGAATCTCTCCGCCGACGTTGAGCTCTCTTGCTTTCTTGTCGGTCACGATGCCCTTAGAGGTCGAAACGATTGCTATTCCCAATCCTTTCATTACCTTCGGCATATTCTCGCAGCTTGTATACATTCTCAAGCCCGGTTTTGATATTCTTCTCAGTCCTGTGATAACAGGAGTTTTATTCTCGTCGTACTTGAGCGTTATCCTGATGATGCCCTGCTTGCCGTCATCGATCACCTGGAAGCCTTTTACATAGCCCTCGTCTACAAGGATCTGTGTGATAGCCTTCTTGATATTGGAAGCGGGGACGTCAACCGTTGGATGCTTTGCAGTACTTGCGTTGCGGATCCTCGTAAGCAGATCCGCTATTGTATCAGTTATCTGCATATGCTGTTAACCTCCTTTAATAACTCTTTACCAGCTTGCTTTCTTTACTCCGGGTATCTTGCCCTGATGTGCAAGCTCTCTGAAGCAGATACGGCATATGCCGAACTTTCTCAGATAAGCGTGGGGTCTTCCACAGATCTTGCATCTGTTGTAAGCACGAGTAGAAAACTTAGGCGCAGCCTTCTGCTTATTTATCATAGACTTCTTAGCCATTTACTTTTTCCTCCTCTTCCTTACTTAGCGAACGGAGCGCCCATAAGTGAAAGCAGCTCCTTTGCTTCCTCATCGGTATTTGCGGTCGTGATAAAGTTTATATCCATTCCGCGCACCTTATCGATCTTATCATACTCGATCTCGGGGAATATAAGCTGTTCCTTTATACCGGTCGAATAATTTCCTCTTCCGTCGAAAGAATTGGCGCTTATGCCTCTGAAGTCACGAACACGCGGGAACGCGACATTAAAGAGCCTGTCAACGAACTCATACATTCTCTCGCCTCTGAGCGTTACCTTTACGCCGATTATCTGACCGTCTCTCAGCTTGAAGTTTGCTACCGACTTTCTCGATCTGCAAACCACAGGTCTTTGTCCCGTGATAGCGGAGAGGTCGTTCATTATAGCCTCGATGACCTTTGTATTGTCCTTATCCGCGCCGCAACCGACGTTGATAACGACCTTATTGAGCTTCGGTATCTGCATTACGTTCTTATATCCGAACTTTTTAACAAGAGCGGGAGCTACCGTGCTGTCATAATATTCTCTGAGTGTAGACATTACTTCTTCTCCTCCTCCTTATTAAAACTCTTCGCCGCAGCCTTTATTCTTGCAGACTCTTACCTTTGTTCCGTCTTTAAGAATACTGTGACCGATCCTTGTTGGCTTGCCGCACTTGGGGCATATAGCCTGTACCTTGCAGGCATATATTGCCTTTTCTGCCTGCACTATGCCGCCCTGCTGCTGAGCGCTGCGGGGCTTGACGTGTTTTGTAGCGATATTTCTTCCCTCAACGATGACCTTCTGCTCCTTGGGGGATACCTGAAGCACCTTTCCTGTCTTGCCCTTATCCTTGCCTGACAGTATGATGACTGTGTCGCCTGTTTTTACGTGTACCTTATTCATAACCACGACACCTCCGATCAAAGCACTTCCGGAGCGAGCGACAGGATCTTCATATAATCCTTATCTCTCAGCTCTCTTGCTACCGGTCCGAATATACGGGTACCTCTTGGGTTTTTATCTTCCTTGATTATAACAGCCGCGTTCTCGTCGAAACGAATGTAAGTTCCGTCATCACGACGAAGGCCCTTGGCTGAACGAACTATTACTGCTTTTACAACATCGCCTTTTTTGACCGTTCCGCCCGGCGCGGCTTTCTTTACCGAAGCCACGATGACGTCACCGATGTTTGCATACTTTCTGCGTGTACCTCCCAGCACCCTTATACACATAAGCTCTTTAGCTCCCGTGTTATCGGCTACCTTGAGGTATGTCTGCATCTGTATCACAGCACGTTCCTCCTTTCAAACTTTCGTTAAATGTTAATCGTACAAATTACTTAGCCTGCTCAATGACCCTTACAAGACGCCATCTCTTATCCTTTGACAGAGGACGTGTTTCCATAACTTCTACCTTGTCGCCTATATTGCAGACATTGTTTTCGTCATGTGCCTTGAGCTTTACTGTTCTCTTGATTATTTTCTTATAGAGGGGGTGCTGAACGTTATCGGCGATAGCCACAACTATGGTCTTATCCATCTTATTGGAAACTACCTTTCCCACTCTTGTTTTTCTGAGGTTTCTCTCGCTCATGGTTTATCCTCCCTTCCTTACTTTGCCGATTCTTTCTCACGGATGATCGTCTTTACACGAGCAATATCCTTCTTGACCGCCTTCAGTCTGAGAGGGTTGTCAAGCTGATTCACAGCGTGCTGGAAGCGGAGATTGAACAGTTCTTTATTAAGACCGTCGAGCTTCTCGTTGAGCTCTGCCTCTGAAAGGTCTCTGAGTTCCTTTATTTCGCTTGACTTCATTATTGCTCACCACCCATTTCTTCGGAATCTCTTTTAACGAATTTACACTTGATAGGAAGCTTATGCATCGCAAGACGTATAGCCTCTCTCGCAGCTTCTTCGCTTACTCCCGCTATCTCGAACATTACGCGTCCCGGCTTTACAACGGCTACCCAATATTCGGGAGCGCCCTTACCTGAACCCATTCGAGTGCCGAGAGGTTTCTTTGTTACGGGCTTATCGGGGAATACCTTTATCCAAACCTGTCCGCCTCTCTTGATGTATCTTGTCATCGCGATACGGGCGGCTTCTATCTGGTTGGAGGTTATCCACGCCGGCTCAAGGGCCTGGAGTCCGAACTGACCGTCGGTCACCTTATTGCCTCTTGTTGCCACGCCTGTCATACGGCCTCTGTGTACTCTTCTGTACTTAACTCTCTTTGGAAGCAGCATTACTTGTTACCTCCTTCACGCTTTTCTTCACGCTTCTTATAAGGCGCCTTGCTTCTGGTTTTTTTATCGCCGTTATTGAAACGTTTCTTATCGGGTTTCTCCGCGGGAGCCTTGCTCTGTGAGGGAGCTACTTCTCCCTTGAGCACTTCGCCCCTGTATATCCATACCTTTACGCCTATACGTCCGTAGGTCGTTGCAGCTTCTGCAAAACCGTAGTCGATATCGGCTCTTATGGTCTGGAGGGGGATAGTACCCTCGTGATAGCTTTCAGCTCTGGCTATTTCTGCGCCGCCGAGACGTCCCGAGCATCTGGTCTTGATACCCTTTGCTCCGAGTCTCATCGAACGGCTTATAGCCTGTTTCATAGCACGTCTGTAAGATACTCTGTCCTCGAGGTCCTGAGCTATCTTCTCTGCAACGAGCTGTGCGCTCAGGTCGGGCTGTGCCACCTCGACAATGTTTATCGAAACCGACTTGCCTGTCATCTTTTCCAAGGAAAGACGGAGCTTTTCGATCTCCGCGCCGCCTCTGCCGATAACGATACCGGGCTTTGCGCAGTGGATATGGATCCTGATCTTTCCGTTTTCCTTTTCATTATCTGCCATACGCTCTATCTCGATGGTAGGAACGCCTGCATACACCGTTTTGCTTTCGGGATTCTTCGATCTGGTGTTGAGCGTTTTCATGATATACTTACGGATATTGTAATCCTCTACCAAGGTATCGCCAAAAGCAGATTTATTTGCAAACCAGCGGGAATCCCAATCCTTGATTATACCGACACGCAGTCCGTGCGGATTAACTTTCTGTCCCATTCAGTTTACCTCCTCTAGCTTAATCCTTCTCTTTGAGAACTACCGTTATATGAGATGTTCTCTTAAGAATTCTGTCTGCTCTGCCTCGAGCTCTTGGCATAAATCTCTTCATTATCGGTCCCGGACTTACATAACACTCTGCAACATAGAGTCTGTTCTTATCCATGTTGTGATTGTTTTCTGCATTAGCAGCGGCGGACTTCAGAAGCTTTTCCAAGTATTCGCTGGCAGCCTTAGGTGTATTTCTGACTATCGCCGTAGCGACATCGATATCCTTACCTCTGATAAGGTCGAGCACTATCTGTACCTTTCTCGGAGCTATCCTGGCATTTTTCAATATTGCCCTTGCTTCCATTTGAACTCCTCCTTTCTGCTATTTACCGTTGTTTGAGACCTTTGATCCCGCATGACCTTTAAAGGTCCTTGTCGGCGCGAACTCGCCCAGCTTATGACCGATCATATCCTCCGTAACATACACAGGGATATGCTTCTGACCGTTGTGAACTGCGAACGTATGACCTACAAAGTCGGGGAATATCGTTGAGGAGCGGCTCCATGTCTTGAGCACTTTCTTCTCTCCTGTCTCATTCATGGCTTTTACTCTTTTCAAAAGGACTTCCTGAACGTAAGGTCCTTTCTTGACACTTCTACTCATTACAACTGCCTCCTTTCAGATCACTTGCCGTTGCGGCGCTTTACGATGAACTTGTCAGAGCGGTTATGCTTAGCTCTTGTCTTATAGCCCATTGTCGGCTTGCCCCAAGGCGTTACAGGTGAAGGACGGCCAACAGGCGACTTACCTTCACCACCGCCGTGCGGGTGGTCGTTCGGGTTCATTACCGATCCTCTTACGGTCGGTCTTATACCCATATGGCGGGTCTTACCTGCCTTGCCGACGTTCACGTTCTCGTGATCGATATTGCCTACCTGTCCGATAGACGCCATGCAGTTGATCGCTATTTTTCTCATTTCGCCCGAAGGAAGTCTTACCAATGCGTAATTATCCTCCTTGCCCATGAGCTGCGCCATATTTCCGGCGCTTCTTACGAGCTGTGCGCCCTTACCGGGATAAAGCTCGATATTGTGGATAAAAGTACCAACGGGGATATTTGCGAGCGCGAGGGCGTTGCCGGGTTTGATATCAGCATCTGCTCCCGATCTTACAACATCGCCTACGGCAAGTCCGTTAGGTGCGATGATATATCTTTTCTCTCCGTCCTCATACTTTACAAGAGCGATGAATGCCGATCTGTTGGGATCGTACTCTATGGTCTGGACTGTAGCGTTCATACCTGTTTTATTTCTCTTGAAGTCGATAACGCGGTACTTCTTTCTGTTTCCGCCGCCGTGATGACGAACGGTTATCCTGCCGTAGCTGTTTCTGCCCGAAGTCTTTTTCAAAGGCTCCAGCAGGCTCTTCTCCGGCTTTACCTTAGACAGGCAGCTGTAATCGGTAACTGTCATACCTCTTCTGCCCGCCGTTGTAGGCTTATAGCTTTTTATAGCCATGTGTTATTTCACTCCTTCTGAAGTTTTGCGAGAACGTTGCTTCGCAGCCCGCGAAGTCGCTCCCATACATACGCTCCGCTATTACACGGAGCTTCCGCTCATTTCCTGTGCGGATATCATTTTACGCGGACGTTATTATATAAGGTTATCGAAGAACTCGATAGTCTTTTCGCCCTCTTTGAGAGTTACGACGGCTTTCTTCCAATCGGGTGTCTTGCCCTCGTATCTGCCCATTCTTCTTTTCTTTCCGTTCATATTGAGCGTATTTACCTTTTCTACCTTAACGCCGAACAACTCCTCGACAGCCTTTGCTATCTCGGTCTTATTGGCGTCCTTAGCTACCTCGAAGGTATACTTGCGCATTTGCAGGTTGTCTATCGAAGCCTCAGTAATTATAGGTCTTATAACAATGCTCTGTGCGGTCTTTTCCATTACGCATATACCTCCTCGATCTTTGCAACGGCATCTTTTACAACGATGAACTTGTCATAGTTGAGTATGTCGTACACGTTCAGAGTATTTACCAGCGTTGTTTTTACGCCGGGGATATTGCTTGCGCTCTTGATGACCTTGCTGTCGACCTCCGGCATTACTATAAGAGCCTTGCCCTCAACGCCGAGTGCGCCGAGCATATTTACGACGGTCTTTGTCTTATACTCATCGAGCTTCAGCTCGTCGAGAACAACGATATTGTCGTCTATCACCTTTGTGGAGAGCGCAGACTTCATTGCCAATCTCTTGAGCTTCTTATTGAGAGCGTATCTGTAACTTCTGGGTTTGGGACCGAGAGCAACGCCTCCGTGTGTCCACTGGGGAGCTCTTGTAGAACCTTGTCTTGCGCGGCCTGTGTCCTTCTGTCTCCAAGGCTTTCTTCCGCCGCCCGATACTTCTGTACGGGTAAGCGTTGACTGTGTGCCCTGTCTCTGATTGGCGAGATAATTTACTACCGCAGCGTGCATAGCCGTTACATTCGGAGCAATACCGAAAACGGCGTCGCTAAGCTCAGTGTCAGCGACCTTTTTGCCTGTCATATCAAATACTGAAACGTTTGGCATTATAACTCCTCCTTCCACTAAGCCTTCTTAACGCAGTCGGCAATAGTAACTACCGAGCCGTTAGGTCCGGGTACTGCGCCCTTTACAGCGATAAGATTGTTTTCTGCGTCTACCTTAACGACCGTCAGATTCTGAACGGTCACCTTTTCGGCGCCCATATGGCCCGGCATACCCTTGCCCTTATATATTCTCGAAGGCGTAGAGCAAGCGCCCATTGAGCCTGCCTGTCTTACAACAGGGCCCGAACCGTGTGTTTCTTTCAGTCTGTGGTTGTTGTGACGCTTTATAGTGCCTGCAAAGCCTTTACCTTTGCTTGTGCCGCTAACGTCAACTATGTCGCCCTCCGCGAATGTGTCAGCCTTGATTATGTCGCCGACGTTAAGTGAAGCAGTATCCTCAAGTCTGAACTCCTTGAGAGTTCTCTTCATTGCGACGTCTGCCTTCTTGAAGTGTCCCTGAAGGGGCTTTGTCACATTCTTTGAACGGATCTCGCCGAAGCCCAATTGTACTGCGTCGTATCCGTCGTTCTCAGCCGTTTTCTTCTGTACTACTACACAAGGACCGGCCTCGATAACTGTTACGGGAATGAATTTTCCCGCTTCGTCGAAGATCTGCGTCATACCGATCTTCTTTCCGATTATCCCTTTTTGCATTTTCTTTTCCTCCTAATTAGGTTATTGGTCGGACATATCCGACATGACCTGCTGTAAGAACGTTGAGAGATCGCTTATCCGATCTCTTTAGGAGATTACTTGATCTCCATTACGATCTCAACACCTGCAGGAAGCTCGAGGCTCTGAAGAGCCGTCATGGTCTCGTTTGTAGGTCTCAGAACGTCGATAAGTCTTTTATGAGTTCTGAGCTCAAACTGTTCTCTGCTGTCCTTATCCTTATGGACAGCACGGAGTATAGTAACTATCTCCTTGTCCGTAGGCAGCGGTATAGGTCCGCTCACCTTTGCGCCCGAGCGCTTGACCGCATCAACGATCTTTCCCGCCGCAGTATCTACTACCGCGTGCTCGTAACCCTTGATCCTGATCCTTATCTTTTCGTTGACTGCCATTTAATTCGCCTCCTTAAAAATTTTGATGACTTTTTTGGGGGCAAGACCATTTACTAAAGGCTCGAAAACCCTTTGAAATCTTTTACACTACTCCAAGTGTTTCGCTTGTAAGCCAAAAAAATATCCGAAAACCGTGAATTGTTTTCGGGGCTTACATAACGCACACATAAAGCCCGGCTCTGGCACAAGGCGGCATTGCCGCGATCGCAAGATGTACTTTTGCCTTTTATGTGTAAATATTTCGGCCGCCCAATTTAAAATCGGACATACTCCACGGAAATTCCCCGACTCAAAGGTCGGCCACCTCCCGCTTCATCGCATATCTTGTCCGCCTGCCGTATTATATTATATATAGTATGATACAATAATAACAGCCGCAGACATTGCAGTCACGCAAATAATATTTTAACATTTCCCGTCCGATATTTCAAGCATTTTTTCATCGCCTTGCAGTAGAACTTTCGCAGAATTTTTACCAAGTTTTTGTGCAGTTTGCACACAATTGTGTGTCCTGCTCTGCTTGTCCACAATATATGGGGCATTGACAAACGCTGCGTCGATATTTTCGGGCAAAAAAACGCCGACGCGGGTTATTCGTCGGCGCTGTTGTACATAATACTATCAGCCATTGCTCTGAGCTAATCTCTTCATGAGCTTAGACTTCTTATGAGCGGCTGTGTTCTTGTGAAGGATACCCTTCGAGCAAGCCATATCTATCTTCTTGATAGCTACCTTTACGACGTCGTTCTTGTTGTCGGCATTTTCGGCGATAGCCGCATCTGCCTTCTTAACGGCGGTCTTGAGGTCAGAATTGATCATTTTGTTTCTCAGGGTCTTTTTTTCGATGACCAGAGTTCTTTTCTTTGCAGACTTGATATTCGGCACTTCGTTACACCTCCTGTAAGCTTTTCCTATATATTATATACTTCACTCATTTGCAAATGCTATCTGCATACTGAGAGGGAAATGCAATAACACATACACGATAAGCATATTTATCATAACACATATTGAAAAATTTTTCAAGTACTTTTTGCAAAAAATCTTCATTAAAAAATCGCTGATAATTGTGGATATTCTACTAAAGGAGACTTTTTTATGCCCATAAGGACAGACCTCGCGCATGAAAGCGCAAAGCGCATATCAAAAAACACGGGCGGTATATGCCGCACGGAATTTTCAAAAAACGGTCTTGACATATCGAGGATACGCGTTGAGACCGAGGAAGCTTCACGCGTGCTCGGCAAGCCGAGAGGAGAATACGTCACTATCACATCGGAGAAATTCTCGCTTCAGTCGACGCCGCAGGAGTTCAACGAAAGAGCCGAAGCTATCGCCGAAGAAATACTATTTGTATGCGGAAATTTCAGCTCGGCTCTTGTGATAGGTCTGGGAAACAGGAACATCACGCCTGACAGGCTCGGCCCTGCGGTTGCGGACAAGGTAATTGCGACAAGGCACCTTCACCGTCTGGCTAAAGATGTTGACACAAGCGGCATGGCGGAGGTATCGGTGCTGGCGACGGGAGTTATGGGGCAGACGGGTCTTGAAGCCGCGGAGGTGGCTAAATCGGTATCGGACAGGATAAAGCCCGATATTATGATAGTTATTGACGCGCTTGCCTGCTGTGAATACGAAAGTCTGGGAAACTGCATACAGCTTTGCGACACGGGCATATCTCCGGGCAGCGGCGTTGAAAATGCGCGCGCCGAATTTTCCGCCGAGACTATGGGCGTGCCTACGGTGGCGATAGGTGTTCCTACCGTTATGGACGCGCAGGTGCTTTCCGACGACCCTTTATATAAAGGTATGTTCATAACGCCGCGAAGCATTGACACCCTGACAGAAAGGACTTCCTCTCTCATCGCTCTTGCGCTTGACCTCGCTCTTCACCGCGGTCTTACGACGGAAGAAATAATGTCGATATGGTGATAATACCGCGGGAAAATACCGTCGGAACACGCGGCTGAAAAAAATATTTGCCGTCGGATAGCGTAAAACTATTGATTTTTCTCAAAAAGTATGTATAATTATAATCAGAAGAAAAAAGAGAAGCGCTGAAAGCGCACGGACAAGGAAAGGAAGTTCAATATGTTAACTGCTAAAAAAATCGCCGCGGTGGCGGCTGCGGCTATGTGTATGATCTCATTTGCGGGCTGTGAATCCATAGAATACCGCAGCTTTGATACATCTTCAAGCTCGCAGGCTGAAATATCATCGTCCTCGCCTGAAAGCTCGGAAACGGACAGCTCTTCGAGCAGTACCGACGGTCCAATAAGCGATCAGCCGCTGCAAGACCCCAACTCCGATCCCCTCATCACCAAGGAGGACGACCCCGATTATCTAAGCAAGACGGCGTTCATCGGAGAGGCGTTATGCTCGGGTCTTTCGGTATACGGCGACAACATACAGGCGTCGCAGGTATATGCCGAGAACAACGCGCACGTTGACGACATAGCACAGACGAGCTGGGACGTAAACGGCGAGCAGCTTTCGCTTCCCGACGCTCTTTACAAAACCGATCGCAAGTACGTTTACATATGGATAGGTCCGAACGATCTGAACAATTACGACCCCAAGACCTTTGCCATGAGGTACAAAGATCTTATCAACGAGATCTTCCATGCCTCACCTATGGCGTATGTTGGAGTTATATCTATCGCGCCGGTGAGCGAACAGTATGACAAGACGCTTTCTTTCGGAACGGTATACGATTTTAATGCGGCTCTGGCAGAGATGATAGACGGTATTGGCAACAACAGGGTATACTTCTTCAACATCACCAGCGTGCTCGGCGACAGCAACGGTCATCTGAAGAGCGAATACGATTCGGGCGACGGTCTGCACCTTACCGCAGACGCATACAAGGCAGTAGAGAAACATCTTGTAAATATGCAGATACACCCGTATCTCTCAGATCTTGAAACGGACGAGGAGCTTCCGACAGAGGGCGAAGTTCCCGCCGAATAACACACGAACAACGCAAAAGGACATTCTGAAAAGAATGTCCTTTTTGTATGTGATATATTTATGATATTTAAAGAAGCGTTATGCCGTTTTCCTCGCATTGCTTTAACATTTCTTTGCTCCAGACGGACGCCTGCACCTCGCCGATATGCGCTTTCTCCAGCAGGAGCATACACAGTCTTGACTGTCCTATACCGCCTCCGATAGTGAGCGGCAGCACGCCCTCGACGATCTTTCGGTGGTAGTCATATTTCAGTCTGTCGCTGTTGCCGCACTGATCAAGCTGCATTACCAGCGACTTCTCGTCGACGCGTATACCCATTGACGATATCTCCAAAGAGGTGTTGAGGACCTCGTCCCAGAAGATGAGGTCGCCGTTGAGCTGCCAATCGTCGTAATCGGGCGCTCTGCCGTCATGTTTTTTGCCTGATCTGAGCTTTCCGCCTATCTGCATAATGAAAACACAGCCGTGCTCCTTGGCTATAAGGCTTTCCCTCTCTCTCGGGGCTTTGTCGGGATACATATCCTCCAACTGCTGAGTGGTTATAAAAAACGGCTCGCCGCACATTTGAGCTTTCAGCATAGGATAACGCATTGACAGCTTGCGCTTGGTATACGTTATCGCTTTTACTATGCTTTTTACGGTCTCTTTGAGGTATTCGACATTCCTGTCCTCGCGCGTTATGACTTTCTCCCAATCCCATTGGTCGACAAATATCGAATGTATATTATCGGTCATATCGTCGCGGCGGACGGCGTTCATATCCGCATATATTCCCTCGCCTGCGGTATAACCGTAGCGATAAAGCGCCATTCTCTTCCACTTGGCAAGCGACTGCACTATCTCGGCTTCCTCCGCTATCTCCCTGATATCAAAGTCTACCTTTCTCTCGATACCGTTGAGGTCGTCGTTTATTCCGCTGTCTTTCTTTACTATCAGCGGCGCCGATACTCTGTCAAGCGTCAGCGCAAAGGACAGAGCCTGCTGAAAAATGTCCTTTATGTACTTGATAGCGTGCTGCGTTTCGCGCAGCGACAGAGCCGATGTGTAGCTCTTAGGTAAATACAGCATTTCCATAATACATTTCTCCTTTTGGTCATAATTTGGTTGACTATGTTTATTAAAGCAATTGCGCACGCAAGCACGCAATAGACTTGTTAACATTTTGCACTATTGCTCCACAATAATCACAAATGCCCTTACAACATACCGCTCTACACACGGTTGGTAGAATATTCTTCCAGCTATCTTAACATAGCTGCGATTAAAAACAGTTGTATCGCAAGGTAAGTGATCAGAACTTTACATATAGCGTGGCGTTCCATTCTGGAACGCGGAAAGAGAGCGATATCTTCTCAAAGGAAAATCCCTCTCTTGCAGGGATTTTCCTCTTGAAAAACAATCCACCGGATTGTTTTTCAATTCACCTTTTTCGGAGCGCACGGCGTGCTTGTGGGGCGCTGCCCCACGCCCCGCAAGCCTTGGCAGTTGCGAAGCAACTGTAAAAAAGAGCTTGACCGAAAACTTTCCCTTTCTTGACAAGATTTTAAAGCTCTCGTTTATCTTATTCCTCCGACAGTCCTCGGATAAAGTATCACATCTCTGATATTGGACATTCCCGTAACGTACATGATAAGCCTTTCAAAGCCCAGACCGAAGCCGCCGTGCGGCACCGAGCCGAACCTTCTCAGATCGAGATAATCGCCGTATGGCGCCATATCCATGCCTCTGCGCTGCATTTCGGCTGCCAGCTTATCGTAGTCAGCCTCTCTTTCGCTGCCGCCTATTATCTCTCCGACGCCGGGAACGAGCAGGTCAACAGCCGCCACCGTCTTGCCGTCGTCGTTCTGCTTCATATAGAACGACTTTATCTCCCTCGGGTAATTCGTCACGAACACCGCCCTGCCGAACACCTTTTCACAGATATACCTTTCATGCTCGGTCTGGAGGTCGAGTCCCCACTCAACGGGGTACGCGAACTCAACGTCAGCCTTTTTCAGAAGCTCTATCGCCTCGGTATAGGTGCACACCGCAAAATCGTGCGAGATAAGGTCTTCCAGCTTTTGTATCAGACCGTTTTCAAATCTCTGGTCGAAGAATTTCATCTCGCTCGGGCACTTTTCAAGTATCCTGCCGATGACGAATTTTATCATATCTTCGGCTATTTCTATTACCTCGCCGAGCTGCGCGAAGGCTATCTCGGGTTCAACGTGCCAGAACTCCGCGACGTGGCGGGGAGTATTGCTGTTCTCGGCTCTGAACGACGGTCCGAAGGTATAAATCTTGCCAAACGCCATTGCCGCGACCTCGCCCTCGAGCTGACCCGAAACGCTCAGTCCTGCGCGCTTGCCGAAAAAGTCGTCGGCATAGTATTCCTCGGCATTTTTGTACTTATCCGAGTAACCTATCGTAGTTACCTGAAACATCTCGCCTGCGCCCTCGCAGTCGCTTCCCGTGATGAGCGGCGTATTGACGTAAACATAATTTTTGCTCTGGAAATACTCGTGTATCGCAGCAGCCGCGACCGAGCGCACTCTGAACACGGCGTTGAAGGTGTTCGTCCTGCCGCGCAGGTGTGGCATAGTACGCAAATACTCCAAAGTATGGCGTTTTTTCTGCAAAGGATACTCGGCGGGGCATTTGCCTATGACCTTTATCTCCTCCGCATTTATCTCAACGCCGTTTTGCTCGGAAGCCACGGCCTTGCCCTTTACTTTTACCGCCGTGCCGAGGTGCAGAGCCTCCTCAAAGTCAATGCCTGCCGCCTTATCAATGACTATCTGCAAATGGTTCAGCGTTGTGCCGTCGTTTATCTCCATAAACGCCATATTTTTGGAGTTTCTCGCCGTTCTCACCCAGCCGCAAACGGTAACGTCGTTACCTGTCAGGCTCTTGTCCTCAAAAACAGTTTTAATGTCGGTATGCTGCATATCAAAAAAACCTCCTGTAAAATTTACGGCAGCGCACATCTTGCTTTTGCCGCTAAAAAACAACGCCCCATGCAAACGCCTGACACGCTTGCAATAGGGCGGAAAATTATCCGTGGTACCACCTATGTTACCAAAAAAGGTCACTTTATCCGCATAACGCGCGGTCGCGTCTTACCTACTCGGCACAGCCTTTCAGCTCGCTGCTCGGGAGTGTTATTCACGGTATCCTTACTGCGCGGCTCACACCTTTTCCGCGCTCTCTGAAAGCCGGTATGTACCGTTACTTCTCTCCGTCGTGGCATTTAAAAATTATCGGTCTTAAAAAGTATATCACTTTTTTCAGCCGTTGTCAATAGTATTTATTGCGGCTTTTGCATTTTCAAGCGCGGCAATAACTCTGTCGCACCAGTCGTCAAACTCTTTGTCCTCTATCTGAAGCTCGGGGTGGGAAAGCACATAGTCGATAGTGTTTTTAACGCCCTGTTCAAAATGCACGGTGGCTTTGAACTCTGGCACCGCCCTTTTAAGCTTTGAGTTATCGAACACCACCGAGCAGGCTTTATCGCCGATAAGACTGCCTGTGAAGTCGTAATCGCTGACAGAAGCGAGAAACTCCGAAGAAACGTGGACAGCTTTGAGCTCCACGCCGAGGGCATTTGCGATACATTGATATATCTGATCCCAAGTGAGCGTTTCATCGTTCGTTATCTGAAAAGCCTCGCCTATTGCGTGAGGATTGCCGATAAGGCCGCAGAAGCCTTTTGCAAAGTCGCTGTTGTGCGTCATAGTCCAGAGTGATGAGCCGTCGCCGTGAATGATAACGGGCTTGCCCTCTGTCATACGCTTTATTACCTGCCAACTGCCGTTCTTGCCGTGCACGCCGAGCGGCACCGAGCGTTCGTCATAAGTATGGCTGGGTCTTATAATGGTAACAGGGAAGCCGTTCTCTCGGTAATCTTTCATCAGAAGCTCTTCGCAGGCTATCTTGTTTCTCGAATACTCCCAGTACGGATTTGCAAGAGAAGTACCCTCGTTTATCACATACGACCTGACGGGCTTATTGTAAGCGGAAGCAGAGCTTATATACATAAACTGCTTTGTTCTGCCCTTGAACACGCGGACATCTCTTTCGAGCTGCTGCGGCACAAAGCCTATAAAATCGCACACGCTGTCAAAGGTCATATCGCCGAGGGCGGCTTTGAGGTTCTCTTCGTCGTTCACATCGACGTTTATGACCTTAACGCCTCTGGGCAGCTCTCCCGTTCTGCTGCCGCGGTTTAGAAGATAAAGCTCCTCTCCCCTATCCGCGAGCAGGCGTGTTATCGCCATACTGATAGTACCCGTTCCGCCTATAAAAAGTATCTTCATATATGCCACCTCATATCTCTGCTTTGGCGGCGATGTGGTATATCTGAGTTATATCCTCCTCGGAAAGATTTACATATCCTCCCGTTCTGCCGCCGCCCAGACCAAGCTTTGAAACGAGCAGAGGTATATCCTCCTCTTTTGCGCCGAGCTGCTGCAAATTTATGGGCATACCGATAGACGCAAGGAATTTTCTGAAACAGTTGATACCCTGCCTTGCGGTCTTTTCGGGGTCTTCAAAGTTCATTTCACAGCCGAAGACTCTCACAGCCATCTGCGCCATTCTCATAACGTTATGCGTGCAGACAAATTCCATCCAAGAGGGCATAATTACCGCAAGACCTGCTCCGTGCGCAACATCATAAAGACCCGAAAGCTCATGCTCGATATTGTGGCTGTTCCAGTCCTGACTTCTGCCCACGCCGACTATATCGTTATGCGCTACCATGCCTGCCCACATTATGTTAGCTCTTGCCTCGTAATTATGCGGATCGGCGATAACGCGCGGAGTTTCCTTTACCATGGTGAGCAGCACTGCTTCGCACAGTCTGTCGGTTATCTCGACTTCTTTGGTGTTGGTAAAATATCTTTCAAAGACGTGCGCCATTATATCGGTAGCTCCGCAGGCTGTCTGATACGCAGGCAGAGTTTCTGTAAGCGCAGGGTCAAGTATCGAGAACCTTGAACGCAAAAGGTCTGAGCCGCAGTCACGCTTGAGCTTGCCCTCTTCTTTAGTGATAACGGACGCTCCCGAACCCTCGCTTCCTGCCGCCGCGATAGTGAGTATAACGCCAATGGGAAGAGCTTTTTCGACGGGTTTTCCCGTGCCGTAAAAATCCCAGAAATCGCCGTCATACGGCACGCCGAGAGCGATAGCCTTTGAGGAGTCAATAACAGAACCGCCGCCGACGCTCAGAATAAAGTCAACGTTTTCTTTGCGGCAAAGCTCTATACCCTCGTATACCTTAGTATCCTTTGGGTTTGGCTGAACGCCGCCGAGCAGGACGTAATCTATCCCCTCTTTATCGAGCGACGCTTTTACCTTGTCGATAAGTCCCGAGCGCACAGCCGAGCCGGAGCCGTAATGCACGAGCACCTTACTGCCGCCGTACTTTTTTACATACCTGCCGCAGTCGTTCTCCGTATCCCTGCCGAACACAAATTCCGTGGGGCTGTAAAACGTGAAATTATCCATGCTTTTTACCTCCTCAAATTATCTTTTTATCTTTTTATAAAATACTCCTCATACCACACGAGGAAAGTATATATCGTCCACACCTTGCGCCAGCCGTCTGAGTTGCCGCCGAGATAATCGTCAAGAATGGCGTTTATCTCATTTACGTTGAAAAACTCCGCCGCATAGCCGCTTTGGAACTTCGCCTTGACGTCCGCGTTGTACCTGTCATCGGCGAGCCATATGCGTATGGGAACTATGAAGCCCAGCTTCTTGCGGAATGCTATCTCCTCGGGCAGAACCTTTGCGGCAGCCGTGCGGAATGCGACCTTGTTCTGCTCCGCGTTCACCTTATATTTTGACGGCATGGCAGCCGCTATCTCAAAAACTCTCCTGTCGGTCAGCGGCATACGTATCTCTAAGCCAGCCGCCTCGCTCATCTTGTCAACGTTGAGATAGATATCGCCCTCCAGCCATATCTGTATATCAACGTCGGACATCTTCGTCAGCGGGTCAAGCCCCTCGGTCTCCTCGTATATATGCTTTACTATATTTATCGGCAGAACGTCGGGGTCGTATTCTTTCAGTATACGCTTTTTCTCGTCCTCTTTCATGATGTTGGTATTGCCGACATAGAAATTTTTCAGCTCATCGCCGTATCTCTCGGCATTTCTGTACATATTATATCCGCCGAAAAACTCGTCAGAGCCCTCGCCCGAATAGCAAATTTTCGTGCTTTTTGCTGTTTCACGGCAGGCTATCGCGAACGCTATGGCAGAGGCGTCCGCAAGCGGCTGTTCCATATTGTACATAACATACGGCACCGCCTCAAAATACTCCTGCGGCGTGATAAGGCACCTTACGTTCTCCCTGCCCAGAAGGTCTGCCGTCTGCTTTGCGAGAGGCGACTCATCGAACCTCTCATCGTCATATCCGCACGAGCCCGTCACCTTTGCGTCGGACACCGCTAGGACATAAGAGGAGTCCACTCCGCCCGACAAAAACGCCTGCGCGCTTTCGTTTTCCTCTTTCACCTGCGGCATTACCTGCTTTGTTACCGTTGTATGGATAAGCTCCGCCCATTCTTCGAGCGTTTTGCTGTTGTCGGGTTTGAAGGTCGGCGTCCAGTATCTTGTAACGCTCACCTTGCCGTTTTTGTATACAAGATAATGACCCGGCATAAGCTTCTTTACGCCCTTGAAAAATGTGTCCTCGCCTGCAACATACGTCAGCGAGAGATAAATTTGCAGCATATCCCTGTTTATCTCTTTTCTGAACTTAGGACTGCTTGCGATGTCCTTAATAAACGTACCGAAAAGCAGCTCGCCGTCGTCAGCAAGATAGTAGTAAAACGGCTTTGTGCCGAACTGGTCGCGAATGCAGAATATCTCATCGCCGCTTTTTATCGCCAGCGCGAACATACCGTAGATATGCTCTCCCATATCGCTGCCCCACTTTTTGTATGCCGCCAGCACAGTTGCTTTTTCTCTCTCCTCACGCGGCAGAGAGTGCTCGACCCCAAGCTGCGCGCAAAGCTCCTCGTGGTTGCGTATGTGACCTCTGTAGGTCAGCAGTTTTGTTTCTGTCTGTTCCATAAATGCCGCTCCTTTACATATCGTACACATTCTTTTGTGCCGTTTTTACAGCCGTATATCAACGGTGATATCCCCTACTTTGAGGGGTCCTCGGCTTCGTCGATTATCAGGATAGACTTCCTCTCGTTATCCTTGCCGTCTCCGCTTCGGTACGGCGCAAAGGACAGCTTCACCCATTTTTTGCAGCCGTCCGTACAGGTAACGCTAACGACCTTTGTAAATATATTGCCGTTTGCAGCGTCCGTTATAACGGTCTTTACCAGCTTTTTCTTTTCGGGGTCGCTGAGGATATCGGCGACTATGGTGCCGCTCTTTTCATAGCTGTCCTTATCCTGTCCCAGCACGACATAATAAGCGTCGTTTCTGTATAGGGTATGTATCGAGCCGTTTTCGCCGACCTCGAACAGCACCACTCCCGAATTTGCGCTGTTGGCTATATTGCTCATCATTTCGCTCGTAGCTTTCAGTCTTTTTTCTGAGAGCTTTCTCTCGTTTATATCGAGTATAGTATATCCCGACCGCAGCGGTCTGCCGCTTTTATCGCGCACGACAGTTTTTGTTATGCTGCACCACAGATAGTCCCCGTTTATAAGCTTCATACGCAGCTCTTTCGGCGGACAGTCCGACGAATTTGCAAATATCTCCATTGCAACACGCAGGTCGTCGGGGTGTATGGTATCCTTTGTTACCTCTGCCGTCAGTCCCTTGTTTGAAAGATCTATGCTTTCGATTATCGCGCTTATCCTGAACCGCTTGAAATTGTCGGTAGCGACGATCTTCCTTGCTGCATAATCGTACTCGATTATAACAACGCCCGACTGATTGACATAAACGCTTTCGGAGTCGTGGAACTGCTGTTCCAGCTTCAGCTTTTCGTTCTCTATGCTTATCTCCTCGGCTTGTTTCTTGTCCGTTTCGTCCAGCGCGCAAAGCAGATAGTCGGTATCGGTGAGTTTTAAGAAGGTAAGGCTGAGCCATTTCTCCTCGCCGTTCACGGTGACATTGTAGTCGCAGGAATATGTATTATTGATATACGCCTGCATACACATTTTCGCGAGCCACTTTCTGTTTTTGCTCTGCTCCTTTGCTATATCGAAGATGTGCATTATCCAGTCGAACGCGGAGTCGTCGTCGTTCTCGCTCGATACAAGACTTATGCGGCTGCCCGACAGATCTATGCGGTATATCCTGTCGAAAACGGAGGCCAGCGCGGAGCTGTATTTTCCCTGCTCCTCGGCTATCTGACCCGTTATATCGTTCAGCACCGCTATCATCTCGCCTCTTTTGCCGTCCTTTCCCGAAACGACCGAGCAGGATATGCTTACCCATTTATCCTCGCCCGTATCCTCCCGGGCTTTGCACAGCCTGAACTGGTCGGTCATCTTGCCGCCGCTTTTTATTGCCGCCGCAAGAGTTTCAGCAAAGGCGTCCCTGTCTCTGGGGTCCGCCAACAAAGTTATATCGTCAAGCTGCGAAGAACCGTCAAGCTGCGCTATGCGCAAAAAGTTCTCGCTGACATAAACGGTGCGCGCTTTGCCGTCGTCGGTGACCGTGAACAGTCCGACGCCGCCGTTCATATTCTCTATGATAGCGTTCATCTGTCTGTTGTAGCTGTCAGACCTGTCCTGAACATGGTGCCTTACGGCGACAAGTGAGAAGTAATAGCTGAACGACTGCAAAAAGTCGAGCTGCTCGATATTCTTCTGCGGATTGTCTATACATATAAAGCCCGTCATATGCTCGCCCGTATATATCGGAACGGCTATTATAGACGTTATCCCCATTTCGCCGAATATCGTTCTTGTTGCGTCGTCTATGTCCTCAAGCTCGTTTACGTCCTTTATGCTGAGCACCTTATGCGAGCGCAGCAGGCTCAGAAACGGCTTGAAATTCTGAAACGGCACTGTTTTTACATCGCGCCTGTCGGGAATAAACTCCTCGCTCCTGTTTTCAAAGAAGATATTTCCGCCGTCAGCATTGGCGTCCAGATCGAATATAGCCGCCCTCTGCGCATGATAATATTTTCTTACAACGCCCAGTATCGCGGGTACTTCCGTTTTTATATCCGTTATCTCGAGAAGCCTTTTTGCAAGATGATTGAGCAGGTGCATTTTTTCGTTGCCCTTTTTCTCGAGAAGTATATGCTCCGTTATATCGTTGAACGCGATACACATGAGCTGTTTTTCCTCATTGCCGCCAAACCTGCTTACGCTGGCGTCCAGCCAAAGAAGCTCGTCCTTGGCGTTATAACGTCTGAAATTGAGGTGCACCGCTTTTTTGGTCTCCGAAGCCTGTTTCAAGGCCTCTCTCAGGAGCGGTATATCGTGCTTATGCACTTTATCCATGATGTTTTTCGCGTCATGGGCGTGCTGTGTCAGCGTGTACCCGAATATCCTGTAATACCCGTCGTTTACTCTTATTACCTCCAGCTTGCTGCCGTCGAACTCATAAAAGCCTATGCCGCCGAACAGGCCGTTCATCAGTCTTGCAACGGTCTGGTTGCCTGACAGCATTGCGTCAACGTCCTCGCTCAGAGCCTCCAGCGATTTATCGGGGTCGTGCTGAGTATGCACTGCGCCGTTATCGGCAGATATGAGCCGTTCAAAATCGCTCTGCACAAGCGGCTTTGAGAAATAATATCCCTGTATGTTCTCACAGCCTATGCTCCGCAGGAAATCCACCTGCATTTCGGTCTCAACGCCCTCCGCGATACACGGCATATCAAGCCACTTAGCCATTCTTATTATTGAAGCAAGTATATTTGTCGCCTTGTCCGAGGTATTGAAATCGGACATAAAATTCATATCTATCTTCAGCACGTCTATCGGCAGGTCTTTCAATATATTGAGCGACGAATATCCGCTGCCGAAGTCGTCCATAAGTATGGTAAATCCGTAGCCGCGGAGCTTGTTTATCGTACTGAGAAGCTGCTGAGGATAATTGTTGTACGCGGTCTCGGTTATCTCTATCTTGAAAAGGTCGGGTGTAAGTCCGTACTTCTCAACAATGCTTATTACCTCGTCGGCAAGGTCGTCCGTATAAAGGCTCATTCTGGAGAAGTTTACCGATATGGGCAGCAGGTGCTTGCCGCTGTCTATACAATGTCTGACATATATGCAGACATGCTCAAAGATATAGCTGTCGAGCTTTCTTATAAAGCCGTTCTTTTCAAAAACGGGTATGAACATACCCGGCGAGATAAGTCCCTTTGTCGGGTGGCGCCACCTTACAAGCGCCTCCGCGCTGTATGGCTGCATGGACGAGAGGCTGTATATCGGCTGGAACCATACCTCGAACTGCTCGTTGTCCAGCGCCCACTGCATTTCGCTCTCTATCCTCTGCTCCAGCAAAAGATTTTTTCTTATATCGTCGTTGTAATAGGCATACACCTTGCCGGTATCCTCTTTTATGGTCTGCATGGCGAGCTTTGCTCTGTCGCACATGACAGATACCGACACCGCCTTATCGGTTATCCTGTAAATACCCGCTTTAAAGCTGAGATTATAGTAGTCGGGGAACATATCCGAAAACTCTTTCATCTGCTCGACGAACTTTCCCTCATTAAAATCGTCCGCCGGCATACAGAACGCAAAATGGTCAGACGTAACGCGTCCGTAAGAGGCGGTGCGGTCTTTAAGAGCGCTTTCGATATGCCGCGCTATGCTTATAAGGATATTGTCCGCCGCCTTTGTGCCGAACAGATCGTTTATCACCTTGAACTTTACGATATTTATACGCACCAGTATAAAATCCTCGTCGGGATTTTCGCTGAGCAGCTCTCTTGTTCGCAGATAAAACGCATTGGCGTTGAATATGGAGGTCAGCTCGTCGTGGTCGGCGCGGAAGGAAAGCTCCTCCTTACTGGTTATCTCCTCGGTTATATCGGTAAAAGTAACTACTATCCTCTTTATATCGCCCTCGCGGTCAAGAAGATTTGAACTGCATTTCATCCACAGCACCGATCTGTCTCTGCGCACGAAGCGGATCTCCTTTTCGTTGTTCATACTGCTTATTATGCACATCTTCAGGCACTCGCTGATCTTCGGTATATCCTCGTCATATACGCAGAAAAACACGTCCTCCGCACTTTTCTGCATGAACTTTTCAACGGTATATCCGAGCATGGCGCACACCGTTTTATTGCAGTATGTCATTGTCAGCTTATCGCCCGTATACTCATAGAGGGCAACTCCGCTGGACACCTTTTCAAGTATGCTGTTTACATATACGCTAGTCATACGTTCACCAACTTTCGCCATTCGGTTATAGTTATTATCATTATAACATATCCCCGCACTTTTTTCAACAGCTTTTCAAAGTGATTTTAAACAAACTTTTCCTGATATTTTTGGCACTAAGACACCGTGAATGTTTTTTGAAATAGGTCTTGCCACTTTGCTCGGTTTGTGTTATACTGTAATATGGATTAATATATTGTTGAGAGGACGTGTAAAAGTATGAACAACGTTGTAAAGCTGCGTATCTTCGGCAAGGATTACCTTATCACGACCGAGGAAAATGAGAGCTACGCGCGCAAGCTGGCGGCTATGCTCAATCAGAAGCTTGAAAAAACAACAAAGGGAGCGTCGTCGATGTCAAAGCTGGACGCCGCCGTGCTGGTCGCTCTGGACTGCGTTGACGAAGCTTACAAGGCAAGCTCCAATCTTGAAAATATCCGCTCTCAGATAAAAAAATACGCCGACGAGGCTTCACAGGCTTCCGCGGCGGCAGATGAAGCAAAAAAAGAGACCGCCGCTCTGCGTGAACAAATCAAAAAGCTCGAAAAGGAGCTTGCCGTAAGAAAGGCTCTTTCGGGAAACGGCGGTAATTTCAACGGACACAATGGAAAATAACCGTCCCGAGATACTTGCTCCGTGCGGCTCTCCAGACGCCGTAGAGGCTGCCGTAAACAGCGGCTGCGACGCGGTATATCTGGGAACGAAGGTTTTTTCGGCGCGGCAGGGCTGCAAAAATTTCACCCGTGACGAGCTGCGCGACGCCGTGCGGCTGTGCCACACAAACGGCGTAAAAATATATCAGGCGATAAACACGCTGATATTTGACAGTCAGACAGAGCAGGCCGCAAACGAGCTGAAGCAGGCGTGCGATATGGGTATCGACGGCATAATAGTTCAGGACTTGGGCGTGATCGCGCTGGCGAAAAGCATTTGTCCGGATATGCCGCTGCACGCTTCCACGCAGATGACGATACACACCGTCAGCGGCGCGGAGATATGCAGAAAAATGGGCTTGCGCAGGGTTGTTGCGGCAAGAGAACTGCCGCTTGAAGCGATAGAGAGGCTGTGCAGGACGGGCATACCGATAGAGGTGTTCGTTCACGGCGCGCTGTGCTTCAGCGTTTCGGGACAATGCTATATGTCGGCTATGATAGGCTCGCGGAGCGCCAACAGAGGTATGTGCGCGCAGGCCTGCAGGCTGCCGTTCTCGGCAGTATGCGGCAAGGAAGAACGGCACGACCTTTCGCTGAAGGATATGTCGTATATAAAAGAAATAAAGCTGCTTGAAAGGGCGGGGGTATCCTCTCTTAAAACAGAGGGCAGAATGAAACGTCCCGAATACGCTGCGGCAGCTGTTCATTCGTGCAGACAGGCTCTGTGCGGAAAGGAATATGACGAAGCCCTGCTAAAAAACGTGTTTTCAAGAGGCGGCTTTACGAACGGGTATCTGTTTTCAAAAACGGGCAGGGATATGTTCGGTATGCGAACGGCTGAGGACGCACAGCAGAGCAAAGAGATACTCCCTGCGATACACGAGCTTTACCGCAGACCGTTCAAACGGTTCTCTCTGGATATGCACCTGACGGCACGGCTGAACAGCGAGATAATGCTGGAATGTGAAAGCGGCGGTCTTTCGGCGAGCGTAAAGGGCAGTATAGTTTCCCCTGCCGTGAACAAGCCCACAGCGGCGGACGATATAGCAAAACAGCTCAGAAAGCTAGGCCAGACGGCGTATACGGCAGGCGATGTTACCGTTGATATTGACGACGGCGCATTCGTATCCGCGGCGGAGATAAATTCTCTGAGGCGAACGGCGGTAAGCAGTCTGGACAATCAGCGCTTTCAAAACAGCACCGCGCGGTATCCCTGCAAAGAATATATAAGCCCCGTCTTTTCAAGGCGGAGCAATAGAGTACCCTCGCTGAGGACGGAGCTTTACGATATGTCGCAGCTCGATGAAGATATATACGACAAGTCGGAGCTTGTCTGCCTGCCGATAGGTCAGCTCGAAAGGCTCGAAAGCATAGACGAAAAGATGTGCGCCCTGCTGCCGCGCTTTGACCTGCACGAGGAGCAGACAAAGAAGCGTATCGAAAAGCTGCAAGGCCACGGGTTGAAGCATTTGACGGCGACAAACATATCGCATTTTGAGCTGTTTGGTAAAAGCGGAATGAAGCTGCACGGAGGCTTCGGGCTGAACGCCGCAAACTCATTGGCGGCAAAAATGCTGAAGGACTTGGGTGCGGCGGATATCACCGCTTCGATAGAGCTGACGCTGAAGCAGGCGCGTATGCTGGATACGCCGCTGCCGCTTAATATTATCGGGTACGGCAGACTGCCGGCTATGCTCAGCATAAACTGTCCCATAAAACAGGCGGCAGGCTGCGGAAAATGCAGCAGATACATCACCGACAGAACGGGCAGGAGGTTTTCGGTAAAATGCTCCAAGGAACACGGCTATATCGAGATACTCAACTGCGATGTACTGTGGCTTGCGGACAAGGCCGATGAGCTTTCGTTCGCGGACAGCATAACGCTTTCGTTTTACAGCGAAAAGCCCGACGAGATAAAACGCGTTATCGCCGCATATCTTTCGGGTGATAAGGACAACAGACCGCAGGACTTTACAAGGGGTCTGTATTACAGGGGCATATTATAGGAGAGATACACATGAAGCTGAGATTTAAATTTCTCAATGAAAACGCAAAACTGCCGCAGAGAGCTACGGAGCAAAGCGCAGGCTACGACCTTTCCTCATGCGAGGAGATAACGGTCAGGCCGCACGAGAGAGCCGCGATACACACGGGGCTTTCTTGCGAGATAGAGGGCGCGCCTCAATGCGTACTGCTGATATATGCAAGGTCGTCGCTCGCCGCGAAGCACGGACTTACGCTCGCAAACTGCGTCGGCGTTGTTGATACAGACTATCGCGGAGAGATAATAGTGCCGCTGATAAATCTTTCGGACGAATGTTATACGGTGACCGTCGGCGAGAGGATAGCGCAAATGGTGGTAACTCCTATCCTTACGCCCGAAACGGAGCTGTGCAGCGAGCTTTCCGACACGGAGAGAGGCTCGGGCGGCTTCGGCTCAACGGGCAAAAACTGACAGAGCTGTACACATCGGATATGATATAAGGTGATAAAATGAGTATAAATGAGATAAGAGAAATAAATGTAAACGACGTTGCAAGTACCGTGAAAGAGCTGTGCATAAAGGCAAACCTGTATCTGCCTGCGTCGCTGGAGGAGTGCATAGACTGCGCCGCAAAAAAGGAGCTCTCTCCCGTAGGCAGAGGGGTCTTCAAGGATATGCAGGACAACATTGCCGCCGCAAAAGAGGAAAAGCTCCCTGTCTGTCAGGACTGCGGAATGGCTGTTGTGTTTATTGATATAGGTCAGGACGTACATTTTATCGGCGGCGACCTTTATGAAGCCGTCAACAAGGGCGTATCGCTCGGCTACACGGAGGGAAAGCTGCGCTGCTCGGTGGTCTCCGACCCGCTTGAAAGGGTGAACACGGGCGACAACACACCCGCCGTCATACACACAAGGATAGTTCGGGGCGACAGGGTGGACATCACCGTTGCTCCAAAAGGTTTCGGGAGCGAGAATATGTCACAGCTCAAAATGTTCACTCCCGCAGCCACCGAAGAGGATATCGTTGACTATGTCGTATCGGCTGTATCAAAGGCAGGCTCTAATCCCTGTCCTCCGATAGTGGTGGGAGTAGGCATAGGCGGCGACTTTGAGATGTGCGCGTACTTGGCTAAAAAAGCTCTCTGCCGCGATGTTTCACTAAGAAACCCGACAGAGCGTTACGCGGCGCTCGAGGATAAAATGCTCGAAAAGATAAACAAGCTGGGCATAGGGCCGCAGGGCTTCGGCGGTACCGTGACAGCGCTCGCTGTCAACATAGAGCAGGCCGCTACTCACATTGCGGGACTGCCCGTTTCCGTGAACGTCGGCTGCCATGTGACCCGCCACGCACACGCTTCGATATAATATATCCTTCGGTCTCGCGCCTGACCTCGCCCGAAAGCATGAACAGCGCGGCAAGGTTCGGATACGCCATAAGACCGTTGAAAATGTCCGATACCGCAAAGGCTGTTTCAGATGTTATAAGACAGCCGACAGCCCCGAACACGGTGAACAGCGCGCAGTAAACACATCTTGGCAGTCTCGGAAAAATGTATGAGAACGCTCTTTCGCCTATCACGCTCCAGCCTATGACGGTTGAGAATGCGAAAAGTATCACGGACGCGGAACAGAAGTATTTCCCTGCGCCGCCCAGCGCGGACGAGAAAGCTTCGGATATCATCTGCTGTTCGCCCGTAAATACTTTGTCCGCGCCGCTGACCGTTATGGCAAGCGCGGTAAGGGTGCATATGAGAACGGTATCTATGAACACCTCGAAGATGTTCCACATACCCTGCTCGGCAGGTTCGTCGGTTTGCGAACAGGCGTGTACGGCGGCAGTCGTGCCCAGACCTGCTTCGTTTGAGAAAACTCCTCTGCGAAAGCCTGCCGATATCGCGCTGCCGACCGCTCCGCCTGCTGCCTGACGAATACCGAATGCGCTTCGGAAAATATCTCCGAGCGTCGGTATGATGTTCTCTCTGAATAGTATAAGCACCGCAAAACAGCCTGCTATATAGACTATCCCCATAAAAGGAACTATCGCCTGTGCGGCGTATGCGGTACGTTTAAGTCCTCCCATGGAAACGGCTGCTATGACCAATGCCAGAGCGGCTGCGATATACGCAGGAGGTATACCGAATGTCTGGCGGGCGGCTGCGGAAATGCTGCTGGTCTGGACTATATCCCCCATACCAAATGCGGCTCCGACCGACAGCGCGGCATAAACAAATGCCGCTCCCCTGCTTTTAAGACCCTGCTTTATGTAGCACATTGCAGAGCCGCCGCTTTTTTCTCTGTATTTTACGGACAGCACGCCCTCCGCATATGCGGTGGACATTCCGACGAGCGCGCTTATCCACATCCAGAATACCGCGCCCCTGCCGCCAATAGCTATGGCGGAGGCTACGCCTGTCATGCTGCCCGTTCCGATAGTCGCCGCAAGAGCGGTGAGCATACTTTGCAGCTTGGATATCCTTTCGCCGCAGCTTCGTCTGCTGTCGGAGCGAAACAGCGAGCAAAACGTTTTTCTTATTATCATACCTGCATGGCGAAACACAAAAAACCGTGTTTTCACGCAGAAAAATATCCCCGAGAACACGAGGAGCAAAAGCGTCGGCGCGCCAAACACCGCGCTGCTTATACTGTCAATGATCTTCATGATATCACCTTTTATTACGCCGATACTTTTTATCAGGAATTTTTTCGCCCACGGCGTTATATTATATATTTACAAAATACTTAACGATCTCTATATTCAGAAGGAGCTTTATTTAATGGCAAGCATAAAGAAATACAGACCGTCCTCGGCGGGATTGGGAGTTATAAGGATAGCCCTGATCCTCGCTTCGATAGCCGTCATACTTCTTTCAAAGCGATATCTTTCGGCTTATCCTATAATTATGTACACCGTTATCGGAATATTCTGCGCGGCGGCTTTCGCGATAGGCATGATACTTCTGCCGATAATATTCGCAAAATCCACTTACAGCATATCCGATGAGGAGATACAAAAGGTTTCGGGAATGTTTTTCATATCGCGGCAGTTCATGAAGACCTCCTGCATACAGTATATCACCACGGTGACTACTCCTCTCTCAAAGCTGACGGGGCTGAATTTCATAATCGTAAACGCTCTGGGCGGACGAATGATACTGCTGTTTTTGTCGATGAACGACGCGCTGGAGATATCCGCCTCCCTGAACAGGACGATACGCAGCAACAGAGAACAGGACAGCTGATAACGAAAGGTTCTATACTAATGGATAATGAGAGAAAGCGCCAAGGAGCTAAAACGTTCCTGCATGATTTTTTCAAGCACCGCCAACACCCGATACGCATACTCGGCTATACAACAAGGAGCTTCTGGCTGATAATAATACCCCTTACGCGCAACCTTATAGCGTCGCGGTACGATATCGCTTCGTGGCTCAAAGGCTCGTGGCTCAGCATACTGACGCTGATCGTCATATTCGGCTATGCTTTCATTCGCTGGGCGACTATATCCTATACGATAGAGGACGACTGTCTGATAGCCAAAAGCGGTTACTTCGGGCTTTTGGAAAGCAAGATATACTATGACAAGATAACGTCGGTATCAGCCAGTCAAGGCCCGATGTACAGGCTGTTCAGAGCGCACAAGCTGTATTTCAACACCAATTCGGGACTGCGCAACGGCGTTGACATAACCCTTACCGTAAAAATGAGCGACTACACGCGGCTTTTCGGCATTATCGACCCGCAGAGCGCTGACAGCGGAAGCTTTACCTACCGCCCAAAGCACTCGCAAATGCTGATATTCTCGCTGCTGTTCTCCTCCTCGCTGTCAGGCATACTGGTATGGAGCACATTCCTTATACAGGGAAGCCGTATCGTTGACGTGCAGATACAGGACAGGATACGTTCGGAGATATTCAATTTCACCGAGAGGGTCGAGGCGCTTTTGTCAAACATACCGCCGATAGCTGTGGCAGTATCTCTTGCCGCGCTCGCTAGCTGGGCTGTGTCGTTTATTGCGATACTCATGCGCCATTGGTCTTTTGGGGCGGTGCGCAGACAAAACAGGATAATCATAAAAAGCGGATTTATAACAAAGCGATACCATATTCTCAACAGGGATACTATTGTGTGCGCAGATATGCAGCAAAGCCTGCTCATGAGGATATGTAAGATATGCTCGGTAAGGATAGTGTGCAACGGCTACGGCAAAAGCAACCGCGAGATGAATATTCTCGTTCCGATCACCACCAACCGCGAGGTAGCCTGCTCGCTCAAGCTGCTTATGCCCGAAATGCCTATCCCGCAGATAACCGAGCGCCCCGGCGTTAAAAATATTTTTTATCACATTTTCCCGCCGCTGCTGATGTGTATAGCCATACCCATAGGCGGAGCAGTCGCGCTGAAGCTGTTCCCGTCATGGTCGAGGATAATAAGATTTGCGATGATAATATTCGAGCTGCCCTCCGTATGGCTGACGATAGTCAAGCTGGTGAGCGGCTTCACCATAGGAGCGGGAGAGGAAAACGGCTATCTTCGTCTGGACCATTGCCGTCTTTACAGCTTCCATACGGTGATAATACCCGTTTCAAAGATAAGCAAGCTCACGCTGTATCAGTCTGTTCCGCAGTTTTTGAATAACAGATGTAATATAAGCGTGCAATGCTCGTCGCTGGCGGCAAAAAAATATATCGCAAAGAATTTTCCCATGGAGCAAGCCGAAAGGCTTCACGGCAAAATGAGCGGCGAACAGTCGGCTCAGGCGGGATAAGCTTGCTGTGCCGCGAAGCTAAAATATCAAAGGTATGAAAGTATAAGAGATAAGCGTATAAAGCGTATAAGGAGGATAATTATGAACAAGGTAAAACGTGTAACTCTGAAAGCGGCAGCGGCTGTGTGCGCCGCAGCTTTGTGCTGCTCTCTGGGCGGCTGTGTGTTCCTGCCGGACGAGGAAACCGTTCTTGCAGCTCCGTCGGTCGAGGAAACGGCTGTCAACTATTCCACAATAACCGCCGAGAGGCGCGATCTCGTAAAGCAGGACGTCAACACGGGAGTTGTGCGCTCCGAAACACAGTACGATCTATCTTTCAAAAAGCAGAGCGGGGTTATCTCAAAAATATATGTACACGCCGGAGATACTGTAAAGAAAGGCGACCTCATCTGCGAGCTGGACACAGGCGAGCTGAACTATACCATAACGGAAGCCGAGCTTAACCTGCGTGCCGCGCAGCTGGACAAGCAGATACTTCAGGAAAACGGCGCGTCGCAGGCGCAGATAGACAGAGCGCAGGTCGAGGTAGACCTTTTGCAAATGCAGGTGGACGAGCTGTATGCGCAGCGTGACGACTCAAAGCTGTATGCCGCTATCGACGGCACCATATCGGGTCTGGGAAAAGACGTTTCGGCAGGCAATTACATAAACAAGGGCGACGTCGTGGCGACGGTCATAGATACATCGAGCCTGTATATCTCCATTGCCCCCTCCGCAGAGAATTTCAGCTTATATAAAATGGGTACTCAGCTCAGTATCAAGATAAACGATACCCTGTACGCGGCAGAGGTGTTCATGATACCCGAAGAGGTCGTATCAAAGGACTTTGAGGAAGAAGAGGTCATCTATGAGACCTACGACCCCAACGCAGAAGAGGAGATACCGCAGGAGATAGAGTTCGACAGGGAGCACGTTTATATCAGGTTCACGGAAACGCCTCCCGAGGGCTGCGTCGGAAATGTGGCGGACACGGTGCTTGTCATCGACGAGCGCAAGGACGCTATCGTCATTTCAAACAGCCTTATCAAGAAAATAGACAACAAGAACATAGTTTATCTCTACAAGGACGGAAAAAAAGAAGCTCAGGAGATAGAGGTAGGCTTGCAGACAGACTCTCTTTCGGAGATAGTTTCAGGTATCGAAGAGGGAGATCTGGTCATAGTGCGCTGACGGTAAGCGCCATACTATTCAGAAAGGAGCGCCTGCGGGCTTTATCATGCTGACATTACTTTTTCGCAAAATGCGCAATACCAAATGGATGGTCTTCTGCCTGCTGATAGGATTTATCATGGCTTCCGCCATGCTCAGCACGATACCGATATACATGGAGGCTTCCCTGAAAAGAATGCTTGTCAAGGACATGGAAGAGCTTCAGCTTACAAGCAACGTTTTCCCGGGGATATATGCTGTTGAAGCTTCGATACCAATGAGCTATACAAGCAGCAAAGCGGCTGAAAAAGCCGAAGAATTCCGCGAGCTTACAGAGAACAATTATAAAGAGCTTGGCTTTGGAACGCTCAATGAAAAGGTGTTTCTGGCTGATGAGTACGACTATATAACATCGCTCAGCAATGCGGCGGGTTCGTCACGCTCATCGGTCAAGATAGGCTCTATGTCCAACATAGAAGACCACGTTGCCATAGCTGAGGGACGTATGTATCAACCGGGACAGCGCGACGACGGAGTCTACGAGGTCATTGCCACGGAGCAGGCTATGAAGATATCGGGGCTTACCACAAATACGGTCTACGATGTCGCAAGCTCGTTTGACCCGACCGCTTCCAACACGATGAAGATAGAGATAGTAGGTATGTTTACGATGAAGGACGCTAACGACTCTTACTGGTCGGAGGGTCTTGACGCTGCATATCTCAACACCGTGTTCATGGATCAGGATACCTTCCTTAACGGCGCTGTGGCAGGCGATCACTGCTCGATAACAAAGTTCGCCATGAGATATTCCATAGACTACCATAATATAGATATGAGCGATCTGGGACAGCTCAACAGCATGATACTCTCTCAGAAAAAATCATATCCGTATAAGAACATATCATTTGATTTCCCCGCAATGGAGATACTAAAGTCATACGAGGAAAGAGCTCATCAGCTCAGGCTCATACTCTGGCTGATACAGATACCCGTTATGCTTATGATAGTTTTCTATCTGTATATGGTATCACAGCTTAACGTTGAGCAGGAGAAAAATGAGATAGCCGTTTTCAGGAGCAGAGGAGCGTCGCCTTGGCAGATATTCCGTATCTACGCTTTGGAATCCCTGATACTGGGCGCGTTCACGGCTGTAACAGGGCCGCTCATAGGACTGGGCTTTTGCTCTATGCTGGGCGCGTCGAACGGCTTTCTGGAATTTGTAAACAGAAAGGCTCTGCCCATACGGCTGTCCGTTGACGCTTTTCTGTACTCGCTTCTGGCGGCGGCGGTGTTCTTTATAACGACTATGACGCCCATTATCCCCGCCGCGCGCACTTCGATAGTGGAACACAAGCAGAAAAAAGCGCGCAAGAAAAAACGTCCGCTTTGGGAAAAGCTGTTTATAGACGTTATCCTCATCGCAGGCTCTTTAGGCTGGCTGTATTACTATAATTACAGTCAGGAAAAGCTGTTGGACAGCGGCGTATCGCAGAGCGCAACGACCGTCAACCCTATGCTGTTCACCGCCTCGACAGCTTTCATACTGGGCTGCGCCCTGTTTATAGTAAGGCTGCACCCTCTGCTGGTAAGGATAGTATATTCCATAGGCAAGAAAAAATGGTCGCCTGCGGCATATGTTTCGCTGAACAACATCGGCAGGTCGTCAACGGGCAGAGAACGCTTTCTTATGGTGTTCCTGATACTGACGGTATCCTTGGGCATATTCTTCGCCAACACCGCAAGAGCCCTGAACCGCAATGCGGAGGAAAAGGTGCAGTATGCGGTCGGCTGTGACGCGGTGATATCAGAAAAATGGGAACCGCAGCCTGCCAAAGTAGTAAACGAAGAGGGTCAGGAGATGTTTATCGATACCTACTCCGAACCTCTTATCGAGCGGTTCAGCGAGCTTGACGGAGTTGTAAACACGGCAAGAGTTTACAAAAACTCCGACGTAACGATATCGGGCAGCACGATAGAAAGAAGCGCAGGCTCAAGCAACACTATACAGCCCGGGCGCGGCGGCATAAATAAAGACCGCACTATGAACACGGTCAGCGACTGCACGCTGATGACCGTAGTTCCGGGAGAGTTCGCAAAGGTGGTCGACCCTATTGACAGGCTGCTGCCCGTACATATAAACAATTATCTGAACGGTCTGAACAACTGCCGTTCGGGAGTGATACTTTCATCGAGCTTCCGCGACGACTACACCGTACAGCTCGGAGACGTCATAAATCTTTCATGGAACAACGACCCCGCGTTTGAAGCCGTCGTGATAGCGTTTGTCGATTACTGGCCGTCAATCAATCCGTATGAAACAAGAGACTTCGCGGTGATGAATTACAACTATGTTCTCGCCAATACCATGTTAGAGCCTTATGATGTATGGACAGACCTTGATGACAGCACGACGACGGCGCAGTTCTACTCTTCCATAGAGCAGAGCGGTATCAAAACGACGGCGGTAGTGAGCGCGGCGCAGGAAACAATATCCGAAAAGAACGACCCGCTCTTGCAGGGGCTCAACGGCGCGCTGACGCTGGGCTTCATCACAATTATGATAATGTGTATGATAGGCTTTTTGATATACTGGATACTCTCTATAAAAGGACGCACCTTGCAGTTCGGTATCCTGAGAGCTATGGGTATGCGCTTCAGCGAGATAATAGCGATGATGATATACGAACAGCTGCTGGTGTCCGCTTTTGCGATAGTAACGGCGTTCGTAGTCGGACACTTTGCAGGAAAGCTCTACATACCGCTGTTTGAGAGCCTTTACAGCGCAAGCGATATGGTACCTCAGCTGACTGTTATACCTCTCAGGAGCGACTATTTGAAGCTTTATGTTATAATAGCTCTCATGCTGCTGATAGGTCTTGCCGTTCTGGGCAGGCTGATATCGAAGATAAACATCAGCAAGGCTCTGAAGCTCGGTGAGGAGTAAAGGAGTAAAGAAATAATAAAATATCACACAGCAAAAGGCCCTGCTTTTTCGCAAAGCAGGGCCTTTTTTATATATATTCAGTTTCTCTTGCTGCTCCTTACGGCGGCTCTGAGCGGCAGCACGGATTTCGGCGAAACGGAAAACTCGTCCGCGCCCATTTTTATAAACTGCTCCGTAAGAGAGGTATCGGCGGCGGTCTCGCCGCATATGCCTACCCATTTGCCGTATACATGAGCTGCCTTTATGGTAGCTTCTATAAGCTTCATGACCGCAGGGTGCGCGGCATCATAAAAACGCTCTACCGCTCTGCCGCCCTGCCTGTCTACCGCCAGCGTATACTGTGTAAGGTCGTTCGTGCCGACGGAAAAGAAATCCGCTTCCTTTGCAAGGTCACCCGCTATCATAGCGGCGGCGGGGGTCTCGACCATTATGCCTATCGGTACGTTCTCGTCAAACATTATGCCCTTTGCCCTCAGCTCTTCTCTTACCTCGCCGCATATCCTTTTAGCTTCTCTTATCTCCCATATGCTGGATATCATCGGGAACATTATCGCGAGCCGCCCGTTGACCGACGCTCTGTAAAGCGCGCGAAGCTGTTCCTTGAACAGGTCGGGCTTTGAAAGGCAAAGACGTATCCCCCTCATACCCAGCTCGGGGTTCAGCTCCTTTTCAAGGTCGAGATACTCCAGCTCCTTGTCCGCGCCTATATCCATAGTGCGGATAACGACCTCCTTGCCGTCCATTCTTTTCAGTACCTCGGAATACGCTTCGTACTGCTGCTCCTCATCGGGCAGACCGCTGCCGCCGAGGTACAGAAATTCGCTTCTGAAAAGACCTATACCTGCGGCGTCATTTTCTATTACCGCGTCGATATCCTTCGGCGAAGTTATGTTCGCATACACCTTTATGGACTTGCCGTCCGCAGTAACGTCGGGCTTGCCCTTCAGCGCCTCCAGACGCCTTTTTGCGGCATTCTCCTTTTGACGCTTCTCCTCAAGCTTGCGCATCATTCGCTCGTCCGGGTCAATGACAGCTATGCCGTCGCTGCCGTCCATTGCGGCATAACGCCCGTTAAGCGTTTTGTCAAGCGCTTCCCCTACGCCGATTATAGCGGGTATGCCGAGCGTTCTGGCAAGTATGGCGGTATGACTGTTCTTGTTGCCGTTTATCAGAATGAAGCCTAGTATCGTAGACCTGTCCAGAGTTACCGTTTCGCTGGGGCTGAGGTCGTCCGCAGCGATTATAACAGGCGAAGCAGGCACTACCGCGCTTTGGTCTTCGGCGTTTCCCGACAGTATATTTATCACTCTCGCGCTGACGTCGTCAACGTCCGCGCTGCGCTCGCGCATATAATCGTTGTCCATAGCGGAAAACATCTGCGAAAATCTCTTTCCGACGGCTTCAACAGCCGCCTCCGCGTTCACGGACTCATTTTTTATCTCTCTCTCTACCGCCTCGACGTAATCGGGGTCGCTGAGCATTACCCTGTGCGTTTCAAAAAGCTCCGCAGCCTCGCTTCCCTCCTGCCGTCTTGACATCTCAAGAAGCTGCTTTGAAGCGCTTTTTACAGCCTTTCTCCAGCGGTTTATCTCCATTCGGGTGTCCGAAACGCTCCTTTTGTTTACCGTATTTTTCTTTCGGCTTATAAAACGTATCTCACCGTAAGCAATGCCGGAAGATACACCTGTTCCCTTTAAAGATATCATTACAGACCACCCTCCTTTGTCTCTGTGATATAAATTATCCGCTCCGTATTACGGAATATTATAACAGGATTATTCTGCCCTGCACGGTATAACATTATTCGGCAAATGCCGATAACGCTTTTCCTTGATTTCATTTTATCATATTGTCGGATAATTTTCTACAGTTTTTATGTATTTTTTTCGTTTTGCGAGATAATATGGCATTTTTAACGAAAATATTATTTACTTTTTGTCTAAATATATGTTGCAATCCGAAGCAAAGTATGTTATAATATATGTGTATAGCCGCGGTTTTGCGCGGCATTAAGGAGGCGTTTTTATGGCAGTTATAGACAGAGTAAAATTTGACGGGCTCGCGTCGCGCGATTGGATAATCTACAAGCACCCTACCGATAAGCTCGTAACGGGTACTCAGCTTATCGTCGGCGAGGGACAGGCGGCAGTATTCGTAAAGGGCGGCAGGATATGCGACAGCTTCGCGCCCGGTACATATACCCTTACAACGGGCAATCTGCCTATACTCAATTCGATAGTAAATATACCGTTCGGCGGAAAAACACCGTTCACGGCTGAGATATACTATGTCAACACCGTAACAAAGCTTGATCTGCTGTGGGGCACATCAGACCCGATACAGCTCATAGACCCCAAGTATCATACAAGGCTGAGGATAAGAGCTTTCGGTCAGATGGGCTTGAAGATAATGAACGTCAAGAACTTTATCTCCAACATCATTGGTACTATGAACCCTGCCGACGTCGTAAAATATGACAAGGTAATGGACTACTATAAAGGCATACTCGTCAGCAAGGTAAAGAGCGAGATAGCCGATATAATCATCAACGATAAGATCTCCGCGCTTGAAATATCCGCACAGCTCGACGATATATCAAAACAGCTCGAAAATATCCTCGCGCCCGAGTTTGAGGCCTTCGGCTTCAAGGTAATAAACTTCTTTATAAAGTCGATAAACTTCCCCGATCAGGACTTCGACAAGATAAACGAGATACTCGAAGATAAGGCAGAGTTTGAAATTATGGGCGACTCGCGCTATGCTGTTAAGCGTTCGTTCGACGTTTACGAAAGCGCCGCAAACAACGAGGGCGGCGGCCTTGCAGGTGCAATAGTGGCAGGGGGCGTCGGACTGGGCGCAGGCGCTGCCATAGCAGGCGGTATGCAAAACCTCACGCAGGCTTCCGTTCCCGAAAAGGACTCGGCTTTCTGCCCAAGCTGTCACGCGGCAAACCCCTCGGGTTCTAAATTCTGCAACGTGTGCGGTGCGCTGATGACAAAAGCGACCGAGGATACTGTAGCCTGCCCGCAATGCGGCAAGGCAAACCCCGTCGGCTCAAAATTCTGTAACGAGTGCGGCGCAAAAATGGAACAGAACGTCTGCAAAAAGTGCGGTGCTCAACTGCCGCAGGGCGTTAAATTCTGCAACGAATGCGGTGCAAAGGTCGGTGAATGATATGAAAAGAAATAACAACAACGGCGGCTCCTCTGCCGCTATGATAATATCGCTCTTTCTGGCGTTCTTCCTTATCGCCATAATACTCGTCGCAATGCTCGGCGTTATGAAAGTCACCGACTATGACGCAGGCGTGCCGGCAATTATATTCTCGGTGATAAATATGCTCGCGCTCGCAATAGTCTACGGCGCGGGAAGCGTGCTTTCCAAAAAGCTCGGCGTTGGCGGATATGCGCCCGTTGCCGGTATGACGGCGGTGTATACCATAGCGCAGTTTGTGTATATGTTTGTCGCTTATAAAAGCGCAAGCCCCATTATGTATACGCTGATAAGCCTGATAATACTGTTTGTATACTGCGTCATAATATTGCCGATAGCATTAAACGGCGCAAAAAACAAAAACAACTGAAACAACGAAAGGAACGATATAAATGGCAGGAAATACCTGTTCTCAGTGCGGCGCGCCGCTTGAAATGAACGCAAATGTGTGCCCATACTGCGGCACTCCCGTTGAAGTCGCACCGCCGCCTCAGCCTACCTATACGCCGCCGCAAAGCTATATTCCGCAAAGCAATATGTATCAGCCGCAGGTGCAAATTCCTTATCAGCCTACATTGGACGCAGGCGTTGACCCCTCGTGGCCGCTGAAAAACAAGACCGTTGCAGGCATACTTGCAATACTGCTGGGCTCTCTGGGCGTGCATAAATTCTATCTCGGCAAGACCACCATGGGCATAATCTATATTGTGCTTACCTGTACAGCGGTGCTGGCTTTCATACCTGCGATACTCGGTCTGATAGAGGGCATTACATACCTTACCCAGAACGAGCATAACTTCCAGGTCAATAATCATGTGCGTACACGGTAGGTTTTAATACCTGTCAAGAAAATAAAAGTTTTCGGTCAAGCTCTTTTTTACAGTTGCTTCGCAACTGCCAAGGCTTGCGGGGTGTAGCGTCTGCGAACAGCCGCCGGGCGGCGCCCCACAAAGACACAGCGTGCGCTCTGCAAAGGGTGAATTAGAAAACAGTTCGGTGAACTGTTTTCTAAGAGGGGAGGCTCTGCAAGAGAGAGCCTCCCCTTTGAGAAGATATATCAATCTTTCCGCGTTCCATTATGGAACGCAATGCTATATTTGAAGTTTTAATAGTTTACCATGCGATACATCTATTTTATCGCAACTATGTTAAAACGGCTGGCAGAATATTCTTCCAGACATCTCTCCTCGGGCGGTTAGGTGGGTATCAGAAGAAAAATAACGATAGGCTAGAAGTGTGGAATGTTCTTTGCAACAAACTTTCTTGTACTTTTCTCTCTTGAAAGAGAAAAGTACCAAAAGAGTTCAAGAATTTGTCTCCCTCGCTCAAAAAATGCGCCGCCTTAAAAACTTGTTTGCGGCGATTTTTTGTATGCGGAATCGACAAATTCGGTTTGTGCCGTGTGCTGACGCGGTAGGATAGCAGTATGTGTGACTGCCATCAGGGGTACTTTTCAAAAGTAATATCTATAAGATAGCACACGGCATTTGGCAAGAACGGAAAGACAGATTAAAAACATAGGTTTCGCGCTCCAACTAGATAGGTAAGTAGTGCAGAGTGTTTCTTTGCCAAATCCTTATTTATCTTATCAACACTTTTGTATAAAGGGAGTTTTTAAATATTTTTTTAAAAAGCGCTTGATTTTTTGGGAAAAGTGTGTTATAATATTGACAATATCTTTCAATGAAAGACTGGAAACTTGACTTCCGGTCTTTTGCTTTTGTAAAGCAGCAAAAAAGTACAGTTAAAACTGCGGCAATAAGGAGGTCGTTTTATTGAGCGGTAAAAACGTAAAAGGCGGCGGCAGCACCGCCGAAAAAGTACGCGCCTTGGCTCAGCCCCTGTGCGACGAGCTTGGATTGTTTTTATGGGACGTGCGCTTTGAAAAGGAGGGCGCGACATGGTATCTCAGGGTGCTGGTGGACAAGGACGGCGGAGTTGACATAGACGACTGCGAGGCGGTCTCAAGGCCGCTCAGCGACCTTTTGGACGAGAGCGACCCTATACCGCAGTCATATGTACTGGAGGTAGGCAGCCCCGGACTTGCCAGAGAGCTTCGCAGACCCGAGCATTTTCAATGCTGCATAGGCGACGAGATAAGGATACGCCTTATACGTCCCCTTGAGAGCGGAGAAAAGGATATAATCGGCGTTCTGACGGGATATGAGAAAAATATGATATCCGTCAGCGTTGACGGCGGACAAACGCTTGATATCTCTGCGGCGGACTGTGCGTATGTCAAGCTGCACGATGACGAGAATTTATTTGACGATCAAATTTAAGGAGGAATTCATAAAAATGAAAAAGGAAACCAAAGCACAACAGAAAAGCGAGTTTTTCAAGGGGTTCAGGCTGCTTGCCAAACAGAACCGCATAGAGCCGGCAGAGCTTGCAGAGGAGGTTCGCGAGGAAATATTGCAGGAGGTCGCAAAGGATCACCCCGACTGCGGCAATATAGCCGTAGATATCGACCCGGATAAGGAGAAATTCGATATAAAGATCATCAGGACGATAGTAGAGGGCGAGCCGCAGGATAAAAGTACCGAGATAAGCCTTGACGAGGCAAAGAAAATTTCCGAAAGAGCCAAGGTCGGCGGTACTGTTAAGACTAAGCTGGACACCGCTCACTACGGCGCAAAGATAGCCGCCCTCAGCGAAAAAGCAAAACGTATCGACGACTTCTTTGCCAATATGCGGCTGCTCGCAGAGGAGAACCACATCGAGCTGGACGTTCTGGCGGAAAATATCCGTCAGGGAATACTTAAAGCCGCAAGAAAATATTATCCCGACTGCGAAAATATCGTGGTGGATATAGACGCTGAAAAGGAAAACTTCGACGTTAAGATAGTAAAGACCGTCGTAGAGGGAGAACCCGATCCCGAAAATGCGGGCAACGAGATAAGTCTGGAAGAAGCAAAAAAGATATCCTCAAAGGCAGAGGTCGGAGGAGAGATAGAGATAAGACTGGATACCACGACCTTCGACAGAGTTACCGCTTCGAGCGCAAAGCAGTCAATAAAGCAGGATATCAGAAGCTACGAGAGAGAACGTCTGCTGGCGCAGTTCGATTCCAAACGAGAGGAATGTGTCGCGGCGGTGGTAGCAAAGGTAGAGCCTGCAACGCTGAACGCAGTAGTTACTATCGACGGAAGCGAGGCATATCTGCGCAGGAGCGAACAGATACCCGGAGAAGTGCTCAAGGCGGGCGATAATATACAGGTATATGTTGAAACTATCGTTGATACCGAAAAGCGTCCCGCGCTGAAGATATCCAGAACAAGACGCGAAATGGTGAAGAAGCTCTTTGAGAGAGAAGTCCCCGAAATATATGACGGCACGGTAGAGATAAAGGCGATATCAAGAGACGCAGGTTCGCGCACAAAGCTTGCAGTAGCGAGCAAGGACAAGAACGTTGACGCCGTAGGAGCTTGCATAGGCCCTAAGCATACGAGAATATCCGCCATAGTGAAAGAGCTTAAAGGCGAAAAGATAGACGTTATACCGTATTCCGAAAACGACGCGGAATTTATCGCGAACGCCCTTTCTCCCGCGCAGGTGATAAGAGTTGATATCCTGGACGAGGAGATAAAGAGCTGCCGCGTGGTAGTGCCGAACAATCAGCTCTCGCTGGCTATCGGCAACAAGGGTCAGAACGCTAAGCTGGCTCATCACCTTACCAATTATAAGATAGATATCGTTCCCGAGACGCCTGTTGAAGACCGGGAATAACGACTAAGCGCAAGAGGTAGTACCTATGAAAACAAGAAAGATATCTATGCGTATGTGTCTGGGCTGCGGCGAAATGAAGCCGAAAAAAGAGCTGGTAAGAGTGGTAAAGTCGCCCGACGGAGAAATATCTATCGACCTGACGGGAAAGAAGTCGGGCAGAGGCGCATATATATGCAGGAGCACGGAATGTCTTGCAAAGGCGCAAAAGTCAAAGCGGCTCGAGAAAAGCTTTTCGTGCATGATAGAACAGTCGGTCTACGATACTATGGAGGCAGAACTGAAAAATGACGGTCAATAACGGCAGCAAAAATATAGGCGGCTCTCTTTCGATGTGCCGCAGAGCGGGCAAGCTCAGAATGGGCATGGATATGGTCAAGAGCGCCTGCAATACGGGTGAGGCGCGCGGAGTGTATGCGGCGAGCGACATTTCGGAAAAAACGCTCAAGGAAGTAAAGTATATCTGCGCCAAAAACGGCGTCAGGCTTTACGCCGCGGGAATGGATATGCAGCAGATAGGCGACGCCGTCGGGAAAAGAACAGGTATACTCGCCGTGTGCGACGACGGCTTCAACAAAAAGCTCAGCTCCCTGTCGGAAGAGATACCGACAGACCCCGCCGAGCTGCGCCGATAACTCGGGCAAAGGCCCCCGGATTATGATGATTACAAGGAGGAATATCAGTCAATGGCAGTTAAGTCAGTAAAGAAATATAAAGTCAGTGATCTTGCCAAGGATATCAACGTCAGCAATAACGATATAGCGCAATGTCTGGCAAACGCTTTCGAGGGAACAAAAAAGCCGTCGTCGGCGCTTACGGACGAGGAGGTCAACTATGTTCTGGAAGTATATACCCAGAAAAATCAGGTGACCGACTTTGACGAGTATTTTGCGGCAAAAACGACCTCACAGCCAAAGAAGAAAAAAGAGGTCGAGGAAAAGACCGCGGAAGATACTGCGGAAAAAAGCGAAAAGAAGTCGGATAAGCAGACGGGTCAAAAAGAAAACGCTGCGGCAAAGGCCGAGGCAAAAGCGCCCGAAAAGAACGCTCCCGCCAAGCAGAAGCCCAAAAAGGAAGCTGCAAAGAAAAAAGAGAGCGGTCAGAAAATATTGTTCGGCGGAAAGAGAGAAGAGGACTCAAAGGGGTATACTATATCAGAGGGCGGTCAGTCAGGCTCCAAGCGCAAGACCGTCGATACGAGAGGCTCGTATATAGAGCTGGATAAGTATAACGAGAGATACGACAACCTTGCCGACAACAGAAATCACGGAAATAAGGATAATTTCACCAAGAAGCAGAAGATAACACAAAAATCGCAGCAGTACAAAAAGCAGCAGCATTCAAAGAAAGAGAGCGAGAGCGAGAAAGACCGTCTGCGCAGACTGGAGCTTGAAAAGGCAAGAAAACAGCAGCTCAAGGTAATGATACCCGATGAGATAGTAGTTTCGGAGCTGGCTTCCAGGCTCAAGGTAACTGCTACGGAGGTAATAAAGAAGCTCATGCTACTCGGCGTTATGGCTTCGATAAACGAGGTGATAGACTTCGATACCGCCGCCATGGTAGCCGACGAAATGGGCGCTAAGTATGAAAAGGAAGTACACGTTACCATAGAAGAGCGCCTTATTGTAGACGAAGAGGATAAGCAAGAGGACCTCGTTGAGAGATGTCCCGTAGTCGTAGTTATGGGTCACGTTGACCACGGCAAGACCTCTATTCTCGACAGGATACGCCATGCGAACGTCGCCGACGGAGAAGCAGGCGGTATAACACAGCATATCGGCGCTTATCAAGTAAAGGTAAACGGCAAGGACATCACCTTCCTCGATACCCCGGGTCACGAGGCGTTTACTTCAATGCGTGCAAGAGGTGCAAATATTACCGATATCGCGATACTCGTTGTAGCGGCAGACGACGGAATAATGCCGCAGACGGTAGAGTCCATAAACCATGCGAAAGCGGCAGGCGTTTCGTTGATAGTCGCGATAAACAAAATGGATAAAGTAGGCGCTGACCCCGACAAGGTAAAGCAGGAGCTTACGAAGTACGACCTCGTTGTTGAGGACTGGGGCGGCGACGTTATAGCTGTTCCCGTTTCCGCAAAAACGGGCGAGGGCATTGACGAGCTTCTCGAAAACATACTCCTCGTTGCGGAGGTAAAGGAGCTCAAAGCCAACCCCAACAAGCTGGCAAAGGGTACCGTAGTTGAGGCGCGTCTGGACAAGGGCAAGGGCCCTGTTGCTACCGTGCTCGTGCAGAACGGTACGCTGAATTTGGGCGATATCATAATAGCAGGCACGGCTGTGGGCAGAATAAGAACGATGACCAACGACAAGGGTCAGCAGGTAACAAAAGCAGGCCCGTCCTGCCCCGTTGAGATAACGGGTCTTGCTGAAACTCCTGCGGCAGGCGATACCTTCAACGCCGTTGCGGACGAAAGACTGGCAAGAGAGCTCGTTGAGCAGAGAAAGCATAAAGCTAAGGAAGAAGAGTTCAGCCGGTATCAGAAGGTAACTCTGGATAACCTGTTCTCTCAGATATCCGAGGGCGAAATAAAAGAGCTTCCTATCATCGTCAAGGCAGACGTTCAGGGCTCTGTTGAGGCTGTAAAGCAGTCGCTTGAAAAGCTTTCAAACGAAGAGGTAAGAGTAAAAGTTATACACGGCGGAGTCGGCGCTATCTCGGAAAGCGACGTTATGCTCGCTTCTGCTTCAAACGCCCTGATAGTAGGCTTCAACGTAAGACCTGACCCCGTAGCAAAGGCTAACGCGGAGCAGGACGGCGTTGATATAAGACTTTACAGAGTTATTTACGACGCTATCGAGGAGATAGAGAGCGCTATGAAGGGTATGCTGTCGCCTAAGTTCAAGGAGACAGAGACCGCAAGAGTAGAGGTGCGTCAGGTATATAAGATCACCGGCGTGGGCAACGTTGCAGGCTCGTATGTATTAAGCGGAAAGATAGGCAGGAACGACCTTATCAGAGTAGTCCGCGACGGAATAATCATCGCCGACGACAAGATGAGCTCGCTCAAACGTTTCAAGGACGATGTAAAGGACGTTGCGGCAGGCTATGAATGCGGCATAACTCTCGAAAAATTCACCGACATCAAAGAGGGCGATATCTTCGAGGGATATATCATGGAGGAATATAAAGACTGATGGCAAATATCAAAGCAGGCCGTATGTCGGAAGATATACGCAGGATAATCTCGGCTAAAATGCGTGAGCTGAAAGACCCGCGCATTAAGAACGCCGATATGCTCACCGTCGTGCGGTGCGACGTTTCAAGAGACGGCTCTTACTGCAAGGTGTATATATCGTCGTTCGAGGGTTACGAGAGAGCAAAAGAAGCGGTAAAGGGTTTCAGCAGCGCAAAAGGTCTGCTGAAGCGCGAGATATCAAATGTTCTGGGCCTCAGAAAATGCCCCGAGCTGGAGTTTACTGCGGACGATTCTATTGAACATTCCGCGCATATAAACAAACTGCTGAAAAGCGTTATGCCCGAAAGCAGCGGCGAGGAGGGCGAAGAAGATGACGTTTGATGAAATAGCTGGCTTTCTGAAAGATGAGAGCATAAACAACTATATCCTGCTCACCCACAAAAGTCCCGACGGCGATACTCTGGGAAGCGGATTTGCGCTGTGCAGGGTGCTTAAAAATATGGGCAAAAAGGTCAAGGTTCTGGGCAGCGACGGCTTTCCCGACAGATATGATTTTCTGTACGAGGGCTACACCGAGGACGGTTGGGACGAGAACGAGCCGCACAGGGTAATAGCGGTAGATATCGCGGACACCTCTCTTATGGGTAAAAATCTTGAATACTACACCCGCCCTGGCACGGTAGATCTTTGCATAGACCACCATGTTTCAAACAAGATGTATGCAAAGCAGTCTTATGTTGACGGCAGCGCTTCGGCAACGGGACTAGTGCTTTTCGAGCTGTTTGACTTTATGGGAATTGACATCGACAAGCAGACCGCTGTGTGCCTTTACACCGCGATAGCAACCGATACAGGCTGTTTCAAGTATGAGAACACCACTCCGCGCGCGCATATCGCGGCGGCGGCGCTTATGGAAAAAGGCGTTGACTACACACGCATAAACCGTCTGATGTTCGATATAAAAAGCCGCAGACGGATAGAAGTCGAGCAGGCGGCTCTGATAAATATGGAGCAGGCTCTCGGCGGCAGAGTTACGCTGATATGCGTTACCAAAGAGCTTTTGGAGACCAGCGGAGCGGACGAGGCAGAAATTTCGGGACTTTCCGCGGTACCGCTGACAGTAGAGGGAACGGACGTAGGCGTGACGATACGCTACAAAGATGATGACCGCTACAAGCTCTCGGTGCGCACGACCGATAAAGCTGACGCGTCCGCAATATGCAAGGAGTTCGGCGGCGGCGGTCACATTCGCGCGGCAGGGTGCGAGATAAACGCGCCTCTTGACGAGGTAAAGCGCATGATAATAAGCGCCGCGCAGAAGCACCTGTCATAACATTATGAGTAATATTAACGATAACATCTGCGGTATAATACCCGTAAACAAGCCGCAGGGCTGGACGTCTTTCGACGTTGTTGCAAAGCTGAGAGGCATACTGCATATAAAAAGGATAGGTCACAGCGGAACGCTCGACCCCATGGCAACAGGCGTTCTGCCCGTGTTTGTCGGCAAGGCAACGCGCGCCTGCGATATGCTCCCTGTTGACAGCAAAAGCTATCTCGCAGGCTTTAAAATGGGTATTTGCACCGATACGCAGGACATCACGGGAGAGGTGCTGGAAACTTGCGATAAATTGCCCTCTTTTGAAGAGATAAAAGAGACCGCAAACGGTTTTCTCGGCGATATAATGCAGCTTCCGCCAATGTATTCTGCCGTTAAGGTGGACGGCAAAAAGCTGTATCAGCTGGCACGGCAGGGCAAGACGGTAGAGCGCACGCCGAAACCGCGCCGCGTTGAAAAAATCACCGTGCGCGAGTACGACAGCACAAGCGGCGAGGGAGTTTTGTATGCAGTAGTCAGCAAGGGCACTTATGTGCGAACGCTTATAAACGACATAGGCGAAAAGCTCGGCTGCGGCGGCTGTATGACAAGTCTGGACAGGCTCTCTGCGGCAGGATTTGTAAAAGCGCAATGCTATACTTTGGAGCAAATACAGCAGTTTGCCGACGATGGCAAGCTATCGCAGATAATAATACCCCTGCAGAGCGTTTTTTCAGCTCACTATGATGAGCTGACCTTGGGCGAGCGCGCGGCGGAAATGTACAAAAACGGCGTAAAGCTTCACGGAAAGCAGGCAGGTATAAAAAATGCCGCTCTTTCAGACGGCGTTACGTTTATGGTGTGCGACAGCGAAGATAATTTTTTAGGTCTTGCTAAGTACAGCGCGGAAACGGACGAGCTCATAAGCGTGCGCAACTTTTACTGATATTTTAGGTGTATTAGGTGTATGGTATGAACGTTATAAACGACCTCAGAAATATAAACTTTTCAGCCGACCCCACCGTTACGGCTGTGGGCATATTTGACGGCGTACATATCGCTCACAGGCGCGTTATAAACACCGCCGCCGAGCTTGCCAGAAGTCTGGGCGCTAGGTGCTGTGTTTTCACCTTTGATACAAAGTCTGTCAGCACAAAGGGCGGCACACCGCTTCTCACCGAGGACGAAAAGCTTCGCAGGCTTGAAAACAGCGGCGCGCAAACGGTGGTATCGCTTGATTTTTCATTACTGCGCGATATGCAGCCGCAAAGCTTTGTAAACGACATTCTTCTCAGTAACAATGCGCTGGGCAGCCGCGTGATAGTGTGCGGAAAAGACCTGCGCTTTGGCAAAAATGCCTCGGGCGATATACAGCTTCTTGAAACGCTTTGCGCTAAAGCAGGCGTGACCGTGACCGCTTTAGAGCTTATACATTCAGGCGGCGAGATAATTTCAACAACGCGCATTAAAAAGCTGTTTGAAAACGGCGAGTGCGAAAAGGCAAACGAACTTCTCGGCGAGGATATATGCTATACTCTGCCCGTGACACACGGCAACGAAATAGGCAGAAAAATGGGCTTTCCTACAATAAATCAAGCCTTTCCGAAAGGACTTTTCCTACCGCGCTTCGGGGTGTACTGCTCCAAAGCTGTAATAGGCGGCAAGGTGTACTTAGGCGTTTCAAATATCGGCGTCAAGCCGACCATAGGCAGAAATTCACCTTGCATAGAAACGCATATTTTTGATTTTTCCGGCGATCTATACGGCGAGAGTGTTACTGTAAGCCTGAAAAGCTTTCTGCGCACAGAGAGGCGTTTTGAAAGCCGCGGACAGCTCTTTGAGCAGATAGCCGAGGACAAACGCCGCGCACAGGAATATTTCAACAGCAATAAATAACGAAAGGACGGTAATATAAATATGGACAGCAAAAAGGTAAGAACGAGATTTGCCCCGTCGCCGACGGGATATATGCACATAGGCAATCTGCGCACGGCGCTGTTTACCTATCTGATAGCAAAAAAGAACGGCGGTGATTTTATACTCCGCATAGAGGACACCGACCAGGAGCGTTACGTCGAGGGCGCAGTAGACGTTATCTACAATACCCTGCGCGATGTGGGTCTCAACTGGGACGAGGGCCCCGATATAGGCGGCCCTGTCGGCCCGTATATACAGTCTGAAAGAATGGGAATGTTCAAACAGTATGCGGAGGAGCTTGTCAAAAAGGGCGAGGCGTATTACTGCTTCTGCGACAAGGACAGGCTTGCGGAGCTGCGCGACATTCAGCAGGCGAGCGGTATCACGCCTATGTACGACCGCCATTGCCGCGACCTCTCCCCCGAGGAGATACAGAAAAACCTCGACGCGGGCATACCCTACGTTATAAGGCAGAAGATACCCACCGAGGGCACTACGACTTTTCACGACGAGATATACGGCGATATAACCGTTGAAAATTCCACGCTTGACGACCAGATACTCTTGAAGACCGACGGTATGCCTACTTATAACTTTGCAAACGTCGTTGACGACCACCTTATGGGCATAACGCACGTTGTAAGAGGAAACGAGTATCTTGCTTCCGCTCCCAAGTATGAGCTGCTGTACAAGGCGTTCGGCTGGGAAGTGCCTAAGTATATACACGTTGAGCACATAATGAAGGATAAGCAGCACAAGCTGTCAAAGCGCGACGGCGACGCTTCCTATCAGGATCTTATGCAGAAAGGCTACCTTAAAGAAGCGGTGCTAAATTACATCGCGCTGCTCGGCTGGGCGCCCAAGGGCGAGGAGGAGATATTCTCGCTCGAGGAGCTTATACAGGAGTTCGATATAAGTGGTCTTTCAAAGGCTCCCGCCATTTTTGACCCGATGAAGCTCAAAGCCATAAACGGCAAGTACATCAAGGCTCTGTCACCCGAAAAGTTTGCAGAGTATGCGATACCCTATATAAAGCAGTCGGTAAAGCGCGAGGACGTTGACCTTGACAGGATAGCTTCGCTCTTGCAGGCAAGGACGGAGGTTTTCACTGACATTCCCGAGCAGGTGGATTTTATAGACACCCTGCCGCAGTATGAAAACTCCCTCTACTGCCACAAGAAAATGAAAACAGACGAGACCACCTCTCTGGAAGCCTTGAAGCAGGCTCTCCCCGTGCTTGAAAGCATTGACGACTGGACGGAGGAAAACATTCATAACGCGCTGTTCTCCCTCGTTGAAGCTCTCGGCGTAAAGAACGGATATATCCTCTGGCCGGTAAGAGTGGCGGTATCAGGCAAGGCGTTCACCCCGGGCGGAGCGGTTGAGCTTTGCGCTATCATAGGCAAAGAGGACAGCCTTGACAGAATAAGAAAAGGTATAGCTCAGTTATCATAAAACTATCACAATAGTATGGTAATATTTTAAAGACGTATCTTACGGTAAAGGAGCGATACTTAAAAATGATAGAAGTCAAAAACCTGAGCAAGCATTACGGCGACCAGATAGCCGTCAACAATATCTCGTTCACCGCCAACGACGGGGAGATACTCGGCTTTCTCGGCCCTAACGGCGCAGGCAAATCCACCACGATGAATATGCTCACTGGCTATATCTCGTCAACGGACGGTCAGGCTCTCATAAACGGTATAGATATCCTTGAAGAACCTATGAAAGCAAAAAAGGAGATAGGCTATCTTCCCGAGCTGCCGCCGCTGTACCCCGATATGACCGTGAAAGAGTATCTGCGCTTTGTTTACGACCTGAAAAAATGCAAGCTCCCTCGGAACACTCATCTTGCCGACATATGCAAGCTCGTGAAGATAGAGAACGTGTACAACAGGATAATAAAGCACCTTTCAAAGGGTTATCGTCAGCGTGTGGGGCTGGCTCAGGCGTTGGTGGGAAATCCCAAAGTGCTGATACTGGACGAGCCGACGGTCGGACTTGACCCCAGTCAGATAATCGAGATAAGAACGCTTATAAAAAAGCTCGGAAAGAATCATACGGTCATACTTTCCTCTCATATACTCTCCGAGGTACAGCAGGTGTGCGACAGGATAGTGGTCATAGACCACGGAAACATCGTTGCGGACGACACGGAGGAGAACCTCTCAAAGACCCTCTCGCAGGAGCACAGACTGATAGTACAGATAGACGGCCCGAGAAATGAAGTTATGAAAATGCTAGAGGGCATATCGGGCGTTAAAAAGCTGGACAGACTGAAAAGCTATTCGGGCGACATTGCCGACTATCTCGTAGAGACCGATGAAAAGTCAGATGTGAGACGCGAGCTGTTTGAAAAGATATCTTCAAACGGCTGGTGTATGCTGGGTCTGAAAACGCAGGAGCTGTCGCTGGAGGATATATTCTTAAAGCTGACAATGGGAGAAAATATAAAGGGCTTCAAAAAGGCTAAAAAGGAGGCAGACTGACATGGGCGCGATATTCAGACGTGAATTGCTGGCGTACTTTACTACGCCGATAGGCTATATCTTTCTGGCTCTGTTTTACGCAGGCTCGGGTCTGTTCTTCAACCTGACCGCGCTGACGAGCGGTTCGGCAAATATGGCTTACATCTTTACTCTGCTGATATATGTACTTATGGTCGCGATACCGATACTTACCATGAGAACGCTCTCCGAGGAGAAAAATCAAAAGACCGACCAATGTCTGCTTACCGCTCCCGTCAGCTTAGGCGGACTGGTAATGGGCAAATTCCTCGCCGCTTTTCTGATATACATCATGGCGGTGGCTATAACGCTGGTATACGCGGTAGTGATATCCGCTTTTGCAAAGCCCGACTGGCTGGTCGTAGCGGGAAATATAGTCGGACTGATACTGCTCGGCTCGGCGTTCATAGCGATAGGGATCTTTGTTTCCTCGCTTACCGAAAATCAGATAGTATCGGCGATAATAAGCTTTGCGGTCATGCTCGTTTGCTACCTCCTCAACGCCATATCTTCCGTTATACCTATTGACTGGCTCGCGAACATAATAACGAAGCTGTCGTTCGTTGACAGATATACGGGCTTTACGCTCGGTCTGTTCGACCTGTCCGACGCGCTGTTCTTTATCAGCGCTGCCGCGGTGTTCCTTTTCCTTACCGTCAGGGTACTGGAAAAGCGCCGCTGGAGCTGACGAAAGGAGGAGCGCGCAATGGCAAAAGAAGTAAAAGACGTTAAAGAAGAAAAGAAGAAAAAGCCCGAGCTTACGGGCGTTGAAAAAGCTAAAAAAAGACGCAGCGCAAAGGTGTTCAAGCACACCACAATGGCTACCGTGCTGACCGTTATATTCATAGCGGCGGTAGTTCTGGTAAATATCGTAGCGTCTGTGATATTCGACAGATACCCCCTCACGATAGACCTCACCGAAAACAGCAAGTATTCCATTTCGGACGAAACTACGGAGTATGTCAAGAGCATAGATAAGGAAATAAAAATAACGGTGCTGGCAAGCGAATCGGCTTTTGAAAACTTCAGCGAATATACCGTTCAGGCTATGGAGCTGCTGAACAGATACAGAGAGTATAATCCGAAAATATCGGTGCAGTATGCTGACCTGCTCCAGAACCCCGAAATAAAGTCCAACTACACAAACATAGACCTGTTTGATTATGATATCATTTTTGAAACGGTCAACACCTCCGCCGCGGGGGAAGATGATTTTGACAGGATAAAGATAGTCCACCTTACCGATCTGGTATCATGGAGCGCGGACTTTACCTCGCAGCTCTCCCAGACGGGAATGACTATCGACTCTCTCGGAGAGTATTACGGCTATGAAAGAGTAGTTGCGGCTTACGCAGGATATATAGTCGCCTCGAACGCGGAAAGCGCTTTCACCTCCGCTATTATGACTATCACCGACCCCGACCCCGTAGGAGTAACGGTACTCACAGGTCACGACGAGCTGGCGGAGATAACGTATTTTGAACAAATGCTCTCCGCAAACGGCTATGAGCTTTCTCAGATAAATATAATGACGGAGGATATCCCCGAAAGCACAGATCTGCTTATCATACCCGCCCCCGCAGAGGATTATCTGGACGAGGACATCAAAAAGATATCGGATTTTCTGCTCAACGGCGGCTCTCTCGAAAAGGACGCTCTCTATATAGCGTCGGTACAGCAGGGAGATACTCCCAATCTGGACGAATTTCTTGAGGAGTACGGTATAAAGATACAGAAAACTATGATACTCGAGCAGGACACCTCGCGCTACTACGCAGGTCAGCAATACCTGACGCTGCCGAGGATAGTCAGCGAAAACTATATGCAGGATATGCACACCGACGATTACCTGCTCTATATGCCTATGGCAAGACCTGTAACACAGCTGTTCGAGCAGCAGGATATGACCGTCACGGAGGCTTTTGTACAATCGACCTCCTCGGCCGTTACCTGCGGCTACAACGATATCGGATTTGACAGCTCCGATATCACGGACAGAGGCGTGCAGACCTCGATAGCGATAGCTTCTAAGGCAGCGTTTTTGGACGAGGACACCGTTTACAGCAATATACTCGTTCTCGGCAGCGATCAGTTCGTTTCCGACAGCGCCCTGCAAGCGCCGCAGTTCCAGAACAGCGAGTACATCATAAGTCTGCTAAACGGCGTAACAGGCAAGACCAACACAGGCATAGTCATCGCTACAAAGACTATCACAGGCAACACATTCGATCTGACACAGCGTCAGTCATCAATACTGAAATGGACCTTCCAGCTCATCATACCGCTTCTTGTTCTCGCTGTTAACTTCATAGTCTACAAGAAGCGCAAGAACAAGTGATCGGGGCGGTGAAAATATGAACAACAAAATAAAAGGCATTATCATCGGAGGGGTAGTGGTAGGCTGTCTGGGCGCAACTCTGGCGTTTTTGGAGCTGACGGGCAAGCCTGCCGACGATAACTCTTCCTCCTCCGAGCCTGTTGCCGCCGAAAGCCTGCTCGATGACGAACCGTCCATACCGCTTATGGCGGAGGAAAAGGAAGGCATATCAAAAATAAGCTTTTCAAACGAGTACGGCGAGCTGAATATAGTCCGCGAAAAGGGAGCTTCGGCTGAGGAGACGGACTGGTCGATAGAGGAGCTTGACGGCATAAACCAGAACAACACCGCGATAAGGGCGTGCGTAAATATATGCTCCTCGCTCAGCGCAAAGCAGGTCGTTGAGGAAAACGCCTCCGACCTTGCAAAGTACGGTCTTTCCTCACCGTCTGCCACCGTTACGGTAACGTCCGACGTCACGGGAGAAACATCTTTTCTTATCGGCGACGAGATACCGACGGGTGATTACAGATATATAGCGGTCAAGGGAAGCAACACCGTCTACACCGCGCTCATAAACAATATAAACTACTTTTTGCAGGATAAGACGTATTTTTGCAGCTTGTCTCTGGTGTACACTCCGTCCGACGACGCGTGGCCGAATATAGACCGCCTTACCATCAAGCGCAAGGACCTTGACTACGAAATGGTGTTCATTACGCTTGACCCCGACGAAGTGCCTGTGGGATTTATCTCATCACAAGCAATGATAAAGCCTGTGTTCTCGGCTTTGAATATCACAACTTCGGCTGACGTGACACACGGCATATGGGGTCTTACAGCAGTATCCGCCGAGGTCGTACACCCGACGGAGGAGGACTTTGCAAAGTACGGTCTTGACGACCCGCAATGCACCGTAATACTGGACTGCGACACCGAGGACTACACTCTCAAGGTCGGAAACACCGTATACGCCACGGACGAAAACGGCAACGACACCTCCGAGGTAGCAGGCTACTACTGCTATATCAATGCCGTCGGCACGGACTGCATATATCTCATATCTGCCGATGAATGTGTTTGGGCTACCGTTCTGCCGGGCGACATAATAGGAGGTCAGATGGCAAGCAACTACATCATGGACCTCGACGGCATGACCGTTGAAACGCAGGATAAAACTTACGATATAGATATAAACGCCGTCGAAGAGGACAAGGAAGCTGGCATTGAAGAGGTATTCGATATCTCAATAGACTCCTCCCCCGTCAGCGGCGATCTGTTCAAAAACTGGTATACATTTTGGCTGGAATGTCCGACCAACGAGACCTACTTTGAACCGCTCACGGGCGATGAAGAGCTCTACTGCACGGTGACGATATCCAGAAAGGACGGCACGGAGCAGGTAGTAAAATTCTATCGATCGTCCGGCAGACGCCTGATAGCTGAGATAGACGGAAACGTCGGCTACAAGATACCGATAAGCTACGCCGAAACGCTCATCAGCAACATCGAGAACGTAAAGAACGGCAAGGCTATCGTGGAAACGTACTGATATATTTATGAAAGGAAGTAATGTAAATGGCACAGGAAAAAACCGCAGAAAATAAGTTCTTTACCTACAAGGGATTTCCTCTCGTAAGAAAGGATAATGAGCTGTATTACGGCAATATGGGCGATGAGTTCGTGGTGTGGCTCCAGATACTCGAGACCGCAGACGTCGCCGACATAAAAGCCGCTACAAAAGTAGCGCTTTATAAAATGGCTACTGACGAAAGCATTGATGTCTTTGACCGCGTGGTTAAAAGCGCAGAAAAAAACAGCCTCTACAGCGCCCTCGATATAGCGCACGCTTGGCTGACAGTTTGATGTTTCTTTGGGGAAAACCTTTCTGAAGAAAGGCTTTTCCCCATACCCCTTTCCAAAGACTTTTATATTGTTTTTGGCGAGGG
>CANRNT010000006.1 GCA_947631995.1 uncultured Clostridia bacterium | reverse complement strand
CAATGACTGCTGTTTTTTATGTATTTCCTCAAGCTGGCCGCATCGATATCGACGTAAGAGGCGGTATATCTCATCCTTTGTGCCGCAGCTTTGAATCTCTTTGATCTCTGCGGTAGTCAGGCCGGCTCTTACAAGAGAATTTAAATCAGGATACATATTCCGTTCCTCCAAAAAAAGTAAGTGCAGAGACACACATATCATGCTGTCTTTCTACACTTACATTATACATGAAAATTCAATTTATATCAAATACTTTGTTTTTATGCTTTAACTATGCCTAAAAAGCATTTTGCGTATTCTACAAACTTTTTCGCAGCTGTATTCATGGGCTGATCGCGTTTCCATGCAAAAGCGACTGTTCCGCAAAGCGGCGGATCAAGCGGAAGTGTCACAAGCTGCGCCCTGTCTCCGAACGGCAGAGAACCGTCAACCATAACAGCGCAGGCATAACCCTTTTGTACCAGCAGGGCGGTATTTATGGTCAGGTTGCCTGTGTAAGCGATATTCAGGCGATCAAAGCTATCCTGAAACCAGTTTGCAAGCTCTCCCTGAACGTTGAGCCGCCGAGGCAGTACCAACGGAACATCTTCAAGCTGCTCTGCACGGATAGAATCATACTGCGCAAGCGGCGAATCTTTTCGCATAAGCACGACCCAGCGCTCTTTGCCGCTAAGTCTTATATACTCAAACTTTTCCATGCTTACCGGCTCCAGCAATACGCCAAAATCCATGTTGCCGCGCTCTATCTGCTCTTTTACGACATCTGCTGTTGCGGTGTAAAGATCAAAACGCACCAAGGGGTACTTTTGCCGAAACGCATCGCAGAGGTCGGCTATCTGCTCCATAGCGCAAAGCTCGCCGCAGCCAATGCTTATAACTCCCTCTACCTGCTCTTCCTGCGTCATAAGTTCGCGCACAGTTTTATCTGAAAGCTCGATTATTTCTTCTGCACGCCTGCGAAGCAGCATACCTTCGTCGGTCAGAACTATTTTCCGCGAACCGCTGCTGTCTCTTTCAAACAGCTTCACGCCGACTTCTTCCTCCAGCTGATGCAGTTGCCTTGAAAGCGTAGGCTGGGTAATGTGCAGTACTTCGGCAGCTTTGGTTATGCTTTCCTCCCGCGCCACGGCAAGAAAATATTTCAGCACCCGTATTTCCATATATCTGCTCCTTTCGCACACCGCGTTTTTTATATTTTAACATATATTCATACAGATTTCAAGATTTATATGCGGAAGATGAAAGCTTCAAAACCTTTTTAGCAGGTGATGATGTTTCTATCAATGTGGCAACTATGCCTAGCCACAGTAGATACAATTACTATTATGAACGGATGCCGTATAAGTGGTGATATGCGATCATTGGGCAATATCAGCATTTTCTTTGCGCTTCAAGGCTCAAAAAGCTGTTCAAAGTAAGAGGTGTATCTACACGATATGTGAGCGCTGACTGACAATAAATACGACAAAGCTCATACAAATAAATTTCTGTATGGGCTTTTTGTTTGGGATAGATAATAACAGTTTCAAGATGTCCTTCGGCGCAAAAAAGCACCGCTTGATGCGATGCATTGAAAATTATTTTTGAGTTTTGTAAAAATAATTTACCACTCTGAAACGTCACCTATACTGCCTAAAAATTTTCCTATGCTATAGTATTTACCGGAGTAAATAACGGGGTCAAGTTTTGCAAGATCAATATCAAAAGCATCCTTGCAGACGAAGCCTTCGTCCACCTGAATGTTTCTAATCCTGCAAAAAAATGTAGTTGATTCTCCGACTTCGACAGACCTTTCGACTTCACATTCATACACCCAGCGGCTTGCATCGAGGACGGGAACATCAAGCACTTCTCCTCTTGAAACATCATAGGTTATATCATCTTTCTTACCATCTGCCGCATGGTGCATACCGAAATAGTCCATAAGTTCAAGCATATCAACGCTTACAAGATTTGCGCTGAAAACGCCTGTTCTCACTACATTTTGCTTTGTTCTTTTTGTTCCAAACATACTGATAACAATAAGGTAATCATCATTTTCACACGTAACACTCACCCATGTTATCGGCGCAAAGTTATATGAACCGTTATCATTGTTTGTTCCAATAATAAAAGACGGCTGAACACACATTGAATAATTGCTGCCTATCGATTTTTTCTTTCTTGACGGAAACGTATTTTCTTTCTCATTCATAATTCTATACTCCCGAATTTCGATTGTCGATTAGTTTTAATAATCAACCGACTGTAAGTTTTATTATATCACATTTTCATTAAAAAATCAAATAGCAAAAAAGTACTACAAAAACAATGCTTTTAATTAGTAATCTTTATCTGTCCGACAAATTAGAATTTGTTCGCTATGCTTGTCTTGCTAAATTAGTTTTATAACTGAACTTGGCTTTCGCAAGAGGCGTTTTTTGCATATATGGATACAAATAAAATTCCACACAAATTCCACATTCATTCCTAATTGATTCCCAAAACAAAATGTATAATAAGATCATACTAAAAAGCGAAGGAAACTTCGCAAAGAAAGGAATCGATCTTATGATAAGCAAGAAAATCACTGCTATAGCAGCAGGACTTGCCGTTCTGACAGCTGCGGGTGTTTCATTAACAGCTTTTGCGGTCGAAAATGAATCCGACAGCGAATACAGCTACATTACAGGTCAGACAAACGGCGCAAAATATGCGGGCTCAGATGAACAGACCGACAAGACCGATTACAGCTATGTGACAGGTCAGGAGAACGGTTTGCAGTACGCTGATGCAGAGGGCGCAGACGAGAACATCGACAAGACAAACTTCAGCTTTAACACTGGCAAAGAAAACGGCACGCAATATGCTCCCGAAGATCTTTCTGATTCTGCGACTTCAGCGGATTCCTCTGAAACTTCCGATGAAACGGCAGAAACAGAAGCACAGGCGGACTACAGTTACAACGCAGGTCGGCAGAATTCACAGTCAAGAAACAGCATTTATGAAGATCTCCCGGAGGGCGGCACAAAAGAAGATGCAGAGGCTTTTTATGAGCAGAACGATGTAGGAGGCAGTGCTTGGTCAGACGGTGCATATGATGAATCCGCAAAGGCTGATTACGGCTATGTACAAGGGCAACAGAGAGGTTCTTCCTATGCGCAGGAAACCGACGGTGAGGTTACTCACGACAGATCCGGTTACAGCTACAGCACCGGCAGACAGGCCTATGAGCAGGATCACTCCACATGGACTTGGAGCGAATGATCATTAAAATATCTATAAAAATGACGGGGCAGTCTTGAATACCGCCCCATTTTTTTGTATAATAGTATTGGGGTGATGAAAATGCCGAAAATTCTGATTGTTGACGATGAAGAAGAAATTGTGGCACTTGTAAAACGGTATGCGCAGCGGGAAGGCTATGAAACCATGTGTGCTTATGATGGTGCGAAAGCCATTGAAATATGCAAAACGGAAGATTTTGATATGATCATTATGGACGTGATGATGCCCGAAACAGATGGATTTCATGCGTGTAAAGAGATACGAAAAATGAAAGATATTCCCGTATTGATGCTGTCGGCAAGGGGTACTGAGTATGATAAATTATTCGGTTTTGAAGTGGGCGTTGACGATTATCTGACAAAGCCTTTTTCTCCAAAAGAACTTATGGCGAGAGTGAAAGTGATAATTGATCGCCACAAGAAAGCTGCTCTGCAAGTCGAACCGTCGGAAAAATTGATCTTTGACGGACTTGAAATAGATACCCTCGGTCACAATGTCTATATAGACGGTAAAAAGACAGAACTTACCGCAAAAGAGTTTGACCTGCTTTTGTTTCTTACGAAAAATAAAAGAATAGTCCTTAGCCGTGACAAGATACTAAACGTCGTTTGGGGCTATGATTATTTCGGCGAGGACAGGACTGTCGATTGGCAGATAAAGCTGCTGCGCGGAAAGCTGGGAAGTTATCGTAAAATGATAAAAACTGTAAGAGGAGTTGGCTATAAATTTGAACCGTAAGATCAAATTCCGCACAAAACTGTGTTTATATTTTTTAATTTTTACACTGATAATTTTCAGTGTGCTGTGGCTTTTGCAGACAGTATTTTTGCAGAATTTTTATAATCATATGCTGATAAAAAATACAAGAAATGCGGCTGAAAAAATCGAAAATGAATATGAAAATTTTAATGCCGTGGACGAGATCGCAAGAGAAAATTCTCTGCTGGTCTATCTGACCGACAAAAGCGGAAATATAATATACTCTGCCGATGAATACAAAAGCAATTATCAGTACAGTGAACATAATTACAATTATCAGAATGGCAGCAGCGAAAATCCATACCGTAGTGACGAGGAGCAAAATTATCAGAAAGCTCAATATCGCAGCCTGCCTGATGATTACAGTGATTTTCTGACGGTGCTTGAAAACGATGGCGGCATTACCGAATACAAAACCGATAAGCTATATGTGTATGGTGAATATCTGAATGACAACGTGGTGCTTTATGTCAGCGTTACGCTTGATGCAGTTGGTGCGGCGGCAAGCATTATCCGTGTACAGCTTTTGTGGGTATCGGTTTTATCAATTTTTGTTTCTGTTATTCTTTCGTATTACTTTTCAAAAAAATTTGCTCGTCCGGTGTCTGAATTATCATATCAGGCGCGGTATATCGGAGATAAAAATTTTGAAAATAATTTTCAAAAGGGATTTTGCTCTGAAATAGACGAGCTTGAAAATACGCTTGTTTCTACAAATGAAAAGCTGAAAAATGCAAAGACCTATCAGCAGGAACTTCTTGCAAATGTTTCCCATGATCTGCGTACACCACTAACGATGATCCGTGGATATGCCGAGAGTATCAAGGATTTTGGAGATGACGAAAAACAGCGTATCTCCGACAGCGATATAATTATCAGGGAAACAGACCGATTGAGCGCACTGGTAAATGAAATTCTCGAATATTCGGAATTGCAGGCTAACGGTGAAAGGATAAATTTTGAAGATGTGGATCTCAGCAGCCTTGTCAAAAAAGTGATAAAGCAGTTTGAACCTCTTTTTCAGACGCAGGGCGGTATGATAGAAAGCATTTTGACCGAGAATTTGTTTATAAACGGAAATTCCCGACAGCTTGAAAGAGTTATCTATAATCTTCTTGACAATGCGATAAGGCATACAGGTGAGAGCAAGAAAATTACCGTTACTCTGAAAAAAGAAAATGAGCATATTTCGCTGTCCGTTCGCGACTACGGAAACGGTATTCCGCAAGATGAGATCCCACACATCTGGGAGAGATACTACACCTATCGCCAGCGCAATAAGCTAGGCGTTTCGGGATTGGGACTTGCCATTGTGAAGCAGATAGTGGATCTGCACGGCGGTTCGTGCAAGGTGGAAAGTGATGCAGGAAATGGCTGCAATTTTATTGTCAGATTCTGAATTGGCAGGCACTTCTCGTTTGAGAGGTGCTTGTCTCTTTTCTTTCAGAAAGCTGTTGACCTTTTCAATATGGCGGTGTATAATATTGGTATAGGGTAGATGTAGGTATCTTCATATTAATCGTAATTTGGCGCAACACGGAGATGTTAATATGTTGTATGAATATATCGTTGTAACACTTGCTGCAGCGCTTGCGGGCATAGGAACAGGCTTGGTAGGGCTGAGCGCGGCAACGGCAATGGTTCCTCTTATGATCGTACTGTGTCCGACATTCGGTGGTGAACATGGTGCTTATATGGCAACTGCGATCGCTCTTGCAAGCGACATACTCGGCTCGGCTGTTACGACCGTCATTTATGCAAAAAATAAAAAAATCGACTTAAAGCACGGTTGGCTGATCGCCGCCTGCATTATTGCTATGTGTACCGTCGGTTCGATAGCCGCTTATTTTACACATCAGTCGGTACTTGGAGGTTTCTCGCTGTTCCTTTGTGTTGCTATCGGTATTCGCTTTCTTGTAAAACCCGACTCAAAGGAACATTCCCCAAAGAACGGCAAGGTAAAACTTACATTCAAAGAAATTGCTGTTTCCTTGTTCTTCGGCTTGACTATCGGTTTTGGAACCGGATTTTTCGGTTCAGGCGGTGGCATGATGATGCTGATCGTGTTTACAGCAATGCTCGGTTATGAGCGAAAAACCGCAGTCGGCACCTCAACCTTTATTATGACCTTCACGGCATTGATCGCCTCGGTCAGTCACATCCTCATTGAACCGACCATCGTTCTTGAATGTTGGGATCACCTTTTGATCGCTGTTGCGGTCGCGACGCTGTTTTCGCTGATCAGCGCTCAGTTTGCAAACAAGGTAAACGGCAAGGTGGTAGGATATGTCACGGGGGTTATATTACTCGTACTCAGTCTTTCTATGATATGCATTAACTATCTTGGAAAGGTTATTTAAGAGGAGGATGCTAAAATGTTCAATTGGAATGCAGAACAATACAGCAAATTTAAAAAAGAACGGACTCTGCCTGCAATAGATCTTGCCAATTCAATAAATTCTGAGAATGTGCGTTCAGCCCTTGACGTTGGATGTGGCATCGGCAACAGTACTGCGGTATTAAAAAGAAGATTTCCAAACGCCAAGATCATCGGCGCGGATAATTCGGACGATATGCTCGCCGCCGCAAGAAAAAACGATCCTGAAATTGAGTTTATTAAATTAGATGCAGAAAAAGATATTGTCAATATCTCCGATAGATTCGATGTTGTTTTTTCAAATGCCTGTATCCAATGGATACCTGATCACAGGCTTCTTATCAAAAGACTGATGGGACTTCTTAATGAGAATGGGACACTCGCGATCCAGATACCGCAGCAAGACAAACACCCGATGCACAGAATTGTAAAGAGCGTTGCCAAATCCGAAAAATGGAAGCGGAAGATCCCTGTTTCAAGAGTTTTTCATGTCCTGACTGAAGAAGAATACTTTGATATATTATCAGGTCTTTCCAGTAACTTCCGAATGTGGGAGACTACTTATTTTCATTCAATGCCTTCACATCAAAGTATCGTAGAATGGTACAAGGGTACAGGCCTGCGCCCGTTTCTGGAGCAGCTTAGCGACAACGACAAGGGTGAATTTGAAATTGACGTCCTGACGGAAACGCAAAGATATTATCCGATTCAGCAAAACGGCGATATCATATTCAGATTTTCCCGATTGTTTATGACTGCTGTAAAATAATTTTAAATTATAGCAGTGGAGAGCCGCTATATAAACTCCCTGTTTTTCGGAAAGAAGATCAGAGCGAAAAACATGATCTGGAGGAAATAACCATGAATATCATAAACAAAAATATAGATGGAGGGAAGCCGTTTGACTGGGGTAAAACATCAGAAGATTATGCAAAATTTCGTGATATTTACCCGCAGGAATTTTATGATAAAATAACAGAACGCAAGCTCTGCGTTGACGGGCAAACCGTTCTTGATATTGGCACGGGGACAGGTGTATTGCCAAGAAATATGTATCGGTATGGTGCAAAATGGATCGGCACGGATATTTCCGAAAAGCAGATCGAACAGGCTGTCCTACTCTCCAAAGGGTTGAATATTGACTATTACACAATGTCGGCAGAGGATCTGCAATTCCCCGACAATTCGTTTGACGTCATTACTGCCTGCCAATGCTTTTGGTATTTTGATCACGAGCAGATCATGCCGAAGATGTATCGTATGCTTAAGCCGAACGGACGAATTCTGGTGTTATACATGGCGTGGCTGCCTTTTGAAGATAGAATTGCAAACGCAAGCGAGGCGCTTGTGTTAAAATACAACCCTGATTGGAGCGGCGCGGGAGAGACGATTCACCCGATATTTATCCCCGAATGTTATAATGAGCGATTTGAGCTTATTTATCATGAAGAATATCCTATAAATGTGCATTTTACACGGGAAAGCTGGAATGGCAGAATAAAAGCCTGCCGAGGGATAGGAGCTTCTCTGTCGGAAGATGAGATAAACGCTTGGGAGCAGGAACATTTGAAACTTTTATCCGAAGTCGCTCCCAAAGAATTTGATGTTTTGCATTATGCTGCCATAGCAGAATTGAAAAAAATATAAGTACAAATTCCCGATTTTTAGAAAGACAATGCAGATACTAAGAAGGTGACGATACTATGTTTGAAGATATTTTTCTGCGAAAAAAGGCCGTTCCCGAAAAGCTGGCTACTTATGGCTTTCAGAAAATACGCAGTAGCTACAGATACGGTACAAATATTCTTGACAATGCCTTTGCATTGGAAATCACGATCGGCAAAGGAATAGTGCCGGATACGAAGCTGACGGAAATCGCCACCGGCGAGGAATATACTCTTTACAAAACAGATTCGGTCGGTACATTTGTTGGCGAGGTCAGAACGGCTGTAACAAATATCTTGCAGGATATAGCCGATCGCTGTTATGAAACGGCGGTTTTCAAGGCGGAGCAGTCCGTTGCGCTCATCGCCTACGTTCGTGAAAAATACGGTGATGAGCTCGAATATCTTTGGGATAAATTTCCCGATAATGCTGTCTGGCGTCGGCAGGACAATAAAAAATGGTATGGTGCGCTGCTGTCTGTTTCCCGCCGTAAACTCGGTATCCCGTCTGATGAAATTGTGGAAATTATCGACCTGCGCATCGCGCCGGAAGAAATGGAAAACCTCATTGATAACGTCCGATTTTTCCCCGGTTGGCACATGAATAAGAAGCATTGGTACACGATCATTTTGGACGGAACGGTTTCGACGGATGAAATATGCCGCAGGGTTGACGAAAGTTATTTGCTGGCAAAGTGAATTTAGATAGAAAGATCCCCGTTTGACACTTCATTGCGAGTATGTCAAACGGGGATCATATTTTTTCAGAGTCAAGTAACGTTTGCCCTACCTGAGAGCCTATTGCTCGTCTAAATCTTCCTGATAAATTTTTCGGTCTTTGTAGTAGTATTCCATATCCCGCTCGCCTATTTCGCGCAGGACTTTGGCAGGGTTGCCGACAGCAATACAGTTTGCAGGAATATCTTTTGTTACGACGGCGCCCGCACCAATGACGGTATTGTCGCCGATAGTTATGCCCGGCATTACGATAACGCCTGCGCCCAGCCAGCAGTTCTTGCCGATATGTATGGGCATATTATACTGATAGCCTTGCTGGCGCAGCTCGGGCAAGATCGGATGCCCTGCTGTGGCAAGGGTCACATTCGGGCCGAGCATTGTGTAGTCGCCCACATAAATGTGAGTATCGTCTACCAATGTCAAATTAAAATTCGCATACACTCCCTTTTCGAAATGTACATGAGCACCGCCGAAATTGGCATGAAGCGGCGGTTCAATATAACAGCCCTCGCCGATCTCGGCAAACATTTCTTTTAACATGGAGCAGCGCTTTTCGTACTCTGTGGGTCGGGTCATGTTGAAGTCATAAAGTCGGTCAAGCCGTTTAGTTTGATCGGTCATGATCTCCTCATCGCCAGGCAAATAAAGTTCACCCGTGTGCAGTCTTTCTTTCATCTCACTCATTTTGCATTTCTCCTTTTACAGTCAGATCTTTTATCCATTTGTATTTTTTATAATGTCGGTATACGGCGGGCAGCTTTATCATCTCATCAAGATTTACAATTAGATACACCACAGGCACGGGCAGTTTCAAAACAAATGCGGCAAGCATACCGAGCGGAACGGTAATGCACCACATTGTCACCGTATCGCATAAAAAGCCGAATTTTGAATCTCCGCCCGTGCAGAAACGCGCTGTGTGCGGTTTTACAGAGCAAGTCGGGTAGTTTAACCGCAAAAAGATGAAAACGTAGTGTCGCGCGGTTGTGGGCGTTTGGGCGGCGATGAGAAGCGATGAGAGATGTGAAGAAAATGGAAAAATAGAACTCGGCATTTTGCACAGGACTTGCAAATTCTGCGACCCAGCAGGATAGGCGCAAATGGGTCTGCGCCGAGGTTCGGAGTTTTGCGGTTCTGCTTGCAGAATTGAGGTCTGCGACCTCAAAGCAAAACTCGATGGCGGACAATCTGCACAAAAGGTCATATCAAATGGCGTGTCCGCCATATTGCAAGTTAAAGCGGCGGTGTCGCCGCGCTCACTTCGGACGGCAAAGCCGACCGTTTATCGCGAATAATCGCGGGTCTTGTGCAAGATAAAAAAGGGGTCGTATGGCGGACTCATAAAAAGAGAGGACTTTTCATTTTGCTTGTCCGCCACGAAGTTTTGTTTCGAGAACAATGTTCTCGATTTTGCAAGCAAAACCACCAAACTCCCCGACCTTAGCTCACGGGTACTTAGCAAGAAACTATTGTCTGCCACGGAGCGTTGAAACTGAATAAAAAGGATATCGTGTTTCGGTATACCCTTTAACGGGGTACACCGCAGGCTCATTTCAGCTTTACTGGCGGCTGGTAGATTCACCACCTCACATTTGTAAGTATGCAATATGGACAAAATCCAAAAGTGACCGATTTACCGATATTTCATCAAAGAGCGTCACATCCCCGTAATGCTCTTTTTCTTTTCAGAAGATAACACAAATCAATTGACGATACACCCTATCTATGCTATAATAATATCAGCAACATCATACAGAAATCAGGTGCAGAGAATGAAAATCGACAGGCTGATCGGCATACTCTCCATACTTTTGCAGCGAGACAAGGTCACATCACTAGAACTTGCGGAGAAATTCGAGGTGTCACGCAGAACGATACTCCGTGACATTGAGTCGATCAATATGGCTGGTATCCCCATTGTTTCAAAGCAGGGACAGGGCGGCGGTATTTCGATCATGAACGGTTACAAGATCGACAGCACACTGCTTTCTTCCGGTGATATGCAGGCGATACTTTCGGGCTTGCGAAGCCTTGACAGCATAAGCGGTACGAATCGCTATCGTCAGCTTATGGAGAAGCTCTTTGCCGATGATGTGACTTCCGTCAATGCAGATAATCATATCATCATTGACCTTTCAGGCTGGTATAAATCGGCGATCGCCGGTAAGATAGAGCTGATAAAGCAAGCGATAGAACAGCGGCATCTCATCACATTCCGCTATTTCTCGCCAAACGGAGAGAGCGAGCGCAGGATAGAGCCGTATCATCTTGTTTTTCAGTGGTCTGCGTGGTATGTGTGGGGCTATTGCACCGAGCGGCAGGACTACCGAATGTTCAAGCTCACCCGAATAACGGAGCTTGCGATCACTGATTATGATTGTGAGGACAGAGCTGTTCCGAAATACGTTTCCGATAAGCTGCGGCATACAAAGGGTGAAATAAAGGCAACAGTTAAATTTGATATTTCTGTAAAATGGCGTATTATAGATGAATTTGGAGTTGATTTTCTCAAATACGATGAAAGTGGGAATCTGATAATGGATTTCACATGGTCGGACAAGCAATCGTTTTTCAGCTATATCCTGACCTTTGGCAACAATGCGGAGATAATAGAACCATCCGAATACCGGCAGGAGTTTGCGAAACTTACAGAAAACATTTACCGTAAATATAAAACATGACATACAGTTGTCATGTTTTATATGGTATCATATTTCCATACTAACTTATGGGAGTGATCGATGTGAGCGAATTTGACAGACTATGGAACAATATAGGTGAATGTGCCGTCATGGTGCTTTCCACCTGTGCTGAAAACAAAGTGACCTCACGCAGTATGAGCGTTGTGGTGTACGGTGGAAAATTCTATTGCCAGACGAACAAAGATTATCTGAAATGCAGGCAGATCACAGAGAATCCAAATGCTGCGCTGTGCTTCGGGAATTACTCCATAGAGGGCAGATGCAGTATCATCGGCAAGCCCTATGATAATCCCGAATTCATATCCGCTATGGAAAAATCCTATCCCGATGCTGTAAAACGGTGGTCAAAGCTCCCGGAAGAATGTGTACTGGAGATCACACCGATACTTATAAGATCGTGGATATATGAAAACAACGTGCCGTATATCGAAACATGGGACTTCTCCAATAATACCTATCGAAAGAAGCAGCAGTAATGCCGTTCGACTTCAAAAAAGATTACTGGGAATACTTTATGCCCCCGAAAAGCTAACGATCGTGACTGTTCCGCGGATGAACTATATCGCCGTGCGTGGTGAGGGCGATCCGAATGATGAGGACGTAAACTTGCGAATATTGACATCAGGATCGAGATGAACGGGGCGTTCGATGCGAATGTGTCGGTGTTCCTCAAAAGCGCATAAGAATAGCCGCAGACTATTCTGCGGCTTTCCTGCTGCTATATAAAAATATTAACAGGCAGACGCACTACCCTATCCGATGTAACGAGGAATTTGTGTGACAAGCGTATTCTGAAAATACAAAAAGAAAAAAGCCCGTAAACACGGACTTTTTTGTGTACTTTCTTTACAAAAAAGCTGAAAACGCGGCAAGAATTACGGTTTTGTTTTCTGAAAGACTTCAGACTTTCAGAATAAAAAAGAAGTCCCAAAGGGGCTTCTTCGGCACTTTGAAAGCCGTCAGGCTTACAAAGTGTAAAAATCAGCCGACCCCATAAAGTCGGCGAAGTAATTCTTGTGCACTTTGCAGACTGCTTATGCAGTCTGCAAATGTGTGGTGCAGGTGAAGGGACTTGAACCCACACGATCTTGCGATCACTAGCACCTGAAGCTAGCGCGTCTGCCTATTCCGCCACACCTGCGTATGAAAATATTAAATTTTAATTTGCTGTTCGATTTGCTCTTGCCTGCGCTCTGCGGAAATCTGCACTGTCGTAACGCTACCTGAAGCTAGCGCGTCTGCCTATTCCGCCACACCTGCATATGAAAATATTAAATTTTATTTTGCTTGTCAATTTGCTCTCGCCTGTGCCCTGCGGAAACCTGCACTGTCGTAACGCCACCCGAAGCTAGCGCGTCTGCCTATTCCGCCACACCTGCGTACAAATATAAATATAAATTGGCTCGGTGTAATATCGAACAAATGATATTATATCATATATCCGTTTAATTGTCAAGGCGATTTTCAAATATTTTTAATGTTCTTTGTTGGTTTGTGAATGTTTTATTAAAAAGTTTCAAAAATTTTGTATGATATCGTTTTATATACTTGACAATCATTTATATTTGTGATAAAATATCTATGTTGCAGCTACTGTATTATCATTAAAAATGGAGGCGATAAATGTGAGCAGAAAATTCACAAATTTCGCCTTTTTTATTTTGCTCATAGCCGTGTCGATTTTTACGGTAATTATTATAAATGTGTCGGAAAGAAGCAAAACCGCTCCTATGAAGATAGTTACTCCCGATGACTCCGGTTTTGATGACTCGGAAGCAGGAGGAGCATATGATGACAGCTCAAGACCTGAAGTAACAACAGCTCCGGTGATCGAAGAACCTGAGATAATGTCGCCCGCTACAACTAAGATAGAATTTCCTATGGATATCAATGAAGCAGATAAAGCGGCTTTGATGTCCGTTTCAGGTATTGGAGAAAAACTTGCCGAAAGTATTGAAGAGTATATAAACACTCACAGACCGATAACAAATATGGATATGCTTCTCGAAGTTAACGGGATAGGGGAGGGGAAACTCAACGATCTGAAGAAGTATTTCTATGTTTCCCCGGAGCTTACGGAAGTTACTTCTGCTGCACCTGATACAACTACCGCTGCTAAGACAGATCCACATAGCCCGAAGAGCAGCAAGACTGCCGCTGCTGTAACTTCGCCTGCGGAAACAGAGCCGCAAGTCAGAACTAAGGTCAACATAAATACTGCAACAGCAGAAGAGCTTATGCGCTGTCTGCTTATAACACAGGAGCAGGCGGAAGAAATAGTCAGCTTGCGCGAACAGTTCGGCGGATATCAAAATGCGCTTGAGATACTTTACTGCGAAAGCATTTCCGACAGCCTATTTATCGAACTGGAGGACTATTTGGAGACCTGACTGTCAGTATAGTCAGTATATAAGATAAGCAGCTGCTAACTTTTGACCCTGCAAACATTCTTTTATACTATTGTTTTTCCATAGATAAAGACAACCGCTTCCGCGATTTACAGATATGACCTTTCCGCTGTCGTAAAAGCACATGAATGTGTGTACTCCGAAAAGATAGAATTTATACGATATTACAGCGCATTTTGCATTTTTTAGCATGGCGTCCGCTTTTTCGGTATCTGTAATTATTTTGAACGGTATACTGCGGCTGTTCAAAAACTCGCCAAGCCTTTTATAGTCTGTGCCCCAGTGACCGCCTGTGATGATATACTGTGCATTCACCTCAAATTCACACGATATTTTGAAAAACTCCTCAAAGTCTTCGTCATCGTCAATATATCCGCTGAATTTCAGCGCGTTGTAGATAGCTATCGCTTCGCATATTACATTTGACATCTTTGCTCGGGCAAATCTCATTTTTGGAAAGTTTCCGCCGTGCTGACAGTAAAGAAGCTTTTTCCCGCTGACCTCTGTAACAGTAGAGTGCCTTGCGGCATCTTCGCTGTTTTTAGTTACTGTATCTGTGCTTTCCGCTTCGGGATCGTCCAGTTTTTTTATGCCTATGCTTCTGTTATTTCGGTAGTTTTTGACCGCCGTTTTAAATTTGTTTTCAGAAAGTATTTCAGATATTGTGATCCACTTCATTTTTTTACCTCATAATATTTGTAAAAATTTTGTATTATGCTTGAAAGTAAACGATTTATATGTTATACTATATAAGTATATTATTGAACGAAAGGAAATCGTGTATGAAAGACTACCTTGACAAAAGCTTGTCCGCACAGGACAGAGCCGAAGCTTTGACCGATGAGATGAACATAGCCGAACAGGCGTCTCAGCTTCGCTTTGACTCGCCCGAGATCGAAAGGCTGGGCATACCTGCTTATAACTGGTGGAACGAGGGACTGCACGGTCTGGCAAGATCCGGCGTAGCGACAATGTTTCCGCAGGCTATAGGAATGGCTGCGACGTTCGATACGGAGCTTGTTCAAAGAATGGGCGATATAACCTCGACCGAGGCTCGTGCAAAATATAACGAGTATACAAAATACGGCGACAGGGATATATATAAAGGTCTTACTATCTGGGCGCCGAACATCAATATCTTCCGCGATCCTCGCTGGGGCAGGGGACACGAGACCTACGGAGAAGACCCGTTTCTGACGGCAGAGTGCGGAAAAGCGTATGTACGCGGCCTGCAAGGCGACGGAAAGGTTCTGAAAACTGCTGCCTGCGCTAAGCATATGGCTGTTCACAGCGGCCCTGAGGATCTGCGCCACGGATTTAATGCCGTTGCTTCTCCGAAGGATATGGAGGAAACATATCTTCCCGCATTTGAGGCTCTCGTAAAAGAGGCAAAGGTAGAAAGCGTTATGGGAGCATATAACCGTGTAAACGGAGAGGCCGCCTGCGCTAATACTTTCTTTATGAAAAAGCTGAATGAATGGGAGTTTGACGGCTACTTTGTTTCCGATTGCTGGGCTATAAGGGATTTCCATGAAAATCACGGCCTTACAAAGTCGCCGATAGAGTCAGTCGCTCTTGCGCTGAAAGCAGGCTGCGATGTAAACTGCGGCTGCACATATGAACACGTCCTCGACGCATACGAATACGGTATGATATCGGAGGAGGATATAAGCAATGCCTGCGTTCACGCCATGCGTACAAGGATACGTCTGGGAATGTTTGACGGCGGAACGGAGTATGACGACATACCGTATGAGATAGTCGCCTGCAAAGAGCATAAGGCGGTTGCTCTGGAATGTGCTGAAAAGTCAATAGTTTTGCTGAAAAATAACGGTATTCTGCCGCTTGGAAAAAACATAAAGACAATTGCCGTTATAGGTCCCAACGCCAATAGCCGAGCAGCGCTCGAGGGTAATTATAACGGTACCGCTGACCGATACAATACTTTTTTGAGCGGCTTGCAGGATAACTTTGACGGCCGCGTGATCTATGCCGAGGGCTGCCACCTGTACAAAGACAGAATGTCGGGGCTCGCAATGGAGAACGACAGGATCGCCGAAGCTGTAGCTGCGGCAAAGCATAGCGACGCTGCTATACTGTGTCTTGGACTTGACGCCACCATTGAGGGCGAAGAGGGCGATACCGGCAACGAATTCTCATCAGGAGATAAAAAAGACCTCAGGCTTCCTATGAGTCAGCGCATACTTCTTGAAGAAGTAAAGAAAGTCGGTAAACCCGTTATAGTGGTATGCGCCGCAGGAAGCGCGCTGAATATCGAGCAGGACGTTGACGCGCTCATACACGCTTGGTATCCCGGCTCGGAGGGCGGTATAGCTCTTGCTGAGATACTTCTCGGAAAAGTTTCTCCGTCGGGCAAGCTTCCGGTAACGTTTTACAAAACCGCAGACGAGCTTCCCGAATTTACGGATTATTCGATGAAGAACAGAACCTACCGCTATACAGATACAAACATACTGTATCCTTTCGGTTACGGTCTGACCTATTCCCGAGTTATATGCTCCGAGCTGAAATATGTAAACGGCGAAACTGTTGTAAAGGTATTTAACGAGGGCGACCGCGACACGGAAGATGTCATTCAGATATATATAAAGGATAGCTGCGAGTGCGCTGTTCCGCGTCACAGCTTGTGCGGCTTTAAGCGTATATCGCTGAAAGCAGGGGAGACGGCAACGGTAACTATCCCGATATCCGAAAGAGCTTTCACCTCCGTTGATGAGAACGGTGAAAGAAAAGTCCGCTCCGAGTGCTTCACGCTTTATGCGGGAACTCATCAGCCCGATAAGCTCAGCGAAGAGCTTGACGGAAGCGGTTGCCTGTCAACAGAAATAGTATACAAAAGATAAGAAGATCGTCAATAATTAAGATCCCATTTGTCAAAAGGCAAATGGGATCGTTTTTGTTATATAATATCGTCTTCCTGATTGGGAATATTGAGCTGCTTCTTGGGAACACGTTTTATAGGATCATATTCCCACTTCTTGCAGCTGTAATCACCGGCAACAAGACCCTGCTTTTCGCAAAGAACCTTGTTACCTTCCTTTGCTCTGTTACCATATACGCAGTAAGAACAGGAGGGCTGAATATTATTTCCAAAATAAGTTTTCTTTGCCATAACTGACACCCTTTCAAAATAATATCATTCTACAAAAATATTATAGCATACTTTTTATTGAAATGCTAGTCTTTTTTTATTAATACATATAAATATCATTATTATTAGACAAATTGACGGGACAAAATTGTCTATATTGACAACGAACCCGTTAAAATCTGCATTTGAACTATAATATTGGTCGGAAATGCAGTCATATAAGACCTTAAATATTATGCCGCTCGTTACAGATATGGGTATCCTTAGTAGCAGCGTTTTCATAACGGGAAAGCTGTTTTTGACCAGAGCTTTATTTTGTATCCATACGCATATTCCTCCGAAAGATGTAAGAGCCGTTATAAACGGTATGAGCTCCAGCCTGAACGGGTCTGCCTCCGTAACGTTGGTGACCTCGAATATTGCCGCTATCAGCGGTGCGTCTGTTCCGACTATCGAGCATACTTTTCCTACTACTACATTTACAACAGAAAATGCAACTATTATTCCGCACATTGTCATAAGAGCCTTACCGCTGTCTGCAACTGCGTCGGTGAGGGAATAAGCTGCCGTGTTCCTGTCGGCGTCGTTTATCTTTATTTTGCATATGCCGAATATTCTGTTATATATTATGCAGAACAGGATATTTGCTGTCAGGCAGGATATAAACATCAAAGCGCCTATCTCTTTACTGCCGTATACGCACAGACCTACCGCTCCTATCAGGAACGCAGGTCCGGAACAAAAACAGTATGACGCTATCACATATGCCTGCTTTTGTGATAGCTGTTCTTTTTTGCACATCTGTGTAAGCATAGAAGCTCCGATAGGATAACCGCCGATATTGCTGAGTATGAATACAGTCAGCAGCTTCGGAGGTATGCCGAGAAGCTTTGCAGGAAGCTTGAAAAGACATTCAAACGGTCTGAGCATATCGTTGGCTATTATGTATCTTGAAGCGGCCATCATAATAAATAAAGACGGTATTATAATGTTTATACACCTTATTATCGCTTCGAGAACGGCTTCCGATATTTCCGATATCGCGGAGATAATAAATATAACAGCCGATACCGCAGCTATCGCCCTTAATGCTTTAAGCACAGCAATTCCTCCAAATTTAGTATGCTTATGTATATGACGCGAAAAATCACAATATAATTAAGTGTCAGTATTTTGCGGACAAAACATTGTAAGGAGACCGTAAAACAATGAACAGAAGAAGCTTGTTTAAGGATATGATATGTCTTAATTCTTACATCAGCATTATTGACGATAACAGAGTGCTCGTCGAGAATTGCAAGGCTATAAGCGAGTGCAACGATATAATGGTAAGGGTATCGACTAAAGACAACGATGTTGAGATATGGGGAAGCGAACTCAAAGTCACTAATTACACGAACACGTCTATGCTGATAGAGGGAAGCATATCGAGCGTTAATGTATCGAGAAAGAGAAAGAACATATGATAACTGAAAAAGTTGGTATAGCCAATATCGAAATGACAGGAGAGCAGAGGTATAAACTGCTCAACGACCTTATAAAAAGCAGTATAAGTATCAAGGATATGACAGACGCGGGCAGCACTATAAGCGGACAGGTTGATATATCAAAGCTGCGAAAGCTCAAAAAGCTGTGCGATAAATACGGCGTTGAGCTTAAAGTGACAGACGAAAAGGGTCTGGCGGTGAGCGGCAGGAGATTTTACAAACATCTGGGGATACCGGCAGGTCTGATAGTTGCGGCGGTCATTATGTTTTATCTGTCAAATATCGTTCTGCATATCCGCATAATCGGCGCAGACTATGATACAAGACAAGATATATACGCCGTGCTGGAGGACTTCGGTATAGGCGAGGGAACACCTGTTTCCGATATAGACTTTCACCGTATAGAGACCGCGCTTACAGACAATACAAATTCTGTAGCGTGGGCGGGTCTGAGGTTCAGCAACAGCGAGCTTGTCATAAATATCAGTCAGGAAAAGAAAAAGCCCGATATTACTGAAAAAAGGTATCCTGCCAATATCGTAGCTTCCAGAGACGCAGTAATAACGGGATTTCAGGTATACTGCGGAAGCATTGATTTTATGATGGGCGACGGAGTTGCCAAAGGTCAGATACTAATAAGCGGTGAATACACCGACAGGAACGGGGAGCTGAGATATAGGTATTCTCAGGCAAGCATAACCGGAAAATTTGCCGATACACAGACTTTCTTTGAGCCTTATGTAAGCGTTGAAAAAACAATAAGCGAAAATGCCGAGGAAAGAAGTTTTTTCCGCTTTTTTGATAATAATATACGTCTGTTTTCCTCCGAGCCGAGCGGAAAGTATATTGAGCACGAGAGAGTACAGTATTTTAACTTTCTCGGCGTGGAGCTTCCTGTAGGTATAACTCATATATCATACGACAGTTACAGCTACGAAACAGTATCACGAAGCGAGGAAGAGGTAAGAACTGCTCTTGAAAAAGATATTGAGAATTATGAGAAAAACTTTTTGAGTGATGATGAGATAATAGAGAAAAATGTAGGGTATACAGTTTCGGAAGAGGGAATTACAGCAACGGTATACTACGTCGCAGAGGGCGAGATAGGAGAAACACAGATAATTTTCCCTAAAAAATCATAAAAACTCTTTTAATTTTGCGGCGATTGTGTTATAATGTAAATTGAGTAGGAATGAGTGTTCTTATTTAGTATTGTTATTTGTTGAGATAAAGGATGTAAAAGATGTCGGAAAGAATAGTAAGTGTAGACCGTACAGAGCTTGTACCCGTTTTATTTGGCAGTTATGATGAAAATATAATGCTTATACAGAAAAAGTACGGCGTTACTATCATCAATCGCGACGGCGATATAAAGATCTCGGGCGATGAAGAAAGTACGTTTAAAGCTTTTAAAACAGTAGAGAGCCTGCTTTTTATGGCTGAAAAGGGCGAACAGATAAACGAACAGAGTATACGTTATGTTTTTTCTGTTGTTGAGGAAGGAACTTATGAGCAGTTGAAAAGCCTTTCTGATGACGGGATATGCATAACGATGGGCGGTAAGATAGTAAAGCCTAAAACGCTCGGACAGAAAAAATATATCAGCAGCATAAAGGATAACACTATCGTTATCGGGATAGGTCCTGCGGGAACGGGAAAAACTTATCTTGCGGTAGCCATGGCTGTAAAGGCTTTCAAGGCGCATGAGGTCAATAAGATAATCCTTACCAGACCTGCTGTTGAAGCAGGGGAAAAGCTCGGATTTCTTCCCGGCGACCTGCAAAATAAAGTAGACCCTTATCTTCGTCCGCTCTATGACGCGCTGTTTGATATGCTCGGTCCCGAAGCCTTCGCAAGACAGCAGGAAAGAGGCTGTATAGAGGTAGCTCCTCTTGCATATATGAGAGGAAGAACGCTTGACGATTCCTTTATAATACTTGACGAAGCGCAAAACACTACTCCCGAACAGATGAAAATGTTTTTGACGCGTCTGGGTTCTAACAGTAAGATAGTTATAACAGGGGATATAACGCAGATAGACCTTCCTGATAAAAGGAAGTCAGGACTGGTAGAAGCTGTTAAGGTGCTGAAAAACATTGATAATATCGTTATACACAGGTTTTCCGAAAAAGATGTTGTAAGACATAAGCTTGTTCAGGACATAATAAAGGCTTATGAAAAATACTACGCGCAGTAAGGAATGACGGTGAAAATTATGGGAAAGGCAAATGTTTTATTCAGCAATTCGCAGAACTCCGTAAAAATAACGCCTGCGCTCAGGTCACTTGTGATAAAATGCTGTGACGCGGTATTGGAGCATGAGAAAATATCTGATGACGCACAGATAAGCGTGACCTTTGTGGATAATGTTCAGATACATGAGCTGAACAGGGAATACCGTAATGTTGACCGACCGACCGATGTTTTGTCTTTCCCGCTCGGGGAAAACGGTGAGTATGATATAGATAATTCAAGCGGAGCGATATTGTTGGGAGATATAGTTATATCCGCCGAAAAGGCTCTTGAGCAGGCAGAGGAATACGGTCATTCTCCCGAAAGAGAGATAGCGTTCCTTACGGTGCATTCAATGCTTCATTTGCTCGGTTATGACCATGAAACGAGCAAGAAAGATGAAGAGCAGATGTTTGCATTGCAGGAAAAAATACTTGAAAGCATAGGTATGACAAGATAAATAATATTGACGGGATGTTAAAATGGATAATAATGTAAAAACAAAAAGCGCTTTTATAACGATAGTTGGCAGGGCAAATGTAGGTAAATCTTCACTTCTTAATCTTATGGTAGGAGAGAAGATAGCGGCAGTAAGCAGTAAACCGCAGACAACGCGCACCAAGATAGTCGGAGTATCAACAAAAGGGGAGACGCAGTTCGTTTTCATCGATACACCGGGTATGCACAGACCGAAAAATAAGCTGTCGGGTCATATGGTGAAAACGATAAACGACGCAGTTGCAGACGGCGAGATAATCATTATGGCCACCGACTGTACGAAAAAGATATCCGAGCATGAGACAGGTCTTATAAAGAGCTTCAACGCCAAAAAAATGAAGGTAATTCTAGTTATCAATAAGATAGATCTGCTGGAGGATAAGTCTGCGCTGATATCCGTTATATCGGAATATGCAAAGCTTTATGATTTTGATGAGATAATACCGATATCTGTAATAGAAAAAGACGGTACTAATGAGCTTATGGAGATACTGGAAAAGTATGCCGCTTACGGACCGCATTATTTTCCCGATGACTCCGTTACCGATCAGCCTGAAAGAGTTATAATGGCTGAGATAATAAGGGAAAAAGCTCTGCGCTGTCTTAATGAAGAGGTCCCGCACGGCATTGCTGTCACGGTAGAGCAGCTTAATGAACGCCGTGATAAAAGCGGCGAGGATATATTAGATATATCTGTAAATATCTACTGTGAAAGAGATACTCATAAAAGTATAATTATAGGTAAAAACGGCGCAATGCTAAAAAAGATAGGCAGCGAGGCACGATCGGAACTGCAAAGGTTTTTCAGGATAAAGGTCAATCTTCAGTGCTGGGTAAAGGTCAAGAAGGACTGGAGAAACAGCGAGGCAATGATAAGAAATTTCGGCTTGTCAGATAAATAATTCTATCCCCGTATGCAGATAATATTTGTACGGGGTGATAGATATGACGGACAAGCTTTGGGAAAAATTTGCGGCAAGCGGAAAGATCTCCGATTACCTGGAATATAAACGTTCACAACGCAGGGAGAATGATACCTTTGGAAACAGTAAACGGAGTAGTGATCCGTGAAAAGCAAATAGGCGAGAGCGATAAGGCTTTAGCGGTGCTGACAAGGGAGATAGGGCTTATAGAGGTAATGGCTAAGGGCGCAATGAAGATAAACAGCAAGCTCTCGGGCTCAACACAGCTTTTTATGTATTCAAAACTGTGCCTGAATAAAAGCAAGGACAGATTTTATCTCAATAGCTGCGAGCCGCTCGACCTGTTCTACAACATACGTCTGGATATGTGCAAATATGCGCTTGCCTGCTATTTTGCGGATATTATACATTACACGATACAGCTCAACGAGCCTTGCGACATTATAACACGTTTACTGCTCAACACGCTATATTTTCTCGATAACGGAAAGGTCAGCAACAGAACGCTGAAAACGATATTTGAGTTTCGCCATATATGTGAGATAGGAATGATGCCGCAGCTTCTTTGCTGCCGAAGATGTTATAGGTATTCTACGGATATCGGCCTGAATATGTATATGGATATGAAAGACAGCACGCTTTTGTGTGAGGACTGCAAAAACGAGCTTGCCAAGGCTCCTGAGCCGCTGCCCGATATGATAAAGCTTTCTCCAAAGACCGTTGAGCAGCTAAGATATATTGCTTTATCGGAATATAAACATCTTTACAAAATAAAATTGAACAGCGACGAAGAAACGGTACTTTCTGATATTACCGAGAACTATTTGCAGGAAAAGCTCGGCGTGGTGTTCAGGTCGCTGAATTTTTACAAATCAATAGAATTTAAGGAAAAAGAACATGGATAAAAATTTTACCAATTCAAATGCGGCGCATACGCTGGAACTACATAAAATACTGGATATGCTGGGGAATGAGTGCTCCAGCGAAGCTTCAAAACATCTGGCGGTGAATATAACGCCGTCCGACGATATTGTTACGGTCAAGGAAGAAGTGCAAAAGACTGCGGACGCCCTGGAGCTGTCCGTAAAGTTTGGTACTCCTGTTTTTTATAATGTTACAAATGCGGCGGCCTTGGCGGACAGAGCTGCCTCGGGTTCTGTTTTAAGTCTGGGAGAGCTTATAGAAGTAAGAAAGCTTCTTCACCAGATATCCGCTCTGACATCATGGTACGATCAATGCGGAAACGATGCAGAAAGCATAAATTATCTGTTTGAGTGCATTTTCCCGAACAGTTATCTCGAAAGACTTCTTGACAGCTCTATATTGAGCGAGGAGGAGCTTGCCGACGACGCAAGTCCCGAACTTTCTTCGATACGCAGAAGAATTTCAAGGGCTGGCGTTAAGATAAGAGAAAATTTGGAAAGCATGATAAAGTCGTCTGAGACGAAGAAGTATTTGCAGGAAGCAAGAGTTACGCTGCGTGACGGACGTTATGTTCTGCCCGTAAAATCGGAGCATAAAGGCGCGGTGAGTGGTCTTGTGCACGATACGTCGTCAACGGGGGCTACATTGTTTATTGAGCCTATGTCGGTGGTTGAAGCAAACAACGAGATACGTCTTTTAAAAGCTCAGGAGCAAGAGGAGATACATCGAATAATCACCCATTTATCGTCACTTTGCGGAGAATTTTCTCAACAGCTCGCTTCGGGTTATAAGGCAAGCGTTATGCTCGACCTTTACTTTTCAAAAGCTTCGCTGGCGGCTAAAATGCACGCCTCCGTTCCCGAAATTTCCGATGACGGAGTTATCGTCTTGAAAAAGGCGAGACACCCTTTGATAGACAAAAGCAGGGTAGTGCCGATAGATTTTGCGATAGGGGAGAGCTACAGCTCTTTGATAATAACTGGCCCTAATACAGGCGGTAAGACTGTTATTTTGAAAACCGTTGGCTTGCTCACTCTTATGACGATGTGCGGATTGCTCATACCCGTTTCTGACGGTTCAAAAATATCTGTATTCAAGCATATACTTGCAGATATAGGTGATATGCAGTCTATTGAGGAAAGCTTGTCAACATTTTCATCGCATATGACAAGAGTGGTAAGCATACTTGAAAATGCAGATCACGAAAGCCTTGTGCTTCTTGATGAGCTGGGTTCGGGTACCGATCCGATAGAGGGCGCGGCGTTGGCGGTCTCTATTATCGACAGGCTGAAGCGGCAGGGAGCTAAGACGGTATGTACAACTCATTATCAGGAATTAAAGCTGTATGCCATTGACAGCGAGGATACGGAAAATGCAAGCTGTGAGTTTGATATAAACACCTTGACGCCGACATACAGACTGATAATAGGTTCACCGGGCAAGTCCAACGCGTTTGAGATATCACGGCAGCTCGGATTGCCAAATGATATTATTGATAACGCTCAAAGCCTTGTAGGTGAGGAAAACAGAAGATTTGAAAACATTCTTGAGGGGCTGGAAAGATCACGGATAGAGCTGGACAGGCTTCGTGATGAGGCAGACAAGGAGCGTGCGGAGGCTGCTAAGCTCAGAAAAATACTGGAGAATGAGAAAGAACAGCTTTCGGAGCGCAAAGAAAAAGAGCTTGAGATAGCTCGCCGCGAGGCGAATGCTATCGTGCGCCGTGTTACACAGCAGTCAGAAAAGCTTATCGACGAGCTGGACAGTCTACGCAAGGAAAAGGACAAGGCGGATTTTGCTCAGAAAGCAATTAATGCAAAGCACACGAGCAAGTCAGTTCTTAATAATATGTATAACGAGGCAAATCCCATAACTAATAAAGACAGCGATTATGTATTGCCGCGACCGCTGGTAAAAGGTGACAAAGTTGTAATTGCTGACATAAACAAGAACGGTATCGTTGTAACTCCGCCTGATGAGAGCGGTAACTGCTTTGTACATTCGGGAGTTATGAAAACAAAGATACACGTCTCAAAGCTGCGTCTTATAGAAAAGGAAACTCCGCCGACACAAAATAAGTCCAAAACGCAGAATAAGACAAAGACTTCGGGCAGAGTTACTTCGAGCGGCGTTGAAAGCAGAATGACGCGCCGACCGCAAATGGAGCTTGATATACGCGGATACACGGTAGATGAGGGTATCTACGAAGTCGACAGCTTTCTTGACGGTGCTGTGATGTCAGGCGCAAATGTTGTTACGATAATTCACGGCAAAGGAACAGGCGCATTAAAGAACGCCGTGCGTGAACATCTCAGTATGCACAGGCTTGTCAAGACTTATAGGCGCGGAGCATACGGCGAAGGTGAGGACGGCGTAACAATAGTTGAGCTGAAATAGAATAAAAGCAGTCTTGCAGATAAAAACGCAAAGCTGCTTTTTATATATTTTTATTGAAAAACCTCTTGACAAACTGAGGAAAGCAGGGTATAATATAAACATAGTGAACTTCGCTAAATTAGAGTTATTTTGTAGTTTATGACCTCGGGGTAATATACCTCGGAGGTCATTTTTTATAGTTTGTACAATTTTTACAAAATAATATTCCTTAACGTCTGATTAGCAAAAATAGCTATCAAGCAGGCTGTCATAGGGGAGTGTATGTAAAGTTTTCGCCCCATTTTATAAAGCGAAAAGTTTACAGATACCCCTTGACAGGCTAGCGCAGATAGCTATATACTTTGCAAGACGTTAAGGATATTTTTATCTCTGGTTATTGTAATAGTAGTTTGGTTTTGCCTGTGGCTTTACTGCGTCTTTGATTTCATAAAGTTCGTTAAGTATCTGTTCATTTATGTTAGTTTGTTTTTTAATCTCTGAATAAATCAAAAATATTGTAACTATAACTGCTATTATTACTACTATAACTATTATCCTTGCAAGTATTATTGAGCCAAATAATATTTCTAGATCGCTCATATTTTCACTCCTAAAATATTATTCTTTATTCTCTTTCATATTTTTAATTATTTTATCATCTCTATGATCTTCTTTGTATTGTTTAATTTCCCAGTTTTCGTCTTTTTTTAATTCACCAACAAGAGGTGATCTCATTTTCATTTTATATTTATTGTATGTATTCATTGCTGATTTGCTGTTTTTGTTTATAGTCATTTTTGCCGTAATAATTATTTCATCTTTATATTCTTTTTCTTGGTATATTATACTCCAACTGTTTTTTCCGTTTCCACCGAATCTCTTTTCTTTTCCACCGATAATTTTATTATCTTTTTTCATAGTTATAACTCCTTTTATCTGTTATTTCTGCAATATAATCTATTGATACTTTGTAATGTTTAGCTAATGATATAATTACATCAAATGGCGGTTCTCTTTCACCTTTTTCATATCTTATATAACTGTTTTTGCTTATGTATGCTATTTTAGCACATCTTTCTTGTGTTAAATCATTATCTTCTCTTAGTTCTTGTAGTCTTTTATACAATTTTAACACTCCTTTTTTGTATATTATAACAAAATACTCCGTTTGGGGTTGACTTTTTACCCCATATGGAGTATTATAATTATATACTCCGTTTGGGGTATATTCAAACACTTCTAAGAAAGGAGGTAAACACCATGAAAGTTAAATGTGTTGGTGCTTGTTTCATTAAGACGAAAAAAGATAATACTCCGATGATAATGTTACATACTCACTATCCTATGCGTAAGTCTGACGACGGCACGAGGTTAGGTGATGAAACAAAGGTGTTCTTCGTAAATCTTAATGATAGTGAAAGTATCTTCGGCTGTAATGCCACCCAACTCTCGTTAGATCTCTTTGTAGATCACGAGCTCGACATTTATTGCGACTTCAACGGTCGCCCTTCTGACATCGAGGTGGTCTGATGTTAGACTTTCTCAAAGATACCGCGCTATCTCTTGGCGGTATGATTATTGATTTTGTAGTTAGTAGCTGCGAAACTGTTTTTGATCTTGTTACATCTGGATTTTCTAAAATCTTTGATTATGCGTTTTCGGCTGTTTCCAGCTGGTTAGGTTTTTAGTGTGTGAAAGGAGGTGTGTATATGACCCCTATGGCTATGGATTTTACGCTTCTTACTGAAGCCGGTGAAACTATATCTAGTGTAGTTTCCAGCGCTTGGACAACTATTTCAGGCAACCCCCTGACCCTGTTCTTTGTCGGCGTTTCTGTCGTTGGTGCTGGCTTCGGTCTTTTCAAACGTGCAAGACGTTCGCTTAAGTAGTATTTTTTACTCCTACTTTCTTTAACTCTCCCTGAGCCCCTTATTCAGGGGGAGTTATTTCTTTGAGGTGATTTTGTGAAAACTAAAATTTTTGCTGTATTATGCAGCTTGATAATTTGTTTAAATATATTTGTATGCTTTCCGATGTGCGCTTCTGCTGCAACTACATCTAAGATAGATTATAATTCTAGTCATTTTCATGAGGTCAATGTCGGTGATAGTATTGATGATAAATCTGCATTTGATTTATTTTATTCTTATGTATCTTCCTATCCTTTTACTTTTGCTTCCATAATTGATCAGCATGATTATTCCGGTTGCTTGTTAGTTTTAACAGCAAATAGTTTAGATCGGTACGTTTTATATGATGTTGACGCGCTTTATATTGATTTATCTTGTAATTCTATATCTCCTAAAAATTCTTTGCAATCCTTTGTATATTCTTATTCCTCCAGTATCAATGATAATAAATTTCTCTTAGGTTCAGCTTCTACAAGCAAAAAGTCATTTAATACTTTTGATTTATATTCCGAATTTACAATTCTTTACAGCGACTTTGATATATATCTAAAAGATAGTGATGATTTGTATCATGCTTCAGACTCTGTGGATCCTCTCGCTATGAATGATGATTGGTTTGATATAACTTGCGATCCGCAGCTTAGTGAGGATATGTCTTTTTCAACTACCTATACAGACCCAAAAGGTAACGAGCAAATAGCAGCTGATTATACCTTAGACGTATCCATATCTAAAACAGGGGATATGTTTAAAGATAAAGATGTTGAACGTTTGCTTAACAATTATACTCAATGTTTCATGTTCATAAGTACCGAGCCAGTATCAGAGCGCGACTATTCAGCAGCATTAAATTCTTGTATATACTTACACTATGAAAATAGACAATATTACGGTAATGTAGTTTTTGACTTTGACTATACTGTAAAAGATGATATAGAGTTGTGGACTGGTAAGTCTTTAGGAAATCTTGCTGATGTTCAAGATAGGATTTCTAGTCGTAATCTGGGTGTAACTAGTTATAGTCTCTTAACAGGATATGTTCCTTATGCTGTTTTCTCTGGTAGTCAGGACGCCCATTATACTGTCGATCTTAATGGTGTTCCTCTTGAGGTAGGTCAGACTTATTATATTAATGTTCTTGCTTTCGGAATGTCAAGTACATTTCTTCGTAATTCTGATATATCTTCCAGTTATCCTATGTCTTCATTGATTTTTCGTTCTGCTGTCGATGATAGCTTGACTGAGAGCGGTAATTTCAGTCCGCAGCAGCTTCTTCAGGAAGCTGAAGATCTTTCAGGTGTGTTTGTCGTTGGTAAATCTGCTGCTTTTTCTCTTAATAACTTAAACGGCTATAAGTTTGTAGACAAGTCTTCCGAGTTCGGCGTTGATCCTTATTCTTATTCTGACGATAAGCTCCACGCTGATAAATATCAAGATACAATTACTGATCGCACAGATTACACAAAAAGAGGTAATGGCTTTACAACTGTTACTCCTGATGGAAATATCCTCGGTGGTATATCCTCCGGTAATGGTTTCAATGGTATTTTATCAAGTTTTAAATCTGTTGTTCCTTTTTATGTTCAACTTGCTGATTGTCTTCCTGATAATATACGACCTTATTTAACTTTTATTATTATTTTGTCACTTGCTTTTATTGTTATGGGTATAGTTATTGCCGGTATTAAATGGTTAATATCTTTGTTTGCGGGGTGATATTGTGGTTGATAAGATTTTTTCTTTATTCAAATACATATTTACTTTTACTTTTAATATGCTTGATACTTATGCGCTTAACTTTTCTAATGGTCTCCATATTTCTCTCTTAGATATTTTATTCGCTTCTATATGTTTAATTATAGTTTTTGCTGTTATTTCTATTTTTCGTCATGTTTTTAATAAGTAGGTGATATAATGTTAGCTTTAAATTTTTTATTGTATTATGGTGTTTTTATTTTTTGTGGCGTTGTTACTTGGCTTGTCTGTTTAATTCTGTTTAATTTAGACTTGTTTCAATAAGTAGGTGATATAATGTTAGCTTTAATAATTTTATTCCATTTTATTGTATTTTTAATATGTGCTATTGTTGCTTGGTTAGTATTTATTTTTGATATACGCCGATATAAGCAGCAGTTTAATTTTGCCGGACGGCGTAGGAAGTTTATTGATTTTTTGCTTCAACGCCAGCTGGTAGAAGATCAGATCAGGGAAGAGGTGAAAGAAGATGTTAGTTGATGTTAATAATTTTGTTTATAAGTTATTCCTTGAGTTTGGCTGTGATCTTAATTGTGTACTTACTAATAGATATGATGTCATACGGCTTGGATTTTCTTTCATTGCTGCTCTTGTTTGTATTTATTTTGTTTTTAAGTTTTTGTATATTATCTCTAAAAACCTTTTTTCTGGACGTGAATGGCTATGATCTCATATCTGATACACTTTATATACTCTTTACCTCTCCTTTGGTGCTACAAGATCTATGATAAACTTGTATACTGGTATTTTTATCAGTGCAACCTTTTTAACGGCTGGGGTATACATCTATACGTCGGTCGCTTCGGAGCTGGTAAGACTTCCTCGCTTGTCCATGACGCTTATAAACTCTGTGTAAAATTTCCACAGCTTACTGTTCTTACAAATATTAAGCTTCAGAACTTTCCGAAGTATACTAAAATTCTGCCTTTGAAAACTTCGGCTGATATACTCGCTGCTCCGCCTGATACTCTCGTTATCATTGACGAGATCGGAACGATATTCAATAGCCGAGATTTTTCTCAGGGCAAAGAAGCTGTTCCGAAAGTCTTGTTTCAACATCTTTGCCAGTGTCGTAAACGTCGTATCATGATCTTCGGTACTGTTCAGCGTTTTAATCTCCTTGATAAGCAGATCAGAGATATTACGGCAGATGTAACGGTAAGTCAGGCATCCGGATCTTTTCCCTTTGTACGTCGTATAAAGTTGTATCGCTATGATATTGATGAGTATGAGATGTATCAAAGCAACAGATCTTATCAGCCTGTATGCGAGAGCCGCCGAATGTATATTCAGCGTAACAGAGATCGTCTTCTATATGATACTTCTGAACTTGTTGATAATATGCTTAAAGATGAGTATATATCTGATGAGGAGATACTGGCGAGCAGGGGAGAGAACACAGGCGTATTTGCTGTCCTCGACAAAAAACAGCAGAAAGCGCTTCGCAAACGTCCTCGCCGATAAAAAAATATGAAACCGCACTCGTGCGCGCTTGCGCGCCGAATGCGGTCTGGGTGCCTATTACTAGCAGGCACCCTACCAATACAAGATAGGAGTTTATAAATATGTCAGAAACTGCGAAAAAACAGGATAACTTGATACTTTGGGATTGGTTTTCTCTCACTTCAAAAATAGATAGTCCTGAAACTATAAAAAAATTAATCGGAATGGAGCATGTAAACTGGACTTTATCATATGGTTTCAATGGATATGTACATAGATATTTTTATGAGGGTATCAACATAAATTTTCATGTCCATGAAAAATTCCGTGAAAATAATCCCTATGATGTTCAGCTCGATATGTCCGGATCTGGCTGCCGTACATTCGAGACCTTCGGGAATGGTGATTGGCAATCTCTCTTTGATCTTTGTCAAGATCCTGATTACCATTTAACTCGCCTCGATGTTGCCTATGATGATTTCGCCGGGCTTCTTGATCTTAAACTTATTGACAGAGAGCTTCGCAAGAATAACTATTTGCAGCTTTTTAAAAAATCGCCTCGATGTGATAGGGAATATCAAGGTGATGAGTGTACCATATATTTTGGTAGTCAACATTCTGACGTTGTATTCCGTATTTACAACAAAAAAGAAGAACGTCACCGTTCAGATCTTACTCATTGGGTACGCTTTGAAATACAGCTCCGCCGCGACTCCGCACAACTTTTTCTCGACGCCTACCGCGACAACTCCTGTAATATTGGTCGCGTTTTCTCAGGATATGTGTCAAAATATGTAAATTTCCTCACCCCCAGCAAAACAGACACAAATAAATCTCGGTGGAAGCCCCAGAAGTGGTGGAGTAAATTTATCGTCGAAGCGGCGGAAATACCATGTTATAGCCGAAAAGACATGGATTATAATGCCCTTAATCTCGATAACTACGTATTCAAGCAAGCCGGCTCTGCTGTAGAAACTTGTTTAAAACTTCACGGTATTTATCAATTTTTAGATATGCTTAAAAAACGTGGAACTGATGTTAACCCGAAATATAAGAAAATTCTTGAAGAAGAAAAGCTCGAAAAGGCACTTTCAAATTCAAATGATATTCTTGAATATTTGCAAAAACTTGATATGATATGATAGATGATATTCTTCAGAAGCTTGATTATATAATTTCTCGGCTTGATAAGTTAGAGCAAGTCCTTATTCCGCAGCCAGAACCTTTTTACATTATCTTTGATAAACATGGATACTGTGAGGGCATTGATCCTAAATCTGTTGCTTATCGCTGGTTTAACGCTTATTATAAATCTGATGGTTATATTTTTCTATATGATGATAATTTCCGCATTGATTTAAGTGTTGTTCACGATGATGTTCCTGATCGTGATTGGGTTTATCAAAATATGTTGCGTACTATAAAATCTTCTATTCATTATATGACATATCGTTGTGTAGATCAGTACGAGGTTATTCGTGATTATGCGCCTACAAAATTGTATTATCACGGAAAGCCTCGTTAATTTCTTTCCAAACTTGTTTTAGCGAAATTCGCAAAATTTCTCTTGACAAACTGAGGAAAGCAGGGTATAATATAAACATAGTGAACTTCGCTAAATTCGTGTTTAACGCAAGGGCGCAGCCCGTGTTCGCGGCGATTGAGCGAACTGCGTTAAATTTTAATTTAGCGCGGAACGCAGCACTCGGCGCTCCGCTGAAGCCAGCTTAATCACCGCGCCGAGTGCGGGGGTCGTGGAGTGGCAAGCGCAGCGCAGCCAAAATTGGGCGGCAATGCACGCAGCGCGCGCCTGAGCCGCCGCCGCTGCGGGGGGGAATGCGCCTTCTTACCATTCCGAGAGCCGTTCCCCCCCTCGGGGGGCGGAGGGGGGCTATCCGCAGAAAAGTCTGAACGTGTGCGCGCTGTGGTGCGCGGTCGGGAACCGACCACGCACCGCGCGCTATACTTGACAGATTAACAGCTTTCTGTGTGCGAATGTCAATAATGCTCTATAAGGTCTACACTCTTGGCGATATAATCAGAGTAGTTGGGATTAAACATCGTCAAGGCACGGAACGTTCCTTGCGGCTTTCTGTTGGAAACGCTGCAAGCCCTGATGATCGTTTAGCGGCTTCCCTGAGCCGCGCTAAACGGTCAATTCGGGAAATAGCTTTGTGTAATCCTTGGGAATTTTTCGTAACTCTCACGCTGCGTCAAGACCGCTACGACCTTCCTAAGTTCAAGAAGGATTTCGGCGTGTGGGTCGGCAATTACAACAAGAAATATTCTGTTAAGCTTGCGTATCTTGTGATACCCGAGGAGCATAAGGACGGCGCGACCCACGCGCACGGTTTGTTTCAGAATGTCGCAGCAGCGAGCCTTATTCATAACTCTTATGGCTACTTAGATATGCCGTATTATTACAACAGGTTCGGCTATATTAGTCTGTCACCTGTGCGTGACCACGACCGCGCAGCAAGCTACATTACGAAATATGTCACTAAGCAGCCGCATTCCCAGCTTGGCTCTGGAGAACATATGTTCTTTTCTTCTCACGGCTTGCAGCGTGCTGAATTGGTCGGCTCGATATTTCTTTACAAGAAGCACGCCCCTCCACCTCACTATGAAAACGATTATGTGCAGATATACGAATATAAGCCTAATCAGATCTTACCACAAATTTTTGTGCAGGAGTTCAGACCTTATGAGAGGGAAGAGTAATTGGAATATGTACAACGAGTTAGCACTATGTTTTTATCAACAAGCCGCGAATTTTTTGCTGAAAATTTTCGCGAGTTTACTTTTTTGAGAAAGGAGAAACACACGCTTATATGCGTACTCAATGGGTTAACAAGGCTGTTTATAACTTTCTACTGGCAGGACTTACGCCAGCTAATGCGCTTGTGCTTAACATCTGCGAGAGGCACGGTTGCCGTGTAGGCGATGTCCTTAATATGAGAACATCAGACCTCCGCACTCGGCGTTGGTCGTACCGTGAAGAAAAGACTGGCAAGAGGCGCATAGTGACCCTCTCGCAGTCAGAGCGCGCTGCGTGCTTACAGATTGCCGGCAAGATATATGTTTTCGAACATCGATTAGACCGCACGCGCCACCGTACGCGTCAGGCTGTTTGGAAAAATATTCACAAGGCTGCTGAATATGTTGGTCTAAAGGGCGTTGGCACTCACACCGCGCGAAAAATATATGCCGTTTCGCTGCGTGATAGAGGTTATAGTGTATCTACTATTCAGCAGCGGCTCAACCATTCTGACGAGTTCGTTACAGCTATATATGCCTACGCTGATTATTATTCACAGAAAATTAACGCTGACTTAATACGGCGTTTACATCTCGGTTCTATAATATAAGTGGCTCGACGAGTGGTAACACTTAAGACCCCAGCACATAAGACCTAATCGGCGGTGCTGGGGTTTCGTCTTATCAACGCGCCGAGTTATCCTATCAGAAAGGAGAACGCACACAATGCAAAAACCCCGCAAAAGCAGCGGCGGCAGGCGGCTAGGCGCGGTGCTAGGGCGCTGCCCCCAATTTCGCTAAATTAGAGTTTAGCGAAGTTGAGGGGAGAGATATATTTGAAAAAGGAGTATTTGGACGACTGTCCGCCGTATTTAATGGACTTTTTGACAGATCTGAAAGTGGTGCGCGGTCGCGGTGATCGCACCGAAGAAGCCTACTACATAGACATTCGCACGTTCCTGCGCTATCTTAAAATAACTAACGGTCTTGTAGATGCTTCGGCTGAGTTTGAAGAAATTCCTATTGCTGACCTTAAAAAAGAATATGTTGCTGATGTACGGCTGTACGACGCATACAATTATCTGCGCTACCTTAAAGATGTACGCAACAACACCAAAAAGACCCGTGCACGCAAATGCTCGGCGCTGAAGCAGTTTTATCAATATTTAAACAAAAAAGCAATGATAATTGAAAACGATCCGCTTACGGAGCTTGAGATACCAAAGCTGGACAAGCAGCTGCCGCGGTATCTGTCGCTTGAACAAAGTCAGTCGCTTATTGAAACTGTAAATAACGGAAGCTCTCTGCGCGATTACTGCATTATTGTGCTGTTTTTAAACTGCGGTATGCGGCTGAGTGAGCTGGTCGGGCTTGATCTTAATGATTACAGCCGTGATAACAAAACATTGAGAATATTTGGTAAAGGCGGTAAAGAACGCATTGTATTTCTGAATAATGCTTGTGTTGCGGCGCTTGACGCATACCTTGCAGAGCGCAACGCTGATGAGAAAAACAAAGGTCTGAACGCTATATTTATATCGAGAAATCACCGCAGGATAACCACAAGGCGTGTTGAGATGATCGTTGAAGAAAATCTCGCAAAAGCAGGTCTTAACAACCTTGGAATATCTGTACACAAGCTGCGGCACACGGCCGCTACGCTTATGTATCAGTACGGGCACGTTGATATGTTGGTGCTGAAAGAAATACTCGGTCATGAAAGCACTTCCACGACCGAGATATACACACACTTGGCAAGCGAAAATCTTAAAAACGCTGCCGACAGTTCGCCTTTGGCAGATATAAAGCCTGCAAAAAAGAAGCAATAAATCGCTGTATTATTGCAAAGTCTGCTCGTCAAGAGTTAGGCTGTAGGCAGGCATGAATTCAGTTATAAATTCGTCTGCCTCGGCTATATTCATGGCTTCTATGGCTTTTCTTGTGGACGTCAGAGCCTGCTCAAAATCGCGGTTGCCCATTTGGATCTCTTCCGTACATTTTATGTACGCGGAGATCTTATCAGCCGCTTTTACCAAAGACCAAAGCTCGGCGTCGTTATCATTCGGGCAAAGAATATCTTCATACTCGCCGCGAATGTCCTCAGGAAGATATGATAGCAGTTGGCGTTCGGCGCGGTGCTCGACCTCTTTATAGGCAGATTTTATCTCTTTATTATAATACTTTATAGGGGTTGGCAGATCGCCTGTCAGTATCTCGGAGACGTCGTGGTACATTGCAAGCAGCGCACACCTTTGCGGATCTACCTTGCCTGCGTGGCGCACGTTTCTGAGGACGGCAAGCAGGTGCGCTATATACGCCACTTCAAGGCTGTGTTCGCTGATATTCTCGGTAATAGTGTTGCGCATAAGTCCCCAGCGGTTTATATACTTCATACGCGAAATTATAGCGAAAAATCTGCTGTTTTTCATATTGTTACTGCTCATATAATTTACCTCCGTATATAAGTTATTCAGGGTCAAACTCTCTCAAAAACAGCATATTATCAATAGTAATAGCAGTTTTGCACCAGTTTTCGGCAACGTACCACTCGTTATAATTGCTCCATTGCCACGGAACATAGAACGAGCCGTCGTCGAGCTGAGTGTTTTTTATATATTCACACTCGGCTTTACACAGATCTTCTAAACTATCGCTGTAAAATCTGCTGTTTTTAGATGTTATAAAAGCAGACGGTCTGGGAATATAATCGTCCCAATGTGAAATGTCTCGGCAGATACTTTTGTCAACAATTTCATCTAGCTTTGATAAAAACGCCGCTTCATCAAAAGGCATTGCGTCGACATCTTTGCAGTCTTCATACATCGTGATAAAACACCGTGCTATATGCTGTTCTATAGGAGCGTTTTTTATAAACCAATCTGCCGCCTCATTCACAAGCTGCAAGCCTTTTTGGTAAATAGCGCTCCCCTCTTGCGTGTACTTTACTATAAAGCCTGCAAGGGCAGCAGTAGGGTTGTATTCAAACAAACTGCCGTTCTCGGTATACTTCCACCAAAATGCACAGGGGCATTCATTGTTTGAAGGCACAGTATTCATCCATTGGCGGTGCGCCTCGTCAAAGCCGTCACCGCTTTCAAGATAGCGCAAAATATCTGAAATCATCGGGTGATCGTTATCAATACCGCCGATACTGCGAATATATTCTGTTGCTTTCCACACGCCCACAGGCTGAGAATTGCGGTTGAAGTTATCAGCCTCAATGCCCCAGCCAAAACCGCCGTCAGGGTTCTGATAAGCTGAAAGTGCGGTCAGCACATCATCGCGGCTGCCGTTTTCAAAGTAATACTTAAATAAAGCCAAGTCAACGGGTCTGGCATTTCGGTAGATAAATTTTCTCGCTTTTTCAAAAGTGTTCATCAAAGGTTCTCCTTTACAATAAATTCGGAAAGTTTCCTTTTTTATCTTACCGGAAAAATGTCAGACTGTCTTGTAAAAATCCGACATGGCGAAACTAAAAGCTTGTTTTGGCGTCATGCCGTGACGTTTGCGAAAATCATTCAGAAGATGTGCCTGATCGGTATAGCCGTATTTTTCAACCATATCAAGAATATCTGCGCTGCCTTTTGCAACTTCCTGCCATACGAGCTGATAGCGTATAATATCAGAAAAAGTTTTTGGTGTAACACCAACGTTTTCTTCAAACAAACGCTGCATTTTACGCTCTGAAATGACATTGCGCCCAGCGATCTCGGAGATCTTCATTCGGCTCTGAAATGTTATCATATCGTTTATAACATTCATAAGATCGCTGCTTAAACGCCTTGTACTCAGACTGCGCAGGAGAATTTTCTCTGCCTTCCCTGCCCTTTCCCTCAAATTATCAAAGCGGAGAACGGTATCTATAAGTTCAGCTGTCATGCCGCGAAAAAAGTCATCGGCTGAATACGCATTATTTTTAGTATTTTTAAAGCTTTCAGATGTGAAAAGCATGGCGCTCCAGCCGAAAAAACGTATGCCGAATGTTGATACTTTGCTTTCACGAATACTGCTTTGGTATGTTCTGTCGTCAAGAGCGCAGAAGCTTGCGGTGCAGGTGTTATTTAAGTGATCTACCATTATGATAATATCCATACAGGTGTCTGGTATTACCAGACGAGCGGAATTTGAGCTTTCGCTGCCCCAGAAGCAGCACACATACGGCGCTAATGCGCGGCAGGGCGGAATTTCACAATAATCGCCGCTTTTCAGATATGGCGTTGAGGTTATCGGTCTGTATCTATACAACATAAAGTTCACCATACAAACAGAAAAATCCTTACTACTTTTGGCAGTGAGGAATTTTTCTTATAAAATTTAATATTAACTTATATTATGCTGAGCAGAACGCCTGCGGCAACGGCAGAGCCGATAACACCTGCAACGTTTGGGCCCATAGCGTGCATGAGCAGATAGTTGTTAGGATTTTCTTCCTGACCGACCTTCTGCGAAACACGTGCTGCCATAGGTACTGCCGAAACGCCTGCCGAACCAATAAGCGGATTTATCTTGCCTTTGGTAAATACATACATTATCTTACCGAAGATAACACCAAACGCTGTACCTATTGAGAATGCTATAACTCCGAGAGCGATAACAAGCGCAAACTCTTTATTCATTATCTTGTCGGCAGTAGCGGTCGCGCCTACTGAAACACCAAGGAAAATGGTGATTATATTCATAAGCTCGTTTTGCGCGGTCTTTACAAGTCTGTCGCAGCAGCCGCTTTCTTTAAGGATATTGCCGAGCATAAGCATACCTACGAGCGACGCAGCCGACGGAACGAGAAGCGCGATTATTATGGTAACGGCTATCGGGAAGATCATTTTCTCGGTCTTTGAAACGGTTCTCAGTTGATCCATAACGACGGAACGCTCTTTTTTGGTCGTCAGCAACCGCATTATAGGCCGCTGAATGAACGGAACGAGCGCCATATAGGTATATGCCGCAAGAGCAATAGTACCCGTACTTATCGAGGAATCGGGGCCTAGCAGCCTTGTTGAAACGTAAATAGCTGTAGGGCCGTCTGCGCCGCCGATTATAGCTATTGCGCCAGATTCTGCGGCGGTAAAGCCGAAAAGAGCCGCGCCGACAAACGTTAAAAAGATACCTGCCTGAGCCGCTGCACCCAAAATAAAGCTTCTTGGTGCGGCTATCAGAGGGCCAAAGTCCGTCATAGCGCCTATGCCTAAGAAAATAAGCGGGGGGTACAGTCCTGCTTTTACGCCGATATACAAAATATCAAGTAAACCTCCGTACTTCAAGACTCGTCCGAAGTCTATCAGGTGGTTGCCCATTTCGTCCTCGTAGCCGTCAAAAAGCTCGGGGTGGTACATTTCGGTAAGCGGCAGGTTTGTAAGCAGCATACCGAAAGATATAGGCAGCAGCAAAAGCGGTTCAAAGCCTTTAGCAATAGCGAAATACATAAACACAAAAGAAATAAGTATCATTACAAGGTTTTTCCAGCCGCCGCTTTGAAGCAGCTGCGCAAGACCCGACTGGTTAGCAAGGTCTGCAATAGTATCAAGGAAAATTTTTAAAACTTCACTCATATATCGCTCCTCCTTGCTCAGAATGGTCTGGTATTGTCGTTAAGACCTGCTTGCGCCCAAAGTTTTCTTGTGCTGCCCGAAGCCTTAACGCTCATAAGTTTAAGTTTTTTGCCGCTAGATGCGCTTATTGCGGCTATTGCGGCAGAAATAACGGCTATTATCTCTTCGCTGATACCGTCGTTTTCGGGCGGCGCTACAGCGGTTTCTTCTGCCGAAGCTGCGGCGACAGGCGGTGTATTTTGTTTAACTTCCTGCTCCTGCTTTACTGCTTTTGCTTTTTTAACTTTCTTGGGCTTTGGCTTTCTTGAAAAGATAAGACTAAACAGCTTAAAAACAAAAATAAGCAGCAAAAGCGCCAAAAATACAACTGCAAGTCCCGTCAGAACGACTGACGCAACATATGAACCTTCCATTTTCATAAATGAAGTGGGTATGCTGATCTGCATTACGTTCTCTCCCCTATACGCATTATGATTTTATTATACACTAAATCGAGAAAATTTACAAGACGTTTTGGCATATTTTCAGAAAAAAAACTTGCAAATTTAAAGAGCAGCTCCCCTACCCTGTACTGCTCCTCTTATAAACATTAACTAAGAGACCGACTGTGCCAGAATAACGGTCTGATCCTTGCCTACTTTTATAAAGCCGCCGTCACAGGTCATACGCTTTTCGGTATTATCGCTGTAGATAACGCGAAACTCCCCTTGCTTCAGCATGGAAACATACGGGACATGATCCGCCATTATGCCGATATCGCCCGACGTTGTACGGACTATCGTTTTTATCACGTTTTCTTCGGTAAGGCTCTTTTTGGGTGTAACTATCTTTAAAGTATAAGTTTTCATGATACGCCTCTTGTTTACTGCTGGGCTTTAGCCTTTTCGACCGCTTCATCAATAGTTCCCACAAACAGGAACGCAGATTCGGGCAGGTCGTCGTGCTTGCCCTCGATTATCTCTTTAAAGCCGCGGATAGTTTCCTTTATAGGCACATACTTGCCCTGCATACCGGTAAACTGCTCAGCAACGCTGAAAGGCTGTGACAGAAATCTTTGTATCTTTCTTGCTCTTGCAACGGTAACTTTATCTTCGTCGGAAAGTTCGTCCATACCCATTATAGCGATAATATCCTGCAATTCGTTGTATCTCTGAAGTATTGACTGCACGGCTCTGGCGACTTCGTAATGCTCCTGACCGACTATTTCGGGATCGAGTATCCTTGAAGTTGAATCCAGAGGATCTACCGCAGGATATATACCGAGCGAAGATATGCTTCTTGAAAGAACGGTCTTTGCGTCGAGGTGTGCAAACGTTGTTGCAGGGGCAGGGTCTGTAAGGTCATCGGCAGGAACATAAACTGCCTGCACGGACGTTATAGAGCCTTTGTTGGTAGATGTGATACGTTCCTGCAAAGCGCCCATTTCTGTAGCAAGCGTTGGCTGATAACCAACTGCCGACGGCATACGTCCGAGCAGAGCGGAAACCTCCGAGCCTGCCTGTGTAAATCTGAATATATTATCTATGAAAAGAAGAACGTCCTGTCCCTCGACGTCGCGGAAGTATTCAGCCATAGTAAGTCCCGAAAGGCCGACTCTCATTCTTGCTCCTGGCGGCTCGTTCATCTGACCGTATACAAGAACGGTCTTGTCAATGACGCCCGACTCTTTCATTTCGTTGTAAAGGTCGTTGCCTTCACGGGTCCTCTCCCCTACTCCGGTAAATACAGAGATACCACCATGCTGATTGGCAACGTTATTTATAAGCTCTTGGATAAGTACGGTCTTGCCAACTCCTGCGCCGCCGAACAGACCTATCTTTCCGCCCTTAAGATACGGAGCTATAAGGTCTATTACCTTTATGCCTGTTTCGAGCACTTCGGTAGAAGCGGCTTGTTCTTCAAAAGTAGGAGCAGATCTGTGTATCTCCCAGCGCTCTGTATCGCTGTCGTCAAAAGGCAGATCGTCTATCGGCTCGCCGAGGAGATTGAACACTCTTGACAGCGTTTTTTTGCCGACAGGCACAGAGATAGCTTTGCCCGTATCTATGGCGTCTACGCCGCGTTTCAGACCGTCCGTAGAGCTCATAGCGATACATCTGACTATATCGTCTCCTATGTGCTGAGCTACCTCGACAACCAGTTTTGTTCCGTTGTTATCGATCTCGATAGCGTTGAGCAGCTTAGGAAGTGAGTTTTTATCAAATCTGATATCAACTACCGCGCCAACTATCTGCACGACCTTGCCGATATTATTTGTACCCATTTATATCAGTCCTTTAAAAAATAATCAGTTAGTTCAGTTATTTCTCAGCGTTCCAGACATTATCTCGGTAAGCTCCTGAGTTATCTGTGCCTGTCTTGCCCTGTTATACATAAGCGAAAGATCGTTTATCATAGCGTCTGCATTATCCGTAGCGCTCTCCATAGCGTTGCGTCTTGCGGCAAGCTCCGAAGCGTAAGAGTCAACTATCGCGCTGTAAACAATGCCGTTAAGATACTGCGGAATAAGGCTTTCAAACAGCTCTTCCTCCGAAGGCTCATATATCGTGATACCTTTGGCTGACTTATCATTTGAAAGAGTATCTATCGGAAGCACCTTTACGTTCAGCGGCTCTTGTTTAAGAGTAGAAACAAAGGTCGTATACACAAGCTCGACGCTTCCAATCTCCTGCAGCTTCATATTTGTCATAATATAGCCTGATATCTCATCAAGCACCGATTGCTCTGTATTATCGAAAATGCCGCTGTACGTCAGTTTTATATCATAACCGCGCTTTTCAAAAAATTCTATTGATTTTTTGCCTATTGCGATTATTTTTACCTTGTTTCCCGAAGCGATTATCTCTTCACATCTTGCCTGTGCCAGTTTAAGCACGTTATGATTGAAGCCGCCTGCAAGTCCCCTATCCCCTGCTATAACTATCAGCAGATTGGTCTTTCTGAACTGAGGGGCAACAAACATAGAGCGAATGGCTCTGTCGTTTGATATATCGCACATAGTTTCATAGAGCGTATTGAAAAACGGCTGAACGGCGTCCGCTTTCTCTTTAGCTTTTCTGAGCTTTGAAGAAGCCACGAGCTGCATAGCTTTGGTTATCTGCTTTGTACTTTCAACGCTTTTTATACGCCGCCTTACTGCTTTCATATTAGCGGTAGCCATTTTTCACACCTCCTTAAACGGACATATACGCCGTCATTCAAGCTAAAAACTTCGCATTGAACTGCGTCAGGACTTTTTTGAGCTTTTCCTCATTTTCATTAGTGAGGTCTTTTGTATCTATGATAGACTGATAAATATCGAAATTTGTAGACTCGATATGCTCAAACAGCTCTTTCTGATACCTGTCAATATCCTCAACGGGGATATCTTTAAGATAGTTATTTACGACTGCATAGATTATAACGACCTGCTGTTCTACTCTGAGAGGCTCGTTTCTGCCCTGTTTTAGCACGGCAACTATTCTTTCGCCCTGAGCCAGTCTGTCTTTGGTATCTTTATCAAGATCTGAACCGAACTGAGAGAACGATTGCAGCTCTCTGTACTGAGAATAAAGAAGCTTCAGCGAGCCTGACACCTTTTTCATAGCTTTTATCTGCGCCGCGCCGCCGACACGGGATACTGAAATACCCGGGTTTACGGCAGGTCTGATACCCGAATAGAAAAGCTCCGTTTCAAGGAATATCTGACCGTCGGTTATAGATATTACGTTTGTAGGTATATAAGCGGAAACATCTCCCGCCTGTGTTTCGATAATAGGAAGAGCGGTCAAAGTTCCTCCGCCGTACTTTTCGTTAAGGCTGCAAGCGCGCTCCAAAAGTCGTGAATGGAGATAGAAAACATCTCCGGGGTATGCCTCTCTACCGGTAGGTCTTTGCAAAAGCAGCGACATCGTTCTGTAGGCAACGGCGTGCTTTGAAAGGTCATCATAAACGCAGAGGACATCTTTGCCTTGCAGCATAAAGTGTTCACCCATTGCGCAGCCGGAATAAGGAGCTATATATTGCAGCGGAGCAAGCTCCGAAGCGGTCGCGGCAACGATTATCGTATAGTCCATAGCGCCGGCTTTTTCAAGCATTTCATAAACATTTGAAACGGTAGAACGCTTCTGTCCTATTGCTACATATATACATATAACGTCCTTGCCCTTTTGATTTATAATGGTATCAAGAGCTATGGCTGTTTTACCCGTTTGTCTGTCGCCGATGATAAGCTCTCTCTGACCTCTGCCAATAGGTATCATTGAGTCGATAGCCTTTATACCTGTCTGGAGGGGTCTGCTGACTGATTTTCTCGTGATAATACCGAAAGCAGGCGTTTCAATAGGACGCGTTTCCTTTGTTAAAACAGGGCCTTTACCGTCGATAGGCTCGCCGAGGGCATTGACTACTCTGCCCAAAAGCTCTTCGCCGACAGGTACGGATACTATCTTACCCGTTCTTTTTACCTGCATTCCCTCTTTTATATCCTCATCAGAACCTAGCAAAACAGCTCCTACAAACTCTTTTTCAAGGTTAAGAGCCATTCCCGAAACGCCGCACTCGAACTCCAGAAGTTCTCCGCTCATACAGTCGTCCAGCCCGTATATCTTGGATATTCCGTCACCCACAGTAACAACTGTACCGACGTCATTAAGCTCCAGCTTGCTTCGGTAATTCTTTATCTGATGTTTTATAATATTAGTTATGTCATCGGTATGCAAATTCATATCTATCCAGCCTTTCCTATGCTATAACGCTGTCTACGCTGTTTTTCATTTCCGCAAGTCTTGTTTTCAAGCTGGCGTCTATCAGCGTGTCGCTATAATTTACAACGATACCGCCTATAAGCTGCTCATCGATTTTCTCGATAAGTATGACGTCCTTACCGGTCTGCTTTTTAAGTTTATCTTTCAGCTTATCCTTTTGCACATCGCTGAGAGCTACGGTAGTTGTGACCACAGCTTCAACGACATTTATATCGTCATAATACAGCGATTTAAAGCTCGCGCATATATCAGAAAAAACAGATATCATTCGTTTTTCTGTAAGCACGCACATAAAATCATAGACAATATCGGACATCTTACCGCCGAAAGCTTCGTTGAGCATATCCAGCTTTTCTTCTTCGGTTACGGTCGGAGATGACAAAAGAAGCTGAAATTCGGCATTATCATTAAAGATACCGTTTATTGCCAGAAGCTCATTATAAACTTCTTCAATGCTTATACTGTTTTCCTTGCAGACAGAAAACAAAGCAAGAGCATAGTTACCAACATACTGCTTAGTCATCGCTTTCACCTATGCTGTCAATAAACTCGTCTATCAGTCTGTCGTTATCGCTTCTGCTTATCTCTTTACCGACAAGCGTCTGCGCGACATCAAAGGCGATATCCGTTATTTCATTCTTTACAGAGTTTACCGCACGCTTCTTTTCGCGTTCGACCTCTACGTGAGCCTTGTCTATTATCTCGTGAGCTTCTCTGTTTGCTTCGTCTATTATCTTATCGCTGCGCTCCTGCGCTTTTTTAGTCGTATCGCGCATTATAGCTTCCGATTCCTCGTGAGCTTTTTCAAGCTTTTCGGTATACTGTTCCTCGAGGGCTTTGGCGCGGAGCTTTGTTTCGTCCGCTTCCTCAAAGGAATCGGCTATCTCCTTTTGTCTGCTCTCGATGATAGAGTTTACACGTTTGAAAAGTATCAGTTTAAGTATCAGAAACAATATCAAAAGATTCAACAGAGTCGCAATTATCGTTGTAGGGTCGATAGATATAAACTCGGTTACTTTTGCATATGGCATTTTAGTATTCTCCTTGATCGGAAATTAAAGCTTCTTTATAAGCGGGTTAGCGAACAGAAGCACCAGAGCGATTATAAGCGAATATATACCTGTTGATTCTGCCATGGCTACGCCTATAAACATAGTTCTTGTACAGTCACCCTGCGCTTCCGGCTGACGGGCTATTGACTCTATGGTCTTTCCTACCGCATAGCCTTCACCGATACCCGGTCCGAGACCTGCTATCATAGCAAGACCCGCTCCTATTGCAGAACATCCCAAAACGATTGCTTTTTCCATAATTACTCCTCCATATTTTACGATTTGTCAGCCGCCATGCTGACGTTTACCATTGTTAACATTGCAAATATATATGCCTGTATACAGCCTGTAAACAGGTCAAAATATATCGAAAGAACTGCGGGTGTGAAAAGCTGCACCGCGTCTAATCTGAAGCTTCCGAATGTAAATGACAGGTGGAGAGCTTTTGAAGCCGCTCCGAGAGCCATATAAAGAAGCGATGTTATTATCGATCCTCCGGCTATATTACCGAACATACGGAAAGACATTGAAAGCGGTGTTGCTATCTCGCTGATGATGTTCAGCGGCGCTAAAAGCACTATCGGAGAGCCGAAGCTTTTTATATAGCCCCACATTCCGTTGGTCTTTATCTTGAAATACGTTATCAGTACAAATGTGACGAGCGCCATAGCGACTGTCGTATTAAGGTCGGCTGTCACCGATCTGAGCCCCAGCAGGCTGACAAGCGAGCCGAGCAGCGAGTAAAGCAGAAGAGCGGCAATATACGGTGCAAAATACATAAATCTCTCGCCCATTGCTTTTTTTACGGTATTATTCACAAAGCCGACCAGCATTTCGGCAAGTATCTGGTGTTTGGTATTAGGTATTTTACGCAGTCCCGAAGTGAGATAAAGGCTCACTAACAGTACTATAAGTATCACGAACCAGCCGATAACAACGGTTTCGGTAATATCAAGTCCGCCGAATATCGGGATAGTAAACACTACCTTAGGACCGTCCATTAGTTTTTCCCTTCTTTGCTATTTGAGTATAGTATAAACAGTACAAAATAAATTTAGGAAAGAATTGAGGCACAAGCACCCCGATAACGTTATACGCGTTAGTTTCAAAGCCTATCCAGCACAAGAGAAAAAGCCCTGAAAATCGCATAAAATAGCATATACGCATTTTTCTTTTAGCTGCCCGAACGTCTTTCATGCTTGAAATGCTGTTTACGGTATCTGCCAGATAGATATAGCACACCGACATATATAACCAACCGATGAAAAGCCCCCAAAGCATTGAAATGTCAGGCTCTATGGCAAGGCTTATAACAAACGCCGCCGCGGCAAGCGCTCCGCCCGCACATACTATTGCGGTCAGCTCTTTGCTCATCGGAGAGGACTTTATAAGCTGTCTGATATTTTTTATCATACAATGTCCGTCTCCTTTCGCGCGGTACAGCTTGTTATATCCATAAAATAACACACACAAGTATTATACACCAATTTTATATCGTTGTCAATAATTCGGAGATGATTTTTACAGTCAGACCGATAAACGCAAAGCAGGACTTTCTCGTAACAAGAAAGTCCCCATTGACTTTATTTTGTGAAAAACAATACTCCTATTGTGCCTTTTCCGCAATGCGTACATACCGTTGCGCCTGCGGACGTTACAAGTATCTCCTTGAACTGTTGATACTTCTTTACCTCATTGACTGCCATTTCAACGAGTTTTTTATCCATTGGCGAGTGTGTGACAAAGATACGGTCGAGCTGAACGTCGCTTCTGTCTTTGAGCTTGGCGGCGATATACTGCGGTATGACCTTATCCATATTGCCTCTGAATTTTCTTCCTACGCCCATAGCGCCGTCATGCACCTCTATACAAGGCTTTAGGTTCAGCAGATTAGCTCCCAATGCGGCAAGCGCCGAACATCTTCCGCCCTTACGCAGATTATCCAGTCTGTTGATAACGAAGCTTACATCAAGACGTTTTTTCATCTCGTTGAGCTTATCGGCGATCTCCTTTGCAGACAATTCGCCGTCAAGAGCCATTTCTGCTGCTGCGACAGCCAAATGTCCAGAGCCTGTCGAGAGATTATAGCTGTCAACGGGATACACGCCCTCAAGCTCCTGAGCTGCGAGACAGCAGTTTTGATAGCACGAGCTGAACTTGCTGCTTATATTGATATGGACTATCTTATATCCCCTATCGACGTAGGGCTTGAATTTTTCGATATATTCCGTTACCGTGACCGCGGAAGACTTTGGGAGCGTTGATTTGTTTTCCGACAGATCAAGAAGCTCTCTGCCGCTGATATCTACGGTATCCAGATACTCATCATCGTCAATGAGCACATGGAGCGGCACGATACCGATATCGTATTTTTCATATATGCTCTGGCTCAGATCACATGTAGAATCACAAAAGACCTTTACTCTTTCCATAACCGTTCCTCACGTTTCTCAACAGTATAGACAAACATTGTCTACATTATATTATACACTATCCCGCCGCATAAATCAATATAAAATGAATTATTTTACAGAAATTTTACCGCTCTCGGGAGAGATTTCGATATATCCCCTGCTCTTGCACAGTACAATACCCTCAGTTATGGCGTTTTCCATTGCGGGAGTTGTCCTTGTATAGCCGAAGCATTTTGCTACCTCGCGTGTAAGGTCTGTCCTTGTAACGGTAAGCTGACGCTCTATTACATACATAGCCGCATTTGCGATCTCCTCGGCACAGATATTGTCCAACGGTCTTTTTCCGTTCTGCGGACGTCTGAAATATGTCATACTGTCGGGAGTAACGCTTTCGCTCCATATAAACGCTGAATTATTGGACTTTGTTATAACGCAGTCGAGCGAGCCGAGGATATCGGTGAGATAATTATCGGATTTTGACGATCCTCTTGTCAGCCCGAATGCTGACATAGTGAGCTTGAACAGCGTTTTCCTGCTTATCGGGGCAAGCGCGTTTACAACATCTTTCATCGTTTTTTTGACCATAGGCGCAAACCCGGGCGAATAAAAGTCATCGGGTGATGATACTGCTTTGGGGACGAACTCCTCATACACTTTTACTCTGTCGCTGCTTTCATCCGAGACAGTTTCTTTGGCAAAATCCTCGGAAGAAATGGAAATATCGGCTTTCTTCACATCATTATTGATATTTTTTCCTTCCTTTACGGCGGCTATCGCGGAAAGTATACGGCTCATGACCTTTTCTTTGCTGTCGAACCAGTCAAGCGTCCATACTCGAATGATATTCCAGCCCAAGCCCTGCAAAACAGAAGTCTGCGACAGGTTTCTGTCATAGGCTGTTTTAGCCATTTTGTAGCTGTATCCGTCACACATTATTCCCAGCATATATACGTCGGGATCGTCGGGGTCAATAACTCCTATATCCATTTTATATTCGGAGCAGCCGATATTGCAGCGCGTAGAATAGCCTGCCTTATTTATTTCCTCGGCAATAAGCTTTTCAATAGCATACTCGCTGTTTTGCGCGCCTGAGCTTCTTGTGGCGAGCGCACTTTTGCCCTTTTCGGCAAATTCAAGAAATCCCTTAAGACCTGCTACGCCCTCCGATGATGTTCTGGACATATCTATCATATCATAAGTGATAGTTGAAAATACGGTCATACATTTTCTGGCTCTGGATATGGCAACGTTGAGCCTGCGCCAACCGCCGTCGCGGTTGATAGGACCGAAGTTCATAGACACCTTTCCGTTCTTGTCAGGGCCGTATCCCACCGAGAAAAGTATCACATCTCGCTCATCGCCCTGCACGTTTTCGAGATTTTTGATGAATAAAGGCTCATACATCTCATCGGCAAGCTTTTCAAGCTCGGGGCGTTCACGAAACTTATCCGCAAGCATATCGTCTATCAGAGATTGCTGCACGACGCTGAATGTAACAATGCCTATGCTTTCCTGACGAAGCTGTTCATCGTCAAGACGGCGTTCTATCTCTTTGACTATCGCTTCGGCTTCCGCTTTGTTCTGCTTTGAACCGCCCTTATCATAGTAACCCTCTACTTTCACAAGAGTTACCTTGCTTTCCATATCGTTGGGAGACGGGAAAGTATACAGCTTATTATCATAATACCGCGAATTACTGTAAGCTATAAGGCTCTCGTGGCGGGATCTGTAATGCCACAGCAAATGCTTTTGAGGCATAGAAACGGCAAGACAATCATCAAGAACGCTTTCAAGGTCCTCTTTTTCAAAATTATCCTCTTCGACGTGATTTACCGTGAAAAAGCTCGTAGGAGGAAGCTGTTTGGGGTCGCCGACTACAACGACGTTCTCACCTCTTGCTATCGCTCCAACTGCCTCGCAGGTCTGAAGCTGAGAGGCCTCGTCGAAAATTACAAGATCGAATTTAGGGAAATTGGGGTCGATATACTGCGCCACGGATATCGGGCTCATCAGCATACACGGACATATCCTGTGAAGAAGCAAGGATATGCTGTCAAACAGCTTTCTTATCGGCATTAGTCTGCCGCCCGACTTTATCACCTTGAGCAGGATACCTATTTCGGAAGAACTTGCCATTTGGCCTGATACCAGCGGTACCTTAGCTGAGAGCTTGGCTACCAATTCGTTTATAGTTAGCTCTCTGAACTGCTCTGTTACATCAGAGAATTTGGCAATGGTATCTTCAAAGCTTCTGCCTCCGAAATTTGCAAGGACGCTGTCTGTTTCTATCTGATAGACAGACACCTGATATCCTACTGCACACAATACGCTTTCAACAATATCCTCGCTGCTTACCTTATTGTTCTTCAAGGCGTCACATATCTGAGGGAAGCCGAGCTCTTCAACGGCGTCCATTGCACGCAAAAGCTCTGACCATTCTTTTATCCTGTCGATATAAAGCTGCCAGTTCACATAGCGTTTTTCACATTCGGACAGCCATACGGAATTATCCTGTTCAACGCAGAAATCGCTGCAGAATGTGCCGTCATGCTCGCAGAAAGTCTTATAGATATCAATAAATGATCGCACATCGTCGCTATTATTTTTCAAGGCAGCAAAGCTTTCGACGGAGATACCTCGGCTCTTCAGGATCTGCGCGGCGGAAGTATTGCTTTTCAAAATGCTTTCAGCGCGTTCCCAATCGGTATTTTCTGACAGCCATATCTCTTTGGCGGCGTCGGCAACGCTCGGCTCGGCATTGGTGACAGATCTATACAGTTGAGAGCGTTTTATCAGCTTGTCTGCAAAGTCGGGATAATTATCCTTTGATATGCTGTCGGCATTTTTGGCATGGAGCCTTAACTCTTTGACAAGTTTATTCCTGCCGATGTTCTTTGCCAAAAACCAAGATGACGACGCTTTTTTCCATTCGAGCTTTGCCTGCTCCGCGTCATATCCGAATACAGTATTATCAAATATCTGCAATATTTCGCTGTCAAGCGCCGAAAGCTCTTTTCCGTCGGATATAAGCTCTGACAGACGGTCTGTAATCATCGTGTCGGCAGAGCCGTTGAGAACATTCAAAAGCAATGTCGGACAGTTCAATGCGATATCGCAAAGTGAATATATTTCGTCACATTCATCTCTGCCGTATTCTTCGTTTACGGAAAGCAGGGCACATATCTTTGCATAGCTGTTTTTCAGGTCAGATAGCAGCTTCTCGCCCTTTACAAGGTCATTTGAAAGCTTATCGCGTATAGTTATGGAATAGTCGCGTCTGCCATAGCCCTTTAAAGCATGATCTCCGATTGTTCCGAATTGCGCCGCAATACTTTTCAGGCTGATGACTGCTTCTTTGAGCTTTTCAAACGTACTGCCGTCTATATTCGCAGCCTGCTGCTTTGTTATATCGATCTTGCCTTTATGTTCGCTGTTTTTCTCATACAGCGCAACTGTTTCGTAGACCGAAAGACCGATCTTTCGGCTTTTATGTATCGCGTTCATGACATCGTTGAGCTGACAGCGCAACGCATACAGTTTATCGGCAGTTTCCTGATATTTTTCGGGGGAGGCTATCCTGCCGATATCCATAGTTCTTTCAAGCTGCGATAAAACCGCTCTTTTCTGCGCCTTGTTGGAATGAAGCTCCAGACAAAACGCGCCGAGACCTATCTTTTCCAGTCTGCTCTGAACGACCGAAAGGGCAGCCATTTTCTTGGCGACGAACAATACGGTCTTGTCATGATACAAGGCGTTAGCTATCATGTTTGTTATAGTCTGAGATTTTCCGGTTCCGGGAGGTCCGTGCAGGACAAAGCTCTGACCCTCAGCCGCAAGCTCTATGGCTATCATCTGTGAGGAGTCCGCGCTCCCTGCGATCGCAAGATCAGCCGGCTTGATACGCTCGTCAAGCATATCTTCGGTAATACCGTCAAATTCAGGCTCCCATTCTAGCTTTCCGGATATCAGGCTGGATACCACTTTATTTGATGTTATCTCCTCGCTCCTGTTTCGCAGATCGTTCCACATTATGAATTGGCTGAACGAAAACAATCCTATAAACGCATAGCTTTCGATATCCCATCGTTTTTGCTCTAATACGGCATGACGTACAGTATTGAATACCATTTGTATATCAATGCCTTTTTCATCTGTCGGGAGTGGGTCAAGACCTGTGATATCGATACCGAGATCCTGACGGAGCAGCTCCAGCAGAGTAATGTTCATCTGCGTTTCTTCATCACGAACACGGATCTTATATGTATTGCTCTGAACGTTTCTTATGATATCCACGGGCACAAGAACAAGCGGAGCATACCTTGCCTTTTCGCTCTTATCGCTCTCGTACCAGCGCAAAAATCCCAAAGCGAGGTACAGAGTATTGCTGCCGTTTTCAAAAAGGCTCGTGCGTGCGGCATTGTAAAGTGATTTACAGCATTTATTGAGCTCTGCTTCGCTTATAAAGGTCCTTATCCTGTTATTCTTAAACTCAGCCTCCGATATGGAAGCAATAAGATCCTTATCGTTTTCAACATCGAATATCGAACTGTCCTTTACAGTTTGCGCCCAGTCGTCAGGCTGCGGCATTATTGTAAAAGCTTCGCCGGAAGCCAATTTATCCTCCAGACACGAAAGATCGGATATCATCAGTTGTACAGAGTTTTTCTTCGCTCTGAAATTGAGCAGAGAGTTTCTCAGACTAAGGTCGAGCAGCTTTCTTTCCCACATTTGAAGCTTTGTAAGCGGAACGTTGTTCTGAGTGGCTATCCGTCCGTCGGCAAGCTTTTTCTGAGGGGCTGCGGCGCTGTCATAAGACCGGTCATCATCTGCTGCATATGGCAGAAGCTCATAAACGCCGTTGTTGTTAACTCTTATAGGTATTGGTCTTATACCGCCGCCTCTGCACCTGTTGACGTCGATAGCAAGCTCAAATTTTGAAGCTCCGCCCAGGGTATCCTTTGCGCTTTTTTCTGCCTGTTCAAAGCTGATATCCTTACCTGCCGCGGCGCCTGTACATTCTACGACGCATATCTCATTTATACCGTCTGCACAGCGTTTCAAAACGGCTGATCGGTCGTCAATGGCACACTCGGAAAAGCTTTTTTCCTCAAGCCAAAGTCCTGCAAACGCGTGTTTTTCCATAAAGACGATCATAGGATGTATAGAGACAGCCTCAAGGCAGCTTGAATACAGCAGCGCAAGGTCCAGACAAGTACCAAGTCGGCTGCCGATGACCTCGGAAGGAAGCCTTACTCGCTGACCTGTGGCTTCATAATCTGCGGGCGGAACGCAGTATGCTATATTCAACTCTTGTATAGCCGAATATATTGCAGCCGCCTGCAATCTGACGTTGTTGGGGTCGTTGGTCTGATATCCCGTAAAAGAAGGCTCGCCGACCCAGCTTTGCAGATACTTCCCTGCCCTTGATATTATAGCGGTCACATCGGGGTGATTAGGCGTAATGTAAGCGCTTATCATTTCAGGTACATAGTCGATACCGTTCCATTGGTCGTAAGCAAGCAGCTCGATATCTATTCTGTCCTGTGCAACAACAACATCGTTATACTGCGCTTCAACGACTACCTGAGCAGTCAGCTTTTCGGTCAGCGAATACAGATATTCAGGCCTTGCTTTAAAAGGAACAGGGCGTATCTCAAATGACGTATGCGGAGAGATAAGCGGTATCAGAGTAGAATAGCTATCGGCGTAATCCGGTACTGCCGACACCGTGAGCGTTATATTCTCTGCCGCGTTATCGGAGTTATTGGTGACTATTATGCTGTATACGGTCGGTACATAATTCTGCTGCATTGCAAAATTGACTGACCTGCAAACTTCCGTTCTGATAGAAATATCCATAATTGCACCTCGATAAATAGTTTATAGATCTTTTTACAACATCAGTATTTGAACAGGACATTATCCTGTCCCGCAATATGCTGAAGCTTTTCAAGTACGCTGTCCGTCATTGAAACTGACGGCACACCTTTCAATCTGACCGACCTTTTGATATCGCTCAAATAGAATATAAGCTCGGTATCTCCGATATTCTCAGAAGCGGTTTTCTTCAGTTCCTCGATAGTTTCAGCGTCTTTGGAAGATACCCTTATATAAACGGGCGATGATCTGACTTTCATGGCAAAAGTATCTGCGCTCTCTATGCTTTCCGCGACGAGTTTTGCAGGCTCATCGTCCTTGGTAGATATCCTGCCGCGGATAACTATGGGCGTTTTGCTTTCCAAAAGCGCTCTGCACTTAGCATATATAGAAGAAAACACAATGACCTCAGCTTCGCCGCTGATATCCTCACAGGTAACGAACGCCATTGTTTCGCCGTTTTTGGTCTTATACGGCTTTATATGCGTTGTTATGACTATTACGGAGATATTGTCGTTATCATTATAAGCAGAGTTTTCGTTATCGACAAAGCTTTCAACAGGAACTATCTTTGCGGCCTTACATATTGAAGAATACGCTTGCAGCGGGTGTCCTGTCAAATACACGCCGAGGGCGTCCTTTTCCATTTCAATAAGCTCCTGCTGAGGATAATCGGGCTCGGCGGGGAAAGTATCCATTTCCAGACTTTGCGGTACATCATCTGCCATATTGAAAAGATCAAGCTGCCCCGAGCTGTTGTTTTTTGAGTTGACGGCGGCTTCTTTCATAATGTGTTCGTAATTGTGTATCTGCTGTTTCCTGTTGCAGCCGCCTACCTCGGAAAATGCCCCTGCCCTGATAAGAGCTTCTATCGCTCTCGTATTGATATTTTTATTTATCATTCTGCCGCAGAAATCGGTCAGCGAACGGAAGCTTCCGTTTTCCTCTCTTTCGGAAAGTATATCGTCTATTATTCCGCCGCCAAGATTTTTGACAGCCGTCATTCCGAAGCGTATGCCTGTTCTTCCATTACCTAGCTGCACGGTAGTAAATGCTTTCTCACTCTTGTTTATATCAACACCGAAAAGCTCCACTCCGTTTTTACGGCTGTCAGCGCAGTATGAAGCAAGCTTTGACGTTCCGTCGCCCACTACTGATGTCATGAGCGCTGCCATATAAGCAGAGTAATAGTGACATTTAAGGTATGCTGTCTGATACGATATAGTCGCATAGGCGGCGGCATGAGACTTATTGAACGCATAAGAAGCGAATGACGCCATATCGTCAAACAATTCATTTGCGGTCTTTTCGTCAACGCCGTTGGCAACGCAGCCGACGCAGTTTATGTTTCCGTTTTCGTCCTTGTCACCGTAAATAAAAGCGTTTCTTTCGGCGGCAAGTACGGCGGCTTTCTTCTTTGCCATTGCCCTTCTGACTATATCGGCTCTGCCGTATGAATAACCTGCAAGAGTTCTGAAGATCTGCATTACCTGTTCCTGATAAACGATACAGCCGTATGTGACATCGAGTATCGGCTTCAGCAGAGGGTGCTTATAGGTCACTTTATCGGGATTGTGTCTGTTTTCAATATATTTAGGGATACTGTCCATAGGTCCGGGGCGATAAAGAGAAATTGTTGCGATAAGGTCCTCGAGCCTTTGCGGTCTGAGCTTTACGATAGTTGCCGTCATGCCCGCGCTCTCAAACTGAAAAACACCGTCGGTCTCACCTCTTGACAGCATTTCATACACATCTTTATCCTCAAGAGAGATATTGCTCACGCTGAACTGCGGTTCGGTTTTTTGTATCTCGCGCTCGCAGTTTCGTATGACAGTCAGGTTGCGAAGCCCCAAAAAATCAAATTTCAGCAAGCCCATGCTTTCAAGCACAGTCATAGTGTACTGTGTTGATATCTGCCCGTCTCTGCAAAACAGCGGAACATAGCTGTCAACGGGGTCTTTGGTTATAACGATACCGGCCGCGTGAGTTCCGACGCTCTTTGGCATACCCTCTATTCTCATCGCCGTATTGATGAGCTCTTTTGCTCTGCTGTCGCTGTCATAAAGCTTTTTAAGCTCGTCTGATATTTCCAGCGCGCGTTTAAGTGATATATCTAAAACACGGGGTATCTTTTTCGCTACGCTGTCGGCAAGCTGATAAGGCAATTCCATAGCTCTTGCAGCGTCCCTGACTGCTCCGCGAGCCGCCATTGTATTGAAAGTTGCTATCTGGGCGACATATTCATTTCCGTAGCGCCGCTTTACATAATCTATGACTCGCTGTCTGCCCTCTATGCAAAAATCAATATCAAAGTCGGGCATTGAAACTCTTTCGGGATTGAGAAATCTTTCAAACAGCAGATCGTATTTCAGCGGATCAATGCCTGTTATCCCGATACAGTACGCGCATATGCTTCCCGCTCCGCTTCCGCGTCCCAGACCTACGGGGATATCGTTTTTTCTGGCATAGTTCGTAAAATCCCAAACTATCAAAAAGTAGTCAATATACCCCATTTTCTCGATAACAGACATCTCGTACTGCATACGCTTCAAGGCGGCGTCGTTATTTTCTCCGTACTTTTCTTTCAGACCGCTGAAGCAAAGCTCGCTGAAAAATTTTTTGTTATCGGACACATTGTTCATTCTGAACAGAGGAAGCTTTATCTTGCCGAATTCAAACTCAACGTTGCACATTTCGGCAATGCGTACTGTATTTTCCAATGCCTGAGGATACAGCGAGAAGAGCTTGTCCATTTCATCGCCGCTTTTGATATAAAACTCCTCCGTAGGAAATTCCATTGTACTGGGTCGGTCAAGAGTAGTTTTTGTAGCTATACAAACAAGTACCTTTTGCATATGGGCGTCAGACCTGCTGATATAGTGCGCGTCATTTGTTGCGACAAGAGGTATGCCTGTTTCATCGGAAAGCCTCGCAAGAAGAGGAAGTATCCTTTTTTGTTCGTCGATATCATGATTCTGTATCTCTATAAAATAATTGCCCTGACCGAAGATATCATTATATTCCAAAGCAACTTTTTTGGCTTCGTCATAACTTCCGTCACTCAGCAAGCGCGGTATCTGTCCTGCAAGGCAGGCAGATAGGCATACAAGTCCCTTCGAATATTTTTTCAGACATTCCGTATCGACTCTCGGCCGTGAATAAAATCCCTCCGTATATCCGATAGAAACCAGTTTTATAAGATTTTTGTAGCCCTGCATATCTTTGCAAAGCAGTACCAGATGATACGGCGAAGTATCGAACCTGTTGTCTTTATCAAAACGCGTGCGTACAGCGACATAGACTTCGCAGCCTATTATAGGTTTTATCCCCTGCTTCTTGCACTCGTTATAAAACTCTATCGCGCCGTACATATTTCCGTGATCGGTAATGGCGATAGCTTTTTGCCCCAGTTCAGCAGCGTATTTCGGAAGCTCTGATATCCTGCAAGCTCCGTCCAACAGACTATATTCGGTATGAACATGAAGATGTACAAAATCCTTCAAAGCTTCTGTCCTCCTTTATCAAAGGTCGCGTGCAAGGTCTATGAGCTTATTAAGGCGTCTGTTCAGGCTGCTTTTGGTAACGCCCTCGCCTATAACATCGCACAGCTCGTTAAGGGACATATCAGGGTTATCCGTTCTGGCCTTTGCAGCCTGTCTGAGCTCCTGTGAAAGCTCATCAAGCCTGCCGTTTTCGGCAAGAATGTTTATAGCCTCTACCTGCTTTTGGGCGGCGGCGCTCATTTTTTTCAGATTGGCAGAAGTACAGTTTATCGAGCGGTTCAGCCTATTACTTCCCTCTTTATCGACCTTGACGGTTATATGCTTCAGAGCGGACGCAGGAGCGCCTATATATATCAACACGTCTTGTATACATTCGCTGTCCTTGAGATAAACGACTTCATGCCTGCCTCTGACAGTTTGCTTTGCAGTTACTCCGCATTCCTCAATGAGCGTCCACCCTATGTAATTGCACAACTCGACAGATGTGATAACAAACTCCATATGTGACGGTTTATTAGGATCGTTAACGCTTCCGCATGCCAAAAACGCTCCGGCGATAACTTCGTGAAGCAGCTTTTTCTTTACAAATCCGTTCTTCTCGATTACAGATGAAAACTTATCCTCACTAACGTGGTAATACTCATATATATTACTAATGCTGTCCTTATCCGAGAGAAAAACATCGTACATAGTTCTTCTTCCTACGGCGGTTTCGGAAGCCTTTACATCACGCTGCGATATCCGCGAAAGATTTGCGGCAAAGAAGTCCGCTGTACGCTTATTTTCGGTCATCAATTCAAGCTCCTCTCTTGAAAGGTCTTTACAGAAAATAAGCATACCCAAAAGACAGGCGTCGCATTTTGCACGCGACGTCATTCCGTCAAGTATCTCATCTTTTACCGCTGCGGAAAAATATTGCATGGTCTATCCTCGCTGTTATTATCTGTGCTTTTCTATATCTCTGTGAGATATTCTCACCTTATGGTCGTTATCTATCAGATGTTTTGCAAGCTTTTCGGCAAAAGTCACGCTTCTGTGCTTACCTCCCGTACAGCCGAAAGCTATAACGAGCTGTGATTTTCCCTCTTTTATATACATGGGTATAAGAAAATCCACCAGATCCTCCAGCTTTTCAAGAAGTATTCTTGACTCCTCAAAGCCCATTACATACTCGCTTACTTCGGTTTGCAGACCTGTTTTGTGTTTAAGTTCTGCTATATAGAACGGGTTTGGCAGACACCTGACATCGAATACCAAATCAGCGTCAGGAACAGAACCGAACTTGAAGCCGAAAGAGCAAATATCTATATGGATGAAATCGTCCTTATTCTCAAGAAATATACTGTACATTCTGTCCTTGAACTGCGCGACCGCCATATCGGAAGTGTCTATATAATAATCGGCTTGCGCCAGCGCCGAAGCTAAAAATTCTCTTTCGGTCTCAATAGCACGCCTGATATTTCCGTAGGAAACTTCGTCCAGAGGGTGCTTTCTTCTGGTTTCCTTATATCTGCGAACGATACAGTCGTCGTTTGAGTCCAAAAACAGTATTTTAAGATCGGTATTTTCCGAGCGAAGCTCCGTGATAGTATCGCTGAGCTTTGTTATAAAATCACGTCCGCGTATATCTACGACAAATGCGACCTTATCAACGCTGTCAGTCACAGATGAATATATCTGCGCGAATTTTGATATAAGCTCGGGCGGCATATTATCTATACAGTAATAGCCGATATCCTCCAGCACGTCTATCGCTGTTGACTTACCGCTTCCGGACATTCCGGTAACTATAAGAAATTTCATTATAACCGCCTCCGTGTTATTTAATAATTCTTACTTCACATTCAAGATCAAATCCGGTCTTTTCCGAAACGATCCTTCTCACATCATTTATAAGCGTTTCAACATCGCTGAAAGTTGCATTGTTTCTGTTTATAACGAAGCCGCAATGCTTCTCGGACACCTGCGCTCCGCCAACTGTATATCCCCGCAGACCGCTTTCCTGTATAAGCTTTCCTGCATAACTGCCGACAGGTCTTTTGAAAGCAGAGCCTGCGCTGGGATATTCAAGCGGCTGTTTTTCTTTGCGCCGCTCCATAATGCTGTCCATTTTCTCTTTTATCTCACTTGCATTGCCTTTTCCTAGCTTTATCCATGCCTTGGTGATGATATATCCGTTGCTTTGAAAAGCGCTGGTTCGATAGCCGAGCTGCATATCTTCCGCAGAAAAGCAGCGGACATTTCCGTTTTCGTCAAAAGCCTCGGCTTTTACAATAACATCGGAAATATCTCCGCCGTAAGCGCCGGCGTTCATGAATACAGCGCCTCCGACAGTTCCGGGTATTCCGTATGCAAATTCAAGACCCATAAGGCTGTTTTCCAAAGCAAAGGTACATAGCTGTGCAAGTGTACAGCCTGCCATAACTTCTATCACGTTATCCTCATGAAGAGATATTTTGCGCATATCCTTGCCGATAACTATAACAGCGCCGTCGAAGCCGTCATCGCTGAACAGGACGTTTGAGCCGTTGCCGAGAATATAATGTCTTATGTTCTCTTTTTTACAGCAGGCAACAAACTCTGCGGCAGAGCTTTCGCTGTTCGCAAAAAGCATCATACTACATTTTCCGCCAATGCGAAATGTCGTATGCTGACTTAGCGGCTCGTTCTCCAAATAACGGCAGTTATTGTTTTGAGCAAGCTTTTTCAGCAGATCAATATGATATGTCGTCATATTCCAACCTCGTAAGTATAATATAATTTATCGATCAAATGAAACATCAGGGTGTTTTTTAATTATATGATCTCTTATGGTCTCCCAATGCGCGTTGGCAACAAGCTTTTCTGGAAAATCTATGCTCTCAGCCATTTGAAGGGTTATCGGCGTTTGTCCTATCAGCTCATGGAAATGAGCGTCGGTATTTATACATATCATTGCCTCATATTTTTTGCACAGCCTCATAAGCTCCAGCGCATTATCACGAGAACCGCGCTTCCACATGATAGAGCTTTCGTTTATCTCAATGAATTTTCCGTATTCCTTGAACTTCTTCACGCATTTTTCCATGTCATACTCAAAATTCGCGGTGGTAGGGTGACCTATCATATCGATATTCTCATCTTCGGCGAGCTTCAAATAACCTTGAGTATGCTCTTTTGGAGAAGCAGGAGCAAGCGTATACTTGTGATAGGACGCTATTATCCACTCCACAAAGCGGTAACTGTCCTTGTCAAGATCCAAAGTACCGTCGTAGTCCACAATGTTAGCCTCTGCTCCGTGAACGACATACACCCCGTTTATTTTATGAGGAAGTATCTTATAATTATGAAAATGCCAACAATGCGGCGAGTCGGGCATAGTGCCGACATGATCGGTCATGCCGAGCGCCTTTATGCCTGCGGAAGCTGCAAATGTGCAATTTTCTGTTATAGTTGAATAGGCGTGTGTTGACGCGACGGTATGCGTGTGCATATCAGCTTCGAGCTTTATCATTAAAACATCTCCCTCAGGTCAAAATGCTTCCCAGTCGTTGACCTTTTCCTGACCGTCCATTTGCAGACCAAGCTTATTGAGAAGCTCCTGCGCAGCGTTATAGCCCATTTTCTTCTGACGGTTGTTCATAGCCGCTACCTCGATAATGACCGCTAAGTTTCTTCCCGGCTTGATAGGTATCGTAAGGCTCGGCACTTTTATGCCAAGAATGGAGGTATACTCGTTATCTACGCCCATTCTGTCATAGACTTTGGTATTATTCCATGTTTCAAGCTGGATTATGAGGTCTATCTTTTCAGATACCTTTACCGCGCCCATACCGAACAGTCGGCGGGTATTGATTATACCAATGCCTCGCAGCTCGAGGAAATGTCTTATATTATCGGGCGACTGACCGACAAGGCTGATATTTGACACCTTGCGTATCTCGACGGCGTCGTCAGCGATAAGTCTGTGACCTCTTTTGATAAGCTCGATAGCAGTTTCGCTTTTACCTACGCCGCTTTCGCCTACAATAAGTATACCTTCGCCGTAAACCTCGATAAGCACGCCGTGACGCGTTATCCTCGGCGCGAGCCGAACGTGCAGAAAAGCTATAAGCTCCGCGATAAAGTCAGACGTACTTTCATTGGTGCGAACGATAGGAATGCTGTATTCTTTCGCATACTCGCTCATTTCGGGATACAGTTCATGACCGCGGCATATAGCGAAAAGCGGTATCTTTTTTGAAAACAGAGTTCTTATTTTCTCTCTTCTCAAAGCCTCGTCAACAGAAGCAAGATACGCAAATTCCATATTGCCGCATATCTGTATTCTGTCCTCGTTGAAGTACTCATAAAATCCCATGAGCTGCAATCCCGGTCTGTTGCAGTCGTTGCAAGTGATATCTATTTTGGTGGTATCCTCGGGGGAATATACCACATCGAGATTAAGTTCATCAACTATCTCTTTCAACGTTACGCTGTAAGTATCCGACATTATGATCACCTTTCCTTATATCTTGATAAGACCTTTATTTATCATTTCCTGAGCCGCCGTCATAACGCCCGCTTTGCCCGTGGGGTATGTTACTCCGCCCTGAAGCCAAGCCGCAAACGGTTCTCTGATAGGCGCGTCGGCGGAAAGCTCTATAGAAGCACCCATTGTAAACGCGCCGGCAGCCATAATGACTTTACTGTTATATCCCGGCATATCCCAAGCTTCGGGAGTAACAAAGCTGTCAACAGGGGAACCCTTTTGTATCCCCTGACAGAAAGCAACGAGGTTTTTCTCATTTTCCAAAAGTATTGAAGAGATTATATCTGTTCGCTTTTCCGTGCTTTCGGGCAATGTTCTAAAGCCGAGCTTTTCAAACAGTCTGCAAGCAAAAACAGCGGTTTTCAAAGCGTTCGCCGTTACCTGCGGAGCATAGAAAAATCCCAGCAGCATTTCCCTGCTCTGACCCAAGGTACAGCCTATCTCCTTGCCCATACCTACACAAGTCAGTCTGTCGGCACATTTTTCGACAAGCTCGGCGCGTCCGGCTATATATCCTCCCGTAGACGCTATACCGCCGCCGGGATTTTTTATAAGCGAACCTATTATCAGGTCTGCGCCTGCCGAGAGCGGTTCACGTTCTTCAACAAATTCACCGTAACAATTATCTACCATAACTATTATATCTTTGTTTGCGCTCTTAGCGGCCTTGCTTATTTTGCCGATAGTATCTACCGTCAGCGATGGCCTTAGCGAATAACCTCTGGAGCGCTGTATATAGCATACCTTTGCGCTTTTTGACATCTGCGCTATCGTGTCAAGGTCGGGTGTGCCGTCGTCAAGAAGCTCGACCTGCGCATACTTTACGCCGAAATCGTCAAGAGAGCCGCTTCCCATTGCACCTCTTATGCCTATTACCTCTTCAAGAGTATCATAAGGCTTTCCAGTTGCAGACAGCATAGTATCTCCGCTTCGCAAAACGCCGAACAGCGCGGTAGACAGCGCGTGCGTTCCGTTTACAAAGGTATGACGGACAAGCGCGTCCTCGCCGCCGAAAGCCTGCGCGAACACTTTATCTATCGCTGCTCTGCCGCAGTCGTCGTAACCGTAGCCGGTAGTTCCTTTAAGGCAGCTTTCGCTGACTCTGTTATCTATAAAAGCCTTCAGCACCTTTTGTCCGTTATACTCTGCGACCTTATCTATCTCACGAAACTGCTCGCGGCACTCCGCTTCACATTCATCGGCGATATGTAACAGCTTCTCGTCAAATCCAAAAATATTATCCACTTACATTTTCCTCTCTTTTCCTGTCAAGAACATAGTCAACGCTTATTTCCTTGAAGCCTATCTCCTCATAATAGCTCTTTCTGTGATTTCTTGCAAAAAGGTACACGGTAATGCCGTCCTTATTGAGCTTTTCGCCTATCCAGTAAAGAAGCTGTCTGGCATACTTTCTTCCTCTGTATTCGGGAAGAGTTGCTACCTGACCGATAAGCGCCTTTCCGTAAATTATATACTGTATCGTGGCGGTGGTACACTTGTTCAGTATGAACGCTTGAGCAAATCCGCGCCGCACACGGTGAGAAGTATCGGTAAGCCACGCGCCGTAACACGGCTCAAGATCGGGAAAGCCTGTTTTCAGTATATCAAAGACCTCGTCAAGCTTAGGAAATTCATTTACTTCCAGCTCAGGAAGCTTGTTTCTGCACACGAACTCAAACTGATGACGTTCTCCGAGCGAATAATCGCTTTCAACATATTTTATGAGCTCCGCGGCATATTTGGGCGAAAGCTCGACGGTCTGCGGCTTATGGGCATTTATAAGAAACGCCATATCCCTGACAGCTTCACCGTTGAAGCTCTTTCCCTCATATGCTTCGGCAACCATAGCGTTATTGAACAAGCTGATAACGCCGAGCTTTTCAACTCCCGAATACACGAAATAGAAGCTGCAAAAATCGTACTTAGTTCCGTAAGCGTCGTTATGAGAAATTATCTTACGCGAATAATGGCTCTTTTCAAGATATTTAAAGTCTGTTTTTTCTTTTTCTGATATCAGTTTTATCATAGATCATATATCCTGTTCAATAATTGTTTGGCAAGTTTGTAAGTGTTTTCTATATCATTTTCATCGGCAACGCAGCTTGCGCTGTGCAGATATCTGCAAGGCACGGATATCGCGCAAGCTCTAACGCCCGAACGAGATGTGTGCACGGCTCCTGCGTCATTTCCTCCGGCTATTCTTGTTTTTGTCTGGCACGGGATACCGTTCACGGCTGCCGTATCAAAAGTGAGCTTATATAGTTCTTTGTCGTATATTGTATGTCTGTCCATAAACGTAACGACAGGTCCTTTGCCAAGCTCGCACACTCTCATATCCTCGCTTGACGACGGTATATCGGCGGCGGTGGTAGTTTCAAGAACGAGAGCTATATCAGGCTGTACTGCAAACGCCGCGCACCCCGAGCCGCGCAGACCTATCTCCTCCTGAACTACGAAAGCAAAACAGGTATCACATTCAACGCCCTCATCTATCATTCTGAGCATTATCGCGCAGCCTGCTCTGTCGTCAATAGCTTTTGAGCACAGTCTGCCGTTGCCGAAGCTTATGAACTCATCGCAGAATGTTCCTGTTTCTCCTAAACTGACGAGCTTTTTGGCTTCATCTTTTGATGAAGCCCCTATATCCACAGACATATCATCAAAGCCGACCGTCTTTTTCCTTTCATCTGCCGAGAGATTATGCACCGCTTTTCCGCCTATAACGGCACACACATCGCCGAAGCGTATTCTTCTTCCTAAAACGACCTGCTCGTCTATACCTCCCACGGGAGCAATATCAAGACTTCCGTCGCTGTTTATATGGGTGATTATAAATCCGACCTCGTCCATATGCGCAGATATCATTATCTTATTTTTCGGTGAACGTTTTCCCTTTACAAAAGCTATGATATTTCCCAAGGCGTCGACAGTTACGCTTTCGGCTCTGTCCTTTATCCGTTCCAGAATATATTCTCTGACCTTATCTTCGCTGCCCGAAACGCCGTCAATAGCGCAAAGGACACGAAGCTCATTTATCATATCAGTCATGCCGCTCTCCTTATTTTTTAATTTCTTTCAAGATACGCGCATATCAGCTTTGCGCTATTCTCGATATCCGTCATATCCACGACCTCCGCAGGGGTGTGCATATGCTTTATCGGAACAGACAGAGTAACTGTTTTAGCTCCGCATCCGCTAACGCCTATAACATCGGCATTTGTGCCCGTTTTTCCGCTCATTATCTCGATTTGAAACGGTATGCCGTTTTCTTCGGCGGTCTGCTTCATCTCATTTGACATTTCTCTGCTGAGCGACGGTGCAAAGCCTATCATTGCGCCCTTGCCGAGCTCTCCGCATTGTGAAACGCTTTCGCCTTTTGTATGAGCGAATGAAACGTCAACTATGACAGCTTTATCGCATTTCACCGAGAAAGAGCCTGTTTTCGCTCCTCTCTCCCCTACTTCCTCCTGTGTTGAGAGCATTACGCAAAGGTTATATTTCAGTTTCGACATATCCAACATATCCAGAGCCAATATAACTGCGGCGCAGCCTGCTCTGTTATCGAGGGCATGGGAAGTGACACGCTCTCCGCACAGCCTTTCAAGGCTGTTTGCGATATACACTCTGTCACCTAATGATATTTTTGACGCTGCTTCCGACTTGGTAAGTCCCGTGTCAATACAGATATCATCAATATCGGCGGCATTTTTATCACCATGTGATAAATGCGGCGGTGTTGATACGATGACCCCGTCCAAAACGGTATCATCGGTACATATCTTTACTCTTTGACCCGGCAGAACTCTGTTGTCAAGTCCGCCGACGCCGGACACCTTCAGAAAGCCGTCGTCGGTGATATATGTTACTATCATACCTATCTCGTCAATATGCGCGTCTATCAGCATATCGGGTCTGTTTTCGTAATATTCGCCGACTTTGCATAAAACGCTGCCCAAGACGCCGGTCTCAGTTTTTCCGTATTTATCCAGCAGACCTTTTGCATATTCGACGACGTTATTTTCATTTCCCGAAACGCCGCTGACTTCAACAAGTCCGCCCAGCAATTCAAAAGTATTCAAGCTCATACAATACTCCTAGACTAATTCATTTACGCATTGTTTAAAATGCTTTCCTCTTTCTTCAAACATTCTGTACATATCAAAGCTGGCGCAGGCAGGCGAGAGTGACACGATATCTCCACTGACGGCATTGTCATGCGCCGCCTTTACTGCTTCCTGCATATTTGCAACTCTGATTATTTTGATACCGCTGTCCTTGAAAAGCGGTGAAGCGGTAACTGCGTCCTGTATCTTCTGAGCCGTTTCACCCATAAGTATAAGCACCTTACACTTTTGGCAGATAGAGTCAGCCATCGGCTCAAAAGAAATACCCTTATCCGAGCCTCCTTGGATAAGTATCTGCTTTTGGTCAAACGAAGCAAGGCAGGCAAGTACCCTTGTCGGGCTGGAAGCAATGGAATTATTATAGTATTTTACCCCATCCAGTTCTCTGACAAACTCTATCCTATGCTCTACCCCGGCAAACTCTTTTGCGGTCTTTCTGACAGTTTCTGCCGATACTTCGGGATACGTCATAGCTATGGCGGTAAGGAAGTTTTCAACATTGTGCATACCGGGTATCCTGATATCCTCCTTGCGGCAGTATTCAGTAATCTTGCCATAGTCGTTATAACAAAGCATACCGTCCTCACGGAGGAACGCGCCGTTGTCTACCTTTACTCTTCTGCTGAAATATCTGAGCGTTCCTCTTACCATATCGCTAAGCTCGCGAGTTGTCTCGTTGTCATAGCTGAGTACAGCCCGTGAAAAAGCATTCTGATGGAGCAAAAGGTTACATTTTGCACCGATATATTCTTCCATAGTGCCATGGACATTCAGGTGATTAGGTGTAATATTTGTTATACCTGCAACATCGGGCGACTCGCGCATTGAAAGCAGCTGAAAGCTTGAAAGCTCAACAACCGCTACATCGTCCTCTTTTACGCTCTCTATCATAGGCAGCAGAGCCTTACCGATATTTCCGCCTAGATGAACAGTCTTTCCCTCTGCCTTAAAAAACTCGGATACAAGTGTTGTTGTGGTAGTTTTGCCGTCAGAACCCGTGATAGCATATATCTTGCATGGGCACAGGTCAAAGAATGCCTCTGTCTCGGACGTTACCACTATCCCTCTTTTGCGTGCCTGTGTAAGCGCAGGCGAATTATAGTACATGCCGGGCGTTCTGAAGATAACGTCGCACTTCAGCATTTCGTCAAGGTATCCCTCGCCCAAAGCAAACTTTGCGCCCAGGCTTTCAAGCTCATCATAAAGCTCTGCACCGAATTTTTCTTTTTCCGCTTTATCACATACTGTTACGCTGATACCTTTAGCGAGAAACATCTTTATCATATCAAGATGACTTACCCCCGCGCCTATAACTGCCACTTTTTTACTTTTCAGACTATCAAAAAAGCGTTCTGTCTTTGTCATATCCTTCCATGCTCCTTGTTCTGTGTCATAATATAGTTATATACTCTTATATTATATAACATTTTAAGAAAAATAGCAATATGATTTTTATCAATATTGCTCATTTATTATTTTTTGACATAAAAATATAACGGCAGATATTTAAAATTTTTGTTAAATAATCTAAAATCAATATTTGGGTATTGTAAATTCTCTCTGAATAAGTTATAATCTATATATAGATATTTAACGGTCTGCTTTTTCAGAGGACATTCAAAATTTGGGGAGGATAACGTTTTATGGACAAAAATGAAATTCTTTTTAACCAGCAGGACAAGGTAGCCAATCTTGGGATAATCGCCATGAACGGAACAGAGGAGCTTGCCGCCAAGATAAACAGATATCTTGTTGATTGGTACAAGCAGGGCGGTTCGGAGCAGGAATCTTATCTTGTTGAGACCGACTGTCCGAGGTTCTCATCGGGCGACGGCAAGGCGCTTATTAAATCTACCGTTCGCGGAGACGACCTTTTTATCCTGTGCGATGTAGGCAACTACAACGTAAAATACGATATGTTCGGAGCGCATAATTCCATGTCGCCCGACGATCACTATCAGGACCTTAAAAGACTTATTCAAGCTGCCGGCGGAAAGGCCCACCGCATAAACGTTATCATGCCGATACTGTACGGCGGACGTCAGCACAGAAGAAGCTACCGTGAATCCTTGGACTGTGCAGTTGCGCTGCAGGAGCTGGAATCTATGGGCGTATCTAACATCATTACGTTTGACGCTCATGATCCTCGTGTCCAGAACGCTATCCCTCTTATGGGCTTTGACAACGTTATCCCTACATATCAGGTGCTTAAAGCATTATTCAGGGCTATCCCCGATATAAATGTTGACAAGGAACATTTCATGATAGTTTCACCTGACGAGGGCGCTATCAACAGAAATATGTACTATGCTTCCGTACTTGGCGTTGATCTCGGAATGTTTTACAAGAGACGTGATTATTCGGTCATCGTAAACGGAAGAAATCCCATAGTCGCTCATGAATTTCTCGGCAACTCAGTCGGTGGAAAAGACGTATTTATCGCAGACGACATAATATCCTCAGGCGAGTCAATGCTGGAAGTGGCGGCTGAACTGAAGAAGAGAGACGCCCGCAAGATATACGCTTACGCAACATATCCCCTGTTCACAAACGGTCTTACGATGTTTGACGAGGCTTATGAGAAAGGCATGATCGACGGTGTATTCGGCACGAACCTTACTTACAGAACTCCCGAGCTGCTGTCGAGAAATTGGTTCCACGAGGTCGACTGCGCAAAATATATTGCATATTTCATAGCTTCGCTGAACCACGATCTGTCGATATCGGCAATAATCGATCCCCATGAAAAGATAATCACCCTTTTGAAAAACACAGGCAGACTTTGATAGTCATACAGCATACAAAGCCCCCACGGCAGACAATGAACCGAACCAGTAAAAAAGAACAATGACAAAAAAGACCTCCTATGGTATAATAGAAACATAGGAGGTTTTGTT
>CANRNT010000005.1 GCA_947631995.1 uncultured Clostridia bacterium | reverse complement strand
CAAGGGGAGGCTCTCTCTTGCAGAGCCTCCCCTCTTAGAAAACAGTTCACCGAACTGTTTTCTAATTCACCCCTTGCAGAGCGCACGCCGTGTCCTTGTGGGGCTCCGCCCCATACCCCGCGACCCTTTTGAAAAAGGGTCGATCGAAAACTTTCAGTTTCTTGACAAGAACTTAAAGTTTTGTGTACTGTGGAGTACCGTCTGTGCTAAATTCTGATTTATATGCAAAAAGGCAACAGGCGGTCAAAAAGCTGACCGCCCATTACCCTCGCAGAATATATAAACACACAATAGTCGCAAGCGAAATTAATAAGTTTAGTAGTCCTCGCCCTGCAAAGCGTCGAAGCCTTCTTCGCCTGTACGCACCTTAACGACGTTCTCGACATCGTATACAAACATCTTGCCATCGCCGATGTTGCCCGTGTACAGCGCCTGCTTAGCAGCGTTGATGACCTTAGTAACAGGTACTTTGGAAACTACGGCCTCTACCTTTACCTTAGGCAGCAGCGTAGAGTGAGAGTTCTTTACGCCTCTGTAGTAGGTGTCGTGACCCTTTTGAGTACCGTAACCCAGAACCTGTGTAACTGTGATACCCTTTACGCCGACCTCCATAAGAGCGCGCTGCAAAGCTTCCAGCTTGTTCTGCTTGCAGATTATGCTTACCTTTGTCATTTTTGCCTTGCCTGTTATAGCGTCCTTAGGAACGGATACATCGGGCACGGTCATAGTCGGTATCGGAGACTCTGGAGCTTCTATTCCTGCCTCTGCCGCTTCCTTGTCGGTAGCCTTTACAGACTCGATAGACGGCATGAAGTCAGCATAAGAGGAGGGAAGATTGTGTTCCATTGCGTCCAGACCGATTATCTCTTCTTCGGCAGACGCCCTAAGACCGATAGTCGCTTTGATGATGAAGAATACTATGGCAATAGTAATCGCAGTCCATGCGCCAACGGAAACAACGCCGAGTGCCTGTTTGCCGAGAAGCTCAAATCCACCGCCGTAGAAAAGACCCTCACAAGCTATACCGCTTGCTCCGCCAGCTTGCGCTACGGCAAATCCGGGGGCGGTATCGGTAGCGAAAAGTCCTACCGCAAGTGTACCCCATATACCGTTCATCATGTGTACCGCAACAGCGCCGACAGGGTCGTCAATGTGAAGTACATAGTCGAGCAGCCAGATACCGAAGCATACGAGCAGTCCCGAAACTATACCTATTATAAGTGCGCCTGCCGCGTCTACAACGTCGCAGCCTGCGGTTATTGCAACCAGTCCTGCAAGCGAAGCGTTAAGACACATAGATACATCGGGCTTGCCATACTTCAGCCAAGTGAATATCATACAAGTAACCGTCGCAACGGCAGGGGCAATAGTAGTTGTAAGGAATATAGTTCCCATCATTTCTATTGAAGAAGCCGCAGCAGGGTTGAAGCCGTACCAGCCGAACCACAGTATGAACACACCGAGTGCGCCGATAGTCAGGTTGTGACCGGGTATTGCGTTTACCTTTATCTTGCCGTCAGCGGTCTTTGTGAATTTGCCTATTCTCGGACCAAGTATCGCAGCGCCTACAAGTGCGGATATACCGCCTACCATATGTATCGCGCACGAACCCGAAAGATCGTGGAAGCCGAGCTGATAGAGCCAGCCGTCGCTGTTCCATATCCAGTGAGCCTCGATAGGATATATAAGTGCGCTGATAACGCCCGAATATAAGCAGTAAGATATGAATTTAGTTCTCTCTGCCATAGCGCCCGAAACTATCGTGGCAGCCGTAGCGCAGAATACAAGGTTGAATACAAAGTTTGAAAAATCAAAGTTATCATACGCCGTAAAAATGTCAAAACCGGGCTTGCCGATAAGACCCATAGCGTCCTCACCCATAAGAAGTCCTGCACCGATGAGAATGAACATTACCGTACCGATACAGAAGTCCATAAGGTTTTTCATGATGATGTTACCGGCGTTCTTCGCTCTGGTGAAGCCTGTTTCTACCATTGCGAAGCCTGCCTGCATAAAGAATACCAATGCAACGGCTATCAGAAACCATACGCCGAAAACTTCGCCGCCGAGAGCTTCCTTGACCTGTTGTAAAATTTCGTCTGTCATAAAGTTCTACCTCCATTAAAGAGCATTGAGCGGAAGACGGTACCATTCCTCCTGCTCGGTAACAGAAAAAGCGCTGTGTGAGTTTTTCACTCAACACAGCGCCTTTGCCGTCTATGTTCATATTATATTACACTCGGAAAACATTGTCAACCGTCAAATTGCATATAACTTTTTCAACATTTCAACGATTTTTTTATCAGTACGCAAATTGTGACAGTAAATCACATATGCGCATACTATATAGTGTGCTCACAATAGTCTTAAAATATCTTACAGGAGGAAACATGATGAAGATATATAACTTTACCGACGGCGCAAACCAAAGTCTGTACGGCGGCGGAAGCGGCTGCGGCTGCTATCAGCAGCCTGTATGTTCTCCCTGCGTTAATTGCCCCGCAGGAGCGCAAGGCCCTCAGGGACCGCAGGGTATACAGGGTGCTCAGGGTCCTCAAGGACCTCAAGGCCCTATAGGAGCAACAGGTCCGCAAGGCCCTCAAGGTCCACAGGGCGAGATAGGTCTTACAGGTGCTGTAGGTCCTCAGGGTCCAGTTGGACCGATAGGTCCCGCAGGTCCTCAGGGTGAAACAGGCGCAACAGGTCCTCAGGGTCCCGCAGGTCCTCAGGGTGAAACTGGAGCAACAGGCCCGCAGGGTCCCGCAGGTCCTCAGGGAGCAACAGGTGCAACAGGTCCGCAAGGCCCCGCAGGTCCTCAGGGCGAAACGGGAGCAACAGGCCCGCAGGGTCCCGCAGGTACGGTACTCAGCTATGCTGATTATTACGCTCTTATGCCGAGCGACAACGCCACAACGGTAGCGCCCGGAGCAGCCGTAGAATTCCCGCAAACGGGTGCGACCGACGGCACAGCCATAACCCGTGCTTCCGATACGACATTCAACCTTGTTGACGCAGGCACATATCTGGTGCAGTTCGAGGTAAGTGTAGAAGAGGCAGGTCAGCTCGTTCTGACGCTCAACGGCGCGGAGCTTCCGTATACTGTTGTAGGCAGAGCAAGCGGAACATCACAGATAGTCGGAATGGCACTTGTTACCGCTACAGCAGGTTCAACGCTTACGGTAAGCAATCCTGCCGCGAATACCGAGGCGCTCACTATCACGCCCAACGCAGGCGGTACAGCGCCCGTATCGGCACATCTGGTAATACTTCAGCTTACGGATACCACGGCATAATTGAGCATAATGTTCAATCATTTATCGAAAGAAGCCCGAGCTTAAGGGCTTCTTTTGTGTATAATGACTATTTTATATTAATAATTTGTGAAAAATCAATATTGACATTATAAAAGTCTGGGTGTATAATGATTCTGAAGAGCTATATCTGTATGGAATAGCTTTGTTAGTAGTGCAAAGGGGCGTGAAGTTTGTGAGCAAAATGCTTAAAAGAACGGTTGCCGGACTTTTGGCGGCGGGATTATCAGTATCCTCCGTTTTAGAAACCAATAATCAGAAGGATTGAAAAAACGTCGATGAAAGGGGTTGACTTTTAATAAATTAAGTTGTATAATGTGTATAACTATATGAATTGTCGAATGTATGCAGCAAAGAATGTTTTACGCAGGCTTTTCGTTCGAGTAAAGGGGAATGATGTATATGGCTGATAATGAAAGCCAAAACGATCTTGCCAAGGAGCTTGAAGAGCTTGAGGAACACCGTGAAGCTTTGGAAGAAAGCGTGAGCGAAGATGTTCCGAAGAAGAAAAAGTCAAAGAAGCGCAGATATTTTTCGGTGCTGAAAAAAGTATTCGCAACATTGGTGGTAACAGCGGCTGTGATAACATTGATAGTCAGCTATGTTTTCCCCGTGATGAGGATATACGGCAACTCTATGAGTTCTACGTTGGTCGACGGAGATGTAGTCGTGGCGCATAAGACCACGGAGCTTGAAAGAGGCGATATATGTGCATTTTATATGGGCGGTCGAATCTTGTGCAAGCGCGTGATCGGAGTCAGCGGCGATGAGATCAATATCGACAAAGACGGTACGGTGTTTGTCAACGGCGAAATGATCGACGAACCGTACCTCAAGAGCAAGAGCATAGGCGAGTGCGACATTGAGTTTCCCGTTATAGTGCCTGACGGAAGCTATTTCGTTCTGGGCGATAACAGAAAAACTTCAATAGATTCGCGCAATAGTGTTATCGGTATGGTAAGTACCGAGCAGGTAGTCGGAAAGCTTTTGTTCTGTGTGCTACCGCTCCCAAGCTTTGGGACGATAGATTGACCCAACAAAGTGGGACAAAATAAATTGCCTCCCCATGCGAGAACATATGTTTCGGGGGGGGTACAGAACATTTTATGTGTAAATTATTTTGCATGGAAGGAATGATTTTGTACATGAAAAACTTGTTTAAAAGAGTGCTGAGCGTCGCAGCAGCAACAGCCTTGCTTATGACCTCGGTAATATCGGCGTCGGCACATCAGCATCGTAATAGTGACACAGAAATCACAGGCGAAGCTGAAAAGTATACTATTACTTTGACAAAGCCTGCTGATGTTACTGTTGATACTGGGGCAGAATATGGCGCGTATCAGATCTTTACAGGTACTGTTCCGGAAGAAGATGAGGACGGTTATCCTGATGAAGATGACCCATTTACAGATCCCGGTTCTAAGGGAACCAAACTCCCAATATCAGATATTAAATGGGGTAATGCTTTTGGTAAAGTAAATTCTGCTCCTTGGCAAGATAATATAGTTGCTTTTGTTAAAGCATTGGCGGCTCCTTATAAAGGATTAGATAACGAATATGCATCTGCTTTTGCAAATTTTAAAGGCTTTGAAGATTTTGTAAGTGGAACTCGTCTTGCAGATAGATTTTATTTATCAACAAGTGATTATACTAATAGCAATGTTAATTTTGACAGGCTAGCTACAGAAGTTGCCGAGGTAATAGCTGGACATACTGATCATGAATGGCTGCAGGCTTTTGCAGATATCCTTGGAGGATATGGCGAAAACTATAGTGGTAGTGGAGTTGAGACAAATAATAAGGGTTTTGTTAAGCAGTATTATAAAAGCGCCAAAAATGCTGCTGGAAACTATGAAATCAAGGTTCCTGAAAGCGGCTATTATATGATCCTTGACCGTACAGATATTGAAGCTGAGGGAGAGGCTTATTCTGCGCGTATGTTGTTTGTTGTAAACGATATAACGCAGGTTCTTAAAGAAGATGTTCCTACTCTTGAAAAGAAAATTGTTCGCGATGATACTACTAAAACTGAAAAAGATACTACTGTTGCAGGAGTTGGCGATGAGGTAACATTCAAACTAACAGGTACTTTGCCCAGCAACTATGATGCGTATACTCTTGGCTATCAATATACTTTTACCGATACTTTGAGCAAAGGCTTGACATTAAATGCAACTGGTGTAGATACATATGTAAAGGTAGAGGTAAAAGGCGTTTGGAATGGAGATGTATGGGACGAGAGTACTACTTATACTATTTCTAAAGAATCTATAAATAGTGATGGTACGCATACTCATGGTACTGTCTCTACAGCATATACTGAAACATACGATGAAGATAGTAATACATTAACGGTGTCGTTCCCTTGTCTTAAAGAAATATTGATTAATAGTACATATACTCTTGGTTATAATGCTAAAGATAATAAATCTTCCGAGATATATATTACTTATACTGCTGAGGTCAATGAACATGCGGTTGTAGATCCTGCTGGAGAAACAGAAGGTGCTAAGGATATTAAAGGAAATAAGAATACAGCGCAGCTTAAATATTCCAATAACCCGCAGGCTTATAATGATTTTGATAGTACTACAAAACAAATTGCAACAGTTTATACTTTTGGTCTTGATATCACCAAAATAGATGCGGCAGATTTCATTAAGACGGAAACTGAAACTAAACTTGAAGGAGCACAGTTTGCTATTCTTCGTAAGGTAGAAGACCCTGAAAATACATATGAGTATGCCAAGGTAACTACAGTTGATGGTCACTATGCTATTGATACATGGTCAGGTGCGGAGAAGATTACAATAACTGGAACTGACGGTAAAACATTAAGAGATGCTCTTGAAAAAGCTAGTGCAACCGGCATTGAAATGGAAACAGATGAATACGGTAAATTGAACATAACCGGTCTTGACGCCGATGTTGAGTATACTTTAGTAGAGATCAAGACCCCCGGCGATGATGGCGACTACGCATTTATTGAACCTATTACATTTACAATTAATGCTGAAATTGTATCTGATGAATACACCGGAAAAATTGGATCTGTTACTGAAACAGCCGGCTTCTCTGCTGACGAAACGGTTAGCGTTTCACAAAGTGTAGTTAAGAATAGTGTAAATACAGAAAATGCAGGCATTGAAAATTTTACCGTTGTTAACTTCAAGTACACCGATCTTCCTTCGACGGGCGGCATAGGCGTGTATATCTACTACATAGCAGGCGGTTGCATAGTTGCCCTCGCGGTAGTCCTGTTCGCTCTGTCAAAGAAGAAGAAAACCACTAAATAATTGCGCTTTTGCGTAAACTTATCGTGCCGGAGCTTTAAACGCTCCGGCAGTAAGGAGAGTCCTATATATGAAACAGCGGATAATTTCAATTTTAGCAGTTATTACGCTGATAATAGGACTGTCCTTGCTGTTGTACCCGACCGTAAGCAATTATTTCAACAGCACCAAACAGCGCAGAGCGATATATAATTATGTCGCTTCCGTTGAAACTATATCGGAGGAGGATTACTCCGAGATCCTCGAAAAGGCAACGCAGTATAACGCCGCGCTGGCAGCCTCTCCTCCGAAGCTTATGGAGCTTTCCGATAGCCAGCTCGCCGAGTATAATTCCATTCTTGACGTTACCGGCACGGGCATTATCGGATATATCAGTATCCCCGCTGCCGATATCTCGCTTCCCGTTTATCACGGTACCAGCGAGGCGGTCTTGCAGGTCGGCGCAGGACATCTGGAGGGTTCGTCGTTCCCCGTTGCGGGTGACTCCGTTCACGCCCTTATTTCGGGACACAGAGGTCTGCCGTCAGCGCTGTTGTTCACAAACCTCGATATGCTGGAGGTCGGCGATACCTTTACGGTGCACGTCCTTGACGAGGCTTATACATACAGAGTGTTTGATATCGAGACTGTTCTCCCGTCTGACCTGTATTCTTTGACTATCCAGCAGGGGAAAGACCTCTGCACCCTTATTACCTGTACGCCGTATGGCATAAATTCTCATAGACTGCTTATACACGGCGAGCGTATTTATGTCCCTGAGATCGAGGAAAAGCTCGCTATCCAGTCCGGCGCACGGTTTATTGACAGTTGGAAAATAGTCCTTGTTTTTGAAGTTCCTATACTTATTATTTCCGTGGTCGTGTTCACACGCCGCACGAAAAAAATGAGGTGATCTTAGTGTTTCGTCGTCTTTCGGTATTTTTTGCAGCTTTGATAACGGCTGTATTCTGCTTTGGCAGCAGCATTAAAGCTTTTGCGGAAAATCAGCAGTATTCGCTTACGATGAATTTTGTTACGGCGGAGTCGGGCGCTATCGCAGGCTCGCAGTTTGAACTATATTATGCTCTTGATCCTGACGGTACGCTTTTTGGCGACTTTGCCGATCTTGATGTTGAAGTCGGAGACCTTACCAGCAGTGAGAACGTCAGCAATCTGGCTTCTACGCTTGCCGCATATACAGGTTCAACTGAGAATATTGACGAGGTAGGTACCAATTCTGCGGGAGAAGCTAAGTTTGACGATCTCGAAGCGGGTATATATCTTGTGATAGGTACATCGGTCGATGTCGGCGGTATACTCTATAAGCCGAAGCCCGCGCTTATAAGAATACCAGGTCACGATATGAATGGCGAGCTGGTTGCTGATGTCGTCGCCAATGTGAAGTATGACAGAATACTTCCCGACCCGATATCAAGGTCTGTAACTAAGGTCTGGGACGACAATAATTCTCCTTCGCGCCCAAGCAGCGTTACGGTGCAGCTTCTGAAAAACGGTAATATATATGACGAAGCCGTGCTTTCTGCCGAGAATAATTGGTCGCATACTTGGAATGACCTTGACGCATTGGCTGATTGGACCGTTATCGAGCCTAAGGTTCCTGACGGCTATACGGTAAGCATTTCTCTCGATAATACAAAGTTTACCGTTGTGAATAAGAGCAATACTCCGACTACGCCGCCCTCTCAGGGCACGGGCAGCGGCGGAAGCAATAATCCGCCATCGCTCCCTCAGACAGGACAGCTTTGGTGGCCTGTTCCTATATTGCTTGCTTCGGGACTGCTGTTTTTGCTCGTAGGTATCATTTCATGTCGATTGAGTGATGATAATGTCTCCGATTAAGAGAAAGATTTTTATAGTTTCAGGTATAATACTTATTGCCGCCGGCTGTGTGCTGACGGCATATAATATCAGTGAGGATTATAAGGCTTCTTCGTCTTCGGCGTCGGTGCTTAGTCAGATAGATGAGCAAAGGGAGGAACTGTCATCAAAGAATGAGTATGATACCTCCGATGTCAGCAGTAATGCTTCAGATGTCTGGAATAATGAGCAGACCGATGATGAGATAGACCCCGATACGCCTATGCCTACTGTTACTGTGGATGGCTATCAGTATATCGGTACTTTGGTTATCCCGCCGTTGGAGATAGAGCTTCCCGTTGCGGACGACTGGGATTATACCCGTATGAAGATATCTCCCTGTCGGTTCTCAGGCTCTGTTTACAGTAACGATATAGTAATTTGCGCCCATAATTACAGCTCTCATTTTCGTGACATAGGCAGTTTGCAGGTGGGAGATGAAGTCGTTTTTATAGACGTTTTGGGCAACGAATTTCATTATAAGGTCGGTCAGGTGGAAACGATTGGCGCGACTGCGGTGGAGGAAATGACTTCTTCCGATTGGGATTTGAGCTTGTTTACCTGTAATTATTCGGGAAGAGCAAGAGTAACAGTTAGATGTAAAAGAGTCGATGAATAGTCGGCTCTTTAGTTTTGTCACGAATAATCCGCAAAAATAATACAATACTATATACAATATGTTTTGTGGAGGTATTAGTATGTTTGGTTTGACACCGTTTGAAAGAAATGATTTCTGGGACCCTTTCCGCGACTTTGAAAACGACTTTTTCAGAGGCTTCAGAGGTACGCACAATTGCAGGACTGATATTCGTGACGACGGCAGTAATTATCTGCTGGAATGTGAAATGCCCGGCTTTGACAAAAACGACATCAAGATAGACGTAAACGGAAATACTCTTACCCTGTGCGCTCAGAGAAACTGCGAGAACGACGAAAAGAACGATAAAGGCGAGTACATCAGGCGTGAGAGAAGCTGCAGCTCATATTGCAGAAGCTTCGATATCTCAAACGTCGATGAAAGCGCGATAGACGCCGAGTATACCAATGGCGTTCTGAAACTGACGCTCCCTAAAAAGTCTAAGGAGCAGGAGATAAAGCGCATAGAAGTTAAGTAAACAGAAAGGGCACAATTTTGTGCCCTTTTTTGTGCTTGAAGTTTTTGATAGATTATGCTACAATAGTATTAACATAAAAATTCTTATGAGGTGATATTATGTGTACAGCGGCAACGTATAAAACAAATGACTTTTATTTTGGCAGAACGCTTGACTATGAGTGCTCCTATGGCGAGGAGGTTACCGTAGTTCCGCGAAATTTCCCGTTCCAGCTTCGTCATCTTCCTGCAATGAACAGCCACTATGCTATTATCGGTATGGCGCATATCGCAGGCGGCTATCCGCTTTTCTATGACGGCATAAATGAAAAGGGTCTCGGTATGGCAGGACTGAATTTCGTCGGAAATGCGGTATACAGAGATGTTTCAGACGGCAAGGACAACCTCGCGCAGTTTGAATTTCTGCCGTATATCCTCGGTAAATGCGCTACCGTTAAGGAAGCGAGAAAACTGCTTGAGAATATAAGTATTACAAACGAAAGCTTCAGCGAGCATTACCCCGCGTCGCAGCTTCATTGGATAATTGCAGACGAAAATGAAGCTATAACGGTCGAGAGCGTAAAGGACGGATTTTTCGTTTATGATAACCCGACAGGTACGCTCACGAACAATCCGCCATTTGACGAGCAGCTTTTCAATCTCAATAATTATATGGGGCTCTCGGCAAAATCACCCGAAAACAGATTTTCGGACAAGCTTGACCTGAGGCTTTACAGCCGCGGTATGGGCGCTTTGGGTCTGCCCGGCGACCTGTCGTCTATGTCAAGATTTGTAAGAGTTTCGTTTGTAAAGATGAACTCACTTTCAGAAAGCGATGAAATTTCAAGCGTCAGCCAGTTTTTCCATATCCTTAACAGCGTTGACCAGCAAAGAGGCTGCTGCGAGCTGAAAGAGGGCGAGTACGAGATAACCATATACACCTCATGCTGTAACGCAAGCAAGGGCATATACTACTATACGTCTTACGACAATCATCAGATATCCGCGGTGGATATGAACAAGGAAGACCTTGACGGCAGCAGCGTGGTTTCCTACAAGCTTGTAATGAAAGAGCAGATAAACTACCAGAACTAAGCGAGGTATTTATGACCGTAAGACTTGAAAAAGCGGACAAAACATCGGACGACTATATAAAAATAAAGCAGCTTTACGAGAGCGCGTTCCCGTCAAACGAGCGCGCCCCGTTCAGAATGCTTGAAAAGCGCATGGACAGGCAAAACGTTGATTTTCTGGCGATTTATGATGAAGAGGACTGTGTAGGACTTTTCTATGTGGTAACGCATAAAGATCTGGCATACATATTCTATTTTGCTATAATGCCGCAGCTTCGGGGTCAGGGCTACGGCAGCGCGGCTTTGCAGGCTTTGAAAGAGTATTACAAGGGCATGAGGATATTCCTCGCCGCCGAAAGGGCAGACGTTGAGTGTGATAATCTGGAGCAGCGTGTAAAGCGCAGGCAGTTTTATTTCAAAAACGGCTTTGTCGATATGCACCACCATATCCGTGAAGCAACTGTGGTGTTTGATATGCTGGGAACAGGCGAGCCGCCGACAAATGAGGAGTATCAAAGCCTGATAGCAGGCTACATGGGAAAACTGCGTACAAAACTTTACAAAATGTCGGTCATTGACTGACAGGGGAGGATATTATGACAAACAACGAAATTATGGCGCTTATTGACAGGTCTTTATTTGCAACAATAGGTTATACTGACGAAAACGGCAGGCAGAACGTCCGCAGAGTGTTTTGCGTGTGGCATAAGGGCTTGGGCAGACATCTCATTTCAACGAATACAAGCTCCGCCCATGTGCAAAGCCTGCTGAAAAACGGTAATGCTTGTCTGTATTTTTCGGACGACAACACTTTTGAGGGGCTGTGCCTTTACGGAAAATTCGCCGTTCATTTTGAAAGGGAGTACAAACAGCTTCTATGGAACGACGGCGACGAGAAGTATTACCCTAAAGGCATAGATGATGAGGATTACTGTATTCTTGAATTTATTGCAGACGACGGACGGTTTTATCGTTATGACGGAAAAGGCGACCTGTCTGCGGCTGAAATACAGGCGTTTGACAAAGACAGGAAATTTGAGAACGGGTATTCCAAAGCTACTACAAAATAAAATACATAAAGCTCCGAGGAACGTCTTGCTTCTTCGGAGCTTTTGCATTAAAAGTGGCTCTCTATCCTTTTTTCACATACGGGCGTGGAATATACCCAGTTGTCTATGTGACCGTCAGTAATGAAGTAGTTGAAGCTTTTGTCGGCAGGGGAGTCGAAAACATCAACGATTATCAGCTTGACCTTCATTTTTTCGGGTATTATAGCTTTTATGTAAACGCTTGCCGACTGCCCCTCTTTTACGCCCTCAAAGGGTTCGGCAAGGCCTGCAAGATTGGGCGTAAGCTCTATAAAAACGCCGTATTCCTCGATAGAACGCACTATACCGCCTACCGTTTCGCCCTGATTGTAAAGCTCGGCGTTCTGCTGCCAAGTGCCCAACAGCTCTTTGTGAGTAAGCTGTATCCTGCCGTCCTCCTTGCCCTTTACTACAGCAAGTATCTCGTCGCCGTTAGTAAAGCGGTCTGACGGGTGAGATATGCGCGATACTGATATTGCGTCTATCGGTATCAGCGAGGATATCCCGCAGCCTATGTCAACAAAGCAGCCAAACTGCTCTAAGTGCGTTATCCGCGCTGAAATAATGTCGCCGGGCGTAAGCTTTGAGATGTACTGCTCCATACATTCTTCCTGTGCCAGACGGCGCGAGAGTATATAGCGGTAACCGCCGCCGTCCTCCTGTATATCTATGACCTTGAAGCATACAGGCTTGTTCACCCTTGCGAGCAGGGCAATATCGCGCGTTGTACCGTCAGCAATGCCAATAGCGCCCTCGGCGCGCGGAATAATGCCCTTGCCGCAGGGCAGACTGACGATAAGGTCGTGGTCGTTGTCGCATAGTACGGCTTTAGCTTCAAGTATCCTGCCCGAAGCCATAGCGGCTGACATGGTATCGGCGGAGCGAAGCCAGCTCCTGTTCTCATATTTGTCAATAAGTTTTCCTTCAGGATAATAGTTTGGCATTTTGTACCTCCATAAAACGTGTATTGGTACATTTTATGCCGCCGCCTGAATTTTTATGATAGCTCTTTCACGGAATGTCCTCCGCGGGAGATAAGTCTGCGTTTTACAGCGCTTGCCGACTGCGGGTCGCACTTTATGCTGACGTGCGCGCTTCCGGAGTAGCTGTTTACCGGTACAGACGGCTGTGATATCTCGGTAACGTAAGGCTGAACATTGTTTACGCCCTGTGAGATTATCGTCCTGACGGAAGAACCGTAGGGTGTGGGGAAGCCCCTGTCTGTGATAGATATCCTGTGTATCCCGGGCACGTTGTTCTTTATGTTGGTACAGACGATGTCCGCAATGTCAACGCTTTCAAATTCTGCTTGAATGTCCATAAAAACAGCTCCTTTCAGCAATATTGTTTCCGCCGAAAACACTATTTATTCAATACGGCGCTGTACTTTAAAGAACGGTTTTGAAAAAAATATAAAAAAGCCCTTGAATATTGAGTTGAAATAAGTTATAATTATTATATATTGATTTAAGGAGTAGTTGCAAATGGGAACTATGAAAATGATGGATACCATAGGTTTTGTAAAGCAGTTTGATAACGATGTAGGGGAAGCTATGGAAAAGGAGCTTGCAAGACAGAGAAGAAATCTGGAGCTTATAGCAAGCGAAAATATCGTATCTCCTGCCGTAATGGCTGCAATGGGCAGCGTTCTTACCAACAAGTATGCCGAGGGCTATTCGGGAAAAAGATACTATGGCGGCTGCGAATGTGTCGATATCGTTGAGAATATCGCCATTGAGAGAGCCTGCAAGATATTCGGCGCAAATTTTGCAAATGTTCAGCCTCACTCGGGCGCGCAGGCAAATACAGCAGTTTACTTTGCTCTGATAGAGCCGGGCGATACCGTTATGGGTATGTCGCTCGCGCACGGCGGACACCTGACACACGGTTCTCCTGTAAATCTGTCGGGCAAGTATTTCAACTTCGTTCCCTACGGAATAGATGACAACGGTTTTATAGATTATGACGCTTTTGAAAAGCAGGCACAGGAAGTTAAGCCTAAGCTCATAGTAGCAGGCGCGTCGGCATACCCCAGAATTATAGATTTTGAGCGTATTTCCAAGATAGCAAAGAGCGTTGGCGCATACTTTATGGTAGATATGGCGCATATTGCAGGTCTTGTAGCGGCAGGTCTGCACCCGTCGCCAATGCCGTATGCAGATGTTGTTACCACCACCACGCATAAAACGCTCAGAGGCCCGAGAGGCGGACTTATCCTTACAAACGACGAAGAGCTTGCAAAGAAGATGAACAAGGCTATATTCCCCGGCACGCAGGGTGGTCCGCTTATGCACGTTATAGCCGCGAAGGCTGTTTGTTTCGGCGAGGCGCTGAAACCCGAGTTCAAGACCTATCAGCAGCAGATAGTAAAGAACGCTCAGGCGCTTGCAAGGGGACTTGTTTCAAGAGGATTTGCGCTTGTTTCGGGCGGTACCGATAACCACCTTATGCTCGTTGACCTCAGACCGTTCAACATCACGGGCAAAGAGCTTGAAAAGAAGCTTGACGAGGTATACATAACCGTAAACAAGAATGCCATACCCAACGACCCTCAAAGCCCGTTCATCACAAGCGGCGTAAGAATAGGCACACCTGCTGTGACTACCAGAGGACTTGTTGAGGAGGATATGGACAAGATAGCGCAGTTTATTTTCCTTACCGCTTCGGACTTTGATAACAAGGCTGACGAGATAAGAGCAGGCGTTTCGGCTATATGCGAGAAATATCCGCTGTATGAATAATAGATAGCACATAGAAGTTTATGCCATAGTAGTTTTGATTTAAAGTCAGAAGTACTATGGCGTTTCTTCATAATACGGCAGAGTTATGTTATTATAGTACGCAAAGATTTTAATTCTTGTCAAGAAAATAAAAGTTTTCGATCGACCCTTTTTCAAAAGGGTCGCGGGGTGTGGGGCAGCGCCCCACAAAGACACAGCGTGCGCTCTGCAAGGGGTGAATTCAGAAACAGTCCTGTGGACTGTTTCTGGAGAGGGGCAGCGGTCGTAAACGACCGCGGGAAGAATTATTTCGCTCCAAAATTTAAAAGCGAAATAATTCTTTAGGCGTTCCCAACGGGAACGCTGCTTCTGCAAGAGAGAGCCTCCCCTTTGAAAAGATATATCAATCTTTCTGCGGTCTCTCAGAGAACGCCAAACAAAGTGAAAAAATCTTATAAAGCAAAGTAATATTTCTTTTGCATATCTCCCTGCGAGGGGGACACCATAGGGACTTAGGGGGTAAATATGACTGGTAGGGCGCGCGCTTTACCCCCTACCCTAAGGTTTCCCCCTCGAGCTCCCCTTTTCCTTACCCGACCCTCATCCACGCGCAGAGCCTTGTCCAAAATTCGCGACCTCTTCATTCTAGGCTTCATTACGCAAGAATGGAAAGACAGATTAAAAACATAGGTTTTGCGCTCCAACGAGATAGGTAAGTAGTGCAGAATGTTTCTTCGCCAAATTCTGATTTATCTTAGTAACATAATAAAACGATGCCTCGAAGCAGTACCGCTTCGGGGCAAAACTTCTGTATAGGTATCTGAAAACAGTCCGTCTGTCTTTTTATGTTGATATTCTGCACTTGCAAATTTCCAAAAAGTGTGCTACAATTGTATGGTGAGTATGTAGTTTGGGAAAGACGAGGTGAGCTTATATGCCGCAGCCGTTGGCTGACAGGATACGTCCTGCAAATATTGAAGAAGTGGTGGGTCAGAAACATCTTCTGGGCGCGGACAAGCCGCTTCGCCGTATCATAGAAAGCGGAAGCGTTCCGAATATGATATTTTACGGCCCGTCGGGCATAGGCAAGACCACCGTTGCAAGAATTATAGCCGAAAATTCAAATATGGTGCTGCACAAGCTCAACGGCACTACCGCTTCTATTGCGGATATCAAAGACATTATAGCGCGCACCGATACCTTTGAGGGTATGAACGGCATACTTTTATACCTTGACGAGATACAGTATCTTAACAAAAAACAGCAGCAATCGCTTTTGGAATATATAGAAAACGGTCAGATAACGCTGATAGCTTCAACGACCGAGAACCCGTATTTTTATGTGTACAACGCGATAATCAGCCGCTCAACGGTGTTTGAATTCAAGCCCGTAGAGCCCGAGGAAGTAAAACCTGCGATAAAACGGGCTTTTGGTATTCTCGCGGAGGAAAGAGGACTTAAACTGCAAGTTGAAAACGGCGTTATAGATCATATCGCACTTGGCTGCGGCGGCGATGTGAGAAAATCGCTCAATACAGTGGAACTGTGCGTTCTTGCCGCAGATAACGACGGCGAAAAGCTTGTGGTGCGTATGGATAACGTAAAGGCTCTTACACAGCGCAGTAATATGCGTTACGACAGAGACGGCGACCAGCACTATGATATACTTTCGGCTTTGCAAAAATCAATTCGCGGAAGTGATGAAAACGCCGCGTTGCACTATGCCGCAAGACTTATGGAGGCAGGCGATATTATTTCGCTTTCACGGCGGCTGCTTGTTATTGCGGCTGAGGATATAGGTCTTGCGTACCCACAGGCGATAAGCATAGTAAAATCGTGCGTTGACAGCGCTATGCAGCTGGGGTTGCCCGAAGCGCGTATACCGCTAGCGCAGGCTGTTATACTTCTTGCGACCGCGCCCAAGTCAAACTCTGTGATAATGGCGATAGATGAGGCTATCGCAGACATACAAAAGGGCATAAAAGGCGATTTTCCGCGCAATCTGCAAAACAAGCATTTTGACGGCGACGACGCTCAGGTCAAAGGGCAGTTTTATCTTTATCCTCACAATTTCCCCGACCATTGGGTACAGCAGCAGTATCTTCCCGATGACTTGCTTGGCAGAAAGTATTATGAATATGGCGATAACAAGAACGAGCAGGCGGCTAAGTCTTACTGGGATAAGATAAAGAACAAAAAGGGCTAGCAAACGTGAAAGGAAATAATATGAACATAGAAATAGGCGATATACTTTTAATGAAAAAGCCTCACCCGTGCGGCAGCAAAGAAATGCTCGTAAAACGCTCGGGAATGGATTTTCGCTTGGTGTGCAAAGGGTGCGGACACGAGATAATGATACCGCGCTCGAAGGCTGAAAAGAACGTGAAAAAGGTCATCAAGCCTGAAAATAATGATAATAATCAGTAAGTCAGTAAGATAGCTAGAAAGGATAGTTTTGATGTTTGAAAAGCTGAAAGCTCTTTCCGAAAAATATGACAATATAAACGATCAGCTTATGGACAGCGAGGTCGTATCCGACCAGGAGCTTTATAAAAATCTGATGAAGGAGTATAAAAACATTACCCCTATCATCGAAAAATATAAAGAGTATCTCAAAGCGCAGGCGGCTTTTGACGAGGCTGTTGAGCTTTTAGAAGCTGGCGGCATGGACAAAGACTTCAAAGAAATGGTACAAGCGCAGTATGATGAATCCAAGGAAAGCATGGCAAAGACCACCGAAGAGCTGAAAATACTTCTTTTGCCCAAAGACCCCAATGACGATAAAAACGTTATTATTGAGATACGCGGCGGCGCAGGCGGTGAGGAGGCTTCTCTGTTTGCCAACTCTCTTTACAGAATGTATACCATGTACGCAGAGTCAAAGGGCTGGAAGATAGAAGTGCTCAACGCCAACGAAACCGAGCTTGGAGGATATAAGGAAATTTCGTTCAGTATTCAGGGCGAGGGCGCGTATTCACGGCTGAAATACGAGAGCGGCGTTCACAGGGTGCAGAGAGTGCCAGAGACTGAATCACAAGGCAGGGTGCATACATCTACGGTAACTGTCGCCGTACTGCCCGAAGCTGAGGACGTTGAGCTTGAAATAAACGAGGCTACCGACCTTAAAATAGATGTTTTCAGAGCGTCGGGCGCAGGCGGTCAGCATATAAACAAGACGGAATCCGCCGTCAGGATAACCTATCTCCCGACGGGGCTTGTGGTAGAGTGTCAGGACGAGAGAAGCCAGTATAAAAACAAGGACAAGGCTATGCGCGTTCTGCGTTCCAGACTGCTTGAAGAAAAACAGCGTGCGCAGAGCGATGAGATAGCGTCGGTAAGGCGTTCGCAGGTGGGCACGGGCGACCGCTCGGAGCGGATAAGGACATACAATTTCCCCGAGGGCAGGCTTTCTGATCACAGGATAGGTCTTACCATATACAGGCTGGAGTATATTCTTAACGGAAATCTGGATGAAGTTATAGATGCGCTCGCGACTGCCGACCAGGCGGCGAAGCTCTCCGCGCAGGAAGAGGAATGACAATGCAGCGGTATGAAACTAAATTGCTCTCCGACAGCGATGAGGATATAGCATTAGCGGCACAGCTTTTGAAAAGCGGCGAAGTCGTCGGCATACCTACAGAAACGGTCTACGGTCTTGCCGCCGACGCCGAGAACGAAAGCGCAGTAAAGAAAATATTCGAGGCAAAGGGCAGACCGTCAGATAATCCGCTGATAGTGCATATTTCGGATATATCTATTCTTGACAGGCTGGTCAGCGAGGTTTCGCCCGTGGCGCTCAAATGTGCGGAGCGTTTCTGGCCGGGGCCGCTCACCATGGTAATGCCCAAAAGCGATAATATCCCGTATGTTACGAGCGGCGGACTTGATACGGTGGGCGTGCGTTTTCCGTCGCACAAAACTGCGCAGAAGATAATTTCTGCCTGCGGAAAGGCTCTTGCAGCTCCGTCTGCAAATCTTTCGGGAAGCCCCAGCCCTACGCTCGCAAAGCACGTTCTGGACGATATGAACGGGCGTATATCTGCCATTGTTGACGGCGGAAGCTGTACTGTCGGTGTGGAGTCAACGGTCGTAAGCTTTGAGAGCGGCGCGATACGCGTGCTTCGCCCGGGAATGGTGTCTGTCGATATGCTCAAAGAGGTCTGCGAGAAGGTCATTGTTGACAAAGGTGTGCTGTCGCAGCTTGATATTTCGGCAAAGGTGCGCTCGCCCGGTATGAAATATAAGCATTATTCGCCAAAAGCTCAGGTATATATTATTAAGGGCAGTACAAGAGCTGTTGTGGCATACCTTGAAGAGCATATACATACACAGAAAGATATCGCTGTAGATTTTTGCGGCGAGCTGGCGGGCGACCATGTAAGGGTTTTGCCTTACGGAAGTACAGCGAAAGAGCAGGCGCAAAATCTGTTTGCGGTGCTGAGAAAATGTGATGATGTAGGCGCTGAAAGAGTGTTCGTGCGCTGCCCCGACACAAGCGGTGAGGGTCTGGCGGTATATAACAGACTGCTTCGCGCAGCGGCTTTCAGGATAATAGAGGTATAAATATAGAACGGCGGTCATTTTATGGATAACAAAACGTATGTTATAGGTCTTACGGGTCAGAGCGGCTCAGGCAAGACCTTGATAAGCAAGCACCTTGCAAACAGCGGTTACAGCGTTATTGACGCGGATATAGTCGCAAGACGCGTTACTGAGCAGGGGAGCGATTGCAACAAAAGCTTAGCAAAGATATTTCCCGAGTGTTTTGACGAAAAGCTCTGTCTTGACAGGCGAAAACTGGGGAATATCGTATTTAACGACGCGCAAAAGCTTCAAACGCTCAACGATACCATTTTTCCGTATATCAACAGGAATATAAAAGAGCAGATAAACACCCTTACAGAAAGCGGAGCGAGGGTCATTATTTTGGACGCACCTACGCTGTTTGAAGCAGGTGCGGATAAGCTGTGCGATATGATAGTCAGCGTCGTGGCTGACGATGAGCTTAGGCTTGAAAGGATACGCAGCAGGGATAATATCTCGGATGAAAGCATAGAAGCAAGGTTCGCTTCGCAGAAGCCGAAGGAGTTCTATATACAAAACAGCGACGCTGTCATAGAGAACAACTCGACTTTTGAAAAGCTGATAGAAGAAGCAGACAGACTTTTTTCATCTGTCAGGGAGAGAATATATGACGGCAGGTAAACGTAAAAAACGCGGCAGAATATTATCTGTTGTCTGCATACTTGGGATATTTGTCATTATTACTTTTGCCGCGCCTTGGATATGCAGAAAGTTTTTCTATCCAAAGGCGTATGGAGAGTATGTTGAGCTTTACAGCGATAGATATTCGCTCGATGAAAACTTTGTTTATGCCGTTATAAATACCGAGAGCGGGTTTGATGTTAAGGCAGAGTCCGACGTGGGCGCAATAGGCCTTATGCAGATAATGGAGGACGCGTTCAAGTGGACAAAACGCTCGCTGGGAGTCGAGCATGATGAGATAGTATATACCGATCTGCTGGTCGCTGAGTACAACATTGAATACGGCTGCTGTATGCTGGGATACTATTATCAGAAATACGGATCTTATGAGCTTGCGGCAGCGGCATATCACGCAGGTACAAATCAGGTGGATATATGGCTGGAGGACGGCGTTATAGATATAAATGATCCTGACGCCAACGATATACCGTCAGACGCAACAGCGCACTATGTAAAAAAAGTAATGAGAGCGTATCGGGCTTACGAAGCTCTTTATTAGCACATTTTATCAACGGGAGGATATTTGAAATGGACAGTAAAGAAAAAACACGTTCGGAGCTTATGAAAGAAAAGCTGTTTTCACAGAAAAAGAACGCATATCTCAAGCTTGACGACAGCGAGATAAATGCGTCATACGCGCTCTGCGAGGAGTATAAAAGCTTTCTGGATAAGGCAAAGACAGAGAGGGAATTCGTAAAGGAAGCCGTTAAGGCGGCCCGTGAAGCGGGATATACCGAGTTTTCGGCTGATAAAAAGTATTCGGCAGGAGATAAGATATACTGCGTAAACAGAGGAAAGGCAGTTATGCTCGCCATTATAGGCACTCGTCCGCTGACAGACGGTATACGTCTTGCGGCAGCGCATATAGATTCTCCGCGTCTCGATCTTAAACAGCACCCGCTTTATGAGGACAAGGAGATAGCCCTGCTCAAAACGCATTACTACGGCGGTATAAAGAAATATCAGTGGACTACAGTTCCTATGGCGCTTCACGGTACGGTAGTAAAAGCTGACGGCAGCAGTGTGGACGTAAATATAGGCGAGGACGAGGGCGACCCGCAGTTTTGTGTGACGGATCTGCTTATACATCTTGCTGACGAGCAGATGAAGAGACCCGCAGCTAAGGTGGTAAAAGGCGAAGAGCTGAATGTGCTTGTCGGTTCAAGACCGTTCAAGGATGATAAGGGTTCTCAGCTCGTAAAGCTTTATACTTTACAGCTTTTGAATGAGAAATACGGTATTACCGAAGATGACCTTATCTCCGCAGAGCTTGAAGCCATTCCCGCCTGCAAAGCAGTTGATATCGGCTTTGACAGGAGTATGATCGGAGCTTACGGTCAGGACGATAAGGTATGCGCCTATACGGAGCTGAAAGCGATACTGGATACGGCTTCGCCTGCATATACCTGCCTTGCCGTCCTTACGGATAAGGAAGAAATAGGCAGTATGGGCAATACGGGTCTTGAGAGCGAGTATATGAGATATTTTATAATGAGACTCGCCAAGAGCTTCGGCTGTGACGGAATAGATGTCATTTCCGCAACGCAGGCTCTTTCAGCGGACGTAAATGCAGCGTTTGATCCGTCGTTCCCCGAACCTATGGATATAAACAACGGCTGTCAGCTCAATTACGGAGTAGCCGTGACCAAGTATACGGGCGCAAGAGGAAAGTCGGGCAGCTCCGACGCTTCTGCGGAGTTCGTTGGCAAGGTACGCAGACTGTTCGATGAAAACGGCGTTGAATGGCAAACAGGCGAGCTTGGCAAAGTAGATGCAGGCGGCGGAGGAACGGTAGCGCAGTATCTCGCAAATCTTGATATAGATGTGATAGATGTCGGCGTGCCGGTGCTTTCTATGCACTCGCCGTTCGAGGTAACGTCAAAAATAGACACATATATGGCGTATAAGGCGTTCAAGGTGTTCTTTGCAGAAAAATAAAATGTAATAAATATAAACAGCCCCGATCCATACTTTTCGTACTGTCGGGGCTGCTTGTTTTGCCGAGTTTTTCAGATATTCTATGGAAATATTTTGCCGTTATCTGCCCTCAATGAAAATTGAAGCTTCCATATCCGCTATGTTCAAAGCGGCGGCAAGAGGGAACATATTCAGCGCATTGCCGACGGTCGTCTTGTTTTCCTCGCCCGAAAAGCCCATGTGATAGCGTATAGCAAAAGCTTCATGCCTTGTCAGTTTCATAAATCCCGAGATTATGTATACGCTTTTTTCGCCGTGACCGTAGGGAAGATCATCCTCAAATTTGTAGACGGGAACTTTCTGCCAAACGCCGTTATCGTCCTTTACGTTGCGAAAATCTTCCTTGTATACATTAGTCTTGCAGATATCGTGAAGAAGAGCCACAACGGCTATCGTTTCATCGGAAAAGTCAAAGCCGAACTTATCTATGGCAAAACTGTCCCTGCAAAGATGTAAAAGACAGTCGTAAACGTTCAGAGAATGTTCCAACAGACCGCCTGCATAGCTCCCGTGAAATCTCGTTGAGGCAGGCGCAATGAAAAAATCGCACTTTGGCGAGCATAAATATTCGAGAAGTTTTTCAGAGCCGTCTCTGGTTATATGTGTTTTGTACAGCTCCAGAAAGCGTTCCTTGTTTGCAGAATTATCCTTTGCCGGCATAATATGTCCTCCTATGTATTCCGATATTAAATATATTGTAACATATCCTGCGGCAAAATGGAAGAGAAAATTTTAAAAATTAAAATATTGTATGTCAGTACTTGATTAATTTGAAAAAGTATGATATAATCAATTTATGTATTGACCTAAGAAATAAAGTATTTACTTTTGCCCGATGAAGGCAATAAATATCTGATACAAAAGGAGATAAAGAGCGATGTGTGGAATAGTTGGTTATGTGGGAGCAAGAGATTGTACGGAGGTACTGCTGAATTCTCTTTCAAAACTGGAGTACAGAGGTTACGATTCGGCAGGTATAGCAGTTCTGGAAAACGATGAGATAAGGACCTGTAAGGCTCAGGGCAGACTTGCCAATCTCGAAGTGAAGATAAAGCAAGCCGGCGGTATGAGCGGACATTGCGGTATCGGCCATACTCGTTGGGCAACGCACGGTGAGCCGTCCGATATCAATTCTCACCCTCACGGAAACGCCATAGTTTCCATTGTCCATAACGGCATAATAGAGAATTATAAGATACTCAAGGAGCGTTTGGAGAAAAAGGGTTATACTTTTATCAGCCAGACGGACACGGAGATCGTTGCCAAGCTGCTCGATCATTATTATAACGGCGATCCTATCGAAGCTATCCGTAAGACAGAAGCAAAAATAGAGGGCTCTTACGCTTTGGGGATACTGTTCAGAGATTTCCCGAATACCGTTTATGCTATGAGAAATGACTCCCCGCTTATCGTAGCAAAGGGTGACGGAGAAGCTTTCATAGCCTCCGATGTTCCTGCTGTTTTGCAGTATACGAAAGAGTATTATCTCCTTGAGAGCGGAGAAATAGCTATACTCAAGGACGGCGTTCCGAGCTTTATGACGTTGGACGGGGAACCGATAGAAAAGGAGCTTCTTGTCGCAAACTGGGATATGGAGTCCGCGGAAAAGGGCGGCTATGAGCATTTTATGCTTAAGGAGATACACGAACAGCCAACAGCTATAAAGACTACTATAACTCCCAGAATAATCGACGGTATGCCAAATATCGAGGAATGCGGCGTAACGCCTGAAATGCTCAGGGATTTCAGCAATATATTCGTTGTTGCCTGCGGTACTGCCATGCATGCGGGACTTGTAGGAAAATATGTTATCGAAAAGATAGCAAGGGTCTCAGTAACGGTAGATGTCGCTTCCGAGTTCAGATACAGAAGCCCCATAATCTCCCCGAATGACCTTGTTATACTCGTTTCACAGTCGGGCGAGACCGCCGATACCAGAGCGGCGCTGCGTCTTGCCAAGGAGCAGGGAGCAAAGACTCTTGCAATAGTAAACGTAAAAGGTTCTTCGATAGCCAGAGAAGCCGATTTCGTCCTCTATACACATGCAGGCCCTGAAATATCAGTAGCTTCCACAAAGGCGTATATGGTGCAGATAGCGGTATTTTACCTTATCGCGTTCGAGCTGGCTTATGTAAAGGGCAAGATATCCGAGGAGGAGTGCTGCCGACTTACAAAAGAGCTGACCAATGTTCCTAAGTTCATAGATGTCATACTTTCGCAGAAGGACAACTGCCAGTATGTTGCGTCGCAGCTCGTAAATTCGGAAAACCTGCTGTATATCGGCAGAGGTCTTGATTATGCTTTGAGTATGGAGGGTTCTCTGAAGCTCAAGGAGATATCGTATATACACTCGGAGTCCTATGCGGCAGGAGAGCTGAAGCACGGTACTATCTCACTCGTTACGGAGCATATGCCCGTTATTGCCGTTGTTACTCAGAGAGACCTTTTTGATAAGACTATAAGCAACGTCAAGGAGGTAAAGGCAAGACACGCAAAGACGTTCATAGTTACACATCAGTATATCAATATAGATAACGATGTCGCAGACTATAAGATAGGTATACCGACTATCGACGATCTGCTGATGCCGATGCTTGCAGTCGTGCCCCTCCAGCTTATTGCATACTATACCTCTGTCCTCAGAGGAAACGACGTAGATAAGCCGAGAAACCTCGCTAAGTCGGTCACAGTTGAATGAGGACATATTTCAAAGACATCACGTTAATTATTTAAGCCCGACCAAGTGATCTTAGTCGGGCTTTTTATGGTTTCACGGAATATATTAATAAAATGTAAATTCTTTGTGAATTTATGTTCACAATTTATTGCTATGTTTGGCGGATAGCTTTATAATTAAATATGGTCAAAATATCGGAATGTTTACAGGAGGGATTTGTTATGCTGAAAAGTATGACAGGATTTGGCAGAGAAAGAGTAATGCTCGATACGAAAGAGATAATCGTTGAGATAAAATCGGTCAATTCAAGGTATTACGAGTTCAGCGCTAAGTATCCCAGAGCTTACGGATATATAGAGGACAAGCTGAAAAGTCTTTTGGCAGGAAAAATATCCAGGGGCAAGGTGGAGGTCTCGGTATCGGTATTCAACCGTGTCGGTACTGACGCTGAGATAGAAATAAACGAAGCGCTTGCAAAGCAGTATGTCGATGCTCTGCGCAGCGCCGGCGACGCGCTCTCTCTTGCGGACGACCTTACTCTTTCGTCTATAATGCGCCTGAATGATGTGTTCACAATAAAGAAAACCATTGAGGACGAGGAGCTTGTCTGGGAGCAGATAAAGCAGGTAGCGCAGTCGGCGCTGGATAAATTCGTTCAAATGCGTATCAACGAGGGAGCAAAGATGCTCGAGGATATATCTTCACGGCTCGACTTTGTGGAGAAGTGTATAGGAGAGATAGAAAGATTATCGCCCGAAACGACAAAGGCATATATGGAAAGACTTACCGCAAAGATACGGGAAATAGTCGAGGATAGGAATATAGACGATGCGAGAGTTCTTACCGAAGCTGCCATATTCAGCGAAAAGACTGCGGTAGATGAGGAAACTGTCCGCGTAAGAAGTCACCTTGCACAGTACAGAGAGCTGCTGACGTCGGACGAGCCTGTTGGCAGGAAGCTGGACTTTCTTACGCAGGAGCTTAACAGAGAGGTAAATACGATAGGCTCAAAGTGTCAGGATCTTGAGATAACCAAAACGGTCGTTGATATGAAAAGCGAGATAGAGAAGATACGCGAGCAGATACAGAATATCGAATAGCGGTGAATAAAATGCAGTTGATAAATATAGGCTATGGCAATATGGTGTCGTCCGAAAGACTTGTGGCGATAGTAAGTCCGGATTCCGCGCCGATAAAGCGTATTATTTCGGAAGCTAAAGACAGAGGTCTGTTGATAGATGCGACTTATGGCAGAAAAACGCGCGCCGTTGTTGTTACCGACAGCGACCATGTTATCCTTTCGGCAATAACTCCGCAGGCGATTGGCGGACATCTTGAAAAGGAGGACGGTCGTAAATGAGCGGTAAAAAAGGTATACTGTTTGTCGTGTCAGCCCCGTCGGGAGGCGGAAAAGGAACGATACTTAAACGCGTGTTCAATGATAAAAGCAAGGTCTATTACTCCGTTTCCGCAACTACCCGTAAGCCGAGAGATGAGGATACTGACGGGGTAACATACCATTTTCTCAGCAGGGAAGAGTTTGAAAAACGTATAAAAGAGAACGACTTTCTTGAATATGTGGAGTACTGCGGAAACTATTACGGCACGCCGAAGTCTGAGATAGTGAAAAACCTCAGCAGCGGCAAGGACGTTGTCCTCGAGATAGAGACTGAGGGCGCTTTCAATGTCAAAAAAGCTATGCCGGAAGCGGTGCTGATATTCATTATACCGCCGTCGGTAACGGAGCTGCGCCGAAGATTGGAGAAGCGCGGTACGGAGGATAAGGAAACAATAGATAAGCGTATGCGTCAGGCTATAAACGAGATACGTCTGGCGGGGAAGTATGATTATATAGTTATTAACGGCGAGCTGGAGGAAGCAGTTGCGGATTTCAGCGCGGTGTGTAAAGCGGCAAGAATAAAACAAGATGCCGAAAATATTATAAACGAGGTGTTGGAAAATGCTTAGACCGGCAGCAACTCAGCTTTTGAAAAACGGTGAAAGCCCATATTCTTTGGTGATAGCCGTTGCGAAAAGAGCAAGAGAGATAACAGACGAGGCTTACGAAAACAAGACGCGTCTGGAGCAAAAGACAGTAAAAATGGCAGTTGAAGAGATAGCTAACGGAGAGTATAAGATAATCGAGAAAAAGTAAGGGAGTATCTGTATGCAGGGAACTTTTCTTGTCGCAAAGGTTGCGGTGAGCTGCGCGGCATATCATTTTGATGCACTGTACAGTTATAGCGTTCCCGAATATATGACAAATACGCTCAAAGACGGTGCAAGGGTGTTAGTTCCGTTCGGAAGAGGAAACGTAAAGCGTATCGGTTTTGTTGCCAGAACATATGAGCAGGACGTGCCAAATCCCGAGCTTAAACCGATATATAAGCTCCTTGAAGACGTACCGCTTGTCAACGACGAGCTGCTTCGTCTTATAGTATGGCTGAAGGAAAATACTTTCTGCACATATTTTGATGCGTATAGGGCAATAGTTCCTGCGGGCTTTTCGTACAGCTATTCGCAAAAATATTCTCTGGCTAATATGGAAATAGAGTGTGAGCTTACCGACGACGAGGCAAAGCTGGTCGAGTTTCTGAAGAACGCTGTTTCCGATAAAGAGATAGACAGTATATTGGACAGCGACGGCAGTCCCGAAAAGCAAAAGATAGTCAACAGCCTGATAGATAAGGGTATAGTTGAAAAAGAGGACAGTATAAAGCGCAGAGTAGGCGATGAAACAGTTAAAATGCTTTCGCTCTCCCAGAGCTTTATCGATGAACCGTCCGCATATAGGATAACTCCTAAGCAGAAAAAGGTCATCGAGTTCCTTGAGGAAAATTCGTCAGCGTCGTTTAAGGAAATATGCTATGCCACAGGCGTAACGCAGACTATACTGAAAAATCTTGTCAAGGTCGGAGCGGCATATGAGTATGAGTATGAAACTCTGAGAAGCGTTGAGCTTATGCAGTCGGACTATGACGCGGCGCAGATAACGCTCAATGAAGAGCAGCAAGCCGCTTATGACGGTATAGCAAAACTGATCGACGCAAAAAAACCGTGCGGAGCGCTTCTGCATGGAGTTACAGGGAGCGGCAAGACCTCTGTGTTCATAAAGCTCATAGAGCATACGCTGGAGATCGGCAGAAATGCCGTCATGCTCATACCCGAAATATCTCTTACGCCTCAGACGGTAGGTAAATTCCGTGCATATTTCGGTGATACCGTTGCTGTGATACATTCAAATCTGTCGCTGGGTCAGAGAGTGGACGAGTTCAAACGCCTGAAAAACGGCGAAGCAAAAATAGCAGTCGGCACAAGGAGCGCAATATTCGCTCCACTGGAGAATATAGGTATTATCATAATTGACGAGGAGGGCGAGCACAGTTACAGATCAGAAAGCTCTCCGCGCTATCACGCAAGAGATGTCGCAATACAGAGGTGCGGCTTCAATAACGCCGTTATGCTGCTTGCTTCCGCTACTCCGTCGCTTGAAAGCTATTACTATGCGAAAACAGGCAGATTTAGTCTTTTTGAGCTGAAAAATCGCTATGCAGGCACACAACTCCCGCAGGTAGTTACCGTTGATATGGAAACAGAGCGTGAGCTCGGGTGCAACAGCCTTTTCAGCAGCGTGCTAATAGATGAGATAACCCAAACGCTGAAGCGTAAGGAACAGGTAATACTTCTGCTCAACAGACGCGGCTTCAGCTCGCATTTTACCTGCCGTGAGTGCAGGACGGTAGTTTCATGTCCGCATTGCAGTATACCGCTTACATATCATAAAGCTAACGGCAGACTGATGTGCCACTACTGCGGATATTCGCGTTCGGCAAATATGACCTGCGAGTGCGGCTCAAAAGATTTTGCATACGGAGGCAGCGGTACTCAGCGTGTCGAGGACTTTCTTGCAGAGCAGTTCCCGAATGCAAGACTTCTCCGTATGGACGCGGATACTACCTGTTCGCGGTTCGCATATGAGAAAAACTTCGAGGACTTTGGCAAAGGTAAATACGATATCATGCTCGGTACTCAGATGATAGCCAAGGGGATAGACTTCCCGTCGGTCACGTTGGTAGGCGTGCTGTCAATAGACCGTTTGCTGTATATGGGCGATTTCAGAAGCTCGGAAAGGACTTTTTCTCTGATAACGCAGGTAGTTGGCAGAGGAGGAAGAGGCGACAAAAGAGGCAAGGCGTATCTCCAGACCTCCAGCCCCGATCATTATGTCATAGAGCTTGCTTCAAAACAGGATTATAAAGGATTTTTCGAGCAGGAGATAAGCTTTCGCAAAACTTTGATATATCCGCCGTTTTGCGATCTGTGCATAGTCGGGTTCAGCGGAACAAACGATGAAAAGCTGCGCAAGGCGGGAAAGTATTTTTCGCAGCTTCTTACAAAATATAAAAATGATACTCAGGAAAAGCTTCCTATGTATATTCTCGGGCCGTCGCCTTATGCGGTCGAGAAAGTTAATAATAAATACAGATACCGTCTTATCGTAAAGTGCAAGAACAACAGACCGACGAGGAAGATATTTTCGGATACTCTGTCCGAATTTATGAAAGATCGCGAATATGCTGATGTTCATGCGTTCATAGATATGAACGGGGATATTATATAAACTGCAAAGGGTGTTAATAATGGCGAAAAGAATAATTTTTAATAAGTCGGAGCCTATACTCCATAAAGTGTGTAAACCGGTAACTGTGTTCGATGATAAGCTTGCCGCGCTTCTTGACGATATGCACGAAACTCTGACAGCGGCGGACGGTGTTGGACTTGCCGCGCCGCAGGTAGGCTTTTTAAAGAGGCTGTGCATAATAGACGCAGGCGAGGGTTACTATGAGCTTATAAATCCCGAGATATTGTCATCGTCAGGCAGTCAGAGGGACGTTGAAGGCTGTCTTTCCTGCCCGAATGAATGGGGATACGTCACCCGCCCGATGAATGTTAAATTCAAAGCGCAGGACAGAAACGGAATATGGTATGAAAAAGAAGTCGAGGGACTTTTTGCAAGAGCGGTCTGTCATGAAACGGATCATTTGGACGGCAGACTGTTCGTTGACCTTATTGAAGAATACGTTGACAGGTAAGTGCATACAATAACTGAAAGGCAATGAAATAATGAAGATAGTCTTTATGGGAACGCCCGATTTTGCCGTTCCGACGCTGGAAGCGCTGTATAACAGCGAACATGAGGTGTGTGCGGTATTTACACAGCCCGATAAACCTACCGGCAGAGGATATAAGCTTAAAGCTCCGCCTGTAAAGGAATTGGCTTTACAGCACGGAACTCCCGTCCACCAGCCCGAGAGCTTGAAAAAAGCGCCCGATATTGCCGTGGAAATATTAAAGCAGTATGACCCTGATGTTATTATAGTAGCCGCATACGGAAAAATACTTCCTAAAGAGGTGCTGGAGCTTCCAAGGTTTGGCTGTATCAATGTCCATGGCTCGCTGCTTCCAAAGTACAGAGGAGCAGCTCCCATACAAAGGAGCGTCCTCAACGGCGATAAGGTAACGGGTATTACGGTAATGCAAATGGGCGAGGGTCTTGATACGGGAGATATTCTTTTGCAGAGCGAGACGGATATTGGTGTGAATGAAACGTCGGCAGAGCTTTTTGACAGACTTTCGCAGATAGGTGCGCAGCTTCTTGTGAATGCTCTGAAAAGATTGGACGAGCTGATACCCGTTCCGCAGAATGACGAGCTTTCAAGCTATGCACCCATGCTGAGCAAGGATATGTGCGAGATAGATTTTTCAAAAAACGCTTTTGTCGTTAATAAGCATATATGCGGCCTTTCCGACTGGCCGTGCGCAGTTACTACGGTGAGGGGAAAGCGCGTAAAGGTGTATAAGAGCGAGCTTGTCAGCGAGGACGGCAGCTTCGGCGAGCCGGGACAGCTTATTGACGCCGACAGGTTTATAGTCGCCTGCGGTCAGGGAAGTGTAAGACTGGTCATAGTGCAGGCTGAGGGCGCTAAGAGAATGTCCTCCGAAGATTTCGTAAGAGGCAGACACCTTGAAAAAGGCGAAATGATAGGCGGCTTGTAAAACATAGTGATTTGAGAAAGGAAGATAGATATGCCATTCGTATATTGGTATGACTGGACTATACTGCTGGTGATACCTGCGATCTTGTTTGCGCTGTATGCTCAGAGCAAGGTAAATTCATCGTATAAAAAGTATTCGACATATTATAGCCGCAAGGGCTATACTGCCGCGCAGGTAGCAAGAATGATACTGGATAATAACGGTCTTAATGACGTCAGCATAGAGAGGATACCCGGAAAGCTGACCGATAATTTCAACCCTACCGATAATACGGTGCACCTTTCCGAAGCTGTATATGACAGTACATCGGTCGCGGCTATCGGCGTTGCGGCTCACGAGTGCGGACACGCCGTTCAGCACGCCGAGGGCTATACGCCCATAAAGGTGCGCTCCGCCATAATCCCGATAACGAATTTCGGCGCGAGATTTTCTACTATATTTATTATGATAGGTCTTGTCATCGCCGCCGTTTCGCAAAGCTCAGGCAATGATATGGGTATAAAAATAGCATTGTTCGGAGTTGCGCTGTACGCATTGGTGGCGGTGTTCCAACTGGTAACTCTTCCCGTTGAGTTCAACGCAAGCTCGCGCGCCCTCAAAACTCTTGAAGGCTTTGATATTTTGCAGGAAGACGAGATAGTCGGAGCAAGAAAGGTGCTTTCGGCAGCCGCTCTTACCTATGTGGCAGCGCTTGCTTCAACTATCATGACGATTTTAAGGCTTCTGATAATAGTTTTGAGCAGAAGCAATAACAGACGAGATTAAATGAACGGGAACGACGCCAGAGCAGTCGCGTACAGACTGCTGTTCAATTGCAGCGAAAAGAAAACCTATTCCAATATCGCGCTTGACGGATATTTGAAAAACAGCGGACTTTCGCCCGAGAATAAAAGATTTGCTGCCGCCCTTGCTTACGGAACGCTCGAAAGGCTCTATACTCTCGACAGGATAATAGCCGAGTATTCAAATAAGCCTGTGGACAAGCTTTCCATACAGGTCAGATGTGCATTGCAGTTGGGATTTTATCAGCTTTTGTATATGGATTCTGTACCGCAGAGCGCGGCGGTGAACGAGTCGGTAAAGCTTGTCAAAAGATATATGAAAGATACAGCCGCGGCAGGCTATGTCAACGGAGTGCTAAGAAGCTTTATCCGCAGCGGTATGAAGCTTCCCGAAGCGGCGGACAAGCTTGACGGGCTTGCGATGAGATATTCCTGCCCGCCGTGGCTCGTACATAAATGGTTTGAGGAATACACCGAAAATCAGGCGATGTCGCTGCTGGAAAGCTCCGTAGGCAGACCGCCTGTTACCGTAAGGGTCAATACATTAAAATGTTCGGCGCAGGAGCTTGCAAAGCTTTTATCTGCTGACGGCTTTGAAACGTCTGAAAATAAAACTCTTCCGAATTGTTTGGACATCGTCAGGGGAGAGGATATCGAAAATTCCAATGCTTACAGAGAGGGGCTTTTCCATGTTCAGGATATCTCCTCACAAATATGCTGTCAAGCTCTTGAGCTTTCTGAAAACGATACGCTCATAGATGTTTGTTCCGCCCCGGGAGGCAAAGCATTTACCTGTGCGGAGCTTATGAACGGAAAGGGAAGTATCATCGCCTGCGACCTGCACGAAAAGCGTGTCGCTCTGATAAAACGCGGCGCACAGCGTCTCGGACTGAATAATATAACAGCGAGCGTAAACGATGCGAGAAAGCTTAATAGTGACCTGCCCAAAGCGGATAAGGTTCTTTGCGACGTTGTTTGCTCGGGACTTGGTGTCATAAGGCGTAAGCCGGAGATAAAGTATAAATCTCCCGATGAGCTGAAAAGACTGCCCGACATTCAGTACGAGATACTTAAAACCTCCGCGCAGTATGTAAAAGACGGCGGTTTGCTGGTATATTCTACCTGTACTGTTTCAAAGGCCGAAAATGAAAAGGTCGTGGAAAGATTTTTGCAGGAAAATAAGAATTTTACGCCTGTGAGCGTCTGTGAAGAGCTTGACCTGAACGAGCCGTTTGTCACTATGACACCCGATATGTTCGGCGGCGACGGATTTTTCATCGCAAAGCTTAAAAGAGTAAAATAGCAGGATATCAAAAAATATAGTGTATGGGGAAATATAATGCCGCAAAATATAACAATAAATGGAAAAACGGATATTTTGAGCCTTACGCTGCCTCAGTTGGAAGCAGAATTGGAGCGTTTGGGCGAAAAGAAATTCAGAGCAGCTCAGATATATGACTGGCTTCATGTTAAAAAAATTACTGATTTTTCCTCTATGACCAATCTTTCTGCACAGTTGAGAGAACAACTCGAAGCGATTTTTTGTATAAATTCACTATTTATTGTCAAAAGACTTGCCTCGAGTACCGATAATACGTTAAAATATCTATATAGGCTTTATGATGGGGAGCATATTGAGTCTGTGCTTATGGAATATGAGCACGGCAATACATTGTGTATCTCCACCCAGGTGGGCTGTAAAATGGGGTGCAGGTTCTGCGCTTCAACTATCGCAGGATATAAAAGAGACCTTTTGCCTTCGGAAATGCTGTTGCAGATATATGAGGCACAGCGCGACAGCGGCAGGAAGATATCAGGCGTGGTGCTTATGGGTATCGGCGAGCCTTTGGATAATTATGACAATGTTGTACGCTTCTTTGATATAGTATCTTCCCAAGAGGGTATAAATATGAGCCTGCGCCATGTTTCGCTCTCTACCTGCGGCATAGTGCCAAAGATATATGAGCTGGCAAAGCTCAGGCTGGGGGTAACTCTTTCAATATCCCTCCATTCGTCAGATAACGCGTCAAGAAGCAGTATAATGCCGATAAACGATAAATATGATATATATGAGCTTGTCAGCGCTTGTAAGGATTATTTTAAAGAGACAGGCAGACGCGTGAGCTTTGAGTATGCCGTGATAAGCGGAGTAAACGATACTTATGATGACGCTCAAAAGCTAAATAAGCTTCTCGGCGGTATGATGTGCCATGTGAACCTCATACCTGTAAATAAAATAGATGAGAGAGATTATACCTCGTCTAAAAAGTCAACAATGAGATTTAAGAAGTATCTTACGGATATGGGTATGAACGTTACCGTAAGAAGAACATTGGGCGCGGATATAAACGCCGCTTGCGGACAGCTTCGGAGAGAGCAGGAGAAGAAGTGAAGTGTGCAGGTCGTATTATGCCGTATCATGACATAAAGGGGTGACAGTTTTGTTTGTTTGTGCAGCCAGCGATATCGGAATGAAACGAAGTGAAAATCAGGACTGCTTTCTTTTCAGCGTCTTTGACGACGGTGCGGTCTGCGCTGTTGTATGCGACGGAATGGGAGGCGCAGGCTACGGAAGTATTGCCAGCGGCATCGCCGTATCAGCGGTGCATGACAGGATCAAACAAAATTACCGTGACAATTTCAGCCCGATGAGCATGAAGAACCTGTTGGTGACAGCCGTTTCGGCGGCAAATACCTTGGTGTTCAAAAAAGCAAACGAGGAAAAAGAAAAAATGGGCATGGGCACTACCTGTGTTGCAGCGATAGTGAAGAACGATATCGCATATATCGCTAGCGTCGGCGACTCGAGAGCTTACCATCTTTCAGATGACGGTATCGAGCAGGTAACGGTAGACCATACCTATGTGGAAATGCTCTACGAGCAGGGAAAAATAAATAAAGAAGAGATATCAACGCATGATATGCGTCACTATATAACCAAAGCGGTAGGCGTTGAAAAGGACGTCGAGGTAGATTTCTTTGAGATAGATATCTCAAAGGGCGACGAGATAATACTTTGCAGCGACGGGCTGTCTAACTATTGCAGCTCTGATATGCTGTATGAGCGAATACACGCTAAGGCGCAGAACAAAGAGGACGGCGACGAAATAGTCGCAAGCTTGATAGATTATGTCAATTCGCAGGGCGGCAGAGATAATATAACTCTCGCCATGATATGTAACTACGATAAATAAATTAGGAGTGAAATCAATGGACCTGAATATCGGCAAAAAGCTTGACGGAAGATATGAGATAACAGAACTTATAGGCATAGGCGGAATGGCTGATGTTTATAAGGCGGTAGACATTATGGAAAACCGCGTCGTTGCTATCAAGATACTGAAAACGGAGTTTTCCGAGAATGAGGAGTTTCTGAAAAGGTTCAGGAATGAGAGCAAGGCTATCGCAGTTCTTTCTCACCCCAATATCGTAAAGATATACGATGTTGGTTTCAGCGACGAGATACAGTTTATAGTTATGGAGTATATAGACGGTATCACGCTGAAAGAGTTTATTGAACAGCAGGGTGCTCTTCGCTGGAAAGACGCGCTGCATTTCATCACGCAGATACTCCGCGCTTTGCAGCACGCGCACGACAGAGGTATCATACACCGCGATATAAAGCCGCAGAATATCATGCTTTTTGCAGACGGTACGATAAAGGTCATGGACTTCGGTATCGCCAGATTTTCCAGAGTTGACGGAAAGACTATGTCCGAAAAGACAATAGGCTCTGTTCATTATATCTCTCCCGAGCAGGCAAGAGGCGACTATACCGATGAAAGAAGCGATATATATTCGGTAGGCGTTATGCTCTATGAAATGCTCACGGGAAGAAAAATGTTTGACGGAGAAAATCCCGTTTCCGTGGCTCTTATGCATATGCAGGACGCTCCTACATTCCCGCGTACATATGTACCCTCGATACCTGAGGCTCTCGAGGAGATAGTTATGCACGCAGTCGAAAAAGAGCCGGATAAGCGTTATCAGTCGGCTGCCGAAATGATAAAGGATATAGATACATTCAAAATGGACCAGTCGGTAGTGTTCGGCTATATCCCCAGAGACGACGAGGAAGATGACGACGGAGAGGGAACAAGGTTCTTTACTCCTGTAAATCAGAACAGCGCAAGACGGTCGGAAGATGACGAGTATGACGACGAATATGACGAGTATGACGACGAGGCAGAGGAAGAACCCAGAAAAAGCTATGTTTTCCCGATACTCTGTGCATCTGCGGTAGCGGTAGTTATAATTGCCTGCGTTGTAATATTCAATGTTATAAGTAAGTTCAATAAAGGTTCGGAAGATACAACTTTTGAAATGCCGAACCTGATAAATACCATTTATACCCAAGCTGAAGAGCAGTACCGTGATATAATCAATTTCAGCGTTACCGAGGAATATAATTCCGAGTACGGAGAGGGAGTAATATTCTATCAGAGTATCGCGGACGGCAAAACTACCAAAAAAGGCGCTAACGTTTCCGTAAAGGTGAGCAAGGGCGCAAGAATGATACAAGTGCCCGATTATCTGGTGGGATATCAGTATACCGACGCGGTCGAGAACAATCTGAAACAGCTAGGCTTCGAGGTCAAGAAAATGGAGGACTGGCGCGATGATTACGATGAGGGTACGATATACAGAGTAGACCCCGAAAGCGGCACAATGGCTGAAGCGGGCTCTACCATAACGCTGTATGTAAGCAACGGCTCTGTTTCGTCCAGTAAGGAAATGCCTAAAGTGGTCGGTATGACCAGGGAACAGGCAGAAGAGCTTCTCAAGCAGTCAAAAATAACTAACTATCAGTTCAAGGACGTTGATGTCAAAGATCCGCCTAAAGGCACCGTAGTCAGCCAGAGCGTGCAGGAGGGTGCGCTGGTATCTAAGGATCAGACGGTAATAATCGGCGTTTCAACGGGTGTTGCAGGAGCAGGCTCGGTAGACCTTATCATACCTATCCCCGCAGGCGCAAAGGGCGCATTCACTTTCAGCGTTTACGGAGACTCGGGCGCAGTTATAAAATCGCAAAAGGTAGACGCCGCAGAGTTTTATGCGGGAAATAATATAACAATAAAAGATGTAAGCGGTACGGGCGTTCAGACGATAGTGGTATCGGCTCTCAACAACGCTACACAGCAGCAGGTCAAGTATATGATATTTACCGTTGACTTCTCTGCAAAGACCGCAACGCAGACTTCAATGGATACGAATGCGTTCCTCTCTCTCATTCAGAAGAAAACATTCGCTGTCAGCTTCTCGCAGACGGCAGGCGTTACTATAAACGGTGCTTCTACCGTAAATGAGGGCGACAATTACAGCTTCACCGTTGTTGTTGATAGCTCTTACGACTCCAGTAATATGGTGGTAAGAGTAAACGGTTCTGTTGTTTCAAAAGGCTCGGACGGCAAATATACTGTTAGTGCGGTAAGCGGAGATTTAAACATATCTGTAGAGGGCGTAACCGTTTCGCAGCCGACAACAACTACTCCGAAGTTTTATGAACTTCCTTCTGAACAGGTAGGTACTTATAGAGCTGTCGGATCGGGTTCGTTCGTTGATCTTAGTGATCCGTCAAAGCCGCTTAAGACTTTCAATCCGGGTGATGAATTTACGTTTACCCACTATTCAGGCGACTATATCGGATTTAGAGATGACTCTGTCAGCAAAACTATATTTGCTGATAAAAGCCTGTTTGAGTTCGTCGGCTAAAAAAGTATGAACTGTGAGAATAAAAAACTCTCAGGTACGATAGTAAAACTTATCGGAGGCATTTATTTTGTAGATGTCTCCGATAGTGTATATGAATGTACCGCGAGAGGAGCATTCCGAAATAAGAATATCTCTCCCTGCTGCGGCGATAAAGCCGTGATAGAGATATGCGATGACGGCAGAGGGGTCATAACCGATATACTTGAAAGAAAGAATGAGATAGTCCGACCGCCTATGGCAAATCTCGACAATCTTATTCTGGTGTGTTCTACCTGTGAACCTCCGCCAAATCTGCTTCTGCTGGATAAGTTCATAGCCGTGGCTGAGTTTAAAAAAATAAACCCTATCATAGTTTTTACTAAAACGGATATAAAGTCCTCTGATGACCTGACAGAGCTTTACGAAAAATGCGGCGTTGAGGTTTACGGTATAGGAAAAGACAGCTCAGACGCAATGAATAAGCTTAAAAAGCGTATTTCTGCGGAGGTATCCGCGTTTACGGGGAATACGGGAGTAGGAAAAACAACTCTGCTCAACGGTATGTTCCCGCAGCTTGGAGAAAAGACCGCCGAGATAAGCCGCAAGCTGGGCAGGGGAAGGCATACCACACGCCATGTTTCTCTCCATAAGCTGCCCATGGGCGGCTATATAGCGGATACGCCCGGGTTTTCAAGCTTTGATACGAGCAAATATGATATAATACTTAAAGATGAGCTTGCCGAGTGCTTTCGTGAGTTCCGACCGTATTTCGGCAAGTGCAGATATGCCGATTGCAGCCATACCAAGGAAAACGGCTGCGCCGTGATAGAAGCCGTGAACAGGGGAGATATATGCAGGTCGCGTCATAACAGTTATGTAAGTATGTACGAGGAAGCAAGGCTCATTCCCGAATGGCTTTATAAAAAAAGATAAAATATCCGCCGAGGATCTTTCCCCGACGGATACTTTTATATCCTGTTTTCACATTTCTTTATCCCGAACACTAGTCTAAGTGCTCCTGCAATTATTTTGGGCGGCTTGATAACAACTATCTTCATAACGCGATACCTCCGTGCAGTTTGATAGTATATAATATTCTGCAGCGGGAATATGCGTTACTTTATTCTTCCGCGCCCTCGTTGACTATCACATTAAGGCGTTCAATGGTCGATGTCAGCTTTTCACGGGTTATGCCCTTGGTTGTCAGGAAATCCATTGTCGTTCTGACGCTCATGTCGCTGAATACGGTAAGCATATCGTCCGTGAGCTCTTCAAAACGCTGCGCGTGTATATCCATGCCCTCCGATGTAAGCTCCTGCTTTAAAAAGTCGAAAAACTCTTTGGCGGCTGTCGGATAAGCAAGAATATCCATTATCAGGCTGTTTATCGTGAACTTTACACGCGGCGTGTAGCCGTTGTTGATATATACAAATGCCGATTGGCGTATATCGCGTGACGAAGCTCCTGCCTCGATATCAAACCTGCCGTCCTCAACTACCCAATCATGCTCTGCTGTGCTGTAATATGCAAAGGCTCTCTTGTCCAGCCTGAAAAATACCTTTTTGCTTTCTCCTGCTTCAAGCGATACCTTTTCATATCCTTTAAGCTCGCGGACGGGTCTGTCAACGCTGCTGTGTCTGTCCCTGACATAAAGCTGTACGACCTCTTTTCCGGATCTTTTTCCAACGTTTTTAACAGTAACGCTCACGGTCAGCTCACCGTCGGCATTTATCTCGTCAGCCGAAAGCTTTATATCGGAATATTCAAATTTTGTGTAGCTCAGACCGTAACCGAACGGGAACAGCACGTCCATTTTGCGCTTGTCGTACCAACGGTAGCCGACGTAAAGCCCCTCGTTATAGTAAACATTATCGCCCTCGCCGAACTCTCCGATGTAAGCAGGCGTGTCCTCATGACGAATGGGGAATGTTTCAGCAAGCTTTCCGCTCGGGTTTACCTTTCCGAACAGCAGATCGCACGCCGCTCCGCCGCACGCCTGACCTGCAAGATACATTTCAAGTATTCCTTTTGCTTTGTTTATCCATGGCATTTCCATAGGTGAGCCGTTATGCAGAACTACAACTACGTTTTTGTTAACGGCGGCGATCCGTTCTATCAGCTCGCATTGACAGTCAGGCATACGCATATGCTTCCTGTCACCGCCCTCAAACTCGAACGAATCCGGCAGACCGGCAAATATAACGGCAACATCGTTCTTTTTAGCAAGATCTTCCGCTTCGGAAATAAGCTTTTCATCAGGCTCGCTGCTTTCCGCTTCAAATCCCAAAGCAAACTCAACGTCGCAATATTCCTTGACAGCCTCGAGCGCGGAAGTGACCTGCGTGCAGTCTATATGTGAGGAGCCGCCGCCCTGAAAGCGCGGTTCTTTCGCAAATGCGCCTATAAAGCATATTTTCTTGTTTTTGTCCAAAGGAAGTATATCGTCCTTGTTTTTCAGCAAAACGGCACATTCGGCAGCTATGCGGCGTGACAGCTCGTGATGTTCGTCTGCGTCCCAGCTTCCGCCCTTGTGATTTGTCTTGTATTTGTCATAAAGCTTCAGTACGTTTCTCGCACATTCGTCTACGAGCTTTTCGTCCAGCTCGCCTTTTTTGACCGCTTCAACGATTATGGCGTCGGTCTTGCCGTGAGCGGAGGGCATTTGAAGGTCAAGACCTGCTGCGACGCCCTTTTCTCTTTCATCAACAGCGCCCCAGTCGCTCATTACCAGACCGTCAAATCCCCATTTATCGCGAAGAATGTCGGTCAGCAGATATTTATTCTGTGATGAGTATGTGCCGTTGACGCGGTTATATGAGCACATTACCGTCCAAGGCTTTGCATTTTTTATAACGCTTTCAAATGCGGACAAATATATCTCGTGCAGCGTGCGCTCGTCAACATTTGCGCTTACCGCCATACGTCTTGTTTCCTGATTGTTGCAGGCAAAATGCTTCACCGATGTGCCAACGCCCTTGCTTTGTATGCCTTTAATGAGCGCGGCAGCCTGCTGTGAGGCAAGATACGGGTCTTCCGAGAAATATTCAAAGTTTCTTCCGCAAAGCGGAGAACGTTTTATGTTCACGCCCGGTCCTAGTATAACGGCTATATCCTCAGCCTGACATTCTTCGCCCAGAGCCTTGCCCATTTTTTCGAGCAGCGTGCGGTCAAAGGACGAAGCCGTGGCGCAGGCGGCAGGGAAACATACTGCCTTTGCCGTTTCATCGTCCGCGCCGGTAACAACGTGATTGCGGTTTGTCTTTCTAAGACCATGCGGACCGTCGGAAAGCATTATCGGCTCAATGTCGAACCGTTTTAATGCTTTTGTGTGCCAGAAATCGCCTCCCGAGCAAAGCGATGCCTTTTCTTCAAGCGTCATTTCAGAAAGTATCTTTTCAACATTCATATTCATTCCTCCATAAATCCAAGGTAATTGGCATATCGTTAAAATGATTATATCATATTTTGCCTGTTCTTTCAATACGGTATGCGCTTTTTTCCATAATAAAATTGATGAAAAATATCTTTGGGAGAGTGCGCGGTCAAACCGCCTGTTTTCGGGCTTGAAAGCAACAAATAACAAATTGTACATATTTAATTCACAAAATGTTAATTTATTTATGCTATAATATTTAAACTAATTATGTAATGTCAAGGGGTGCGTCTTGAATGACTGTCATCTTTGATCTGGACGGAACGCTTGTCAACTCGCTTTATGACCTCGGGGACAGCGTAAATGAGGCTTTGTCGCAGTATAGTCTTCCTCTCCGTTCTTACGACGAGTACAGAATGTTTGTCGGCAACGGAACGAAGCTGCTCGTTTCGAGATCCGTACCGTCAAGCGTAAGAGATACCGAAATCGAAAAAGCCGTATTTGAGCGGTTCTCGGCTTTGTACGAGCAGAACTGTCTGCGTAAAACAAAACCGTATGACGGCATTATTGAAGCTGTTTGCGAACTTAAAAAAAGCGGAGCAATGCTGGCCGTAGCGAGCAATAAACCAAGAGATTTTTGCTGTAAGATAGTTGAAGCGCTTTTCGGTGCAAAGACTTTTGATGTCATAGAGGGAAGCAGGGACGGCGTCCGTAAGAAACCGTATCCTGATATCATAATGAACATTATAGCGCGGCTGGAAGCTGATAAAGACAAGTGTGTTATAGTGGGGGACTCCGACGTAGATGTCGAAACTGCAAAAAATTCAGGCATGAGATGTGTTGGCTGTTCATGGGGCTTTCGTGACAGGAGCGTGCTTGAAAGCGCGGGCTGTGATATTATCATAGATACTCCGTCGGAGCTGCCTGACGCCGTGCGCCGTCTTATGAAGATACATAACTCCGCTAATGGCCGTTAAGGCGTAAAGACTTCTGAAAGGAACTGCGTTATGGTTTTGTATGAGTATCCTACTAAAACGGAAAAAGCCGTAATGCGCAGGCAAGCCGCAGTTTCGGCGGCTAAAAGAAAAAAGCTCAGGGTGAGGAGCGCTTTGACGTATATAATATCTGCCGCGGTGTTTCTGATTGGACTTACTGCGGAGGGAGTTTTTGCAAAAGCGGCTATATGTTTTCTGGCTGTTTTCGCCGCCGGACTGAATGTCGTGACCTCTCAGTTAGCTTTTATGGGTATGCCCGATGAAAATACAATAGTTACTGATAACGGCTTTACACATGAAACAAAACCGTTCGCAAAGAAAAAACAGCGGTTTGAAATAAGCTTTGATGATATTGAAAAGACCGAGCAGGACGGCTTAGGCGATCTGGTCATAAAAATGAAAAGCGGAGAAATGCTTACCATTCATTTTCAGGTCACTAAGACAAAACTGTTTTTGTTGAATGAGCTTCACGAGAAGCTGAAATATGATAAAAAACAATATAATATTATTTCCGATGATGACGCGGAAGAAAAGGATTGGGTGGACAGATTATGAGCGAATTCAGATGTGAGCTTGTTAAAACAGTCGATAATTCATATAATATCGAGATCGGCAGAAATCTTGAGGATAAGCTTATCAGCGATATAAGCAGCGGTATGTTCGGAGATATAAAGAATTTTGCCGTCATTACCGATACGAATGTTTTAAAGCTGTACGGCGCAAAGATATGCGATATGCTCATAAATAAGGGGTACCATGCGCACCTGTTCGCCATTCAGGCAGGAGAACTCAGCAAGACGCGTGAAACAAAAGGCTTTGTCGAGGATTCAATGCTCGGTTCTGGTCTGCGGCGCGACTGTATGGTAGTTGCCGTTGGCGGCGGCGTAGTTTCAGACCTTGCAGGATTTGTTGCGGGAACGTTCGGAAGAGGCGTGCCGTTCGTTATCTATTCTACAACGCTACTCTCTGCCGCCGATGCTTCAATAGGCGGAAAGGTCGCCGTTGATACCGCACTTGCCACCAATCAGATAGGTATGTTCAATCAGCCTAAGAAAGTGTATGTGGATATAGCGTCTTGGATGTCGCTGCCCGAAAGAGAAATAAGGAGCGGTCTTGCAGAAACTATAAAGCACGCTTGTATAGGTGACAAGGAGTTTTTTGAGTATCTGGAAAAGAATATCGAAAAGGTATTTACTTTCGATTTCGGTGTCTGTGAACACGTCGCAGAGCGCAATTGTAATGTAAAGTATAATATAGTCATGAGAGATGAGCTTGAGCAGGATCTCAGAAGTACGCTTAATTTAGGCCACAGCGTCGGCAGAGCGCTTGAAACGGCAAGCGGCTATAAAATGCTGCACGGAGAGGCTGTCGCGGTAGGACTTGTGGCTCAGTTAAGGCTCGGAGAGCGATACGGCTACATATCTCATGAGAATGCAAAGCGTGTTGAGGATCTTCTTAAAAGAGTAGGTCTGCCTACGCGAATACCTGAAAATATCCGCAAAGAGCTTATAATTGATAAGCTTTATACCGATAAAAAAGTACGCAACGGCAAGCTGAGATTTGTTTTCCAGAAAGAAATAGGCGAGATGATGTGCTTTGATGGCTGCTATACCAAAGAGGTAGAGGAAAGCGAAGTAGCGGCTGTTATAACTCAGCTTTAAAGGGGAACTGTCGTATATGGATATAGCCATAACACCTTCCGAGCTGCGCGGCAGTATATCTGTGCCAACTTCAAAAAGCGATGCGCACAGGTATATAATAGCCTCGGCTCTTGCAAACGGAACTACCGTGCTGAAAGATATGTGCCTTACCCCGAAAGATATTCAGGCGGCTTTGAGCGCTTGCAAGGCGATCGGCGCTTCTGTTGATATTAACGAAAGCGACGGTACAGCCTCTATTTCGGGTGCTGTCTGTCCTTCAGAAAATGTAGTGGTTGACTGCGTTGAATCGGGAACTACTTTGCGCCTTATAATACCCGTTGCTGCCGCGCTTGGAGTGAAAGCAGCTTTTATAGGCAGGGGAAAGCTGCCGCAAAGACCTCTCTCACCGTATATAGAACAAATGTCAAAACACGGCATAAGGTTTTCTGGAAACGGTCTGCCGCTCACTATAGAGGGCAAACTCACGGGCGGGGAGTATGAGCTGGAGGGAAATATCTCATCGCAGTTCATATCGGGTCTGTTGCTTGCGCTTCCGAAGTGTAGGGAAAATTCACATCTGAAGCTTCTTTCACCGCTGCAATCAAAGCCGTATGTGGATATGACGCTGAATTGTCTTAAAAATTTCGGCGTACAGATAGAATGCGGCAAAGATGAGTATTTCATAAAAGGCGGTCAGACTTATAATGCGTGTACGCACAGCATAGAAAGAGACTGGTCGCAGGCGGCGTTTTTCTGCGTTGCGAATGCTTTGGGCAGCGATGTTGTCATAAAAGATATGGATCACGGCAGCGTGCAGGGCGATAAAGTTATTTACGATGTATGCGATAAGTTTGATAAAAGCCCGCTGGACATCGACTGCTCTGATACGCCCGATATAGTACCCGTTCTTTCGGTGCTTGCTTCTCAATGCAGAGGAGTTTCGTATATAAGAAATATTTCAAGACTGCGCCTGAAAGAGAGCGACAGGATAGAGACCGTCTGCAATATGATAAACTCACTTGGCGGAAATGCTGAATGTGTTGGCGAGGATATAGTTATAAAGGGCGGAAAACTGTCCGGCGGCGAAGTTGACGCCTGCAACGATCATAGAATTGCCATGGCTGCCGCGATAGCTGCTACCGTTTCAACAGGAAAAGTAATTATTAAGGGCGCTCAATGCGTTTCTAAATCATACCCTGATTTCTTTAAGGAGTATGAACGCTTAGGCGGTACTTTGCAATATATCTGAATTACAAATGATTTAGGGGGAATACCAAATGTCATCGATCTGGAACAAAGGAATACAAATATCTATCTTCGGCGAGAGCCACGGCCCTGCCATAGGCGTTGTTATGGACAGACTTCCGTCGGGAGAATACATAGACCTTGAAAAGCTTGTAACATTCATGTCAAGGCGCGCTCCCAAAAAGGAGGCTTATTCTACTCAGCGAAGAGAAAAGGATATGCCGTCTATAATGTCGGGATTTCTTGACGGAAAGACCACGGGTACGCCGCTTTGCGCTTTTATAACCAACGATGACCCGCATTCCCATGATTATCTTAAAGTAAGCAAGCTTGCCCGTCCGGGTCATGCGGACTATACCGGCGCGCTGAGATATAACGGCTTTAATGACCCCAGAGGCGGCGGACATTTCTCTGGCAGACTTACCGCTCCGCTTTGCTTTGCGGGCGCTGTGGCAGGACAGATACTCGAGCGCAGAGGCATATATACGGGCGCGCATATCGCAGAGATACATAAGATCAAGGACGACAGCTTCGACGCGATAACTACTACGCGTGAGGATATCATAGAGCTTCGCAAAAAAGGCTTTCCCGTTATTAATGACGCAAAGGGAAGGCGCATGAAGAACGACATTGAAAAAGCCGCTCAGTCAGGCGACAGCGTTGGCGGAATAATAGAGTGCATTTCAGTAAACGTTCCTGCCGGCATAGGCTCGCCTATATTTGACGGTCTTGAAAACAGCATTGCCCAGCTTGTATTTGCCATTCCCGCAGTTAAGGGTATAGAGTTCGGCGTCGGTTTCAACTGCGCAAGAATGCTCGGCAGCGAAAATAATGATGAGTTTTATGTGAACGATCAGGGTCATGTAGTTACCCGTTCAAACAATCATGGCGGTATACTTGGCGGTATATCTTCGGGTATGCCTATAACGCTTAGAGTAGCGATGAAGCCTACTCCGTCTATCGGCAAGCCGCAGCAAACGGTAGATATGTCCACCATGAAAGAGGAGACCTTGAAGATAACCGGCAGACATGACCCGTGCGTTGTGCCGCGCGCCGTTCCGTGCGTTGAAGCGGCAGTCAACATCGCGCTGCTTTCTCATATGCTCGATTACCCGAACTTCTGATCGGAGCGATAAAAATGGATACGAATTTTGAAAAGTACGTTTCACCCAATATGCTCAATCTTACGGATATCTATGCCGTCAAGGTGTTGATAAGCTACTTTTTGTATCAGATAAACAGACCCATTTCTCCTGCTCAACTGACAGAGATAGCAACGGGCGACGGGATAGTTAATTACTTTTTCTTTATGGAAGCTATATCCTCAATGCTTGAGACCAATATGGTCAGTTTGGAGGAGATAGATGGCAGTCCGAAGTATGTGCTTCAGGAAAAAGGACGGCTTTGTGCCATAGAGTTCAAATCTATCGTTCCGCAGAGCTTTCGCGACAGGATAATGACTGCGGGCATACAGTTTTTTACACGGCTGAAAAACGAAAATACCGTCAAAATAGAGATAGAGGAGAAGAATATAGGCTGTATGCTTCATTGCACTTGCAACGACGCCAACGATGTTGTACTCATGAAGCTTTCGCTGTTTGCCCCCGATACCGAGCAGGCTGAACTGATGAAGAAACGGCTCATGTCTAACCCGACGATGTTTTACAGCAAGGTGGTAGATTATCTTCTTGAAAATCAGGAGCTTCCTCCCGACCTGCCGCAGGACAGAGAATAAGGGAATAAAAGATAGAAAAAACTGTTGACAATTTAAGCTGCTTGTGTTATAATACATAGGTAGCTGTTATGGAGAAGTCGCCTAGCCCGGTTTATGGCGCACGACTGGAACTCGTGTATGGGTTAATAGCTCATCGAGGGTTCGAATCCCTCCTTCTCCGCCAGAAACGCCCTTAACTAACGTTAAGGGCTTAGTGAATAGTGAAAGAGTGAATAGTGAATAGTTTATAGTAAATGTATATAGGCGTTTCTGTACTATTCACTATTCATTATTCGTTAATCACTATTCACTAAACAAAGCAATAATTCTTTCTGTTCTTAGAAACTTTCTGCTGTTGACGATTTTCACTCGTTTTCAGCTTTTTCGTTAAATGGCTATATCAGTATTATGCTGATCCGCTTTCGGGGACACAAATTGCTGTGTCCCCGAAATTTATTCTGCAAGGAAATTTTTGTGCGGGAGATGGTGAATGTATGTCGGAGATATCGCAACTTTCGGAGCTTGTGTCAAGCTGGGAGAGAATAAAAAACAGCGGTCTGCCTGTCTTTATTTACGGTATGGGAGACGGGTGCCTGAAGCTTATGAGAGAGTTTGACAAGTATGGTATAGCGGTTTCCGGTATATTTGCCAGCGATGAGTTTGTCCGCGGTCACAGCTTTCAGGGGCACCTGGTGCATAAGCTGTCGGAGGTGGAAAAGACGCTTGGCTGCGGCAATTTCATTATTGCTATGGCATTTGCAGCGGGATATGACAGCCTTATCAGACAGATAGACGAGATAGCGCAAAGAAACATTCTTATCGTTCCCGATACCGATGTCATAGGCGTCGGAGCATTTACAAAGAAAACGCTGTCGGATAATATTGAAAGTATAGAAAAGGTATACTCTCTCCTTGCCGACGATAAGTCAAGACAGGTGTATGTTAACGTTCTGAAATATAAAATAACGGGTGATATATCTTTTCTGCGCGAGTGCTGTACGCCGCCCGATGAAGCGTATGCCAATATAATAAGACCTGCCGAAGATGAGATATATGTCGACTTGGGAGCGTATAATGGTGATACGATACGAGAGCTTCTTTCGCATACGGGCGGCAGATATGAAAAGATATATGCCTTAGAGCCGGATAAGCGCAACTTCCGTAAGCTTTCGGAATATGCAGAAAGTATGAAAAATATTGAGCTGTATAACGCCGCGGCGTGGCTCAGGGAGGACACGCTTAATTTCAATGCGGCAGGCGGCAGACAGGGCAAGCTTTCTTCAAAAGGCGTTGAAACCGCGGCTCTCTCGGTTGACGGTATCTTGCAGGGCGGACGGGCTACATATATAAAGTATGATGTCGAGGGCGCGGAGCGCGGAGCTTTGGAGGGTACGGAAAAAACGATAGAGAAGTATGCTCCGAAGCTGTGTGTGGCGCTGTATCACCGCGCAGAGGACATATTCGAGCTTCCTGTCAGGATATGCGAAATGTGCCCGAAATATAAGCTTTATGTTCGGCATTACCCGTATTATCCCGCCTGGGAAACAAATCTTTTTGCGGTTTGCGAATAGTACAAGTCGATGTTGTCATAAGTATTACAAACTGAAACGGACGGTGACACTTATGATATGTAATTTCAGCGACCTGCGAAACAAGGAAGTCGTAAGTATGCAGACGGGACTGAAGCTGGGATATATCGACGATATAGAAGTGAATACTTCGGATAAAACACTTCTGTCGCTTATAATTTACGGCAGACCCAGAGCGCTGGGAATGTTCGGCAGAGATGAGGATATAATAATCAAGTGCGAGAATATACAGCTTATCGGCGAGGATACCATATTGGTAAATACGTCTGATAGTTCAATCTTTACAAAATCAAGAAGCTTTTCCGTGGAAAATTTGTTAAAATACTAGTAAAAAAACTCTTGCACTTATGGAGCAGTTATGCTATAATATTAATGTATTTCGCACATTCGCGCTTTGCGGACGGTTCTCCCGGATACGGGAGTTTTCCGCATTTAAGCCGAGTGGAGGAGATTAAATATCTGATAAACCAAACAGGAGGAAAAATCAAATGGCAGTAGTATCAATGAAACAGCTTCTTGAAGCAGGCGTTCATTTCGGACACCAGACAAGAAGATGGAACCCCAAAATGGCACCGTATATCTTTACGGAGAGAAACGGTATCTACATCATCGACCTGCAAAAGACTGTAAAGAAACTCGAGGAAGCTTATATGTTCGTTCGTGAGCTTTCCGCAAACGGCGAAGAGATACTCTTCGTTGGCACGAAGAAGCAGGCGGCAGACTCTATCAAGGAGGAAGCCGAAAGAGCCAACGCGCATTATGTAAACGCCAGATGGCTCGGCGGTATGATGACCAACTATAAGACTATCCAGAGAAGAATAAAGAGACTTGAACAGCTCCATACTATGGAAAGCGACGGTACTTTTGAACTTCTTCCCAAGAAAGAAGTAACAAAGCTCAATCTTGAGATATATAAGCTTGAAAAGTACCTCGGCGGTATAAAGAATATGGGCAAGCTCCCCGGAGCGCTGTTCATAGTTGACCCGCGCAAGGAAAAGATCGCAGTATCAGAGGCAAAGAAGCTCGGTATACCCGTTGTCGCTATCGTTGACACCAACTGCGACCCCGACGACGTTGATTACGTTATACCCGGAAACGATGACGCAATAAGAGCCGTTAAGCTTATCGCAGGCTGTATGGCTGACGCTATCATCGAGGGCAGACAGGGCGAGCAGATGGCTGAGGAAGCTGTGGAAGAAGCAGTCGAGGAAGAGGCTGCCGAGTAAGCCAAGTGAACTTTTCAATATGGCGTGTGACCTTTGGTTTGCGCCATATTTTGTGTGAATGTTGTGAATGTCAATAAAAAGTGAGGTAATATAAAATGGGAAATGTAAGCGTTAAAGAAATAAAAGAGCTTATGACAGCTACAGGCGTCGGCATGATGGACTGCAAAAAAGCGCTCGTTGAAGCCGACGGAGATATGGATAAGGCTATAGTTTTGCTTCGTGAAAAGGGACTCGCTACTCAGGCTAAGAAAGCCGGCAGAGTTGCCGCCGAGGGTATAGTTACGTCCGTTGTCGATGGTAACGTGGGCGCTGTTTTGGAAGTAAATATCGAGACCGATTTTGCCGCTAACAACGATGAGTTCAAGGCTTTCGTTGCGGCAGTTGCAAAGACTGTTATAGAGCAGGATCCCGCCGATGTGGAAGCTCTCAAGAAATGCACTATCAGCGGAGGAGATAAGTCTGTTGAAGAGGCGCTCCAGGATCTGTTTATAAAGATAAGAGAAAATATGGTTATAAGACGTTTCAAGAGACTTGAAGGCGTTCTTGTTCCTTATGTTCACGGCGGCGGAAGCATAGGCGTTATGGTAAAGCTCGATACCGATCTCCCTGCCGATAAGGTATACCAGGTAGGTAAGAACTGCGCTCTCCAGATCGCAGCTATGAGCCCTGCATATCTTGACAGAAACTCTGTCCCTGCCGATGTTCTGGCTGAGGAAAAGAAGATAACTCTCGCTCAGATGGCCGAGGACCCCAAAATGGCTAATAAGCCGCAGCAGGTGCTTGACAATATCGCAAACGGTAAGCTCAATAAATTTTATGAGGAAAACTGCCTTATCGACCAGACCTATGTAAAGGCTGAAAATAAAGAGACCGTTGGCAAGTATATAGCCAATGCCGCAAAGGAACTCGGCGGAAAGATAGCCGTTGCAGAATATGTTCGCTTTGCAAGAGGCGAGGGCGTTGAAAAGAAAGAGGATAACCTTGCTGACGAGGTCGCTTCTCTCATAAACAAGTAAGAAACAAATATATATTTGCAAGCGTGTGGCAGATTTGCCATGCGCTTGTATTTTGTCCCGAAGAACATAAAAGAATGTTTCAGCAGAGTAATATTGACAAATCTTTGACTGCGTGATATAATAAAATATCATCAGTATTCGATATAATTTAATGTTTTTCATAAATCGGGAAAGCGCTCGGGAGGTGTGACGGTTGCTTGATAGAATGAGCGGTAACATAGGAAACTTTGTCAAAAACAGGAACAAAAGAAGAATGTCAAGCTTAAAGCTCGCTATGACGCTTGGTTATACCGTTGTAATGGTCGCAGTGATCATCATTATCTCTACGCTCGTGTTCAATAAGACCGACGATATCCTGAAAACTAAGGTCAGCAATATGAACGCTGCGCTTAATGTCCAGATGAAGCTTAATATGGATAGCTATCTGGAGCGGCTGGAGGCAACAGGTACTCTCGTTTTTGCCGAAGAAGAGGTGTATAGCTACAGCGCAACAGATGATACCGCCGACAGCTATGAAGCGATAAATACCGAGGATAATATTTCCGATGAGCTGTACAGCCTTTGTATAATGGAAAACTTCGTTGACTTTTGTATTGTGTACAGTAATAACCATACGGTAGGAAAGATATCTAACGGTACTAATGAGCTTTTCGGAAGTAGGATATATGAGGACTTTTCCGCAATGATAAACCGTGACAGAACCAACGACGGTTGGTCTGCCGGATATAACGATAATTTTAAAAGAATATACTATGTTAAGAGAATAAATGATAACGCTGTTTTGGTAACTTCTTTCTATACTTCGGAGCTTGAAAATGTGTTCAAGCACCCAGGAGGTATAGAGGATATAACTGTAAGACTTACGGATAAGGATAATAACGTTATCTATTCTTCTATAGATGAGGAGATAGGCAGCAGACTGGAAAACGATATAGCGGAGCGTATCGACGGACAGATATCATCTACTATAATAGATAACGATTATCTCATTTCCGTCAACAGCTGCGGCGACGACTGGAAAGTAATATGCTCTGCGCCTACCGAGATAATTCTTAAAGAAAAGAACGACGTTCAGTTTTATATAGTTATCATAGCGATAGCCTTGTCGTTCGTTGCTTTCCTGACGAATATACTGCTGTCGAGAAGAATATCCGAGCCTGTAAAGGATACCGTGGAAACGCTCGCATTAAAAGCCAGTATGGATCTGCTGACAGGACTTTATAATAAAAAAACTTACGAGGATATCGTATCGGAAACTATCGCTAACAGCTCTGATGGCGACAGATATTGTATGCTTATACTTGATCTGGATAACTTCAAGGGTATCAACGATAACTTGGGTCACGCAGTCGGAGATAAAGTGCTGGCCGAAGTGGGTAATATTCTTCGTAAGCAATACAGATCGGGCGCGTACATCGGCAGGGTAGGCGGCGACGAGTTCAGCGTTATGTTGGAAATACCTAAAAAGCTGTCTGATACGAGCGAGTTTGTCAAAACGAAATGCGCTAAGCTTTGTGATGCTTTCCGAAATAATTATGCAGACAGCGAGAAAAAGTATAAGGTCTCAGTCAGCATAGGAGCAGCGTCATTCCCGAGCGACGCCCAAAGCTTCCAGACGCTGTATGCAAATGCCGATAAAGCTCTGTATGTATCAAAAAACAGCGGAAAGGACACTTTCAGTATTTATAGTGAAAGCGTAACGGGTGATGAATGATGAAGCGTAAATTACTTGTTATGTTGATACTTATGGTGTTTGCGGCGACAGGCTGTTCGGCAGATAATGCGCCTGTGGAAACCGTCGATGAGCAGATAGAGCTTACACTTTCATGGTGGGGCAACGACGCGCGTCATGAATATACTTTGGAAGCCGTAAAGCAGTTTGAAAAGCTGTATCCGAATATAGACGTAAAATGCAGCTATACAGAGTGGTCAGGATATCAGACGAGAAGCGACGTTCTTATGCGCTCCGATACGGAGGCCGACGTTATGCTTATAAACTATGCGTGGATAGAAAAATATTCTTCCGACGGCAGCGGCTATTACGACCTGTATAAGGTCGCTGACAGCATTGGACTGGAAAACTTTGATGAATACGAACTGAGCTTCGGCGTCAAAAACGAAAAGCTGAATGCTATACCCATAGCGATGAATACTCAGTCGTTTTATGTAAATAAGACGATATATGACAGCTATGGCCTGTCAGTACCGAAAACATGGGACGATATGTTTGAAGCGGCAAAGGTCATGAACGGCGAAGTGTACCCGATAGCTATGACGGCAAAATCTGCATTTTTCTATGTTGTAGCGTATGCCGAGCAGGAAAGCGGAAAAAGATTTATGGAGCAGGACAGTACGGTCAACTTTTCCGTTGACGATTTTCGTACCATGATAGATTTCTATTGCAGACTGATAAACGAAAAGGTCATGCCGCAGGTAGAGTATTTTGACCGAAAGGAAATAGGCGAGGGGAAATATGCAGGTTGTCTGGCATGGCTCAGCGACGGCTCTGCGTACTTCAATAAGGCAATAGAAAACGGCTATGAATATGTTGTAGCCGATTATCCCACAATGAACGGCGTTTCCTCGGGAACGGGCTGGTATGCAAAGCCTGCAACGATGTATGCCGTCAGCAAGAATACCGTTCACCCTCAGCAGGCTGCGATGCTTTTGGATTTTCTGTTGAATTCCGACGAAATGGCGGAGCTTCAGGCTACCGAAAAGGGTATACCTTTGAGTACCGCCGCCAGAGAGTACCTGTCCGAAACCGGTAAGCTTGAAGGAATGCAGTATAAAGCGTTTGAAAAAATGCAGGAGAATGGTGAGCTGGCTGTTTTAAGTCCGTATTTTGAAAACGACGATATGATAGATGAATTTCGTTCATGCTGTAACGCCGTGCTTTTTGATAAGGAAACTGCCGAGTCCCAAGCGCAGTATTTGTATGACCTGTATACAAAGAAATAAAGTAAGACCGCTTGCATAACGTGTGTAAGCGGTCTTTGTCATAAAAAATAAATTTTTGTCAGCGCCGCCAAGCTTTGTACATATAATAATTATAGATAATATGTCGGGAGGTGAGCGCCGCTATGGAGATAGCGCAGCTTATCGCGGGCGCGGTAATAGTTGCCGCTGTGTCTGTGTTCTGTGCAACTGTAAAAAATGTTTGCAGAAAACTGTATGGCAGAAAAGCAAATATGAATAATTTGTAAACAAATAATAAATGGCTATTGACAGTCAATGTTATGTATGATATACTATAGATGATTTAATAGTTACCGTAAACCGTTGAGACGGAGATAACGGCGAAATATGCCTTTACAGAGAGCCCGCGATGCTGGAAATCGGGTAAGATACAGTTCGTCAAATGGACCGTTGAGGGCGCAGTCAACAGCATAGAGATATGCCCAGTATTCTGCGACGTGTGACATACGTCAGTTGTCGGGGATATGTTTGTATTCCGCAAAGTGCACGGGTGTTTCCCGTGAATCAAGGTGGCACCACGGATAAGCTTTTATTCGTCCTTGACAGATATGTTTCTGTCAGGGGCGTTTTTATTTTCGTGAAATATCGAAAAGTGCAAAAGGAGGAATAATAAATGAAATTTTTGCCCGAGCTTGACGAGGTAAAAAGAATAGCCGAACATGGTAAGTATAAAGTCCTGCCGGTGAGCTGCGAGCTGCTCTCGGATATTTGTACGCCAATAGAAGCTATGAAGATACTTAAAAATGTGTCAACACATTGCTATATGCTCGAATCTGTAAGCGATAATGAAAAGTGGGGAAGATATACTTTTTTGGGCTTTGACCCTAAGCTGGAGATAACCTGTGTTAACGGCGAGATGAAAGCGGGCAATATAAGACTGAACACCGATGACCCGTCTGCTTTTTTAAGACAGATACTCGCCGATCATAAAAGCCCGCGGTTTGACTATCTTCCGTCTTTTACAGGCGGACTTGTCGGATATTTCTCATATGATTTTTTAAGCTACAGCGAGCCATCAGTCCGCTGTGACGTCCCCGACAGCGAGCAGTTCAAGGACGTCGATCTTATGCTGTTCGATAAGGTAATAGCTTTTGATAATTTCAGACAGAAGATAATTCTGATAGTTAATATGCAGCTTGACGACCCTGAGACCAACTACAACAAAGCAGTTATGGAGTTGGGTCAGTTGAGAGATCTGCTTGTAAACGGCGAAAAGAAAAACGAGCCGAGCGGTAAACTGCTTTCCGAGGTCACACCGCTGTTTGATAAAAAAACATACTGCGGTATGGTGGAGAAAGCAAAGAATTATATCCGTGAGGGAGATATATTCCAGATAGTGCTTTCAAACAGATTGAGCGCACGGTTTGAGGGAAGCCTGCTCAATACTTACAGAATACTGCGAACGATAAACCCCTCGCCGTATATGTTCTATTTTTCGGGAACGGACGTTGAAGTTGCGGGAGCTTCCCCCGAAACTCTCGTAAAGCTTGAAAACGGCGTCCTGCATACATTTCCTCTTGCGGGAACAAGACCGCGCGGCAAGACCGAGCAGGAGGATATAGCTTTAGAAAATGAACTTCTTGCAGACGCAAAGGAGCTTGCCGAGCACAATATGCTCGTTGACCTCGGCAGAAACGATTTGGGCAAGATAAGCCGTTTCGGCAGCGTTGAAGTAGAGAAGCTTCATTCTATCGAGAGGTATTCGCACGTTATGCATATAGGCTCGACCGTAAGGGGAGAGATAAGAGAGGAGTTTGACGCCCTTGACGCCATAAGCGCTGTCCTGCCTGCGGGTACGCTTTCTGGCGCTCCGAAAATAAGAGCCTGCCAGCTGATCGCGGAGCTTGAAAAGAACAAACGCGGTATTTACGGCGGCGCAATAGGCTACATTGACTTTACAGGCAATATGGATACATGCATTGCCATTCGCATAGCATATAAGAAAAACGGTAAGGTGTTTGTGCGAAGCGGCGCAGGAATTGTAGCCGACAGCGTTCCCGAAAAGGAGTTTCAGGAGTGCATAAACAAGGCGCAGGCGGTAGTCAATGCCCTTAAAATGGCGGAGGAGGCGGACGTATGATACTTCTCATAGACAACTACGACAGCTTTTCGTATAATCTGTATCAGCTCGTCGGTGAGATATCTCCCGATATAAAGGTCATTCGCAACGACGAAATGACCGTTGAAGAGATAAGAAGGCTTTCGCCGGATAAGATAATTCTTTCACCCGGTCCGGGCAGACCCGAAAATGCAGGTATTATTATAGATGTCGTAAAGCAGCTTGGCAATGAGATACCTATACTTGGCGTGTGCCTCGGTCATCAAGCGATATGTATGGCATTCGGTACTGCTGTTACTTACGCTAAACGCCTTATGCACGGCAAGCAGTCAAATGTAAAGTTTGATAAAGAATGTCCGCTGTTCAAAGGCTGTCCCGATATCGCCAAGGTAGCAAGATATCATTCTCTTGCGGCGGACGCGAACACCTTGCCCGAGTGTCTGAAAGTCACGGCGCTTACGGACGACGGCGAGGTAATGGCTGTACAGCACAAAGAGTACCCGATATACGGCGTGCAGTTCCACCCCGAGTCTATTATGACGCCCGACGGCAAAACAATATTGAAAAATTTTATTGATATATAAGGAGAGATAGTTATGATCAAAGAAGCAATTGAAAAAGTAGTAAACAAAATGGACCTTACCTACGACGAGGCTTACACCGTTATGAACGAGATAATGAGCGGTGAAACTACCCCGACACAGAACGCTGCGTTCCTTGCTTCGCTTTCTACAAAGAGCGCAAAGGCTGAAACTACCGACGAGATAGCAGGCTGCGCCGCCGCAATGCGCGACCACGCCACCAAGGTAGACACAGGCATGGACATCTTTGAGATAGTCGGCACGGGCGGAGATAACGCTCACAGCTTTAATATCTCTACGACCTCCGCGCTCGTTGCCGCGGCAGGCGGAATGAAAGTTGCAAAGCACGGAAACAGAGCGGCTTCTTCAAAGTGCGGTACTGCCGACTGCCTTGAAGCCCTCGGTGTAAATATCCAGCAAGATCCCGACAAGTGTGTAGAGCTTCTTAATGAAGTCGGTATGTGCTTCTTCTTTGCGCAGAAGTATCACACTTCCATGAAATATGTCGGCGCTATCCGCAAGGAGCTCGGTTTCAGAACGGTGTTCAACATTCTCGGACCTCTTACAAATCCCGGCAGCCCGAAAATGCAGCTTCTCGGCGTGTATGACGAGTATCTCGTTCAGCCGCTCGCGCAGGTTCTTATAAATCTCGGCGTGGAAAAAGGAATGGTAGTGTACGGTCAGGATAAGCTTGACGAGATATCGCTCAGCTCGCCTACTACCATATGCGAGTTCAAGGACGGCTGGTATAAAACATACGTTATAACTCCCGAGGATTTCGGCCTTGAAAGATGTCAGAAGTCCGACCTTGTAGGCGGCACGCCCGAGGAGAACGCGCAGATAACCTTGAATATCCTCAAAGGTGAAAAGGGTCACAAGAGAAATGCCGTACTTATGAACGCAGGAGCGGCTCTCTATATCGGCGGCAAGGCTGAAAGTATGGCTGACGGCATAAAGCTGGCTGCCGATATCATAGACAGCGGCAAGGCTTTGGAAACTCTCAACAAGTTTATAGAGGTAAGCAACAGATGACTATTCTCGATCAGTTGTCGCAGTATGCCAAAGAGCGAGTGAAAAATGCAAAGCTCAAAGTTCCTGCCGAAGAAATAGCGGAAAGAGCGCTTTCTCTGCCCGTTGGTACTTTCGCGTTTGAAAATGCTCTGAAAAAAGACGGTATCTCTTTTATCTGCGAATGTAAAAAAGCGTCGCCGTCAAAGGGGCTTATAGCTCCCGATTTTCCGTATATTGATATTGCAAAAGAATACGAAGCGGCAGGTGCTGACTGCATATCCGTGCTTACAGAGCCAAAGTGGTTTCTAGGCAGTAATGAGTATCTGAAAGAAATTGCAGCAAACGTTTCAATACCCTGTCTGCGCAAGGATTTTACCGTTGACGAGTATATGATATATGAAGCAAAGCTTCTTGGCGCGCAGGCAGTACTGCTGATATGTTCTATCCTTGACAAAGAGCAGATAAAGCGCTATATCGGCATATGCGATAAACTGGGGCTGTCGGCTCTCGTGGAAGCTCATGACGAGCAGGAAGTAAAGACGGCAATTTCGGCGGGAGCAAGGATAATAGGCGTCAATAACCGCAATCTCAAAGATTTTTCCGTAGATACCGAAAACAGTCGCCGCCTCAGACAGCTTATACCGAGCGATATTCTGTTTGTATCTGAAAGCGGTGTCAAAACTGCCGATGATGTCCGCAAACTTCGTGAGATAGGCGCAGACGCGGTGCTTGTCGGTGAAACGCTTATGCGTGCCGAGGATAAGAAAGCCAAGCTTGCGCAGCTCAGAGGTGCTTAAAATGAGCGATACTAAAATAAAACTGTGCGGTCTTTCAAGAGCGTGCGACATAGATGTTGTCAATGAGCTCTTGCCCGAATTTATTGGCTTTGTGTTCTGGGATAAAAGCAAGCGTCAAGTTTTAGATGAGCAGGCAAAAGCTCTTAAAGAAATGCTTGACAGCAGGATAAAAGCGGTAGGTGTTTTCGTTGACGAAACGCCGCAAAGGGTTGCACAGCTTGCCGAAAGCGGAATAATCGACGTTATACAGCTTCACGGAAAAGAGGACGACAGCTATATCAGCGAGCTTCGGGGGCTTACTAACAAGCCTATAATAAAGGCTTTCAAAATATCCGATATTACAGATATCAAAAATGCTGAAAACTCTTCTGCCGACTATATTATGGCGGACGCAGGAAAGGGAACAGGTACGCGTTTTGACTGGAGCTTGCTTGAAGAATTGCACAGACCGTACTTTCTTGCAGGAGGACTGTCACTAGAAAATGTTGCGGAGGCTGTAAACACCTTGCACCCGTATGCGGTAGATGTAAGCTCGGGCATTGAGACGGACGGCTTGAAAGACGAGAATAAAATGCGCGGATTTGTGCGCATAGTAAGAAATGGAGAGAAAGAAGTATGACTAATAAAAACGGTCGTTTCGGTATACACGGCGGTCAGTATATACCCGAAACGCTTATGAACGCCGTTATCGAGCTTGAAGAGGCTTATAACTTCTATAAGAACGATAAACAGTTTAATGATGAGCTAACGGCGCTTTTCAACGATTATGCAGGCAGACCTTCAAGGCTGTATTATGCAGAAAAAATGACAAATGATCTCGGCGGCGCGAAGATATATCTCAAGCGTGAAGACCTCAACCATACGGGAGCGCATAAGATAAATAATGTGCTCGGTCAGGCTCTGCTTGCAAAGAAAATGGGTAAAACACGCCTTATCGCCGAAACGGGCGCAGGTCAGCACGGCGTTGCTACCGCGACAGCGGCCGCACTTATGGGTATGGAATGTGTAGTTTTCATGGGCGAGGAGGACACAAAGCGTCAGGCGCTCAACGTTTACCGTATGCGGCTTCTGGGTTCTGATGTTGTACCCGTAAAAACAGGTACTGCAACGCTCAAAGACGCCGTATCCGAGGCTATGAGAGAGTGGACCAGCCGTATAGAAGATACTCACTACTGCCTCGGCTCTGTAATGGGCCCGCACCCGTTCCCGACGATAGTAAGAGATTTTCAGTCGGTGATCTCAAAAGAAATAAAACAGCAGATGCTTGAAAAAGAAGGCAGGCTGCCCGATGCTGTTCTTGCCTGTGTTGGCGGCGGCTCAAATGCCATAGGCAGTTTCTATCATTTTATTGAGGATAAAGACGTTCAGCTCATAGGCTGTGAGGCGGCAGGCAGGGGAATTGATACCTTTGAAACAGCCGCAACCATGAACACAGGCAGCCTTGGTATCTTCCACGGAATGAAGTCATATTTCTGTCAGGATAAATACGGTCAGATAGCGCCCGTTTACTCCATTTCGGCAGGACTTGACTATCCCGGTGTAGGTCCCGAGCACGCTTATCTGCACGACATAGGCAGAGCGCAGTATGTTCCCGTTACCGATGAAGAAGCGGTCTGCGCGTTTGAGTATCTTGCAAAGACCGAGGGCATTATACCTGCAATAGAATCTGCCCATGCGGTGGCATATGCAATGAAACTTGCTCCGACCATGAGCAAAGATAAAATTATCGTTATTACCGTTTCGGGCAGGGGCGATAAGGACTGCGCGGCTATTGCAAGATACAGAGGGGAGGATATCCATGAGTAATATAAATAAGGCATTTGCAAACGGCAAGGCGTTTATACCGTTCATAACCTGCGGCGACCCCGATCTGCAAACGACCGCGGAAGTGGTAAAGGCTGCCGCAGACAACGGTGCTGACCTTATAGAGCTCGGCATACCTTTTTCTGACCCTACTGCCGAAGGTCCTGTAATTCAGGGGGCAAATATAAGAGCTCTCAGCGGCGGCGTTACTACCGATAAGATATTCGACTTTGTCAGGGATATACGCAAGGAAGTCACCATTCCTATGGTGTTTATGACCTATGCAAACGTTGTGTTTTCTTACGGCGCGGAAAAGTTTATTTCCACATGTAAAGAAATAGGCATTGACGGCTTGATACTGCCCGATCTTCCGTATGAAGAAAAGGACGAATTCCTGCCCGTCTGTCAAAAATACGGCGTTGACCTCGTGTCACTTATCGCTCCAACGTCTGCAAACCGCATTTCTATGATAGCAAAGGAAGCAGAGGGCTTTCTCTACATAGTTTCCAGCCTTGGCGTTACGGGTACAAGAAGCGAGATAAAGACCGACCTTGCCTCAATAGTCAAGATAGTCAGAGAAAATACCAATATCCCGTGCGCTATTGGTTTTGGCATATCAACTCCCGAGCAGGCAAAGAAAATGTCCGATATAGCCGACGGCGCAATAGTTGGCTCTGCGATAATAAAGATAATCGAGAAGTACGGCAAAAATTCGCCTAAATATGTCGGCGAGTATGTAAAGTCGATGAAAGATGCCATAAGATAATTGTATGCTTGACAGAGATCCTCCGAAGTGTTTTCGGGGGATCTTTTGTGTTAGTATTAGACAATTTGTCTTGACAATTTTTTGACCTTTTGGTACAATAAAAATATATAACTGAGAGAGGGTGACGGATTGTTAAAACTTATTGCCAAGAATATCAAAAATATGTTTACAACTCAGAAACTCATCTCGTTTATATTAGCAGTAAATATAATAGTATCCTGCCTTGTTATTTGCTTTTCTAGCGGACTTTACAGCATTTATCAGCCGCTGGTCGAGGACGGGCAGGAGATAACAGGTATAACCTCTGTAACGGTCATGACTGATACATCAAATTGTTATACATCAAATAACGGTCAGGATCATTATACTGATATGATCAGCCCCGGTAAGCTCGTACAGCTGCTGAACAGCCTGTCTGACAGTACAAATAATAATATAAGCTGCATTTCTCAAGTGTTTTATGTTAAAACGCCGCTGTCGTTGAATTCTGCCAAGGAGATAGATATCATGTCAAGAGATGACCGTATCTACGATGACAGTTATGAGCCGTATTATTGGCCGATCGCGGCTTCTTTCAGAAAAAGAGACGGTAAGATCGTAGACACGTCAGATGAGCGTTATTTTTCCTACGATCAGTATAACAGCGGCGAAAAGGTGATAGTCGCAGCGCAAAACGCCTATAATAATTTTTGGTCTCTCGGATATACTTCGAGCGGAAAGGAGTTTAGCAATTATTTCAGTTTTGAAGAAGCTGATACCGACGGTCACGCGAACTACTGTTATGCGCGGTTATTAAGTGATGATACAAGCTCGTTGGTATTTGGCGGAGAAAGCTATAAGATAATAGACTGTGAAGATTTTTATACTTATGAAAATGATTGTTCCCATATGTTCCTTATACCGATAACGAGTATGCCCGAGAAAGCATTTATAAAAACCGAAAAAATCAAGGAACAGCCCGAAACACAGATATGTTTTACCGTCCGTTTTGAAAAGGAATGTACAAGAGCGCAGTATGTAGATGTCAGAGATAATGTATATAAGGTAATGGGCGATAATGTATATGTTGAACCTGTTGATTTTCTCGATCCCGAAGAGCTGGATTACTACAATACCATTTTAAGGATATCTTTTGTTATTGCGCTGTTGTCTGCAATAAATATGACGATCCTGTACAGATACATTCTTGAAAAACGAAGCGCTAAGCTTGCTGTAATACGCATATGCGGCTGCACCAAGGGTAAAGCCGCTGCTATGTATCTTGCTGAGGGGATGATCATAAATGTTCCGCTGTTTATACTGACGGAGCTTGCGTATCATATGCTGATATTGCCTAGGATCGAGCGTATTTATGAAGGAATATCAAAAGCTTACAGTATTAACGTCTATGTGTCGATGTTCATTATGTATATTGCGATAGTTACCGCTGTAATGTTCTGCATGGTATATCGGCTGATAAATAAACATAGTCTTGCCGAGATAAAAAATACAGTCCGTGTAAACAAACGCATAGGCATAATGGATATATTGGAAGTCTTTCAGCTGTTTGTTGTTTTTGTACTGCTGATATTCATAATATCTGCCGTGCAGTCAAGATATACTGTTTTTGAACCGTTTGAACAGTATCTCAGTCGAAAAGGTTATATGGTGAATATAAGCAGCAAAACGGCAAATTCGCCCGAAGATCTTATTGACGCAAATAACGGCGGAGAATGTATCATAAATGAGTTTGTTGAAGTTAGTGACGGCGACAATAAGCTTTTCTGCATATCTTACAGCGATGAATTTATTGAAGCATATGATCCTTTCATTTTGAATGGAAAATGGCTCGATGAGACAGACGAAACTTATGAGGATCGCGGATATATACCTGCTGTTGTAACATGGAGAAGCAACGGATATAATGTCGGTGACGTAATTGAAAGCAAAGCGGTAACGGAGTATAACGATAACGGAGAGCCTGTAAAGTTCGTTACGGCGAAGTATAAGATAGTTGGCGTGCTGCAGGACAAAACGCGTGTCGCTTCATACGCATTAAATGCCCGACAGCCGAAAACTTATAGGGATATATTTAATACGTTTTCAAGTGAATTTGATGTTCACGACTGGCTGTTGACCAGAGCAAAGGATAATTATGCCTGCTATGGTGAACATGGAGCAGCCTTTGGTACTGCGTTCGTATTCTGTGACAGAGCTTCCGACAGGGAATATGAGATCATAGGACAAAAACTGCAAGATAATATAGTGAGCGCACCGCCCGTTGAGCTTTCGGTAATATATGATAACAGTACAGACTATATTTATTCGCAGCTTTATTCGCTCCTTCCGATAGCTGTATGTATATTGATACTTGCTTTGGTGTCTGCGGTATCTGTCAATACGATATACACAAAGCGTCATCTGCGTAATTATGCCATATTCTATATTTGCGGAGCCAGGTGGCGCAGCTGCGCATTGAAAAGCTTTAAGAGCAGCCTTATCGTATGCGGTATAGTTACAGCTTTTGTAACAGCGTTTGTTTTGATAGGCAGAAAAACATATCTCAATGATGTAGTGATAACGTTCAGTCTTGTCCATGCTGCGGCGTGTGCCGCAGTTGTAGTTCTTTACCTGCTGCTGTCGCTGATAATTCCGCTTTTGGTAATAGGCTCTGAAGAACCTAAAGAGATACTCAAAGATGAATAGCGCGGAATTTCTGTAAATGAAAAACAGCTGACGTCCTCAACTGAAGATGTCGGCTGTTTTTATCATTTCAAATATTTGTCCTCAAAGAAAAAAACGTTTTTATCGGTCTGAATGTAGTCGGAGTAGAACTTTTCCTGAAAATGCACCGCTTCTGCTATTTCCTTTTCTGTGAATGTCATTCCCAAAGGCGCGCCTACCAGCTTGTCCTCCTCATGCTCGCGGCGATGTATCACGGCTATTATTTTTACCGTGTACCTTTCAACAGGCTTGTCAACACCCAGCAAGTATACATCAAGCTCTTCGCCGTCGCCGCCTATGACGTTCGGTATATATCCGTAATTTATGGGATAATGCAGTACCTTTTCACCTTTTCGGTGAACGTAACCTATCGGGCGGTCTATCTCTATGTTGACCACCTTTCCTAAGAAAGAATAGTTCAGAGCCTTTCGTAAAGCATATTTTATAAACTCCGCTTTGCCATGTATGTATACGCCTCTGTCATCGGTACTCTCGGCAAGGCGTTCTTTCACTTTCTCATATGCCATTGCAGCGGCAGGAAAATCATTCATGTACCGGACAAAATTTATGTAATTTAAGTGATCCATACTGCCCGATTTAACAACGTGTATAAAGTGAGTTTGAATATTTCCCGTGCCGTCGTAATAGCTTCCGCAGGCAAACAGCAACTGGTCACCCAAAAAGCTCTGCGCTTTCGGTCGGTAATAAAAGCCTGCTTCTTTCAGCTTTTTCTCGTATGACAAAACATCTTCAAAACTGTCTGTGGCAAGCATAATGTCAATTATCGGCTTAGCTTTTATGCTCTTTATCGCTGTGCTGCCAACATGACGAATGTCTTTGACCGTATCGCCCAGTATTTCTTTGAGACGGGATATCGTTTCCTGCGCCTGCGTTTCCCAAAGCTGTTCGTGAGGATAAAGCTTCACCGTGCCTCTTTCAAGACCTATCATAATTATTCCTTTCTGAGATGTATCTTGCTGTCAATGAACGTCCGCAAAAAGTGTTTCATAAACAGTATGTACGCTATCACCAGAGCAATTGCCGTAGCTACCCAGCTTATCGGGTAAACAAGCATTAGCGTTATGAATTTCGGCGACCATGCAAATATCGTGTAGACCCAAGCTATCCTTATTCCGCACACGCCGAAAAAGGTTATCAGGGCAGGGGAGAGCGAGTGACCGTAACCCCTCATAGCGCCCGACATTATCTCCATTACAGCGTTTATGCCCTCCGCCGACAGTATAAATGCCAGCCTTATAAAGCCTATGTCTTTGATAGCTGAGTCGCTGTTGAATATGCCCAGCAGCGGCTTGCCGAAGTACAGTATTATCAAAGATACCGCAGTAGTTACTGCAACGTCGATAATAAGGCTTATCCTCGTTACCTTTCTGCACCGAGAGATATTTCCCGCGCCGTAGTTCTGACCTACAAACGTAGTGCAGCCCTGACCGAACGAGTTGAGCAGGTAATATGCCAGTATCTCGATATTGAACGCCGCCGCAGAAGCAGCCATAACGTCGCTTCCAAGCTTGTTTATAGCCGACTGTATGCATATGTTTGATATCGAGAACACCATGCTTTGCAGTCCGGCAGGCAGACCTATCTTTATCATGGGGATAAGCTCCGTCTTGTGTATGCGAATGTCAGAAAACTTTATCTTTATCGCGTCGCTCCTGCGAACAAGCAAAACAAACAGAAGCACAGAGCTTGCAAGGTTTGAGATTACCGTTGCCAGAGCAACTCCGTCTGCGTTCATACCGAAAACGCGCACAAACAAAAGGTTCAGCCCAACGTTGAGCACACCCGAAATTATAAGGCATACCAGCGGAGTTTTTGTATCGCCCTGACTGCGGAATATCGCGGCTTCAAAGTTGTAAAGAAAAATTACGGGCATACCAAGCAGATATATCCGCAGATACGCAAGAGCCATAGGGTATACGTTTGACGGCACGGACAGACTGTCGATGAGAATTGGTGCTACTATCTCTCCGACAGCGGTTATGCACACGCCGCCTATCAGAGAAAACAGCACCGATGTGTGAACGCAGTTGTGTATCCTGTCAGGTCTTTTCTGACCTATATATGTTGAAATAACAACGTTAGCGCCGAGAGCCAGACCTACAAACCCGTTTACCAAAAGCCCTATTATCGCGCTGTTGCTGCCTACCGCCGCCATAGCCTCTTTTCCAACGTAGTTGCCAACTACCGCAACGTCTGCTGCATTGAAAAGCTGCTGCAGCATTCCAGTAAAAGCAAGCGGCAGAGCAAACAGTATCAGCTTGTCAACAATGCTGCCGCTGAGTATATCCATCTGGGAGTGTTTTACACCCTTTTCACGTTTCATAGTTAAATGCCTTCTTGTGTAGAAATTCTGTTGTATACAATTATACCGCAAAGTTTTCGGCAAGTCAATATGCGAGGACAGATACTTAGTGTAAAATGAATGAGCTGATGTCGCTTTCTTGACGAAAAACGGTATATGTGTTATAATCATATAAGCGACAGTTATCACAGCTTATGGAGAAAAGAGGGGATATATATATATGGAAGCTGTAAAAAATCGCAGTCCTTATTGGGACAATATAAAGGGCATACTTATAGTTCTTACGGTTTTTGCACATATCCTTTATCAGCACCAGTATAATGGTGATATAAACAACATCTGCGACTATATCTATATGTTCCATATGCCTGTGTTTGTGTTCGTGTCAGGCTATTTTGGCAAAAGCGAGCGCTCGTGCAGTATGATGTCTATAGCAAAGCTTGCAATGCTGTACTTTATATTCAACAGCTTTATGTGGTTTATATATGATACAGGCTCTATCATTGAACCTGCGTATTCTTACTGGTATCTTTTAGCTCTGATATTCTGGCGGCTTACCGCGCGTTACATAGCAAAATTCAAAGAAATAATGCTTGTATTATTTGGTGTTTCATTGTTTGCAGGCTTCTTTTCGTCTGTAGATAATACATTAGCTATAGCAAGAATAATCGGATTTTATCCGTTTTATATGGCAGGGTATCTCTTGTCGGAAGATAAAGCCGACGCAGCTGTTTCAGAAAAATATTCACGCCGCTTTGTCAAGGGAGTAGCATTCCTCGCGGCAGCGGCAGTTATCGCCTTTTTTGCAGAAAGCTATTTTGAATATTCAGACAGCAGTTTGCAAATGTTCCCGTATTCAACGCCTTTAGATGCCTTTGGCAGGATAGTTCTTTATATCATAGCTTTTCTTATGATAATGTTTTTCAGGTATGTTTGTGTGGACAAAGAAATACCTCTTATAACGATGTTTGGCAGAAACTCACTTTGGATATTTATATTTCACCGCCCGTTTACGCTCATTATCAGCGACCTTATCAAACCGTCTTATTCTGTATATTTGACAATATTGCTGTCTGTGGCAGCAACAGCGGTCATATGCCTTGTCTTTGGAAACGGTCTTCTAGTAAGATACTTTGATTTGTTTGCGAACTCCGCGGCAGGGATATTAACAGGCGCAAAGGGAAAAAAGCTTGCCGATATTGCGGCGAGAACCGCTGTTATATGTGCGGCGCTCCTGTATATTGTATCTGTAGTTACAGATGCTTACCGCGGTTTTTCGTTTACTCCTCAAGATGAGGATACATCGCAGGAGATCACAGATACCGATATAATATATCCCGTTATGAGCGGCGAGCAGAAAACCGACTTTGATAATGCTTTCAGAATAACATTTGCAGGCGACCTTATACTTCTTGAAGATCAGGTCAAGAGAGGTTATACCGAAAACGGATATGATTTTTCGCCTGTTTTTGAGTATGCCGAAAAGTATATATTATCTGCCGATTATGCTATAGGTGTTTTTGAAGGACCTATGGCAGGTGAAGAAGCAGGCTATTCCACCAGTAATTTTGACGACGGCAAGGAGCTTGTGCTTAATTTTCCCGATGAGTTTGCCCAAGCCGTGAAAGACGCAGGATTTGACCTTGTAACAACTGCAAATAACCATGTGCTTGACAAGGGCGCTGACGGTGCGCTCAGAACGCTTGACGTTCTTGATAAAACAGGGCTTGATCATACAGGCTCATACAGAAGTGAAGAAGAAAAAGAAAATTCGCATGTAAAGATAGTAGAAGCAGAGGGCATAAAATTTGCCGTGCTTTCGTATACATACGGCAGTAACGGCATGACGGAAAATGAGCTTATAAACGGCAAATATTCGTATGTTACATCTGTTTTGCCCGAAAGCGGCAGCGAGTGTTTTGAACAGTCAAAAGAGCAGGTAGAGGCTGATTTTGAAAAAGCGAAGTCTTTTGACCCCGATGTTATAATAGTTCTGCCGCATATGGGAACGCAGTTTTCAAACGCGCCCGATGAAATGCAGCAGACTTGGTTCAGCATTTTTAAAGAGTGCGGCGCAGATGTTATCCTTGGCGATCATGCTCATTCGGTTCAGCCTGCCGTCATTGAGGAATACGGCGGAAAAAATGTGTTCACGGCGTATTGCCCGGGCAATTTTGCAAACATTTACCGCGAATATCAAGGAGATACCAGTATGCTTGTGGACGTGTACATCGACCGCACATCAAAATCGGTCATAGGCGGAAGTATAGTGCCTTTGTATACCTGTTCTTCGGCTGACGGCAATTTCCGCGCGCTGCCTGTGTATGACATAATGACCGACAGCGAACTGCGCAAACAGCTTAGCACCGATGACCTCGAGCGTGCAGACGCTGCCAATGAGACCATAACAAAGGTCGTTTTCGGTCACGCTATGGATATTACCTCGGTTTCCGAGCGTTACTATTTCACCAAAGACGGCTTTGTCCGCAGCAAGGCAACAGGGCTTGTGCTTGATAGCGATATGAAAAACGGTGTGCTCTATACCGAAATGGAAAAAGCGGATACTATATGTTTTATAGGTGACAGCGTTACAGAGGGCACTAAAAACGGCGGCTGTCCGTGGTATGAACCTATAGAAGAGTATTTTAAAAACAAGAAAATCGAAAATTTCTCGCTCGGGGGGGTAACTGTCTCTTTTATGACAGAGCGTGCAGATGAAATACCTGCGGCAGACCTTTATGTGATAGCCATAGGTACGAATGATGTGCGCTACCGAGACGAAAATACCTGTGCCATGACCGCAGAAAGCTATGCCGAAGAAATAAAGAAGCTGCACGATAAGCTTTTGCAGAAAGCGCCGCAGGCAAGGTTTGTTTTCATCGCGCCCTGGTACTCTACCGACGGCGACAATGTAAGTGAACTGAGCTTTGCAGAAAAAACCGCCCTCAACGAGGAGTATTCAGCCGCTTTGGAAAGTGTCTGCAAAACGCTCGGCTGTGACTATATAAATGCAAACCCGTATATAAAAAATGTGCTTGATAAAAATATCCAAAGCAAATACCTGCTTGACCATATCCACCCGAATATCATAAACGGAGTCGTCATGTATTCTGAAGCGGTGCTGAAGAGCGGGTAAATTATATGTATGTTTATAAAAGAACTTCCGGTCAAATAAATGATCGGAAGTTTTAATATGGGTATGTCTTTATTTTTTCGGTAACTCACCGACAAATTAGAATTTGACTATCTCTTAACTCGTTTTGATAAATGAAGTTCATTATCATCTACATAACCAAGTTTATTATATACAG
>CANRNT010000004.1 GCA_947631995.1 uncultured Clostridia bacterium | reverse complement strand
AAAAGTGGCGATTATTCGTTATATATTGTGGTCGAGGTGACGGGACTTGAACCCACGACCTCTGCGTCCCGAACGCAGCGCTCTACCAAACTGAGCCACACCTCGATAACCTTATTTATTATACACTATACTCCGCCGTTTGTCAATCCTTTAATAGATATTTAAAACAATTAACCAACTCCAGTATATAAAATATGGCGCATAAAAATATCAGGTCGGACATCTGCCCGACCTGTGCTGTTATTCTGCGCTGCCGTCTTCACGGTTTTCGCTGACATATTGCTTGATAGCCTTGTCAAACAAACTGCGTACCTGAAAATCTATCATGTCGCCGCCCGAAGAGAGCTTTGCCTTGTCAGCGTAACCTCCTGCCATACGCGCGTGTCCGCCGCCGCTTCCGCATGAAGAGAGAGCCATGCTGATTATACGTCCTGCATGGAGCTTTGGTATCTCGGAGCGTACAGAAAACTTATAGCCTGAGCCTCTCACAGCGTATACAACGCTGAATTCTATGATGTCAAGCGCCAGAATAAAGTCTGATATCATAGCTATCAGCGCGTCAGGACATTCAAACGGAATAAAAGCATAACCTACGTTATTGTAGATCTTTATGTTTTTTATCGCGCTTCCGTATGCCTTCAGATCGGCAAATTCCATGGTGTTCAGCTTCATTCTGTCGAGGATCTCGTTGTCCGCATACTGAAAAAGCCTTGCATACATATCAACATCAAATTGCGTTACGCCTCTGGAAAAGTCAGCCGTGTCCATTTTTATGCCGTATACCAGAGCGGAGGCCACGTTCTTTTCTGGGACGATACCGTTGTCAAAGTAGTACTCTGCTATCAGCGAAGCGCACGCTCCCGTTATGCGAACGTCCTTGTACTTGTATTCACACTCTTTCATAGTCGGGTGATGGTCAATGCAGGCAACCTCGTCGCCGATAAGGTCGGTCAGATTGGTGTTGAGCTTCTGGGCGTCAACGGCAACTATTTTGTCCTCTGCGGTCATGTCCTTGATATCGTCGCAGCGAACCATTTCAATGGAAAAATTGTTCAGCATGGTCAAAGCCGACAGCTTTTCGGCAGCCCCGTCGTAACATATCACAGACGAGATACCGAATTTTTCCAGAAGCTTTTGCAGACCGAAAGCCGAAGCAATAGCGTCGGGATCGGGGTAATTGTGAGTTTGTATGAATACTCTGCCGCCTTTAAGTATGTTCACAAGAGTTGGTAGATCTTTCATATTGCAGCTCCTTTGACGTTAAAACTATAAAAATATTAACATTCGATGTAATTATCATCACAATATATTGTAACATATAGTCACGACAATTGCAAGCCATTGGAAAAACTTTGCCCGCGGTGAGGTCAAAATCACAAAAACACAGCATTGTGGGCAGATAATTATGTTGAGTTTTATACAAAAAAATAATAATCGGTGAATATGTTATATTTTGACCGTTGACAAATCGGACAAACAGAGGTACAATATATTAGTAAATATGTATAAACACTAATTGCCTTCGCAGGGTCAGTCTAAGAGGATAAAACATATGAAAGATAAGATCAAAGCGATAGGGGTCAGGATAAAGGGCTTTATGAGTCATAACTATGTTATGATGTCGTTTGTTGTCGGCTGTATCGTGAACTCCTACATATTAAGAGCGTTTACCGTAAAGAATTACTGGGCGTTCCAGCCTTTGTTGGCGGAGCTGGGAATGTGCCTGATATTTTGTACGTTCGGATATCTGATAAAGCCGAAGCGCCGTGTGATATATTATACTATAATGGCTCTTCTGTTTGCTTTTCTTTGCGGAGCAAATTCCGTATATTATACCAATTACCGTTCGTTTATATCACTTTCTATGCTCTCTACAGCTTCGCAGCTCGGCGGAGTTGCAAACGCTGTTACCGGCTATATTTTAGAGCCAAAGGACTTGGTGTTCATATGGTCTGTTATAGCGGTGCCGACGGTGCATTTTCTGCTGAAGAAAAGACGTCCGCAGCATTTTGAGAACGCTTATAATGTGCAGAAAGGAAAGAAAATGCCCGGCAGACTGCTGCTTATAGGCGCTGTGTGTCTGGCTGTGTTCGCCGTTACGCTCGACGGAACGGACTTTTCAAGGCTTCGCAAGCAATGGAACAGAGAATATGTCCTTGGCAAGTTCGGATTGTGCATTTACCAGATAAGCGACGTCGTATCGTCTATCTCGGCAAAGTTCAATACGGTATGGGGATATGAGGAGAGCCAGCAGACATTTTCGGAGTTTTATGACGAAAACGCTGAAAGTATGAGTCGCAATGAGTATACCGATATTTTCAAGGGCAAGAATCTTTTGGTCATCCACGCGGAAAGCATACAGAATTTTACCTTGGATACATATATCAACGGCGAGCCGCTCACGCCGAATTTGCAGAAGCTTGCGAGCGAGGGACTGTATTTCTCAAACTTCCATTCTCAGGAGAGCGTCGGAACCAGCTCCGACAGCGAATTTGTGTTCTCGACCTCAATGCTTCCCGCTTCAAGCGGTACGGTAGCCATAAATTACTGGGACAGAGAGTATATCTCGATACCTAAGCTCCTCGGGGAACAGGGCTATTATGCGTTCAGTATGCACGGAAATAACGGTTCTTACTGGAACAGACTGAACCTGCACAGCTCGCTCGGGTATCAGAAGCTTTATAACTATACGAGCGATTTCGTCATCGACGAGTCGATAGGACTGGGACTTTCGGATAAATCGTTCTTCCGCCAGTCGATATCTAAAATACAGAAGATCGCGCAGGAATACGATAATTATTACGGCGTTATGATAATGCTCACCAACCATACTCCGTTTACGGATATCGAGAATTACAGCGATTATAAAGTAGATTTCAAATATAAGAGGTATAACGAGGAAACAGGCTCGTATGAGGAGATATCTGCGGATTTCCTCGAGGGTACTACGCTGGGAAGCTATTTCAAGTCGGTGCACTACGCCGACGAGGCGATAGGACAGTTCATAAACGACCTCGACAGCGCAGGACTGCTCGATGATACGGTCATAGCTATTTACGGCGACCACGACGCTAAGATAAAAGAGCCTGAGTATGAGTATTACTATAACTATGACCCGTTTGAAGATGAGGTCCTCGACAGCGACGATGAGGGGTATATAGAGATAAACGACTTTATGTATAACCTCAACCGCGGAGTGCCGTTCATTATCTGGGCAAAGGATATGCCGTGCAAGCCTAAGGAAATAACCAAGGTTATGGGTATGTATGACTGCCTGCCGACTTTGGGAAATATGTTCGGCTTTGAGAGCGAGTATGCTTTGGGTACGGATATATTCAGTATGAAGAAGAACGAGGAGAATATAGTTATCCTCCCCGACGCCAGCTTTATCACCGATAAGGTGTATTACGACAGCCAGTCGGGCGACTATTTTGATTTGACAAAGTATAAGAACCTTTCAACGCTCGTTTCCTGCAATCAGATATATAAGGATTATAAGAGCCCCGTTTATTCCGAGGAGCGCGACGGCCAGTTCAAAAAGTCTCAAAGCGAGTATTCTTCGGAAAATATGAACGCGCTTATAAACGACGGAGTGGTGGACGAGGATTATATACAGTATTATTACGACTATGCCACAAAGAGGATAGAGGTTTCCAACTCTATAATCTATCACGACCTGATACGCGAAGCCCGTGAGGCTGATGAGTCCTCGGACGACAGCAATGACAGCGGCGGATAAAACTGCCTGCACGGATAAAAAAACTGCCTGCTTCATAAAAACGAAGCAGGCATTACTTTTTTATACGGATACAAGGTATTATCTTGCAAAAACTTTCGTTAAGCTCTTTCTACCTTTCCCGAACGCAGGCATCTCGAGCAAGCGTAAACGTGACAAGGAGTGCCGTTGATAACAGCCTTTACTCTTCTGACGTTAGGCTTCCATGTTCTGTTTGTTCTTCTGTGTGAGTGAGATACCTTTATCCCGAAAGTTACACCTTTACCGCAAAAATCACATTTTGCCATCAGGTCGCACCCCCTTTTGAAATTTGTAAAATATGCAACATTACTATTTTAGCAGAAATCAATTCAAATTGCAAGAGATTTTCAAAAAAAATTTGTCTGCGGGACGTTTTTTTAAATTTTTTATATGTTCTTACAAAAAAATGCTTAAAATAGCCTTGTAATTTTAATAAAAATATATTATAATAAATATAACTGTTATTAAAAAAGGAGAAATAGGGTATGCATCTTGACGCTCAGAGGGTAATTGAGTACGGAACAAGAATACTTATAATATTTATGGTGCTGCCGATACATGAGTTCGCGCACGCCTGGACTGCCTATAAGTGCGGCGACAGAACCGCTATGTATAAGGGCAGACTGACTATGAACCCTCTTGCCCATATTGACCCGATAGGCGCTATACTGCTGGTACTCACGGGCTTCGGCTGGGCAAAGCCTGTTCCGATAAACCCCTTGAGCTTTAAGCATTACAGAAGAGATTACGCTCTTACAGCCTTGGCAGGGCCTGTCTCCAATATGATAGTTGCGTTTTTGGCTATGATAGCTCTTCGTATAACGCTCGGACTGTCGGACGATTATTATATGAAAAGCGGTACTCTGTATTATATCGCGGGTACTAACAATACGGGTATGTATTATGCCATTCTGTTTTTGTATTTTCTTGTGTCAATAAATATAGGTCTGGCGATATTCAATATGATACCTATCCCGCCGCTTGACGGCTCTAAGGTCATATCTTACTTTACATCGGTTAAGTACGAAAGATTTCTCGCAGAAAATCAGATGATGATAAATATAATATTTATCGTCCTGCTGTGTTCGAGAGCGCTTACCGTACCGCTTGGCTGGCTCAACGGCCTTGTGTTTGACCTTTATGCTTTGGTGACAAACTGGATAGAAGCGTTGGTGTAAAAGCAGATGAATGAAGAACTTACCTTTAAACTGAAGGACTTTGAAGGTCCGCTCGACCTGCTTTTGTACCTTATAACAAAGCATAAGCTAAATATCTACGATATAGAGATATCCTCGCTGCTCGAGCAGTATCTGGAATATATGGAGCAGATAGACGATACCGACCTTGAAACGGCGGGAGAGTTTCTCGAAATGGCGGCAAGACTTATATATATAAAGACCGTCAGCCTGCTGCCAAAGCCCGAAGAAGCTCAGGAGCTGAAAAAAGAGCTGGAGGGCAGGCTCATTGAGTATTCAATGTGCAAAATGGCGGCAAAAATGCTCTCCGAAAAGTATATAGGCGGTGAAAGCTTCGTCAGAGAGCCGATGAAGCTCGAGGTGGATAAGACATATAATGTCATGCACGAGCCGAGCGTCCTCAAAGACGCGTATATGGGAGTGTTTGCCAGAGCGCAGAGAACCCAGCCGATAAAGGCTTCGGTTTTCGAGCCGATAGTTTCACGCCGTATAGTTTCGGTGACTTCAAAGATAATCCATATTATGAAAACGCTTTACAGTACGGGCTGCTGTTCTATGGACAGCCTGTATGAGGGAATGACGGATAAGAGCGAAAGGGTAGCTACTTTCCTCGCCGTATTGGAGCTGACAAGGTCGGGCAGGATAAAGCTGAACGACGATAACAGTATGCTTTTCTTTACAGCCGCCAGAAAACGCAAGAATAATGTGGACAAGCCCTCGGAGGAAAGCAGTAACAACGAAGATGAAACAGTAGAGGACAGCAGAAAGAACGGCTCTTCGGTAAAAGTCAATCTGTGGAACAATCCCGCTGTGATACGTCATTATACTATTGCGCAGGGCGCGCTCAGAAAAGCAAATTATTGGGGATATGTAAAGAAAGGTACAAGCTTATGCAGATAGATGAACTCGTAACGCTCGCTGAAGCAGCGCTTTTTGCAAGCGGCGAACCGATAGATAACGATAAACTGGCACAGGCTCTAGAAATAGAGAGCGACGAAGCGCCTAAGATAATAAAACTGCTCAATGACAGACTGAGCAAAGGCGCGCTGTGCGTGCTAGAGCTGGACGGAGAGTATCAGATGACCGTAAGGAACGAGTACGGCGGATTTGTCAAAAAAGCTTTGGAGGAAAAAAGAAATACCGCGCTTTCGCCGGCGGCTATGGAGGTGCTGACCATAGCTGCGTATAATCAGCCAGTAACAAAAGGCTTTGTTGAAAGCGTAAGGGGAGTTGACAGCTCGTCAACGGTAAATTCGCTGGTGGAAAAGGGTTTGCTCGCCGAAGCGGGAAGGCTCGATCTTCCCGGCAGACCGATAGCCTATAAAACTACGAGCAATTTTCTCAGATGTTTCAAAATGTCGTCGCTTTCTCAGCTTCCCGATATATCGGCAGACCCTGACCAGATGACGATAGACGATATAACCGCAGAGGAGACCGACGGTCAGACCGCCGAAGAATGATCAAGTATAATAAATGACGCAAAGGAGATGATAACGATGATAGCGCTGTGGATCATTTTAGGTATAATTGCGTTTATCGTTATACTCCTGCATTTTTCGGTAAAGGTAAAGCTGTTTGCCGAAAGCGGCGGAAAACCCGAAATAGAGGTAAAATGGCTGTTCATAAAGATATTTCCGCGTGACGCCGAGGATAACGGCAAAGAAAAAGTTACCGATAAGAAAAAGAAAACAAAAGCTGCGCCGTCTGATACAGACTTTACCGACGAGCAGATAGAGCAGATGATAGAGCAGGCAAATATTGCTGATGAGCAGGAAGAAACGCCGCAGGATACCGAAAATATCGAAAAAACGGAAGATATAGAAGAAACAGAAGCGGCAGCAGAGACCAAGCTAGAAAAAGTAAAGCTTACCAAAGAGCAGAAGAAAGAGCTGAAAGAGCAGAAGAAAGCCGAAAAAGCTGCCAAGAAAGCAGAGAAAGCCGCAAAGAAAGCCGAGAAGGCAAATAAGGAAAGCGGTCTTGCAAAGATAAAGCGATACTTCAATATGGCAAAGCCGTATATTCCTATGGCGTGGAAGGCGGTCAAAAAGCTGCTGAAGACAATACGCTTCAATAAGCTCGATGTACGGCTCGTCAGCGGCAAGGACGACGCCTATGAGGCCGCAATGGCTTACGGAAAGCTAAACGCCGCCGTGTGCAACGGAATTTCTGTGATAGACAGCATTTTCAGAGTAAAAGCAAAGAATATACAGATAGATTGCGATTTTAATGAAAAGACCTTTAAATATCGCGTTTCAACAGTCGTTATGGTAAGACCCAGCGCGCTGATAGCGATAGTGTTCTGTACGGGTGTGAACTTTCTGAGGATATGGATACCTCAAAAGATAAAGGCTATGCGTGAACGCAGACGCCGCAAAAAAGAAGAAAAAGCAAAAAATAAATTAAATGGAACGGAGCTGTTAACAAATGAGTGAACAACATCTTGAAAGCTTGGTAGGTACCGCAATGGAGAAGATCAAGGCTATGGCAGACTGCGAAACGGTGGTCGGAAAGCCGATAGTCGTAAACGAGCATACCACGATAATACCCGTGTCTAAGGTATCGTTGGGCTTTGCTTCGGGCGGTAGTGATCTGCCAACGAGCTCTGCAAAGGATTGCTTCGGCGGAGGCTCGGGCGCAGGTATAACGATCAATCCTCTGGCGTTCATCGCCGTTACCGACGGCGAAGTAAAGCTTCTGCAAATGACCGTGAACGCGTCTAAGGAGAACGCCGCTATCAACATGATACCCGACGTTATCGATAAGGTGACCGCGTTTTTGGACAAGAAAAAGGCTGATAAGGCTGAAAGCGACGAATAATAAGGCATAAGGAATAATTTACAGCGTATGTTTTACCGCTCCTCTGTAAACTATATTTGTATATAATAGTTACAGAGGAGAACCTTATGAAACGAATAATAACTTTGATATTGAGCGTGTGTCTTCTGATCGGGATATATCCGATCGGTAAGGCTGAAGCCTTCAGCGAGGGAGATATCTCCGCAGAGTCTGCAATACTGATAGAAGCTGACAGCGGCAGGGTGATATTCGAGAAGAATGCCCATGAACGCCGTCAAATGGCAAGCACAACAAAGATAATGTCTGCGCTGCTGTGCATAGAGAGCGGCGGACTGGACGAGTATTTCAAGGTCGATAACGAGGCGATAAAGGTCGAGGGATCGTCTATGGGACTGGTCGAGAACGATATCGTCACCAAGCGTGTGCTTTGTTACGGTATGCTTTTGCCGAGCGGTAACGACGCTGCGAATGCGACCGCCGTAAAGGTCGGAGGAAGCGTTGAAAACTTCGTTGCAATGATGAACAGACGCGCACAGCAAATGGGTCTGAATGATACGCATTTCGTTACTCCGTCAGGACTGGACGACGATACCGACGATCACTATTCCACCGCTTATGATATGGCTATGCTCGCAAGGGAATGTATGAAGAACGAAACATTCGCCGAGATAGCGGGAACATCGTCTGTCTGCCTTGAATACGGAAATCCTCCTTACAGGCGCTGGCTTTCCAATTCAAATAAGCTGCTCGAGACCTGCGAGGGCGTCAACGGCGTAAAAACAGGCTTTACGGATAAGGCGGGAAGATGTCTTATATCAAGCTGCGAAAGGAACGGCGTCAAGCTGATATGCGTTACGCTGAACGCCCCGAATGACTGGCAGGATCATAACCGAATGCTGAATTTCGGATTTTCACAGCTTGTCCATGCGGAGCTGGAGTGCGATTATTACAGCTTTTCGATAAAGGTAGTTGGCGGTAAGTCGCCGAACCTTATGTGCTCGGTAAAGGACAGACCTTTTGCTACTCTGTATGCCGATGAAGTGCAAAATATAACGAGTGAGGTCATATTGCCGAAATTCGTCTATGCGCCGATAGCTCTCGGGGAGAAGATAGGCGAGATACGCTTTTTGCTGGGAGACGAGGTAGTCGCGGTCGCTGAGATATGCTCTAATGAGTATGTCGAGACTGAAGAAGTTGACAACAAGGGCGTTTTGGATAAGATACGCGATAAAATAGGCGAGTTTATAAACGACTGATAATTATAAGAAAGTTTTGTGACCAAGAGGAGAAACATCTCCTCTTACAGGCGTGTCGACAAGGTCGACACTTCACGGGGGCACCCCGAACTGGTTCCCCCGTGTTTCCCCCTCCTGCGTCGGCTTCGTTACCCTCACGCAAAAATTTCATTACAATGAAATTTTTGGCTGCGCCGACAGCGGTGTAAAATTCGGGAAATGAATTCCCGAATTTTACTTTTATTCTTAATATATCGATGATATATCATTTTATCTCATCGCGGGGACGCGAGGAAGGACTTTTGTTATGGAAAAGATAAGGATACAGAAAATAATGTCCGACGCGGGTTATTGCTCTAGAAGAAAAGCTGAGGAGCTCATAGCTGCGGGAAAAGTAAAGGTAAACGGCAGACCGTGTTCTTTGGGCGATAAGGCTGACCCTGCAAAGGATATCTTATCCGTAAACGGAGAAAATATCTATATCGAAAAAAAGAAAAAGCTTGTTTATCTTATGCTCAATAAGCCCAGAGGCTACATAACTACGGCGAGCGACGAGCTTGACAGAAAATGCGTGACCGACCTTGTAGCGGACGTTGGAGCGAGAGTTTATCCCGTAGGCAGGCTGGATAAGCAGTCGGATGGTCTGCTCCTTATGACAAATGACGGCGAGTTTGCAAACGAGATAATGCACCCCTCCAGCCACGTTACTAAGACTTACAGAGTGACGGTGCGCTCAATGCTTACTGATGAAACGGTCATAAAGCTTTCTGAGGGAGTAGTCATAGACAGCGGAAAGACCTTGCCCTGCGTGATTACCGTGCTGACGAACGAGCCTGAAAGAGCGGTCATGCTTATGACTATCCGAGAGGGCAAGAACCGACAGATACGAAAGATGTGCGAGGCGGTAGGACTGGAGGTTGCAAGGCTGAAAAGGACTGCCGTAGGCCCTTTAAAACTCGGTATGCTCCAGCCCGGCAAGTACCGTGAGCTGACATCGGAGGAGGTCAGGGCGCTGAAAACGGCAGCGCAGAAAAGGTCTTCGGGAGGTAAACGCTAATGCTTCGTATATTGCAGACGAGAAACATCGAAAAGTATGATGATATCATAGAAAAGCTCGGTATATCCGATGAGATAGTCAGCGTTGCGGAGGCGACCGAGGAGGATAATGTAACAGGCTTTGGCGTGTATTATTTCGACGCCGATAAAAAAGAGGTCGTTATCCGTTATGCGCAGTACACAGACCTTATGCTTGCTGACGGTATATACAGAAGCATACTGTTCCTTGCAATGATGAGGGGAATAGATAAAGCACAGTTCGTTCTTAATGACGAAAAGCTCATCTGTGATGTTAAGAAGCTGCGACTTGCCGATGAAAACGGTATAGCGCAGAGCATATCGGAGCTGCTCGACGGCTGTAAGAACTGCAAGAACGCTGAATAACGGCAGCAACAGTATATAGCGGACGTAAAACGTTCGCTTTTTATTTTGGCTTTTTGGGAAAGCTTGTCTTGACTTTTTGACGTTTTGTGCTATAATATATATTGGAATAGTAATATCAAGAAGTGTGCCCGCAAGCATATTTGTACCCCTTTGCGGAAAGAATAAACCGTGATAAGGGGGAGAAGAAATGTGCAGAGAAAACGGCGGAAGCTCTGATAATGAAAAAACAGTACACGACGATGAGAACGAGCAGGTCGAAAGGATAGAGGCTGTTGGAGAGGTCATCTCCCATAACGCCAGACATCTTATACATTGTCTGAGTATCATCGGTCAGGTGGAGGGACATTATATACTTCCTCCGCAGAACAAAACAACAAAATATGAGCATATCATTCCCGCTCTGGTCGCAATAGAGCAGGACCTTTCCATTGAGGGACTGGTCATAATCCTGAATACCGTGGGCGGAGATGTCGAAGCGGGACTGGCTATCGCGGAGCTCGTCGCAAGTATGAAAACACCGACGGTGTCTCTCGTGGTAGGCGGAGGACATTCAATAGGTGTGCCTCTGAGCGTCTGCGCGAAAAGGTCGTTCATTGTTCCTACCGCCACGATGACCATACACCCCGTAAGAATGAGCGGAACGGTGCTAGGCATACCGCAGACTTTATCCTACTTTGATAAAATGCAGGAAAGGATAGTCCGTTTCGTTACGGGAAATTCAAGGATAACCGAAAAGCGCTTCAGGGAGCTTATGATGAGAACGGGAGAACTCGTTATGGACGTCGGCACGGTGCTGGACGGAAAGGACGCGGTCGCCGAGGGGCTGATAGATGAGCTCGGCGGACTGTCACAAGCGATAGAGTGCCTTTACAGCCTCATCGAGAACGAGCCAAAGGAGTATTGATATGCTGTATACTATAATTTCATTCGACGATATTTTCTATAACGCGGATAATATAATAAATAGCGGGGAGGACAGCTTTTTCTCCACAGACCCGTACTATTATCTTAAAAAAGTATGAGAGGAGGACCGTCCGTACAGGACGGCTACATATGGATATTTTAAACGTTATCGTGCAGGCTGTAATACAAGGGCTGACAGAGTTTCTGCCTGTTTCCAGCTCGGGACATCTTTCGCTGTATCAGCATTTCACGGGCAACAGCGGAGAGGGAGCGCTTATGCTCTCGGTGTTTTTGCATATGGGAACGCTTCTTGCGGTGTTCATTGCATTCCGTGATACTATATGGGCGCTCATAAAGGAGCTTGGAAGCCTTATACGCGACGTTTTCAAGGGTCGCTTCAAATGGAGCGAGATGAACGGCGAGCGCAGACTGATATTTATGCTCATATTCTCGACCGCCGTGCTTATCCCGTTTTACTTTTTCAAGGACTTCTTTGAGGGCATAAGCGAGGACGGCAGCGTGCTGGTCGAGGGCTTCTGCTTTCTGTATACCGCTTTGATACTGTTTATGTCCGACAGGTATTGCCACGGCAAAAAAGTGCCTAAGGATATAACAACAAAGGACGCTCTGGTGGTAGGAGCGTTTCAGGGGGTAGCGCTGCTGCCGGGAGTTTCGCGCTCCGGCTCTACGATATCCTCGGGACTGCTGTGCGGATTTTCAAGAGATACCGCCGTCAGATATGCTTTCATACTCGGCATACCCGCTATCTTCGGCGGAGGACTTATTGAAGCGGCAGAAGCTGTAAAAGCGAACGTTCAGTTCGATCCCGTAAGCATAACGGTAGGATTTGTCGTTGCCGCAATAGTCGGACTTGCGTCTATAAAAATGGTGTCGTGGCTGCTCAATTCAAATAAGTTCAAGATATTTGCCATATATACTCTCGTGCTGGGACTGGCTGTGATAGGTGTTTCGATATACGAGATAGTAACAGGCGAACCAATAGTTATAAATATATAAAGATAAAATAAAACAGGTCATATGCGATCTGGGGAAACAACAAAGAAAGGACGGCAAGTTCAAATGGCGCAGCAGAAAAAAACAGCGAACTCAAGATCAAACAGCGGATCTGCGGCGAAGAAAAGCGCGTCGGCAACAAAGAAAAATAATAACAATAATAACAATAATAACGCCGAAAATATATCTGCCGAAAACAGACGAATATTGTCGCTTATTCTGTTTTTCTACGGAGTGTTCATGCTTTTTGTGACTTTCATAAAGGGCGCGGGCTTTTGGCTCACGCTCCATAACTTTACCTGGGGACTTTTCGGCGGGTCGGCAATAATCTATGCGCCGCTCGTTATTTACATATCCATAATGGTAGCAACGGAGAAGTCTAAAAGCGCAATTATCATGAAGCTCGTGCAGGGACTTCTGGTGATACTGATGTTCTGCGCGCTGTTCCAGATACTGACGGTAGGCAGCGTTGAGGGCAAGACCACCTTGCTCAAGCTGAAAGGACTTTATAAAGCGGGTGTGGACAGAAAAGGCGGAGGACTGCTGAGTATAATATTCGGAGGTCTGCTGCTCGGGATATTCAAAAAGGTCGGCGCTACTATCATCATAATATTGCTCACGCTGTTTTTCTTTTTCATGCTTTCGGGTTGGACATTGCCGCAGGTGTGGCGGTTCATATCCAAGCCGTTCGCAGCCGTGTTTAACGCCGCAAAGGAGGAGAACGGCGAGAGACAGCAGCGTGCGGCAGAAAGAGCCGTAAAGGCTGAAAAAGAACGCAAAGAAGATAGTAAAGAGAGCAAGCCGCGCAGAGTGGATATAGCAAAGTACTATCAGGAGGGCGAAGATGACGACGACCTCGGAGATGTCGGATATGAGAGCTTTGCGACCGTGGACGAGCTGGAGCATACGGAGGACTTTGATATAGTTCTGCCGCCAAGACCGTTCGGGCCGAAACCGCCGAAAAAAGACTATTTCAACGAGGTGGACAAGCTCTCGCAGATGAGAGGTACGGACAATAAAAGCAATAAAAAACCGTCAGGAAAATCTTCTTATACCGCCGACGGCATTACCGAGCCTGACTTTTCGGGACTGAGCGGCGGCGATAGTATAGAGGAGCAGGCTAAGGAGATGCAGCAGCTCATCGACCGCTCTACCGAGGAGCAGTATGACGATGAAGAATTGTATTACGAGAGCAGCGGACAGTCATCTTTGATAGATGCTTCAAAAATCAAAAAGCCTCAGGAGCTGCCTCCGATATCATTGCTGAAAACGGTGACCAAAAAGGCAAGTTCCGCTTCGGCAGACTACGAGAGCCAGCAGAGAGCCGTAACGCTCGTTGATACGCTGAAGAGCTTCGGCGTGCAGACAAGGGTGGTAGGCATACACAGAGGACCCTCGGTCACAAGATATGAGCTTCAGCCTGCGGCGGGCGTAAAGGTGTCAAAGATAACCAGCCTTGCCGACGATATCGCTCTCAACCTTGCGGCGGAGGGCGTAAGAATTGAAGCCCCGATACCCGGTAAAGCCGCCGTCGGCATAGAGCTTTCCAATACGGTAAGGGATACGGTGTCTATCAGGGAGCTTATAGACAGCGACGAGTTCAGAAAAGCGGAGGGCAAGCTGTGCTTTGCCGTCGGAAAGAATATAGAGGGAAGCATAGTTGTAGGAGATATACGCAAAATGCCCCACCTGCTCATCGCAGGTACTACGGGTTCGGGTAAATCGGTATTTACAAACTCGATAATAATGAATATCCTTTACCGCGCCACGTCCGACGAGGTAAAGCTTATGCTCATCGACCCCAAACAGGTAGAGTTCCCTATATATAACGGTATACCTCATTTGCTCGCGCCCGTTATAACAGAACCGCGCAAGGCCGCAGGCGCGCTTGGCTGGGCGGTAACGGAAATGACAAGAAGATACAGCCTGTTCAGCGATAATTCCGTCCGCGAGTTTGGCGACTACAACGAGCTTGCCGACCAGAACGAGGATATGGAAAAGCTGGCGCATATAGTAATAATCATCGACGAGCTTGCCGACCTGATGATGGCGGCTTCTAAAGAGGTCGAGGACTCTATATGCCGATTGGCTCAGCTCGCCAGAGCGGCAGGTATGCACCTTATAATCGCTACCCAGTCGCCGAGAGTTGACGTCGTTACGGGACTTATCAAGGCTAACCTGCCGTCGAGAGTCGCGCTGAAGGTGTCAAACGGTACAGACTCGCGTATCATTCTTGACGAGGGCGGAGCGGAAAAGCTTCTCGGCAACGGCGACCTGCTTTTCAAGCCTGTCGGACTTGATAAGCCTAAGAGAATACAGGGAAGCTATGTCAGCACGGCAGAGATAAGAGCGGTAGTGAATTTCCTTAAAAAGCAGCAGACAGCCGATTATGATGAAGAGGTGCTTGACGGTATCGAGAAAAATATCCCCGTTCCAAAGGGAGAAAGACCGTCGAGCGATTTCGATACCGAAGCTCCTAAGGGCGACGATATGCTGGAAGCCGCTATAAGGATAGTCGTTGAGAACCAGCAGGCTTCTACATCGTTTTTGCAGAGAAAGCTAAATCTCGGTTATGCGAGAGCGGCAAGGATAATGGATAATATGGAGGCAATGGGAGTCATAGGACCTGCCGTAGGCGCGAAACCGCGCGAGGTAAGAATGTCCTTGGCTCAGTGGCAGGAACGTGAAGCGACAAGATGAATTCGGGCGCGCAGAAGCTTTGGGAAGAGCAGAAAAAGGTCTGCATAGGCTGCACGCCGCTATTGGCGCTGCGGTAATTGCGGCAGTATTGGTCTTTGAGCTTCTGATACGCCTCGGAGTTATAAGAGAAAACGCCGTATCCGTGTTTCTCGGGCTTTCTGACAAGCCTGCGACCAATGCGGAGATGAGTGTGCATTTCATAGATGTGGGGCAGGGCGACTGCGAGCTTATAATATGCAACGGGCAAGCCTGCCTTATAGACTGCGGCGAGTGGGATATGGGCAAACGCGTCAAGACTTATCTGAAAGCGCAGAACATTTATTCGCTGGACTACTTTATAATATCTCATCAGCATACCGACCATATGGGCTGCGCCGATGAGATAATGGAAGAGTTCGATATAGGCGAAGTGATAGTTCCCGATATTCCAGATGAGCTCATACCTACCAATTCGGTGTACGAGAGGTTTCTCGATACCGCTGACAGGGAGAATATCGAGCTGCGTACCGCGGAGAGGGAAACGCTTGAGCTTGGCGGCTGTGAAATATACATATTGCCGCAGGAGCTTAACGCGGAGTATACCTCGCTCAATGACTATTCGCTGTGCGTAAAAGCCGTGTACGGAGAAAATTCCTTTCTGTTTACGGGAGACGCAGAGGAGAAAGAGGAAATGAGCATATTGAAAAGCGGTTTTGATGTTTCGGCAGATGTGCTCAAGGTCGGTCATCACGGCTCATCAGGCTCTTGCACCGAGGAGTTTCTCAATGCGGTAGACCCCGAGTATGCCGTTATAGAGGTCGGCGCAGGAAATGATTACGGTCACCCGTCTTTGTCCGCTGTCCGCAGACTGGAGAAGTATTGCAGTTGTATACGGAGAACGGACGAAAACGGTACGGTGGTGTTTGAGTGTGACGGAAGCGGTATGAATGTTATCGCCGAAAAAGAATTGCGGAACGGAGCTTAACTGTTATGGACGGCAAAATGTATTCTGTAACCGAAATATGCGGCGATAAAGTCAAGCTTGCGGACGACGGCGGCAAGATGTTTTACCTCGAACGCTCATTGCTTCCCGCGGCGCTGAACGAGGGAGATATCCTGCGCTTCGACGCCGAGGGCGAGGCGAAAAAGGACAGCCGCAGTACCGATGACCGCCGCAGACGTATAAAGGATAAACATAAAAAGCTGATAAAAAACAGCTCTAAGAGGAGATAGTGATATGCACAACAGCAGCGACCTGCTTGCGCTTATTGAGAGCAAGTACGGTGAAATGTCCAAGGGACAGAAGATAATCGCGGATTATATCAGAGAGCATTATGACAAGGCGGCGTATATGACGGCGCTCAAATTCGGTCAGACGGTCGGAGTCAGCGAGTCTACGGTGGTTCGATTTGCTTCGGAGCTGGGCTTTGACGGATACCCCGAGCTTCAGACCGCTCTTCAGGACCTTATGAGAAGCAAGCTGACTACCGTGCAGAGGATAGAACTGTCAACCGATAAGATAGGCGACGGAGATATACTTGACGCGGTGCTGCACCACGATATCGAAAAGATACGCAGAACGCTTGAGGAAACATCAAGAGATGATTTCAACAGAGCGGTGGATATCATATCTTCCTGCCATACGATATATATAATCGGCGCAAGAAGCTCCGCTTCGCTCGCGCAGTTTCTGAGCCACTACTTCGACCTTATCTTCCCGAGAGTCAAGCTGGTGCACGCTTCCACAAGGAGCGAGCTTTTCGAGCAGATATTGAGGATAGATGAAAAGGACGCCCTGATAGCTATCTCGTTCCCGAGGTATTCCCGTCAGACCATAGAAGCTTTAAAATATGCAAATTCGCGCGGCACTAACATTATTGCAATAACCGACTGCGCCTCTTCGCCTCTTACGCAGTTTTCTGACTGTAACTTGTTTGCGAAAAGCGATATGGCGTCTTTCGTTGACTCTCTGGTAGCGCCGCTCAGCCTGATAAACGCTCTGATAGTTGCGGTGTCAAGAAGATGTTCGGAGACAGTAACGCGCAATCTCGAACGTCTTGAGGAGATATGGAGAGAGTTTGAGGTCTATGAACCTGCTAAAAGCGGTGATGACAGCGGCGGAAAGGACTCCAAATGAGCGCACGGAAACAAAAAGCCGTTATAGTCGGAGGAGGAGCGGCTGGAATGTTCTGCGCCGTGTGTCTGGCGCGGGGCGGAGTTGAATGTACCCTGCTGGAGAAGAACGATAAGGTCGGCAAAAAGCTGATGATAACGGGTAAGGGAAGATGTAACGTCACCAATAACTGCGATACGGATACGGTGATGAAGAACATACCGCGCAACGGCAGATTTATGTACAGCGCGCTCTCCGGGTTTGCGCCCTCCGATACCATGAGCTTTTTCGAGGGGCTTGGCGTCGGGCTCAAGACCGAGCGCGGAGGAAGAGTTTTCCCCGTCAGTGACAGCGCGTTGACGGTAGTAAAAGCGCTTGAAAAGGAAATGAAGCGCCTTGGCGTGCGAGTGTGCAGGGAAGAAGTAAAAAGCATAACGTTTTTGAACGGAGCGGCTGTTTCAGCGGTCACCGATAAGGATACGCACTTTGCAGACCATATCATAGTAGCAACGGGCGGCAGAAGCTATCCTGCAACAGGTTCAACGGGTGACGGATACCGCTTTGCCAAAGAAGCAGGACATACCGTCACGGAGATAACGCCCGCGCTTGTACCCTTGATAACAAGCGGTAAGGAAGCGGCAGAAATGATGGGTCTGTCGCTGAAAAACGTCACTCTTTCACTTGTCGATAAGAAAACAGGCAAAACCTTGTACCGCGAGCTGGGCGAGATGTTATTTACGCATTTCGGTATATCGGGCCCGCTTACGCTCTCGGCAAGCTCGCATATGGATAAATTTGAAAAAGGCAGGTACGCAGCCGATATTGACCTGAAGCCCGCGCTTTCACATGAACAGCTCGACCTGCGCATTCTTCGCGACTTTTCGCAGGAGAAAAACCGCGATTTCGCAAATTCGCTCGGCAGACTGCTTCCCGCTTCGATGATACCCGTTATCGTAAGGCGAAGCGGCATACCGCCCGAAACCAAGGTAAATTCGGTCACGAAAGAGCAGCGCAGACGGCTCGTTGACACTTTAAAACGCTTTCGTCTCGATATCGACAGTTTTCGACCCGTGGACGAGGCTATAATAACCAGGGGAGGGGTCAGCGTCAGGGAGATAGACCCCAAGTCCATGCGGTCAAAGCTTGTTGACGGTCTGTATTTTATCGGCGAGGTGCTGGACGTGGACGCATACACGGGCGGCTTCAATCTTCAAATAGCTTTTTCAACGGCGCACGCCTGTGCCGAAAGCATAATAAATAACGATAAATAACGGAGGATAAAAATGGGTGTGAATATTGCTTTGGACGGACCTTCGGGAGCGGGAAAATCAACTATCGCGAAAATGCTCTCCGAGAAAATGGGCTATATATATGTGAATACGGGAGAGTTGTACCGCGCGATAGCTCTGTATATGATACGCGCAGGAGTGGATATCCAAAACGACGGGCAGGTAGAGGAAAATCTGCCGCATGTAGAAGTTGGTATCGAGTACAGCGACGGCTTGCAGCACGTTATACTCTGCGGAGAGGACGTCACCTCGCAGCTGCATACGCCCGAAGTGTCTATGGGCGCTTCGAGAGTGTCCGCTATACCCGCCGTAAGAAGCTTTCTTCTTGATATGCAAAGAGAATTTGCAAAGAAGTATGATACCGTTATGGACGGCAGAGATATAGGTACGGTCGTGCTTCCGGACTGCGATGTTAAAATATTCCTTACCGCTTCCGCGGAGGAAAGAGCCAACCGCCGCTTTAAGGAGCTTCAGGAGGCAGGCGACAGCTCTACATACGAACAGGTGCTTGCCGATATCAATCAGCGCGACTATAACGATACTCACCGCGAGATAGCTCCGCTCAAAAAAGCTGACGACGCCGTTGAGATAGATACAACGAATTACGACCTTCAGCAGTCTGTCATGATAATATCCGATACCGTAAAAAAGGTGTTGGAGGAAAAGCAAAGCAAGCAGGAGAGTAAAACGCCGAGAATAAGAGATACCATAGATTTCAGCGATGTACGACCCGTGACCGACCCCAAAAAGGTCAACCCGATAAGACTGTTTTTCTTCGGGATAGTAAGAAGGATAATTTATATCATTTATAAGATCAAATTCAAAATGGTGTATGAGGGTCTGGAAAATTTGCCGAAAACAGGCTCGAATATCATAGCTTCCAATCACCGCAGCTACCGCGATCCGGTGTTTGCAGCTTTAAGACTTCATGTGCCGTGCAGCTTTATGGCAAAGGAGGAGCTGTTCAAGGGAAATGTCCTTTTCGCGTGGCTGATACGGTTTCTCGGAGCGTTTCCCGTAGCGAGGGGAAGCGGCGATATGACCGTTATCAAGGAGGCTGTCGCGCGCCTTGAAATGGGCAGAAATCTTGTTATCTATCCCGAGGGAACACGCTCAAAGGACGGCAAGCTCGGCAGAGGTAAAACAGGAGTAGCTTTGATAGCTTCACTGGCTCAGGTGCCCGTTGTACCTATGGCGATATCGTTCAAGGGCGAAAAGCTGAGGTTTCGCGAAAAGGTGATCATATCTTTCGGTAAGCCGATACAGCCCGAGGAGCTGAAGCTGACCTCCTCAGATATACGCGAGCTCAAGGCGATCAGGGAAAAAATAATGAATAGTATCGCGGTGATGGTGGACGAAAATGTTAACAAATTGTAAATTTTTTGTTGCAAAGACCGCAGGATTTTGTTTTGGTGTAGACAGAGCCGTAAAAATAGTGTATAATAGTTTAGATAATAGGTGTAAAGTCGTTACGCTCGGACCTATTATACATAATAAGGACGTTGTAAGCGATTTTGAAGCAAAGGGTGTAAGCGTTATACGCGATGTTTCCGAAGCAGTGCCCGATATGAAAGTCGTTATACGCTCCCACGGAGTGGGAAGACAAGTGTATGAAGCGCTCGATAAAATAGGCTGCGAGGTGGTCGACGCCACCTGCCCGTTCGTCGCAAGGATACATAAGATTGCCTCGGAGTGCTCGTCCGACGGGTGTACAGTCCTCATAGCAGGGGATAAGGATCACCCTGAGGTCATAGGGATCGCAGATCATTGCGTTAACGAGCCGTATGTTTTTTCGGACGCGGACGAGCTTGAAAGGATCATATGCGAGCATGATCTGAAAAACGTCAGGACAGCCGTTATAGCGCAAACGACTTATAATACGGAAATGTGGAAGAAATGCCGCGAGGTCGCCGAAAAAGAGCTTTTGCAGGCAACGGTGTTTGATACCATATGCAGCGCGACAGAGGAGCGGCAGAGAGAAGCCGCTGAAATAGCAGCGAAAAGCGATATAATGCTTATCGTCGGCGGAAAGCATAGTTCAAATACACATAAGCTCGCCGAGATATGCGAGAAGCATTGTAAAACGTTTCTGATCGAAAATGCTCAGGAACTATACGGCATAAATTTTGGCAATGCCGTTAAAATAGGGATTTCTGCCGGAGCTTCAACACCGGCTTATATAATCAAGGAGGTACAACAGACAATGAGTGATATTCTTATGAATGATGAGGAATTTAATTGGGTGGAGGAAATGGAAAATTCCCTGAAGCCTATACATATCGGAAAGAGAGTGACAGGTACCGTTCTGAGTGTAAGCTCTAAGGGAGCTTTCGTTGACCTCGGAACAAAGCAGCAGGGTTTTGTGCCCGCAGATGAGCTGTCGTTCGACGTAAACGCCAAGCCCGAGGATATCGTCAAGGAGGGCGACGAGATAGATCTCATCGTGCTCAAGACCAACGATCAGGAGGGTATGGCAACTCTGTCAAAGAAAAAGATAGACGCCGCAAAGGGCTTTGAAGAAGTCCAGAAAGCCTATGATGAACACGCCGTGCTTAAAGGTACGGTCACTAACGTTGTAAAGGGCGGCGTTGTGATAAACTTCAACGGAGTGAGAGTGTTCGTTCCCGCCTCGCAGGCTACTGCAAGACGTGACGACGATCTCAATGAGCTCCTTAAGAAAGAAGTAGAATTCAAGCTCCTCGAGGTTCAGGCTAACAGACAAAGAGCAGTCGGATCTATAAGAGCCGTTGCCAAGGAAGCCAGAGAAGCGGCAAAAGCTAAATTCTTTGAAAATACCAAGGCGGGCGATATCGTAACCGGTACTGTCAAGTCGATAACCGATTACGGCGTGTTTGTAGACCTCGGAGGTATCGACGGACTTGTAAGAAAGCCGGATCTTTCGTGGCTCAGGATAAAGCACCCGTCCGATGTTGTGGAGATAGGTCAGCAGATAGAGGTGCTTGTTAAGGATATCGACCCCGAAACGAATAAGATCGCGCTTTCCTATAAGAAGGACAGCGACAATCCTTGGAACAATTTTGTTGCAAATTATTCTGTCGGACAGATCATAGACGCAAAGATCGTATCGATCACATCGTTTGGCGCGTTCGCACAGATAATACCCGGAGTTGACGGCCTTATCCATATATCTCAGATAGCAAACAGCAGAGTAAATAACGTTGCCGATGTGCTGAAAGCAGGCGAAACGGTCACCGTTAAGATAACCGAGATAAATACAGAAGCACACAGGATAAGCCTGTCGATAAGAGCGCTTCTTCCCGTTGAAGAGCCGAAAGAAGCTGAAGAAGCTGAAGATACCGAAGCAGTTGAAGAAGCCGCTGAAGCCGTTGAAGAAACGGCAGAAGCCGCAGAGACCGAGGCAGCCAAAGCTGTTGAAGAAGCGGCCGCGGAAGAGCCTGCGGAAGTTGAAGCTCCTACCGAGGAAACCGAAGATACCGCAGCAGCGGAGGAATAATCCCGTTATAACTTGGGGACGTTACCGCGTCCCCATTTCTGTTTTAAAGCTAGTAAAAATAGGCAATGCTGATACTGCGCGTTTTGCATACAATATCAGTAATCAAAGCTGTTTCTGAAAGGCGTATAGAATGGAAAATATAAACAACAAAAGCTATAAACAAAAAAAGAGAATAAAGACTTTAAAAAAGACGCTGGGCGTGTTGGGTACGCTCTTGTGTTCGCTCATACTTATCATAGTCATAACCGGCTCGGTGTTCGTTACCGCGATAACTATCTATGTCCTTAACTATTTTTCGGAGTCTACCTCCGATTACGTTTCGCTCGAGGATATAAACCTTACCTATACTTCCAGGATACTTGCCCCAAACCCGAATTACGACGGTACCAATGATCCGTGGGAAGTGTATTATACTTTGTCGTCAGAGGGCGACAGAATGATATGGACCGACCTTGAGGATATTTCAAGATATATGATAGACGCGGTCGTATGCTCGGAGGACGAAAGATTTTATGACCACGACGGCGTTGACTTCAAGCGTACCTTCGGAGCGTTCATCAATATATTCATACCTATATACGACAGTCAGGCGGGCGGCTCGACCATTACCCAGCAGACTATCAAGAATATAACGCATGATGACGCAATAGACGGCGTAGAGGGCGTTACAAGAAAGATAAGAGAGATATTCAGGTCTATCAATACCGAAAAAACATATTCCAAGGACGATATACTTGAGGCGTACCTCAACGTTATATTCTTCGGCAGAGCGGAGGGATATAACTTCAACGGCATACAGGCGGCAAGCAACTTCTATTTTGCCAAGGACTGTAAAGACCTGACTTTGGCGGAGGCTGCAACGCTGACGGCTATCATTAAATCGCCGACAGAGAACAATCCGTATCTGCATATCGAAAATAACAGAGAAAGAGCAAAATATATCCTCAGCGCTATGTATGATAACGGAGCGATATCTTCCGATGAGTATTATCAGGCGCTGGCTGACCTCGAAGCGCTTGTTATAATCGGCGATATAAATTATTCTACGGAGGGTGAAACGCTCGAGTCGCAGTCGGCAGTATCTTCTTACTTCGTCGATGCCGCGATAAACCAGTCTGTTTCCGAGATAATGGAGACATACGGAATAGATTACGATACAGCAAATGAACGTCTTTACAGCGGCGGATATAAGATATATACCACCGTCGATCTCAATATGCAGCAGAAGCTGGAGCAGGAGTATATGGACGATACGAATTTCCAGTCATACAGCTTTGAGAACGACGAACTGCTAAGCGCGTTCATATGTATGGACTATAAAGGTCAGGTGTTGGCGGTAGTCGGCAACAGAGGAGAAAAAACCAATGTGCGCGGCTGGAACAATGCAACTATGGCGGCGCGTTCGCCGGGATCAACTATAAAACCGATAGCTTCGTATGCTCCGGCAATAGATCAGGATCTGGTCACTTGGTCTACGCTGCTCAAGGACGAGCCGATAGATCTGTCTGCGCCCGGAAGCGAAGAGCCGTTGTATTTCCCGAATAACTATGCAGAATACGGCGATACCGACCCGCATTGGTCGCACTCGATGATGACGGTCGCCAAAATGCTGGAGGAGTCTACCAATACCGGAGCGGCACAGCTTGTAAGACTTCTTACGCCGCAGTATTGCTTCGATCATCTGAAGAACGATCTCGGAATAACGACCCTCGTTTCTATGGACGACGGCGGACGGAGCGATATGCAGTATTCGCCGATGACAGTCGGCGCGCTTACGAGAGGTATGTACCTGTCGGAACTGGTTTCGGCTTACGAGATATTCGGCAACGGCGGACAGTTTTACGGTCATACGTTCGTCAGCAGGATAACCGACCGAGAGGATAATACGATATATGAGCGCAGCGAATACGGTACTCCCGCGATAGGCTCGGATACGGCGTATGTTATGAACAGAATGATGTTGCAGGTAGTTGAGGGCCCTAACGGAACAGGTACGGCGGCAAATCTGGATACTGTGGAAGTGGCGGCAAAAACAGGTACTTCGGAAAACTGGGAGAACCTTACGTTCGTCGCCTGTACGCCCGATTATGTCAGCGGTATATGGGTAGGCTATGAAAACCCCGCTATAATAGAAACAGCGCAGTATCAGAGCATAGCTAAGATGTGGAAGAACGTCTTCGGCGAGATAGCTGACAGCGCACCCAATAAGACCTTTAAAAAGGATAACGGCGTGCAGCAGTTGGAGTATTGTACAAAATCGGGTATGATAGCTTCTAAGGACTGCGAGAGCAAGGCGACGGGTTATTATAAATCCGATAATATACCGGCAGAATGTACCTCCTGCAAAAAGGAAGAACAGCCCAAGCCTGCCGAGTAATTTAATACGGCACAGCGATTATCGTGAATTTTCAAGCGCCTTTGCCGAGCATATGCTTTCGGCAGGGGCGCGCATTGTTTAGAAAAACGGTGATAACTTTATGGACAAGCTTACCTTTTGCTGCCCCTGTCATTTCGGACTGGAAAGCGTGTTGAAATTTGAGATAGGCAAAATAGGCGGCGAAAATATTGCGGCAACTGACGGAAAGGTCTGCTTCAGCGGCGACCTGTCTTTGCTCGTTCGCGCAAACCTCTGGCTCCGTACAGCCGAAAGAGTGCTGATCGTTATGGATCAGTTCAGAGCGGAAAGCTTTGAGGAGCTTTTTCAAGGCGTGAAAAGCATATGCTGGGAGGAGTTTATAGGCAAAAGCGACGCGTTCCCCGTTAAATCAGGCTCATCTATCAATTCAAAGCTTGCAAGCATACCTGACTGTCAGTCGATAATAAAAAAAGCGATCGCGGAACGCCTGAAAGATAAGTACGGCGTTTCTTGGCTGGAAGAAACGGGCGCTGTACATACCGTAAGATTTGCGGTCTTTAAAGATGTGGTTTCCGTTTATCTGGATACGAGCGGGGACGGACTGCATAAGCGCGGCTACAGAAGAAGGTCGAACCAAGCGCCTATAAAGGAAACGCTGGCGGCGGGCATAGTCGATCTTGCAAGAGTAAGAGCGGACAGCATAGTTTGCGATCCGATGTGCGGTTCGGGTACGTTCCTCATAGAGAGCGCGTATAAGGCAACATCTATACCGTCGGGTATAAGACGCCGCTTTGCCGCCGAAAAGTGGGGCAGTATTCCGCAGGACATCTGGAAAGCGGAAAGGGAAGCGGCTCTGGCAGGAATAAATAAGAGCAGTAAATTCCGTGCGCACGGCGCGGATATAGATCCTGTGTGCGCCGACCTGTCGCTCGATAACGCGAAACGCGCAGGCGTGGCGTCACGCATAAGGGTAGAGAATGTTGACATCAGCAGGTTCAAGCCCGAAAAAGGCGCGATTACCATATGTAATCCGCCATATGGTGAAAGACTTCTGGAAATAAGACAGGCGGAGGAGCTGTATAAAAAAATGGGTCAGACGCTTCACCCCGATAAGGACGACCCGTGCTATATCATATCTCCGCATGAGGACTTTGAAAAATTTTTCGGAAAGAAAGCCGACAAGCAGAGAAATCTGTACAACGGTATGATAAAATGCAGATTGTTCATGTATTATAAATGACCCTTGACAATGTCGACCGATAGCTTTATAATATTAATGTCAATATAAGAATTTAGGAGGAGTACCGATGAATATCCCCGAAATATTCGCCAAAGATGTGTTCAACAGCGCCGTAATGGAGCAGCGGCTGCCCAAGGACGTTTACAGAGCCTTGAGAGAAACTATAGACGAGGGCAAATCTTTGGATATCAAAACAGCGAATGTTGTAGCCGCGGCTATGAGAGATTGGGCTGTTGAAAACGGCGCGACCCATTATACCCATTGGTTCCAGCCGATGACGGGTATAACGGCTGAAAAGCACGACAGCTTTATATCTCCGACGGACGACGCCCACGTTATAATGGAGTTTTCGGGAAAAAAGCTTATAAAGGGCGAGGCTGACGCTTCATCGTTCCCGTCGGGCGGACTGAGGGCTACCTTTGAAGCCAGAGGCTATACCGCGTGGGATCCTACCTCCTATGCGTTTATAAAGAACCATACGCTGTGTATACCTACGGCGTTCTGCTCCTACGGCGGAGATGCGCTCGATAAAAGAACGCCGCTGCTGCGGTCTATGGAAACGCTCAACAAAGCGGCTCTCAGAGTGCTGAAGATACTGGGAAGCGATGCAAAGAGAGTTATCCCCAATGTCGGCGCAGAGCAGGAATATTTCCTTATTGACAGGGAAATGTATTCCAAGAGGAAAGACCTTATTTACACCGGACGCTCTCTCTACGGCGCAAAGCCTCCGAAAACTCAGGAGCTTGACGATCACTACTTCGGTACTATAAAAACGAGAGTACAGGCTTATATGGAAGATCTTGACGAGCAGCTCTGGCGGTTGGGCGTCCTTGCAAAGACGAAGCATAACGAGGTAGCTCCCGCACAGCACGAGCTTGCTCCCGTGTTCAATGTCGCCAATATCGCAACCGACCATAACCAGCTCACTATGGAGATAATGAAGCGTACCGCAAGACGGCATAAGTTCAAATGTCTGCTCGGCGAAAAGCCCTTTGCTTATGTAAACGGCTCGGGCAAGCATATAAACTGGTCGCTCTCTACAAATACGGGCGTGAACCTTCTCAACCCGGGCAAAACGCCTGCCGAGAACGCGCAGTTCCTTATTTTCCTTACGGCTGTCATAAAGGCGGTCTATCTGCACCAAGATCTGCTCAGACTGTCGGTAGCTTCCGCGGGCAACGATCACCGTCTGGGCGGCTCGGAAGCTCCGCCTGCAATAATATCAATATTCCTCGGCGATGAGCTCACCGCCATACTTGACGCCATAGTCAAGGGCGAGCATTACCACGAGTCGGGCAGACAGTATATGAAGATAGGCGTGGACATAATCCCCGACTTTGTCAAAGATACTACCGACCGCAACAGGACTTCGCCTTTTGCATTTACGGGAAACAAGTTTGAGTTCCGCTCGCCGGGTTCAAAGCTTTCCGTCGCAGGGCCTACCACGTTTATAAATACCATAGTCGCCGATGTTCTTGACGATTTTGCCGACCGCCTCGAGGGCGCGCAGGATATAAACGAAGCCATAACACAGCTCATACGCGATACCGTAAAAGAAAGCTCCGCCATTATCTTCAATGGCGACGGTTACAGCAAGGAGTGGGTAGAGGAGGCAAAAAAGAGAGGTCTTGTAGACCTGCCGACCACCCCCGACGCCCTGCCTCACTTTGCAGATAAAAAGAACATCGAGCTTTTTGAACGCCACGGCGTGTATACGGAAACGGAGATACATTCCCGCGTTGATATACTTCTGGACGAGTATATAAAGACTATCCGCATTGAAGCGAACACCATGCTCGATATGGCAAATAAGGATATTTTCCCTGCCGTTACCGAGTGTATAAGGGATTACGCGCAGACTGCCCAGCTTGCGGCGTCTTGCAATGCGGCTTGCGATTACCAGACCGAAACTGTCAAAAAGCTTACAGACCTCATGTCGCAGATGTATTCCGCATATAAGATACTTGAAGAGTATACCAAGGAGCTGGAGCATTATACCGACTGTGAAAAAACAGCATGCTTCTGCCGCGATAAGGTGCTGCCTGCCATGAATGACCTGCGTACCCCTGCCGATGAACTGGAGTCGCTCGTCGGCTCAAAATACTGGCGTTACCCTACATACGGCGAAATGCTGTTCTATGTGTGATATTAAGGAGTGATAAAATGACATTACAGGAGCTTTTGACAAAGCTAAGAAAAATGGCTGAGGGCATTGACGCCTCGCAGACTGATTTTCTGGCTGTGCAGGTGAACCTCACCGACATAAACCCCGGTACGTTTTATATCGAGGTAAAGGATCATAAGATAAACATCGAGCCTTATGAGTATAACGACCGCAATTGCGCCATTACAATGACCATGCCCAACTTCAATAAGCTTATCGACGGTAAGCTCGACCCCATAGCGGCGTTTACTTTCGGCAAGCTCAAGGTTGACGGCGATATCGGCAAAGCTCTCGAGTTTGCTAACCTTGTAAAAAAGTGATACGACCATAAAAAATATACCGGAACTCCGCTGTAAAGCACGGAGCTCCGGTTTTTTTATATTCCTAACAGCCGTTTTGCGTTGCCGCCGAATATCAGCTTTTTCTGCTCCTCGGTGAGACAGGTGCTGTTTATGAGCTTTATCTCTTCTCCTGCCACGCTCCAAGGCGAGTCTGAGGCAAACAGTATCCTGTCCGCGCCGTGAGTATTCACTATCCGTTCAAACTGCTCGCGCGGGTAGTAGTTCTGACCCATAGAAGTGTCAAGATATATCTCCCTGCCGACCAAGTATCTCTCCACGTCCTCCCACATTCTGAAACCGCCAAGATGCGCCGCAATAAGCACACCGCCTTTCATCTCGTCCAGTATGTGAGCCATTTGCTTAGGCGTCGCGTGATAGGGAGCAGGCGCGCTCATGTCAGCTCCGCAATGATGTATTATCATCAGTCCTTTGCTGAAAGCGTAGTCGTATATCTTTAAAATGTGCGCGTCGTCAGAGTTGAAATGCTGGTATTCTGCGTGAAACTTCAAGCCTTTCAGTCCAAGCGATACCACCATGTCTATGTCGCGCTTGTAGTCGTCGCTGTCGGGGTGTATGCTTCCGAAAGACAGAAGCTTTCCGCCCGTCGCCTCGTAAAGAGTGGCGGCAAATTCGTTTATGTGCTTTGTCTGATGAGGAGCTGTTGCGATAGGCAGAACAACAGACAAGTCAACTCCGTCCTGCTCCATATGCCGCACAAGACCGTCAACAGTCAAATCGGTGCAAGCCGAAATGTGATTGCCAAGCTCCACAGCGTTGTCAATAAGTACCTGCTTTGCCTTTGCAGCCACCTTTTCGGGAAAAACGTGTGTGTGAAAGTCTATTACCATGACGTACCTCTGTTACTTGTAGATTATCTCGCTCTCAAAGCATTTGCGCTCGCCGACTCTGCCCACTATAACGGTGGTCTTTTCGTTCGGGTCGCCCCTGAACAGGTCAACGGTCTCGCCCATATATGCTTCGTGCTGATAACAGAGCGTGAACTCGTCTATATCTCTGCCAAGCTCGTTTGCAGGCAGAGCGTCCATTATAACGTCGCCGTAATCGGTGTTGTTGAGATGACCGTTGTAGTCTATCGCGTGATACGGAACAACAAAGTCGCCGATAGGTTCAAGCGGCGGAATGTCTATGCTCCTGTAATGAACGGGCATATCCGCGCGCGGCATTTCCTCTCCGCACCAAGGAAAATCCCGCGGCCGCACTATCTTTTTAGTGTCGGGGTCAACGCATATCCATACAGCTTCGCCTATGACAAGGCATTTTCCGTCACGGGAGGTCATCTCGTAGCCGCGAATGAATTTTGCGCCATTTATGCCTTCTACCCAAGTGTGCAGAACGACCTCTTCCTCCAGTGTAGGCAGCCTGTATATCTTGTAAGCTATCTTAGATACGAGAAACGCAAAGCCCTTTTCCTTCAAAAAAACGTGACCCAAGCCGCGCGTGTAATAGTCCTCGCCCGCCATGAGCGAGAAAAGTCTCATCATGTCCGAGAGCCGCAGCCTTTTGTTGAAGTCAACATCGTAAAAGGTAATGCGGTGGTCGCGGCTGCAAAGGTAAGCTTTGGTGTTTATCGCTATCTGTCCGTTTATTTCGTCGTGACAAGTCTGTTCCATTATTGTTAACGTCCTTTCAGTATGTTTATATATTATTATTATTATTATTATAAGGTAAGGCTAAACCGCCTTTTCTGTCAAACATCAAAAGCAGCGTTCCGCCCGTTGCGCATATTTTTGCAGATACCCCCATAAACTCGTTGCTTACCCCCACAGGGTAACTGCTTGAAAGTGTGGCACCGTCAAGCTCGTATTTCAGACCTTTTATAGAAACGCCGGTTTTGTCGCTCAGCGAAAATACCGAAATGTACCCGGTGTATTCCTCGCTGAAAGTTACCTCGCCGTCCTTTATGACCGTAAAACAGCACCCGTTCCCGAACATAAACCCCTGCGCGCCGTTTTCGGCAAGAAAGCGAAGAAGCTGTATGTTTGCAAAGGTATGCTCGGCGCGTCCGCCGACCGCGCCCAAAAGATAAAAACGCTTAACGCCTGCCGCAAGATACCTCTTGCATGCCGCCAGAGTGTCGGTGTCGTCTTTTTCACGCGGCAGCACTATGGCATTTTGCGGTACTCTGCCAAGGCTGTCAAAATCGCCTATAATGCAGTCGGGGGTCATGCCAAGCTTTTCGCAAAGCCTCAAACCGCCGTCCACAGCGACCTTTATGTCACCCTCGCCCGGCGTGATAAATCCATCATAATAATCGCCCGCGCAGTATAGAAAACATGAATACATACTATCCCCCCTATATTATTGTAGCACATAATCTCTCCGAAATCAACAATTTTATTCTTATATCAGGGTAAATTAAAATTCACCGTAAGCCTGTTAACGCCTGCTGAAAAGGTCAAAAGCATAAACAAAATATTAAATTTGCGTGAATTTCACAAAATCTCAGAAAAGATGATTGACTTATTTCGGCAAATGTGATATACTAAAAGCAGTATTTATGATTGGAAGTGTGTTTGCTGTGTTAAATTTAATTTACCCAATACCCATAAACGACCTTGTGATGTACAGCGGTGATAACTTTATAGGCTGTTTCTTTATAGGTCTTGCAGTTGCGGTTGTTATAGGACTTTCGCTTGTCTCTCAAAGCAGAACTAAGCATAAAGCCACCAAGGCTGAAAAGTATCTGCAAGCGAAGATAGATATAACCGAGCGCAGCGATGTTTACTCGCACACCACGACTAAAAAAGCAGGGTAAGGGGGAGTAAAACGATGGCAAATATTACATATAAATGTCCTACCTGCGGCGGAGATATGGGCTTTGATGCCGCCACCCAGAGCTGGAGATGTATCTATTGCGACGAGGTGTTCACGCTTGAGCAGCTCGATGCGGCAGGCAGGAATACCATTGACGAAACGAAAATAGAAAAGCATAAGGAGCTTGACGAGGACGAAAAAGCCACCGCCGTTTCTACCGACGGCACAATAGGCAAAAACCTCGTACAGTATAAGTGTTCACATTGCGGAGCCGAGATAATCACCGACAGAGCAACAGCCGCAACAATATGCGTTTTCTGCGGCAACCCGATAATCATGACGGAGCAGATAGTCGGCGGATTCTCACCGAAGTATGTGATACCTTTCCATATCGACAAGTCAAAGGTCATGGAGGAGTTCAAAAAGTTCAGCAAAAAGCCGCTTACTCCCAAAGACTTCGACTGCGATAAAATAGTAGATAAAATGCAGGGAATATACCTGCCGTTCTGGCTGTATTCGGGTCATCTCAGCGGCAGAATGAACGCCGAGGGCGTGAACAAAAAGAACTATCAGCGAGATGGCAATTCGTATACCGACTATGAGTATTATAACGTTGTAAGAGCAGGTGAGCTTGATTTTGAAAAAGTTCCCGTCGATGCTTCGTCAAAGACCGATAACGACGCTATGGACTCCATAGAACCTTACGATTTTAAAGACCTGAAGCCTTTCAATATAGGCTACCTTGCAGGCTACCTCGCCGAGCGCTACGATGAGGACGACAATACCTGCCGTCCACGCGCCGAGGAAAGAATGATAAACACCGGTCTGGACGAGCTTAAAAAGACCTGCAATTATAACGAAATGACGGTCAGCAATTATGACCACGATCTGAAGATAACCAACTGCGATTATGCCCTTATGCCTGCGTGGCTGCTTTATACCAAGTATAAGGATAAAGACTACCTGTTCGCTATGAACGGTCAGACGGGCAAATTCATAGGCAATCTTCCTATTGACTATTTAAAGCTCCTGCTCTTTTCGGGCATACCCGGCATACTGGCATTTATAATCATGATGATATTACTTTGACATACGGCGGTGTGACCATTGAAAACAATATTGATAACAGTCGGCGTGATCATAGCCGCGCTGCTTGCCATAATTGTGACAATAGCGCTTGTTGTAATGGCTGTGGTGCATAAGCATATGGGCAGCCTGTCAGCAGTTGTAAAAAGCGTTAAAGAAGCTTCCGACGAGGTGGAAAATACCCCCAAAAGCCTTATGGGCGTTGAGGGCGTTGTGCTGCCAAAGATAAAGGCTGACTTTCCCGAGTTTGACCCTCGGCTTATGAAAAGTTATGTAAAGTCGTTCGCGCTTGATTATTTTGCCGCGATGACGGCAGGCAAAGCGACAGCTTCGAGCTTTCAGAAAAACTGTTCAAGGCAGTTTTGCGAGATGATAATCGCCCAAGCGCCTACAGCAGGCAAGTTTGCCGATGCCAAGGTGCATAAGGTAGTTATCTCCGATTACAGAACTTCCGAGTACGATGCAACAGTCGTTTTTCAGCTTGCGGTAGAATATAGATATAACGGCAGAAGCAATCGCTCACAGGAAAAGTATGAAGTCGATTATTCGTATTTTCTTGAAGATTACAGCGGACATCAGGAGATAAGCAGTATGAAGTGCCCCAACTGCGGCGCGCCAATAGAATCGCTCGACAGAGGCAACTGCCCCTACTGCGACTATAAGCTCGATGTCCACGAGGAAGCCATAGTGCTTGACAGAACGTGGAAGATAACCGATATTAAAAAGTGTTGAGGTGACTTATGGAATTTCTGGCGTTTATTGCTTTCGCGGTCGTCGTTGTCATCGTCATAGTTTCAGAGAAGAATAAAAAGAACAACGACAACAACGGCTATGTTCCGCCCAATATCCCAAATATTAACACGCAGCCGCAAAATACCAAGCCTGAGTTTGTGCTTACATCGGATGACCGCAGCGCGAATATAAAAACAGTCTCGGTGCAGCTGCCTGTTTCGCAGGCGGTAGAGGGCTTTGATGAGAACGCCGAGACCGAGAACATCAAAAACTATATGGCAAAATATATCGCTGTGACAGGGCAGGGGAACGACGGCTTTGACGCTCTGAAAGATTTCTGCGCAAAGTCGGTGATAACTACCGCGCAGTTCGAGGCGATGAAAGCCAAGGTCAGCTATTCCGATGTAAAGGTAACAAAAGTTGCTTTTACAAGATATATAGTTCAGGCGCAGGAAGTTTCGATCTTCGGCCTTGCCTTTGCCGAGATGAATATGAATAACGGCAAAATGTCAACGCCTTATAACTGTACATACAGCTTTAAATACAGCTATGTGTACAGAGAAAACACCAGCAGAAAAACCCTTAAATGCCCACATTGCGGCGCGCCCGTCAGCGAGTATGAGGCTCAGCGGTGCGAGTTCTGCGGCGAAAAACTGCCGAATATGCTCATGGAGCGTTCGTGGGTGTTTACGGAAATAACGCGTACAGAAAACAGAATAAAGTATACGGGGTGATATAAATTGAAAAGTGAAGCTGAAATGCTTGAGCAGGCAATGCTTCGTTTTAAGGACAACGCCGTGCAGAATGAAATACTAAGAGCCAAGGCGGACGGCAGCGCTCTGGACGGCGGCGACCCGCTTGAAGAAAAGGTGATAAGGCAGATTATAGGCGACTATAATGAGTTTGACGCCGAGTATGCCAAGGGCGTTGCAAAAACGGTTACCGAAATGCTTGCTGACGCCATGAAAGAGCACCCGACAAAGCTTGATATATTTGCAAAGCTGTGTACACAGCCTGCGGTGATGAAGGTGCGCCGCCTTATGGTAGGCCCGCGCGTGATGTGGTATGAAAGCGAGGTTACTTCGCTGAAGATAATCCGCTATAACCCAAGCCCCACGCAGCCGAATATCTCAATAAAAACAACGGTGTCCTTCAAGCCCGACAGATATAAGCCTGTGTCTTTTGCATTCATTTATACCTGCGTTGAGGGAGCAAAGACATGCCCTCGCTGCGGCGGTGTAATAGAAGATCAGCTTGTAGATAAATGTCCGTTCTGCGACGCCATAGTTACCGACAGCGCAACGGAAAAAGCATGGAAAATAACCGATATCAGACGTCTGATCTGAAACAAAAACGGTTATAATAAATATTTTAATATAGGAGGAAATTTGAATGGGACTTATTAAAATGGCGGTCAATTCCATTTCGGGAAAGCTCTCTGATACAGTAAGAGATTATTTCCGCTGTGACGGTATGACCAACGACTATCTCGCAAAGGCTGCCACCCTTGTAAAGAGGGACGGTACGACCAACAACCGCAGCGACGGTGTAATATCCAACGGCTCGGTGTTCGATGTCGCTATCGGACAGGCGGCAGTTCTTGTAGAGAACGGAAAGGTGCATGACTTTGTTTATGCAGATACCAACGACCTCGCAGGTCAGTATAGGTATGACACGACCGTTGAGCCGTCGCTTCTCGGCGGAGGACTTAAAGATCTGTGGCCGTCTATCAAGGCTATCGGAACGAGGTTCACAGCCGGCGGTCAGTCGCTCAACACAATGCACATCGTCTACATAAACTGCAAGGAGATAACCAACAACCCGTTCGGCGCAGGCGATATAGGCTTCCGCGACGGTGAGTTCAACATGACCCTGAAAGCACAGGCTCACGGAAAGTATGACCTGAAAATTGTAAACCCCGTTGCGTTCTATGAAAATGTTCTTAAAGACCCCAAGGTGGATTTCCAGAGAAATTCGGGCGACGGTCAGGCTTTCCTTGCTACATTGAAGAAAGAGCTTGCGCCTAAGTTCCAGACAGCCCTTACCGAGGTTGCACAGAAGTATAGGTGCCCGTATGATATGCTCGGTTCTTATAATATGGATATCTGCGACGCTATGAACAACGCCCTCAAGGAAAGATGGCTCGAAGAGCGCGGCATTCAGATGGCTTCTCTCGATATCGTCCTCAACGTTGACGACGAGAGCAAGGAGAGAATTGCTAAGTTCCAGGATGCGAGAGCGGCTGGCAGCGATCCTTCAATGCTCTACGCTATGGATAGAATGAGCATCAATACCGCCCGTGAAACAGCGGCAGGCAACTCCGCAGGCGCTATGACAGGCTTTATGGGCATGGGCATGGCAGGCGGCGGAATGATGGGTCAGCCTATGGATCCTACAATGTATAACCAGCAGATGATGCAAAATCAGCAAATGATGCAAGGTCAGCAGATGATGCAGAATCAGCAGCAGTTTAACAGCGCCCAGCAGATGAATACCCAGAACATGGGCGCAGGCGGCGCACAGCCCGTTGTTACAAGCGGCGCGGTTGCAGGCGGCGCAGAATCATGGAAGTGCGAGTGCGGCGCAGAAAATACAAGCAAGTTCTGCATGAACTGCGGCAAGCCCAAGCCCGCTCCTGCGTCAGCTGACGGCTGGACATGCGAGTGCGGCGCGGTAAATAAGGGTAAATTCTGTATGGAATGCGGCAAACCCAAGCCGGCAGGCGCACCTCTCTATAAGTGCGATAAGTGCGGTTGGGAACCTGCCGACCCCAAAAACCCGCCGAAGTTCTGTCCGCAGTGCGGCGATCCGTTCGACGACGGCGATATACAGAAGTAATTTTCACTTCGAATGTGAATGTGATACAAAAAGAGCCAAGGCTTTGTGCCAAGGCTCTTTTGTTTTATATGCTTTTCGGAATGTCTTTGGTGAATATATCAGGCACGCCCCGCGCTGAAAGCTCCGACCGCTGCTTTGGTGTAAGCGGCAGTACACAGCCCTTTCCGCTGACGGGGTATTTGCCGCTTTCTATATCGGCGTAAAGTCCGCCAACGTATTCAAGCCAGCGGCTCGCGTATTTTTCGGGGTCGACTATCTCGAAAAAATCATATCCGCCTGCGCTGTAAAATGCCGTCAGCGCATTTTCAAGACTGTCAAAATCGCCGCGCGGAAGCACGAAATCTTCGCCGTCCCATTCGGAGTAGCCTACTTTGTCCGCAGTTTCAAGCATTTTTCAATCCTCCATAAGGCTTTCCATTTCGTCAAGCAGCTCGCCCATGAGTGATATAGCTTCGTTTATAGGCTGCGCCGTTGCCATGTCAACGCCTGCGCCGCGAAGCAGCTCGATAGGCGTTTTACTGCAGCCGCCTTTCAGAAACTCCTTGTAATGCTCTGCCGCTTCCTTGCCGCCTTGAAGTATCTTTTGCGAAAGCGCAATGGCAGCCGCATATCCCGTCGAGTACTGATACACATAGAAATCATAGTAGAAATGCGGTATCCTCGCCCACTCCATGGCAATTTCTTCGTCAATGACTATGTCGTCGCCGAAGTACAGCTTGTTGAGGTCTCTGTAAATGTCGCGCAGTACCTCTTCCGTAAGGCTCTCGCCGCGCTGTGTCATTTCGTTAATTTTCAGCTCAAACTCCGCAAACATCGTCTGCCGGAAAAGCGTCGTGCGAAACTGCTCCAAGAAGTAGTTTATCAGAAACGCCCTGCGCTTTTTGTCTGTTGACTTTTTCAGAAGATACTGCATAAGCAGAGCCTCGTTGCAGGTAGAAGCAACTTCCGCCACAAAGATAACGTAATCGCTGTAAGGAACAGGCTGATTTTTGTTGGAAAGATACGAGTGTATCGCGTGACCCATTTCATGCGCGACGGTGAACTCGCTGTCAAGCGTTCCCTTGTAGTTGAGAAGAACGAACGGGTGTACGCGCGCGCCTGCCGAGTACGCACCCGAGCATTTTCCCTCGTTCTCGTAAACGTCGCACCAGCCCGAAGAAAAGCCCTCGTCAAGTATCGCGATGTAGTCCTCGCCAAGCACCGAAAGCGCCTCTTTTATTTCCTTTTTAGCTTCGTCGTAGGATATCTTCACATCGCACTCAGAAACGATAGGCGTGTACAGATCGTAAAAATGCAGCTCGTCAACGCCCAGAAGCTTCTTTCTAAGGCGTACATATCTGTACATCTGCTCCATGTTCGCGTGAACGGCTTCTATCAGGTTTTTGTATACCGAAACGGGTATCTCGTTGCCGTCCAGAGCAGCCTCCAGAGCCGAGCCGTACTTTCTTGCTTTTGCAATGTAGTCAAGCTTTTTTGTCTGCGCGCTGAGAGTAGCAGCCATTGTGTTTTTGAAAGAGAAATATGTGCTGTACATTGACTTGAACGCATTTTCGCGCAGCTTTCTGTCAGTCGACTGCATAAGCGAAATATATGTGCCGTGCGTTACCTGATGAGCCTTGCCGTCGCTGTCCGTAGCGTCGGGGAATTTCAGATCGGCGTCGGAGAACATATTGAATATATTTTCGGGGGTCTGTCCCAATCCTGCTGAAAGAGAAAGTATGCGTTCTTCAGCGTCCGACAGGATATGAGCTTTCTGCCTGCGAATGCGGGTAAGAGCCAGCCTGTAAAGCTCAAGCCGCGGTTCTTGCTTGTAAAAGCTTTCCAGAGTTTCATCACTTATCGATACTATCTCGGGCGACATAAACGAGCAGCGGCTGTTAAGCTCCACAACTGCCGACATAAATCTGCCGCACAAGTCCTGATACTTTGATACACGCGTGTCCTCGTCCGACTTTCTCTGCGCGTAGTTGCCGAGCGCGTCCGCAATAACGGTTATCCTGTCGTCACATTCAAGGCAGTCATATAAAGCCTGTGCGCTTTGTGAGAGCCTGCCTTTGCAGCTTTCAAGCTCCTTTCCGTATTCCGAAAGCTTTTTCAGATCCTCCTCCCAAGCCTCATCGGTGGGGTAGATGTCATTTATCGCCCATTTTGTTTCGTCGGGCAGCTCGCTTCTCTGCGGTACTCTGTTTTCAGCCATATTATCACTCCTAAAATATTAACTAATATCAGTATACCACGCTTTTTTCAAAACTTCAATACTGCGTCTTTTATTTTTGGCTCTTTTGACCTTTTCCGTGGCAGAGAGACGAATTCGGACAGCAGCCGCAGTTGCAGCCGCAGCTCGATTTGCCTTTTTTCTTGTCCTTTACTATTGACATTATTATGCCGAATACTATCGCTCCTATCACGATAAGCACAGCCACAGTTCCTAAGTATTCCAAAACTCACATCTCCCGTTAGTATATATTTTGCATACAGCGCCTTCCGCCGTCATTTGGCAGAAAGCGCTGCAGCCGCTGTTTTGTATGATGAAGAGATCTTTTATGCTTTATGATGTTACGCCTTTACCCTTACGCTTCTTGTAAGCTTAGTGCTTTCTTTGTACGGTCTGAAAAGCATATAGACCATAGCAACTATTATCACGCAGGCGGCTATCATGCCTATAACGCTGCCGTTGCCTGCAGCCAAAGAGCCTATCTGGTATACGCATAGTGAAACTATGTACGCAAAACCACATTCGTAGCCTATCGCGAACCAAGTCCACTTTGCGCTGTTCATCTCACGTTTTATAGCTCCTATCGCCGCAAAGCAGGGCGCGCACAGCAGGTTGAATATCAGGAAAGAAAGTCCGCTTGCCGCTGTGAAAGCTGCCGCCATGTTGGTGTAAGCCATTTCGCCGCCGTAAAGTATGCCCATTGTGCCGACGATATTTTCTTTCGCCACAAGACCCGTAACAGCCGCAACGGTCGCCTGCCATGTGCCCCAGCCCAAAGGCTTGAATACCCACGCGAACGCGCTGCCGATGTATGCGAGTATGCTGTGCTGCATTTCGTCCTCGCTGAGCATACGGAAGCTGCCGTCAACAAAGCCAAAGAACGACGTGAACCATACAAGTATCGTAGAGAGAAGTATTATAGTTCCTGCCCTCTTTATGAACGACCAGCCTCTCTCCCACATCGAGCGAAGTACGTTTGAAACCGTAGGCATATGATAAGCAGGAAGCTCCATAACGAACGGTGCAGGGTCGCCCGAGAACGGCTTTGTCTTTTTGAGGATTATTCCCGAAATTATTATCGCCGCTACGCCTATGAAGTATGAAGAAGTTGCCACCCAAGGTGAGCCGCCGAACAGCGCTCCTGCTATCATGCCTATGAAAGGCACTTTCGCACCGCAGGGGATAAATGTGGTAGTCATTATCGTCATGCGGCGGTCGCGCTCGTTTTCTATCGTGCGGCTTGCCATAATGCCCGGTACGCCGCAGCCTGTGCCTATGAGCATGGGTATGAAGCTCTTGCCCGAAAGTCCGAATTTTCTGAATATCCTGTCCATAACGAATGCTATTCGCGCCATGTAGCCGCACGCTTCCAAAAATGCAAGGAATATGAACAGTACAAGCATTTGCGGCACAAATCCCAGTACCGCGCCAACGCCTGCAACTATTCCGTCCAGCACAAGACCTTTCAGCCACTCTGCGCAGTTTATCGCGTCAAGTCCGCTTTCAATGAGTACGGGTATTCCCGGCACCCATACGCCGTAATTTGCCGGGTCGGGCGCGCCGCCGTATTTTGCGTAAAGCGAAACAGCTCCTGCAAGGTCAGCCCCCGTGAAAGTAGTGTCTTCCGTCTGCAAAGTTTCCTCGTCTTGCAGCGTTACTACCGCCGTGTCAGCTTCTGTAAACATCGCCGCCAGTTCGCTCAGAGCCTTGTTTGCTCCCTCTGCGCTGTAACCCTCAGCCTCGGCGTCAACCGCGCTTTCTATCGCAGAAACGTCCTTGCCGTCGTCTTGCGCCTTTGCAATAAATCCGCTTATTATCGCACCGCTGTCGCCGTATTCTTCTGCGGCTTCTTCGTAAGCAGCAGAGCCTATACCAAGCAGGTGCCAGCCGTCGCCGAAAAGCCCGTCGTTTGCCCAGTCTGTCGCCGCCGAGCCTACCGTCACCATTGAAACATAGTAAACTATGAACATCACAAGCGCAAATATCGGCAGACCCAAAAATCTGTTGGTAACTATCTTGTCTATCTTGTCGGAAACGGTCGCCGCGCCTGCGCTCTTCTTTTTAAGGCACGCGCCCGTTATCGAGCCTATGTATGTGTATCTCTCGTTTGTTATAATGCTCTGAGAGTCGTCGTCAAGCTGCTGTTCAACGTCTGAAATGCAGCTCTCTATGCTTTCAAGGTCAGCTTTGCTAAGCTGCATACCCTCCATTACCTTTTCGTCGCGCTCAAACAGCTTTACAGCGTACCAGCGGCGAATGTTTTCCTCCATGCCGCCAAGGCATATGCTCTCAATGCGCGATATAGCGTTTTCAATGCTTTCCGAAAAATCTTTTGTAGAGGGCTTTGCTTTACCCGTTTGCGCCTCTTCTACAGCCATATCAGCCGCCGCCGAAACGCCTGTGCCTTTCAGTGCCGATATTTCGACCACCTTGCAGCCAAGCCTCTGTGAGAGCTTTTTTATGTCGATCTTGTCGCCGTTTTTGCGAACGATATCTATCATATTCACCGCCGCAACGACAGGTATGCCAAGCTCAAGAAGCTGTGTTGTCAGATACAGATTTCGCTCAAGGTTCGTGCCGTCTATAATGTTAAGTATCGCGTCGGGCTTTTCCTCTATAAGATAATTTCTCGCCACGACCTCCTCCAGCGTGTAAGGGGAGAGCGAGTAGATACCCGGCAGGTCGGTGAGCGTAACGTCCTCGTGACCTTTCAGCTTGCCCTCTTTCTTTTCCACAGTAACGCCCGGCCAGTTGCCTACGTACTGATTCATGCCCGTAAGCGCGTTGAAAAGCGTAGTCTTGCCGGTGTTCGGGTTTCCTGCAAGAGCTATTTTTATCGCCATAATATCAGTCCTTTCAAAATTGTTGTTAGCATACGCTAACTCGTACCGCAAAAAAATAAGTCATTCAACTTCAATGCTTTCGGCGTCCGCCTTGCGAAGAGAAAGCTCGTAGCCGCGCACGGTAACTTCAATGGGGTCGCCCAGCGGTGCTACCTTGCGAACGTAAACGCTCACGCCTTTGGTTATGCCCATGTCCATTATCCTGCGCTTTACCGCGCCCTCGCCGCCAAGCTTTTTCACTCTGACGGTGTCGCCGATCTTCGCTTCTTTAAGTGTCGGCATAAAATTACCTCCCTTTATATCTGTTATATCATTATCTTTATCGCCATTTCTTTTGAAACGGCAACGCGGCTATCCTTAACGCTTACGATGACATTTCCACCAACTTCGCTCACTATCGTCACCGTGCCGCCGACAACGAACCCCAAGCTTTCAAGAAACTTTCGTGTATCCGGGTTGCCGCCTATCTTTTTTATAACGCAGCTTGTGCCTGTCTGTGCAAGTGTAAGAGGCATAAATATCACTCCTTATCGTTTTGGTTAGCCTCAACTAACTCTAATATAAATATACACCCGTAAAAAAGAAAAGTCAACAAAAAGGTATCGCGGAGGGAAAATTTTGTACGGTCGCACAAAATGTAGTTAGCATATGCTAACGTGTTTTGGCGAATAACACAACGTTTGTGCAGGCGCAGCCGTCCGTTTCCTGCGGAAACGGGACTAAGGGCGGCTTCGCCGCCCATGCTTGCCGCCTGCGGCGGCAAGCGGCTGCGCCGCGGAAAGAGCAGTACCGAAAGCAAACCGACCGTGATAATATGTGCTTGCAAAATGACTTGCCTTGTGTTATAATAAGTATAATAAAATTTTGCAAAGGGTGTTTTAGTATGCAAGAGCTTTCTTACAAGGAAAAATTCATAAAGTTTATGGTAGACAGCGGCGTTCTGATGTTCGGCGAGTTTACGCTGAAAAGCGGACGGATCGCGCCGTATTTTATGAACGCGGGCAACTATAAAACAGGCGCGCAGCTTGCAAGACTGGGCGAGTTTTATGCCGACTGTATCCACGAGAACAATATAGAAGTGCAAACGCTTTTCGGCCCTGCCTATAAGGGCATACCCCTCGCGACCGCCGCTTCGGTCGCTCTTTATAATAAGTACGGCATAGACGCCAGCTATTGCTTTGACCGCAAGGAGGTCAAAGACCACGGCGAGGGCGGAATGTTCGTCGGCGCACAGCTTAGCGACGGCGATAAGGTGGTCATTATAGAAGACGTTATGACCTCGGGCAAGGCGCTGAGAGAGGTTCTGCCAAAGCTGAAAGGCGCGGCAAACGTTGATATAACCGCCATGATAATTACCGTTGACAGAATGGAAAAAGCCCTCGGCAGCGATAAAAGTGCAGTTCAGGACGCATACGACGAGTTCGGCGTTAAGGTGTATCCGATAGTTACCGTCAAGGATATTATAAAAGCTATCGAGGATGGCGTTATAGAGGGCGGGGAATACCTCGGCAAAATGCGCGATTACCTCGCTTCCTACGGCGCATAAAGGCATAAAAATACAAAGAAAAAAGGACTACATAAAGCAGTCCTTTAAATAAAACAATTTATATTTGGAGAGGATGAAACGAGTATAATTACTCTTCACTCTTTATTATACTCATTTTTCCGCATAACGCAACAACAATTCCGTTACAATTTATGACAATTTGATTACATTATGAAAAGGGTGATGAGACATGGAACTTGCGTGGCTGCTTTTTCAGAAAGTGGTCGTAATGCTGATATTTCTTGCGGCAGGCGTAATAAGCTATAAATGCAAGCTTATCACCGATATCGGCAACAAAAGCATAACCAACGTCGTGATGTATGTATTCACCCCGATGATGATACTTGTTTCCTTCTGTCAGGATTTTTCAATGAAGCTTCTCAAAGGGCTTTTCATAACGCTCGGCATAAGCTTTCTCGGGTTCGTTGCAGTTATCGCCCTTGCCTGCCTTTTGATACGCAAAAAGGGCATTACAGGCAAAGAAGACCCCGACTATATAATAGAAAGATTTTCGGCTATATATACCAACTGCGGCTTTATGGGCATACCGCTAGCAGACGCGCTTTTCGGCGCTGAGGGCGTTTTCTACATAACCGCGTTTCATTCGGCGTTTATGATACTTGTCTGGACGCACGGCGTGTACATGATAACGGGCGACAAAAAAGAGATATCCATTAAAAAAGTCCTGCTGAACCCCTCAATAATCGCTACATTTCTGGGCATGATACTCTTTGCCGTCCGCTTTGAGTACCCTGACGTAGTCATGAGCGCCATGGTGTCTATGAAAGATACAGTCGCGCCCCTTGCCATGATAATAGCAGGCGTATCAATATCGCAGTCAAATCTTCTGAAGGCTATAAAAAATGTCAGGCTGTACCGCACCTGCGCCGTAAGGCTCGTGATAATACCTCTCGTTCTGGTGTTCTTGCTGACATGGATATTCCGTTTTCTCGGGGTAAGCGAGACCGCCCTGCTCACAACGATACTCGCGTTCTCTTGCCCCACCGCAACAATGGGCACTATGATGTCCATACGTTTCGGGAAGAACGCCGAGGCTGCGTCACAGCTTTTTGCGCTGACTACCGTCTTATCGGTAGTCACAATGCCGCTGATGATATATATACAAAGCCTTATATAAGCTGCACCGCACAACGAACATTGTGCGGTGTTGTTTTAGTTTATGATGAGGCATTTGTTTCCTCTTTCGGTAAATATCTTTTCAAACTGCGCCCTGCCGTAGGATACGTTTCCCGCTATCGGGTCGGCAAGGAATACGCGGTCACCGCTGTATCCGATAAGCACGGCGGCGTGATCGTTCCTGTCATATTCCATGTATGCGCCGTCATCACGATACCAACCGCTTTTCGACCATCTGTCCCGCATACCAACGGTCACCCATACCATTACAGGCGTGCCGGACTTTATAAGTCCGTAAACATCGTCCAAAGACGTCCCTGTTATGTTTTGTACTGCCGCGGATACGCCCGTGTCTGAAAAATAGTTGGTTATCGCAGTATGTATCGCTGTCACCCCGCAAATTATACCTTGAGAGGAGAAAGGGTCGCCGATAAAATAGCTCTCCATATCGTTTCCGTATAACCTGCCGTCGCTGCCGTAATGATAACCCGTATCATAAAGCGTGGGCAGGTAATTTCTTGCCATAGTCACCTTGTCGGCTCCGTAACCGTAATATCGCAAAAGCATAGTGGCGGCGGTTATCTCGCAGCCTGTGGGCAATTCGGGCGACTGGTATATTATCGGAAAGTTGGGTATGAAATACTCCGCAGTCTGCTCGTATGAGGGCGCATATACGGGCTGTGCTTCTGTACGCGGCGGCTCTGTGACGGGCGCGGCGGTAGTTTCCAAGACCGTAGTGGTCTCCTCGGTCACGGTAGTCTGCTCGGTGGCAGCGGTAGTTGTTGTAACTTTCTTTTTTGATGTCGCTGCCGCAGACGTAACAGATACGGAAGCGGAGGTCGTTGTCTGCGTTGTCGTGTACTGCTCCTGCGTCTCTGCCGAAACGCTTGTATCAGAGCTTGCGCAGGACGTCAGCAGTATGGCTGCCGACGCTATTGCTGCCGTAAAAATAAATTTAGTTGCTTTCATAATAATGTTCATATAGTTGTGATACTCTGTATCCAAGAAAATTTCAGATCCTGAAGCTTTCAAAAATATACAGTATCGTGTTGTCCACCAGAGCGTCGAGCAAAATGCCGCCGTCCGTGTATTCCTGTGAAAATATTTTGCCGTCTCCCGTCAATATCTTGTTCACAAGTCCGCTCTTGTCGTAAGGTAATAAAAGCTTTATACGCTGCGCCGTAGGTCTGAGAGCCTTTGCCAATGCGCCGAGCATTGCGTCTATACCGCTGCCGTACTTTGCCGAGATCCTTATAACGTCATCTCTGTCGGCGAAGATCGAAGCGTCTCCCGCCTCGGGCAGGTCGCATTTGTTCAGCACAGTCACTATCGGTATGCCGCCGCAGCCAAGCTCATTGAGCAGCGACAGCGTTACGTTTGCCTGCTCGGCGCAGTCCTCGGCGGAAGCGTCGCACAGATGTATTATAACGTCCGCCGACGCGGCTTCTTCCAGAGTTGAATGAAAAGCCTCCACCAGATGATGAGGAAGTCTGCTTATAAGCCCTACGGTGTCTATCAGCGTTACGCTCCTGCCGTCGGGAAGCTCTATCGCGCGGGAAGTGGTTTCCAGAGTTGCGAACAGCTTATCCTCCGCAAGAACGCCTGCTTTTGTAAGCGTGTTGAGAAGCGTTGATTTTCCCGCGTTTGTGTAACCGACTATCGCGCAGGTCAGAACGCCGTCTTTCTTTCGTTTGCCGCGAAGCAAAGCCCTGCGCTTTTCTATTTCTTTGAGTTCGCGTGAAAGGGTCTGTATCCGCGCCCTTATGTGACGTTTGTCAACCTCCAGCTTGCTTTCGCCGGGGCCTCTCGTGCCGATACCTCCGCCAAGCCGCGACAGCTTAACGCCCATTCCCGTCAGCCTTGCAAGACGGTATTTGTTCTGCGCAAGCTCTACCTGCAAACGCCCCTCGTGCGTTACAGCGCGCTGTGCGAATATATCGAGTATCAGCATTGTGCGGTCAATGGTGAAAACGCCGCAAACGCTCTCTATGTTGCGTATCTGCGTCGCGGTCAGCTCGTGGTCGAATACTATCATATCGGCTTCGAGCGAGCTGCAAAGCTCAGCCAGCTCCTCCAGTCTGCCCGAGCCTATGCAGGTCGCGGCGTCGAAAGAGGGACGCTTTTGTATTATGCTCGCGGCGACCTCTCCGCCTGCGGTATCTACCAGCTCGCACAGCTCGTCTGTGGAACGCTCTGCGTCAAATTCGCCCGTATCTACGCATACCGTTATGACCCTTGTTTTGTTTTCGATGTTATCGTGTATATCCAAATAATTATCCTTTCGCATTTTTGCAGAAAATATGCCGACAGTAAAAACGAGCCGCTTTTGTGTCAGCGGCTCGCCGATGTCGTTCCGGTCATTTCACAAATTTTACTATGGATAGCACTATACCGCAAAGAACGTAAATGCCGATAAGAGTTCCAACTATTCCGAATATTATGCCGAGCACGGGTATCTTTGCAAGCACTCCGATAAGCACTCCGATAACTGCGCCTATAACTACATAGATTATTATAGCTATAACGAGCGACATAACGTTGTCCTTCGAGATCGGTGCGATAGTGTTTCCGATAGGAAAGTATTTTTCAAGCTGCTCCAAAATCTTCTCCCCCTTTCATCAAGATATATTTGTTAATATTATAATCCTTTTTTTTCGTTTTGTAAAGGGGTTTTTGTGCAAAACAGAATATTTTTTATGTATTCTAAACAGTTTGAATAGAAATTATTCATTTAAAATATATCAAAACACTATAGAAATTCAGGACAAAATGTTGTATAATAGAAATGTGAAAATAATCTTATGTATTTTACGCATTGTATACCGTTGACAAACGGCAGAACGGAGTGGCTTTTATGGAAAAATATGACGTCGTTGTTGTGGGCGCGGGAGCGGCAGGACTGTCTGCGGTCATTAATCTTTCAAGAGAGTTGAAGGTGCTGATGATATGCAAGGGGGATCTCCAGCTTTGTAATTCCGATCTGGCGCAGGGAGGTATCGCAGGAGTGTATAATTCTCCTAACGACAGCCCCGAGCTTCACGAGCATGATACTTTCGTGGCGGGCGGATTTGAGAACAATCCCATAACTACCGATATACTCGTTAACGAGGCTAAGATAGATATAGAGCGTCTGATAGAATACGGCGTTGAGTTTGATAAAACTCCTGACGGCGATTATCACAGAACGTTGGAGGGCGGTCACGGCAGACACAGGATATTCCACCATGCCGACGCTACGGGTCATGAGATAGTGACGAAGCTGCAAGAGGTCGTCAAAGGTCTTGAAAACGTTGATATCCTTGATAACGCGCTGCTGTGCGGCATAAAGAGGATAAACGGCGGCTTTGTGTTCGATATACTCCGCGGCGGGGAATATAAAACATACGCTTCGCAGTATGCCGTCCTTGCAACGGGAGGCATAGGCAGGGTGTATGAGTTCACTACAAACTCCGCTATCGCTACGGGCGACGGTATCGCCTTTGCATACAGTATGGGAGCGGTCATAAAAAACCTGAGCTATATACAGTTTCACCCCACGGCCTTCAACAACAGAAAGACCAGAGAGTGCTTTTTGATATCCGAAGCTGTAAGGGGAGAGGGCGCATATCTGCGCAACTGCAATAAGGAACGCTTTATGCAGGACTATGACAGACGTCTGGAGCTTGCCCCGAGAGATGTGGTGTCACATTCTATAATATTTGAAGCCAAGAAAACGGGCAGCGACGATTTTTATATCGACATCACCCATAAAGACCCCGAGTTTATCAAAAAACGTTTCCCTATGATATATTCAAATCTGCTAGAAGCGGGCTATGATATGACGAAAGACTTAGTGCCGATATTCCCGTGCCAGCATTACCTTATGGGCGGCATAAACGTTGACAGCCATTCGCAGACGTCGATAGACGGTCTTTACGCCTGCGGAGAGTGTTCGCATACGGGAGTTCACGGAAACAACAGACTTGCTTCAAATTCTCTGCTTGAAGCTTTGGTTTTCTCGAGAAGAGCGGCAATGCAGATAAACGGCAGACGCTTCAGCAAGAACTTTGATCCGCAGGACTGCTTTGCGCACGATCCCGACGCTCCTCATATTCCAAAAGGTCTGCGTACCGAGATACGAGCCATAATGCAGAAGGCTTACTTTGTAATGCCGAACGTGAAAGCGATATTCGAGGGATATGACAGGGTAAAAGAGATAAAGGATTTTCTCGATAAGGGAAATTTCAAAGTGGATAAGGACTATGTAGAGGCGAGAAGCCTTGCAACGGTCGCGTTCATAATACTCAAGGAAACAAAGGCTATAGCCAGCGAAAACGCTGAGATAACGCGAAATAATGTCAGGTAAAAGAAAATTCTATTACTTCGCCGTGTTCGTAGTGTCAATGGTGTGGCATATACTGTGCGCGTACCTTATAGCAGAGGAATTTTACGGACAATGGGCTGCTTATGCTCTTGCGGGATATGTTTCCTGCTTTCTTGAAGTCGGCATTGAAAAATTTTTCTATGTAAGAACATATAAAAGCGATAATGTAATAAGCAAATTCAGTACGGCTCTGTTTGCGGTGGCGATACCCGCCTACATAGCCGAGTGCTTCGGAAGCATAGCGCGGCTCAACGGCAGTATAGATAACAGAACGCTTTGCTTTTGCGCCGTAACAGCGTGTACGCTGTGGATAAGGCTGATATTCTGGGTAATAGAAAAGTTTGTAGATAAACTTAAACGGAAATGATCGATACGGAGGTATGTGTTATGCGCCTTATGCAGTTCCAGACAGACGATATTATAAAGACCGCCCTTTTGGAGGATATAAACTATGTCGATGTTTCGACAGATTATCTTGTTGAAGAAAACAGCGTTTCTACCGCGCGCTATGTAGCCAAAGCGGACGGCATTTTGTGCGGTGTTGATATAGCCGCAAGAGTGTTTGAGCTGCTCGACAGCGAAGCCAAAAGCGAGATATATATTCACGACGGCGAAAGCGTTAAAAAGGGCGATATCATTGTAAGGTTCACAGCAAAAACGCGCGCCCTGCTCAAAGGCGAAAGAACGGCTCTCAACATTATCCAGCATATGTCGGGTATTGCCACTGCGACAAACAGGTGCGTAAAGCTGGTCGAGGGCACAAAGGCAAGTATCGCAGATACAAGAAAAACACTTCCGGGGCTGAGGGTACTGCAAAAGTATGCCGTAACAGTCGGCGGCGGCAAGAACCACAGATATAACCTCTCCGACTGCGCTATGCTCAAAGATACACATATTGACGCCTACGGCTCGATAACCGCGGCAGTAAACAAGCTGCGCGAGCAAATGGGTCATACCACCAAGATAGAAGTCGAGGTAGGGAACTTAGAGCAGCTCAAAGAGGCGCTCTCACTTAATGTAGAGATAATAATGCTCGATAATATGAGCGTTGACGATATGAAAAAAGCCGTTGAGATAACAAACGGCAGGAGCCTTTTGGAGGCTTCTGGCAATGTTACCGAGGAGAATATAAAGGCAATAGCGCAAACGGGCGTTGACATCATCTCTCTCGGCGCGCTGACACATTCGGTAAAGGCTTTTGACATCTCCATGAAAATGGATAAGTAAGAGGTGCTTTTATGGCAAGCATAATGGACGGCGAAAGACAATTCCATATACAAACGCTGCCCGAGGAGGTCGGCAGGTATGTTATACTGCCCGGCGACCCCGGCAGAGTACCAAAGATAGCTCAGTATCTGCAAAACGCAAAGCAGGTGGCGTGCAACCGCGAGTACAATGTGTATACGGGTACGCTTGACGGCGAAAAAGTCACCGTCTGCTCAACAGGAATAGGAGGTCCGTCGGCTGCAATAGCCGTTGAGGAGCTTATAAAATGCGGCGCGGATACCTTTATACGCATTGGCACGAGCGGCGGCATGGATATCGAAGTTTCGGGCGGCGACCTTGTAATTGCGCTTGCGTCCGTGAGGGGCGAGGGAACTTCGTATGAGTATCTCCCCAAAGATTACCCCTGCACCGCAAGCTTCGAGGTAGTTGAAGCGCTCAAACAGGCTGCCGAGAAAACATCTTCAGAAAAAGTGGGCAACAGATACCATATAGGCGTAGTCCACTCAAAGGACAGCTTCTACGGAGAGGTAGAACCGCAGTCGTCGCCTGTTTCGGCAGATATAATGCAGAGGTGGGACGGTTATCTGCGCTGCGGCTGCCTTACGAGTGAAATGGAAAGCGCGGCGGTGTTCGCTGTGTGTACCGCACATAAAAAGCGCAGGGGAGCGGTGTTCACAGCGCTTTGGAACGTTGAACGCTCAAAGCAGGGGCTTGAGGATAATATCACTTATGACTCCACAAGAGCGATAGAGTGCGCCGTAGAAGCCATAAAGATACTGATACAGCAGGATAGAAAACGCTGACATGGGCAAAGAAGAGTTTGCCGCAGCCTGTGAAAAGGTCATGGGCGGCGAAAGAGTAACGGGCGGCATTGGTACGCTCGGCAAAAAAACGCTCCATGCCTTGCTGAAAAATTATTACGAGCCGTATGGAGACAATCAGGAGATAAAGGTCGGCAGCTTTGTAGCTGATATAGTCGGCGAGAATGGCATAATAGAGATACAGACCGCGAATTTCGGCAAGCTGATAAAAAAGCTCGATGTATTTCTTGAATACTGCGATGTTACGGTAGTTTATCCTATGGCGGCGGTAAAGTATCTCAGTTGGCTCGACCCCGCAACGGGAGAGCTTACACAGCGGCGCAAGTCGCCCAAAAGGCTTACGATGTACGACTGCGCCAGAGAGCTTTATGTTATACGCTACGCGCTGGATAATCCGAGATTTCATCTCAGGCTGTGTATGCTGGAGCTTGAGGAGATACGTTTTCTCAACGGCAAACGCAGCAGGCGCGACCCCAAAAAAGGTTCTACCCGCTGTGACAGGATACCTGTCTCGCTGATAGAGGAGATATCCTTTGACTGTGTTGACGATTATCGGCAGTTCATTCCCGAAGGACTGAAAGGCGAATTTTCCTGCAAGGACTTCGCAAAGCTCGCAAATACCGATACCGGTACTGCAAGACGTGTGATAAATATGCTTGTTTACCTTAATATCGCTAAGTTAGCGCGCAAGGAAGGCAACAGATATATATTTGATATCATTTGATAAGGAGAATGATAAAATGATAAGAACTTTTGGAAAGAGGCTAATATCGGCTGTATCGGCGGCGGTCATGGCTGTTACGCTGGCTGTTTCGTTCGTGCCGAAGGCTCAGCTTGAAGCTGAAGCTCTCAGCTTTGACAATGAGTTGGAAATATATTCCGACTCGGTGTATATGATAAGTCTGGATACGGGAGACGTCGTGTATTCAAAAAATGCCGATAAGCAGCGCGTTCCCGCTTCGCTTACCAAGATAATGACCTGCCTGCTGGTGCTGGAAGCTAACAACGGCGATAAGGAGACCTTGCTTGCCAAAAGCGCGAACGGCGGTTATGACGCTTTTAACGAGCTTGACGGCACGGGCTGTTCAAATGCCGATATAAAGCGCGGTGAGACTGTAAACTACTATGACCTGCTGTGTGCGCTCATGGTGCCGTCGGCTTGTGAGGCGGCAAATATCCTTGCCATAGATATGTGCGGAAGTATAGAGGCTTTCGTTGAGAAAATGAACCTCAAAGCCGCTGAGATAGGTATGAAAAATACACATTATTCCAATGCGCACGGACTTTTTGCGGAAAACAATTATACCACCTGCGAGGATATCGCGCTGTTGTGTAAGTATGTCATCGACAGATACGATATCTTCATGGAGATATGCGACCAGGCGGAATACGATATGCCTGCAACTCCCGACCACCCCGAGGGTACTCACCTCATCACATCGAATAAGCTACTCATGGAGGGCTCGGAGTATTATTACAGATTTGCTCACGGCATAAAGACAGGTTATCTCGATGCGGCAGGTAGATGTCTTGCTTCCACGGCATCAAGAAACGGATACAATTATCTGATAGTTTCGATGGGCGCTCCCGCAGTCGATGCTGAGGGCAACGACGTTATGTATAACTGTATTGACCATCAGACGCTCTATGAGTGGGCGTTCAATACGCTTGAATATACTACTATCCTCGATTCCGCTTCCGAAATGGGAGAGGTACCCGTTGAGTACGGCAAAAATGCAGACCATGTAAATGTTAAGCCGTCTATGTCATATTCTCAGCTGTGGCCGACCGATGTGAGCAAAACGCAGATAAAACAGAAAATAACGCTCAATCAAAGCGTCGTTGCACCCGTAATAACAGGACAGGTGTTGGGGTCGGTCGAGCTTACTTATGACGGTCAGACTATCGCAAAGATAGACCTGATAGCTACATCGGCTGTCGAGCGCGATGAGATAAAATCCGATGTAAAGGTCGCGGCGTCGTTCAAGGATTCCGTCGCTATGAAAATAGCTATCATAGTGGCAGTCGGAGCGGTGCTGGTGTATGTGCTGATATTTGCGGCTATAATAGCGTTCCGCAGGAACAGAAAACGCAGCAGGGCAAAGTATTACGACGATGACGATTACGATGACGACGATTATGATGATTACGATGAATAAGCGTTTCCAAAAAGGCCCGCTTGCAATCGTAAATAAAGTGTGATATAATATATGTATGTGCGTATCTTACATATTGTATATGTGAGCGTATTTAGATAAACGAAAGGCTGATAGAACAGTGCATAAGGTCACCGTGATAACAGGTCACTACGGCAGCGGTAAAACGAATATTTCGGCAAATCTGGCGCTGGAGGCGGCGGAAAACGGCGAAAAGGTAACTGTGGTCGATCTTGATATAGTAAATCCGTATTTCAGAACAGCCGATCTTAAGGATATGTTCTCGCAAAAGGGGATAGAGCTTATTGCTCCCTCATATGCGAATACAAATCTGGATATACCCGCGCTGAATTTCGATCTGGAAAGGATAGCGTCGGGAGGCGATGTACATCTTATCGTGGACGTCGGAGGAGACGACGACGGAGCGGTAGCGCTGGGAAGATTTTCGGAGCCGCTGAATAACTGCGGCGACCTTGAAATGCTGTATGTGATAAATCGTTACAGGTATATGACCCGTGAGCCGCATGAAGCAGAGGAGCTTATGTATAAAATAGAAGCCGCCTCGCATATGAAGCATACGGGTATCATAAATAATTCAAATCTGGGCAGCGAAACTTCTGCCGAAACGGTCGAAAGCTCTTTGGACTATGCAAAAGAGCTTTCGGAAAGAGTCAGTCTGCCGATAGTTTTTACTACCGCACCCGCAAGGCTGGGTATGGACAGCAGCCGCTTTAAAAGCGTGAACGTCCTCGTAAAGCCGATATGGGAAAAGTAAAGACCGTGTAACATTGATGTAATGATGAAAGGAGATAGAGTGTAATGGCAAAGATGACTGTAAGAGCCGAACGCTGTAAGGGCTGCGGACTTTGTGCCAATGCTTGTCCCAAAAAGATCATTGAGATCAATAAGGAAAAGCGTAACAAGGCGGGATACTTTACCGCCGAATGTATCGACGAGAATGCCTGCATCGGCTGTGCAATGTGCGCGATGATGTGTCCCGACTGCTGTATAACGGTCGAAAAGTAAGACAAACGAATTGGAAGGGAGTTTAGAACTTTGGAAAAGAATTTGATGAAGGGCAATGAAGCGCTTGCGGAAGCCGCTATGCGTGCAGGCTGTAAATGCTTCTTCGGTTACCCGATAACGCCCCAGACAGAGCTTGCAGCATATATGGCAAAGAATATGCAGAAAAACGGTGGAGTGTTTTTGCAGGCGGAGTCCGAGATAGCCGCTATAAATATGGTGCTCGGCGCAGCCTCAACAGGCGTAAGAGCGATGACCTCTTCTTCTTCGCCCGGAATTTCACTTAAAAGCGAGGGTATATCTTACATAGCAGGTTCAGACCTGCCGTGCGTTATAATAAACGTTGAAAGAGGCGGCCCGGGTCTGGGCGGCATACAGCCCTCTCAGGCTGACTACTGGCAGGCTACAAAGGGTCTGGGTCACGGAGATTTCCACCTGCTCGTGTTTGCACCTGCTTCCGTTCAGGAAATGGTAGATATGGTCGTAAAGGCTTTCAATAAGGCTGATGAGTACCGTATGCCTGCTATGATTTTGGCGGACGGACTTCTTGGTCAGATGATGGAACCCGTTACTTTCCCCGAGATAGCTGTCGAAATGCCCGATAAGTCGGGCTGGGCTGCTGACGGCCATAAGAACAAGAGAGAGCATCATATCATAAATTCTCTCTACCTGACCCCCGAGGAGCTTGAAAAGACCGTTGTTGACAGATTTGCAAGATATGACGTTATCAAGGAAAAGGAGACCGACGCGGAGCTTTATCTTACCGAGGACGCTGACATCGTAGTATGCGCTTTTGGCGCGACTGCAAGAGTTGTTAAGAGCGCCGTGAATGATGCAAGAGAGCAGGGCATAAAGGTAGGTATGTTCAGACCTAAGACTCTGTGGCCGTTCCCCGAAAAGGAAGTGCAGAAGGCCTGCGCAAATGCTTCAAAGGTGCTGTCCGTAGAAATGTCTATGGGTCAGATGGTAGACGATATCAAGCTTGCGCTGAGCTGCGCTAAGCCCGTTGAGTTCTTCGGAAGAACAGGCGGAGTTATACCCACGCCTGCCGAAGTGCTTGAAAAGATAAAAGCAATGGGAGGTAATAACTAATGGCTGTCGTATTTGAAAGACCTAAGGCGCTGTGCGACGTCCCGCTCCATTACTGCCCGGGCTGTACTCACGGCATTGTCCACAGACTTGTGGCTGAAGTAATAGATGAAATGGGTATCGAGGGCGATACCGTGGGAATTTGCCCCGTTGGCTGCTCGGTAATGGCTTATAACTATTTTAACTGCGATATGATAGAGGCTCCTCACGGAAGAGCTCCCGCAGTTGCTACGGGCGTTAAGAGAACCAACCCCGATAAGTTCGTGTTTACATATCAGGGTGACGGTGACCTCGCCGCTATCGGTACTGCCGAGACCGTTCACGCCGCTACAAGAGGCGAGAATATAGTCGTTATCTTTATCAATAATACGATATACGGAATGACAGGCGGTCAGATGGCGCCTACCACCATACCCGGTCAGGTAACGCAGACCACCCCTTACGGTCGTGACCCGCAGCTTGCAGGCTACCCCGTAAGAGTTTCCGAAATGCTCGCAACGCTTACCGGCACCGCCCTCGCACAGAGAGTTGCAGTAGACAGCGTTCCGCATATCAGAGAGGCTAAGAACGCCATAAGAAAGGCATTTGAGAATCAGCGCGACAAGAAAGGCTTCTCGCTCGTTGAAGTGCTTTCGACCTGCCCTACCAACTGGGGTATGACGCCTATAAAGGCTCTCGAAAGACTCAGAGAAGAAATGATACCTTACTATCCTCTGGGCGTGTATAAGGATATTACAGAGGGAGGTAACAAGTAATGAACTATAATATATTGCTTGCAGGCTTCGGTGGACAGGGCGTGCTTTTCGCAGGAAAACTCCTCGCTTACTGTGCGCTTATGGAGAACAAGGAAGTATCGTGGCTGCCGTCATACGGCCCCGAGATGAGAGGCGGTACTTGCAACTGCTCGGTGTGTATATCTGACGACCCCATAGGTTCACCCCTTGTTACAGAGCCGAATGTTTTCATAGCTCTTAACCAACCCTCGTTCGATAAGTTTATCGGCAAGGTAAAGGCAGGCGGTAAGGCTTTCGTGGATTCTACTCTTGTAGAAAGCGTTTCCGACAGAAAGGATATCGACTGCTACTATGTTCAGGCTACACAGCTTGAGACTGAAAATGAACTCCCCAAGGGAGCGAATATAATATTGCTCGGCAAGGTTCTCGAGGCAACGGGTATGTTCAGCGATGAGACCGTCCGCAAGGCGCTTGAAAAGATAGTGCCTGCTTCAAAGGGCTGGCTCATAGAGAACAACCTCAAAGCTATCGGCATTGGCAGAGCACAATGATGACCGCAGTATACCAAGTATTTTTTCATCAAGGCTGCTATACATAATAATGTACGGCAGCCTTTTTGTATATCTAATTAAAACATAGGCGCGAATTTGTACCACACGGGGAGGGGATATAATGAGAATAATGTTTGTCGGCGATGTCGTAGGACGGAATGGCTGCGACTTTCTGGAAAAGCATATATACAGTATAAGAAATGAATACAAAGTAGATATCCTTGTCGTGAACGGGGAAAATTCCGCCAACGGCAACGGTATAACAAAACCGTCGATGATGCAGCTTTTCGGTATGGGAGTGGACATCATCACAACAGGCAACCATTGCTTCAAGCGCAGGGAGTGCGTTGAGATGTACGATCTGAATGAGAGACTGCTCCGCCCTGCCAATTACCCCGAGGGCGTGATAGGTCACGGCTGGACTGTGCTTGATATGGGGCATTTCAGTATTGCGGTGATAAATCTTCAGGGCGTCGTGTATATGGAGGCTCTGGATAATCCTTTCACCTGTATAGACGGTATCCTTTCGCAGATAGATACCCCTAATATATTTGTGGACTTTCACGCAGAGGCAACTTCGGAGAAAAAAGCTATGGGTCAGTATCTTGCAGGAAAGGTGACGGGCGTTATCGGAACGCATACTCACGTTCAGACCGCCGATGAAACAATACTTTCCGAGCATACGGCGTATATCACCGACGTTGGTATGACGGGAGCTGAGCTGTCTGTGCTTGGCGTTGAAAGCACAATAGCCATAAATAAACAAAGGCTTCATTTTCCGGTAAGGTTTGAAGAAAGTCGTAATCCGTGTTTCATTAATGCGGTAGTTATAGATTTTGATGAAAAATTAGGCAAAGCGAACAAAATAGAGAGATTAATTTGGCGGTAATTAACAAATTCATCGCTTAGACCTTGAAAATTGTACTCAAATGGTATATTATAATATTAACGAGAGCTATAAACAGATCGAAATTTGCCAATAGATTGGAGGTTTATATGGATATACTGAAAGTGTCAGCTCGTTCTGTTCCTAACTCTGTCGCAGGCGCTATCACCGGTGTCGTTAAGGAACATAACGAAGTCGAGGTGCAGGCGGTAGGCGCAGGAGCCGCCAATCAAGCTATAAAAGCGGTGGCGATCGCTAGAGGATACCTTGCACCTATGGGAATTGATATGGTGTGCGTTCCGGCATTCACAGTAGTTGAAATAAACGGATTAGAGCGCACCGCAATAAGGCTTATTTGTCAGCCGAGATAGAATTTATAAACACAATAACAAACATGATCTTAAACTATGTAAAATGTCTGTGCCGATGTACTTGCCGTACATCGGCATTTTTAAATTTCCGCATATGGTTTTATAATAAGCACGGATAAGCCTGCATATAAATAAAACAGCCGGCAAAGCGTTCTGCCGACTGTTCTTCTGATGTTTGTCCTGTAAATTACTTAGATGTAAGAACGCTTTGGAATTGTATCAGTCTGTTAAGGCACTTTTCGCAGAGAGCCTTGCCGCTGAATTCCATAGTGTCTTCTTTGCCGCCGCAGAAAACGCAGGTCCTCTGGAGCTTGCGAAGAATTATCTTATCATCTTCTGTGTAGATCTCAAGAGCGTCGTTTGTGTTGATCTCAAATGTGTTGCGAAGCTCTTTCGGCAAAACTATTCTGCCGAGTCCATCGATCTGACGAGTAATTCCTGTTGCTTTCATAGTATGTTCCTCCTGTATTCAATAAAAATCTACAATATCATTCTACATTAGGTAACAATAAATGTCAATAGTGTATAGACTTTTTTGTCGAAAGCGATAAAATAAGAACTGTATTTTTGTCGAATTTATATATCATTTTTTAAGAAATATACTATAAAAATGACAGTAACAAGTAGAAATTGCAAAAGCTCCAACGGACTTGCCACACCGTAAAATCGTGAAAGAAGGGGATATTATTAAATATTTGCTGTTGATATCCGCTGTTTTATCCCTTGCTTTTGCCGTATTTAAGGGGGAGGGAGAGGAGCTTACCGCCGCTATATTGTCTGCGTCCGAAAACGCTGTTACGCTTACGTTTACGCTGCTCGGAGCTATGGCGTTCTGGGGCGGAGTTATGAGGGTCGCAGAAAAGAGCGGTCTTATCAAAAAGATAGGAAAGCTTTTCAGACCCCTGCTAAAAAAGCTGTTCAAGGGTATAGATGAGAACGGCGAAGCGTTTTCGGCTATCGTTATGAATATTTCAGCCAACCTTATGGGGCTCGGCAACGCCGCAACTCCCCTCGGTATAAAGGCTATGAAAGCCCTCTCAGCGGAGGAAAACGCTCGCGGTACTGCGACGGGCAATATGATAATGCTGGTCGTGCTGAACACAGCTTCATTACAGCTTTTGCCGACTACCGTGGCAACGCTCCGTCTTAGTTACGGCAGCAAAGCCCCTCTGGACGTGCTTCCGTCAATACTGTTTTCAGCGGCGTGCGCGCTTGCCGCAGGGGTGACGCTGACGCTGATACTCAACAGTCTGCGGGGGAGGAAAGGAGAGAAAGAATAATGAAGCTGACCGCATACATAATACCGGTAGTAGTTGCGGCAGTATTCGTGTACGGCTGCTATAAAAAGGTCGATATATTTGAGGAGTTCCTTGCCGGCGCTGCGGAAAACATCAAGGTCAGCTTTGATATCCTGCCCGCGCTTATAATACTTATGACCTGCATAGCTATGTTGAATACATCGGGCGCTGTTGCCTTTATGACAAATGTGTTTGCGCCCGCCGTCAAGGCTTTGGGATTTCCTCCGCAATGCCTGCCGCTTACGCTGCTGAGACCTCTGTCGGGCAGCGGCGCGCTCGCCGTATATGAGGATATAATCGCAAATTATCACCCCGACAGCTTTGCGGGAAGAGTGGCAAGCGTTATTATGGGCAGCACCGAAACAACATTCTATACCGTAGCTGTTTATTACGGGGCAGCCAAGGTAAAGAATATCCGCCATACTCTTATCTGCGCCGTTGCGGCGGATATAACGGGATTTGTCGTTTCCTGTACCGCAGTAAGACTTTTTATGTCCTGACATAGAATTTATATTTTTACCTGACCCGAAAGGTTATGTCTTTCGGGTCTTGCTTTTATACGGCGTTTGTGACAATGTATTTATGTCATTTCAGCCACACGTTGACAGCTTGACAGTAGGTCAAGACGTAAGGACACTCTCCGAGGCTTTTCCAATTCATCACTCAATATTCACTATTTTACCTCTGTGTTGACTTTTCAACCGTATTTTGGTATAATATACATAAAGGCGACGAAAAACGTCGTGTGCATAGCCAACGGTAATAAAGTAAACCGCGCCTCGGAAAGGAGTGTACGCCTTGAAGAAAATAATTATTTTTGCCTTTGCGGCAGCGATGATACTTTCGTCGTGCGGCAGGGGCGAAGACAGCGAGATTTCTCTGTATAAGCCTGAGACCACCGCGGCTCAGTCTGTGCCCGATGTTGACAGCAACACCGACGTTCTGCCAAACCAGAAAGCCAACATCGGCTTCGGTATAGAGTACCCCGAGGGCGAAAGCAGTCTTGTGTATGACGGCGGCTGCGTAACTGCTCGCCTCGCGCTTGACGGCGACGAAAACAGCGAAACGCAGGTGGGCATAGTGGTGTACGCTAACGGCGCGGCGCGACAGATAACATACGAAGAAAACACCGATCATATGCACATAATAACACTTTCACCCAAAGAGCACAAAGAGATAGACATAACATTTATGCCGCTTGCAGGCAAAAAGGGCGACGTTCAGAGCGTGGTGTTCGGCGCAATGCTTTCTCCGTCGTTTGTGGCAAAAGACGAGTACAGAACATACGGCAACAGCCACCGCATAATAACTTTCGGCACGCAGAGCCTTGTGCTTAATGCCGACTGCGGCGAGAGCGCTTTGAACGTCTCTGACAAATTCACGCAAGAGCCTATGACGCAGGAATTTATTGATGAAATGCTCATTTTGAACGATGACGGCACCGTATACAGAAACCGCCTTGACAGCCTTACTGTCAGCTGCGATATCGGCAAAGAGGGCAATATCATCGGCGGCGATGATAAGATAACTTTTTCTCTGTACGGCGGCGAGAGCGACACCTACCGCGTTTCGGTCTATGTTGACCATAAAATAGTTGAAAATGCCTTTGACGGCTGTCCTTACGCGGATATAAAGACCGAGGAGCTTATGACCTCGTCCGTTACTTTTACGCCGCAGCAGCTAGGTATGAAAAACAACGATTTTGTGTACTTTATCGCTGTTCCGTCAAAAGCTGCGGAGCGTGAGCTTTATAAAAGCGATAATATTACATACATTGAGGAGTGACAGATTTGAAAGCTATGAAAAAGTACTGTATAATTGCTGCGTTTGCGGCGTTTATGCTCACATCTTGCAGTAACGGCAATGTTTCTTCCGAGCATTCGAACGAAAGCGGCAGCGGTTCTTCGCAGAGCTCATCGGTCGTATCTGATATAAATGAAAGCGGTATCACCGAAAGTTCTGCGGATCAGCAGATAGATACCGCGGAAAACAGCGATATTTCGCAGTATGAGGCAGGCAAAATATACGATGTTACCGAGCAGGCGAAAAGCGGAGCTTTTTCTGACGGTGGAGTGCGCATTTATTATGTCGGCAGTCAGGCACATCTCGGTCTGTTTGAAGATAAGAATACTGTGCCGGTAAGCGATCTGACTTTGTCGGGTCATATTTTCAAAGAAACAACATTTGACGGCAATATGGCTGTCATAGCATACGACAGGTATGGCAACGCGATGAGCGCGGCGGTGTACGACAGCACCTTGCAGCGTCTTAGCTTTGTCGACTTTGTTTTGTCCGAAACACAGCTTCCGCAGGGCGGCAGCATAGTTGAAAGCAAGGTTGCAACGGTCATTTTTTCAGACGACCTGCAAAGTATGTATTATGTAAAAAATGTCGATATGACGAACATTCTCTACCGCTCTGACGCAAGCCTCAACGGCGAGGAGCAGCTTCTGCGTTTGTCAGCTCCGTACAGCAAAGACAACCCCTCGGATATAGAGCTTGTCGCCATGCTTGACGATACGCACATTTTCATAAAAGGCTCTTACCCCGTTGGCGATGAATACAAAAAATGCTACGGCGTTCTCGATATTTCAAACGGCAGTATCACAGCGCAGGACGAGCAAAGAGAGCTTGTAGAGGAAAGCTTCGGCGGCGGCGCGGTGGTGTACGATATGAGCGTTGAATTCGGTGAGACCGCCTCGGGCACGGCTGAAATATACATCGGCGGCGAAGTGCGTGATATGCGCTTTAAGCATGCAAACGAAAGCCAGAACGTCACCGTTTCGCAAAGCGGCAAATACTGCGTTACCATAAATGACTGCTACATTGGCGAGGTGCTTTCTTCGACAGAAATTCGCGTGTACGACACAGAAAAAAGCGCGCTTTTGCAGGAATATTTTATCGACGCCGAAGCTGCGGATTATATCACGGTAAACAGCATAGACGAGCAAAGCAGCAGCGTTATTCTGTCCACTTCAAAGGGCAGCAGCGAGCGAACCTTGCTTATAAAATACTGACGGCGGTGAAGGTTATGGAAGATATACAGCTTGAAATAAACGGCGTTTCAAAGTCTTACGGCAAAACGCAGGCTCTCAGAGATTTTACGGCACATCTTGGCGGCGGCATATACGGTCTTATCGGCCCGAACGGGGCAGGCAAGACCACGCTTATAAATATCCTTACGCGCAATCTTCAGCCCGACAGCGGCAGTATAACAGTAAACGGCGAGAGCATTTACAAAATGGGCAAAGAGTATCTCGGCATGCTCGGCTTTCTGCCGCAGTACCCGATTTTCTATCCGAATTTTCGTACAGATGAGTTTTTAAAGTACATATGCGTTATGAAAAATATTCCTCGGTGCGAGCATAAAAAGCGTATTGAAAACGCCCTTGAGACCGTAAACCTTACGGACAGCGCAAACAAAAAGATAGGCGGCTTTTCGGGCGGAATGAGACAGCGGCTGGGCATTGCGCAGGCTGTTATCGGCGAGCCGAAGATGATCATTCTTGACGAGCCCACAGCGGGTCTTGATCCGCAGGAGCGCATACGTTTTCGCAACCTCATTTCAAGGCTTGCGCACGGCAGAATAATTTTGCTCTCGACACATATCGTCACCGACGTTGAAAGTGTTGCAAACGAAGTGCTGTTTATAAAGAAAGGTGAGCTTGTCCGCTGCGATACCCCTGCCGCGCTTGCCGCGGAAACAGACAAGTTCGTCTGGCATCTGCACGCTCCCGCTGAGGAAGCCGAAAACATAATGAAAGGCAGGCTCGTAAGCGCTGTTTCAGGCGATGTGATACGCATAATTTCTCAGGAAAAACCGCTCGAAAACGCAGTACCTGCAAAAGCCACCCTCGAAGACGCCTATCTGTATTATTTTGGTGAGCCGCTATGATATATTTTGAGCTTAAAAAGATATTTTCCGCGCGGTTGCTGCTCGTCGGCATTGCGCTGCTTATGGCGGTCAACATTTTCAAAATAGCCGATATGTATCATTCAAGCGAGCTTTGCGACCCCGATTTTTCGCAGTTCAACGACATATACTATCGCATATACAGCGGCGTAAAAGGCGATATAGACGCCGAAAAACTGCGCACCATACAAGCAAATTATGAGTACGCCGCTTTGGCCGCTTCGGGCACTCAGAAGCTTGACCCCGACCGCTCCTATTCGGGTAACGCGGCGCTTGACATGAACATTCTCATGCGCATAAATGACGACATCACCTACCTGTCATCTTACGAAGAAAAAAACGCCGCGATGATAAGCAGGGCAAGGGAAAATATCGCCTTTTATGATAAGTACAACAACGAATACTACGCCTCTGTAAATCGCCAAATAGCCGATCTTTACAGCGACCGCGCTGTTGACAAATATTACGACACTCGCTATACGGAGCTGTTTATCGGATACGACCTGTCAACGCTTTTTGTGCTGATCTTGGTCATCGCAGGGCTCTCGCCCGTGTTCGCGTCCGAAAAAGGCACAGAAATGCGCCTGCTGAACAACGCCATGCAAAAGGGCTCAGCTCGGCTCGTGCTTGCAAAAGCCGCGGCGGCAGCGGTGTTCTCGCTTGTTATAACGCTGCTTTTCTTTGCCGCCGATCTTGTCGCTTTTCTCGCATTTTTCCCGATAGATACCGAAAGCTTTTCTCTTCCGCTGTATGCGTTGCAGACCATGAGCAACACCGCTTTTTCGGGAAGCATACTGTCCTTTTTAATGTACACATTACTTTGCAGATATGTCGCGGTACTCACCGCCGCTTTTGTGACCTTAGCAGTATCTTCGCTTTTGAAAGAACAAAGCGTGGTGTTCTGCGCTTCGGCGGCACTAGTGGCTGTGATGGTGCTTTTCTGCGGCTACGCGCCCGTAGGTATGGAAAAAATAGCGGTCTTTGACCCCATGAAGCTGCTTGCTCTGCGCGTGCTTACAAACGGCTGTACCTTTGTAAATATCTTCGGCAGACCCGTTTTAGCCGCAAAAGTATGCGCCTTTTCCTCGGTTATGTTTCTTGCCGTACTGCTGTTTATAGTATGCCTTGCAAACAAAAACCGAGCCTGCAAAGCAAAGCGAGGTGACAAAAAATGACCCTGCGCTGTGAACTTTACAAAACGCTTGTAAAGAAGAAAGCCCTGCTGATAATACTTTTTCTGCTCGCCGTTAAGCTGTGCGTGCTGGTGAGCGGTGTGCAGTCTGTGCCGCTTTCACGGTATGAGGACAGACCTTTTTACAAGACCGCCATGACTTATCTTTCGGGAAAGCTGACAGATGAAAAAGAGGAGTATATTCTTTCACTCCGCGATGAGCTTTCACACAACGGCGAGAGAGCCGCCGACATCATGCAAAAATATTCGGCAGGCGAGATCACGTTTGAAGAATACGCCGCCGAAATATCCGAGGTCAACAAATTACAGCAGGAAGAAAGGACGATAAATGAGCTTTATTCGCAGTACCTTACAGTAAAAAGCGACCCCGAGCGGCGCTTCTTCACCATGCAAAACGGCTGGAATATGCTCCTTGGCAGAGGCGCACCCGACTTTCTGCTCGCGGTAGCTGTTATACTTGCCTGCGTGCCAATATTCGCGTTTGACAAGCAAACAGGCATGGACTATATCCTGCGCACCTGCGAAAAAGGCAGGGCGGATCTCTGCGCTTCAAAGCTTGCCTGTGGCGTTATTCTGGCGCTTGCGTGCGCTATGCTTTTTGCCGCCGAAGAAACCGTTTTTATACTCGTGAGATACGGTCTGCCAAACGCCGATTTTCCTGTCCAAAGTATTACGCAGTATCTGGACAGCAGTTATAATTTGTCACTCTTTCAGCTATCTTTGGCAACGCTGGGCAACGTCGCGCTCGGCTGTGTTCTCATCGCCTCAATAACCATGCTTACCGCCTGCGCGGCGCAAAATTCTCTATATGCTGCGTGCCTGCCGTTGCTTGCGGTACTTCTGCCGTATTTTGCTCTGTCGGGTATTGAAAGATACATACCGCCGCTTGGATTTCTCATGTCAACAGGCTATCTGCAAGGTCTTGTCCGCGGCGAAAACTTCACGCCTGAGCAGCAGGTAATTTCTTCTGCCGCCTATATAGCCTGCATTGTGATCTCTGCTGTGGCGATAGCGGCAATGATGTGTGTGACCTGTGCAAAATATCTCCGCGTTAAAATGAAATTTCCTCGCAGAAGCATTTCACTTTTCGTGTGTGTAATGCTTGCTTTGACGCTTTCTTCCTGTACAAATAATATCCCTGAAATTGACAGCGGCATAACCTTTGACGCCACTCTTGACAACAGCATTTGTGAGGCAGGCGGTAAAACTTTTTACATCGAAAATAACGTTCTTATGCTTCAAGATGATAAAACCGCTGTCCCCGTTCTGCGCGACTGCTTTGACACAACGGCTGATGCCAAACAGCTTTTTGCGTACAACGATTATGTCTACGTCCTGTGCGGCAGCCCTTTCGAGTACAAAATACTGAAAGTTAACAGCCGCGATATGTCGGCAGATACCGTGTATACAGACAAACAGCAAACGGCTTCGCAAGACGCGTTTTTAGGGCTTTCTCCACAGTATGCAGAGCGTTTTGAGGACATCGCCGTGCTTGAATGTTTCTTCGTCAGCGGCAAGAATATATGGCTTGTTTACAGCGACGGCATATACACCGTGAAAGAAAACAGCACGGGCAAAAACCTCGTGCTGAAAGCAAGCGTTTACAACAATATGATATCCTGCCGCGGCGGCAAGATATATTACACCGATACCGACCTTAACGAGTGCGTTTACGACACGGCGAATTGAGCTGGGCAGAGATTATCTGAGCGGCAATAAATTTAAAACGAATATTAAGCCTCCCGTTTTTCGGGAACAACAGCCGCTTAAACAACAAACCGCCGACAAATTCAGCGTCGGCGGTTTTTCGTCCTGTTTTATTTGTTTTTCTGATTCTGCCTTAATGACGTCACGCTTCGGAGCGCGGCGCATTTTATCGGTTACGCGTCAACTATTTCGCTGTGGTATTCCTGAAGCGACTTTATATGGTCGGGCGACTGCTTTGTAACAGCCTTTATGCCCTCAACGGTCGCCTTGGCGGCAGCCATAGTCGTAACATAGAACACTCTGCTGCGTATCGCGCTCTTTCTGATGTAGCTGTCGTCCGCGGTACCTTGCTTGTCGTCGGGCGTGTTGATGATTATGTCCACTTGACCGTTCGAAATCATATCAAGAATGTTCGGTCTTCCCTCCTGAAGCTTGTGAACGCTCTCGCACTCTATACCGCAGTTTCTTATAAACTGCGCCGTACCCTGCGTCGCAACTATCTTGAAGCCGCACTCGCTGAAGCCTCTCGCTACCTCTTCCAGCTCATCCTTGTCGCGGTCGCTTACGCTTATAAGCACCGTGCCCGATGTCTTTATCGTAGTCTGCGTAGCCTCCTGCGCTTTGTAGTATGCCTCGCCGAAGTTTGAAGAAATGCCGAGCACCTCGCCCGTAGAGCGCATTTCTGGACCCAGAACGGGGTCGACCTCGGGGAACATATTAAACGGGAACACAGCCTCTTTTACGCCGTAATGCGAGAATTTCTTTTCTTTCAAAGAGGGGATAGGCGAGGGGCGGTGAGTAAATTCGCTCGTGATTATCTCTGTCGCCAAAGCTATCATCTGTATGCCGCAAACTTTCGATACCAGCGGCACGGTACGCGACGCTCTCGGGTTTGCCTCCAGCACGAACACCTTGCCGTCCTCTATGGCGTACTGCATATTCATAAGTCCGCGAACGTTCATTTCCTTGGCTATCTTTTTGGTGTACTCTTTTATAACTTTTACGTTTTCGTCGCTGATGTTGAGCGAGGGCAGTATGCAGGCCGAGTCGCCCGAATGTATGCCCGCAAGCTCTATGTGCTCCATTACCGCAGGCACGAATACATTCTCACCGTCGCTGATAGCGTCAGCTTCACACTCCGTTGCGTTGTGCAGAAAACGGTCTATCAGTATCGGTCTGTCAGGCGTAACGCCTACCGCTGCCGCCATGTATACTTTCAGGCTCTCGGGCTCGTGAACAACTTCCATTCCGCGTCCGCCCAGAACATATGACGGGCGAACCATAACGGGGTAGCCTATCCTGTCGGCAATTTCAAGAGCCTCATCTACGGTAACGGCCATTCCCGACTCAGGCATAGGGATAGAGAGCTTGTCCATCATCGCGCGGAACAGGTCTCTGTCCTCTGCAAGGTCAATGGTCTCGGGCGTCGTGCCGAGAATGTTCACACCGTACTTTTTCAGGTCGGCAGCAAGGTTCAGCGGCGTCTGACCGCCAAACTGCGCTATAACGCCAACGGGCTTTTCTTTTTCATAAATACTCAGTACGTCCTCGAGCGTCAGCGGCTCAAAGTACAGCTTGTCCGAGGTGTCATAGTCGGTAGATACCGTCTCGGGGTTGCAGTTTATCATTATCGTCTCAAAGCCAAGGCTTCTCAGCGAGTTCGCCGCGTGAACACAGCAGTAGTCAAACTCAATGCCCTGACCTATCCTGTTCGGGCCGCTGCCGAGAATGAGTATCTTAGGCTTGCCCTGCGATACCTCCGAGGTATCCTCCGTGTTGTAGGTAGAGTAGTAGTAGCCTGCGTCGGGCGTTCCGCTGACGTGTATCTTGTGCCAAGCCTCGGTAATGCCTGACGCCTTGCGCGCGTTTCTGATGTCCTCCTCGGGCACTTCAAGTATCTGCGAAAGATACTTGTCCGAGAAACCGTCTTTCTTCGCCGCCGCGAGAGTTTCAGCGTCGGGGACGCTGCCCTTGTGAGCGATAAGCGCGTTCTCCTCGTCAACAAGCTCTTTCATCTGCTCTATGAAATACTTCTTTATCTTAGTAAGCTCCCACAGCTCGTCAACAGTCGCGCCCTTGCGAAGCGCTTCATACATTATAAACTGCCTCTCGCTTGACGGCTGATAAAGCATTTTGATAAGCTCGTCCTTGCTCTTGTCCGCAAAGTCTTTCGCAAAGCCCAAGCCGTACCGACCTTTTTCCAAGCTCCTTATAGCCTTCTGGAAAGCCTCTTTGTAGGTCTTGCCAATAGACATTACCTCACCGACGGCTCTCATCTGCGTGCCCAGTTTGTCCTCGGCGTTCTTGAATTTCTCAAACGCCCACCGCGCGAATTTTATAACAACATAGTCGCCGTCAGGCTTGTAGTTTGCAAGGTTGCCATACTTTCCGCAGGGTATGTCGGCAAGCGTAAGACCCGTAGCCAGTTTTGCCGAAACAAGCGCGATAGGAAAGCCCGTCGCTTTTGAAGCCAGAGCCGAAGAGCGTGAAGTCCTCGGGTTTATCTCTATAACTATTATCCTGCCCGTTTCGGGGTCGCGCGCAAACTGTACGTTCGTGCCGCCTATTACCTGTATCGCGTCAACTATCGCGTATGCCTGCCGCTGAAGCTCCGCCTGTACATCCTCGGGTATCGTCAGCATAGGCGCGGAGCAGAAGCTGTCGCCCGTGTGTACGCCCAGAGGGTCGATGTTTTCGATAAAGCAAACGGTGATCATGTTGCCGTCCTTGTCGCGGACGACTTCAAGCTCCAGCTCTTCCCAGCCAAGCACGGACTCTTCAACAAGCACCTGACCTACCAAAGAAGCCTGCAAGCCCCTCGCGCATACGGTTTTCAGCTCATCAACGTTGTATACCAAGCCGCCGCCTGTGCCGCCCATAGTGTACGCAGGGCGCAGAACAACGGGGTATCCCAGCTTGTCCGCAATGGCAAGAGCCTCGTCTACCGAGTATGCGACCTCACTGCGAGCCATGTCAATACCCAGCTTGTTCATAGTCTTTTTGAATTCTATCCTGTCCTCGCCGCGCTCGATAGCGTCTATCTGCACGCCGATGACCTGCACACCGTATTTTTTCAGCACGCCAAGCTTGTCAAGCTCCGAGCAAAGGTTCAGTCCGCTCTGACCGCCAAGGTTGGGCAAAAGCCAGTCGGGACGTTCTTTTTCGATTATCTCCTCCAGACGCTTTGCATTGAGCGGCTCGATGTAGGTAACATCTGCAATGCCGGGGTCTGTCATGATAGTTGCGGGATTTGAGTTTACAAGCACTATCTTGTGACCCAGACTGCGAAGAGCCTTGCACGCCTGTGTGCCGGAATAGTCAAACTCGCACGCCTGACCGATGATGATAGGCCCCGAGCCGATGATAAGCACTTTTTTCTGCGGTTGTTTTTCCATAAATATTCCTCCGTTGCTGTGCGGCTGTCTTTAAGCTGTCTGCGAACAGCCAAAAATCAAACAGGCAAAATTTTTTGGCGATTTTTTAATGATCGCCAAATATATAACGACATTTGTTTATCTTTATATATTATATCATACCTTTTGTCGAATTGCAATAACAATATACTGAACTTTGTGTGAACGCCGCTAAAAAATGTTGTGCAGCCTTTTCTGAAATGCTTGCATTTGCAGCGAATTTGTGTTATAATATATATGTATGTGCATTAGCTTGATATGGGAGGATATTGTATGAGAAAGTTTTATATATCACTAGTTGTAGTGGTTGCTGCCGCAATTGCAGTTCTTTTGTTGGGTGACGCTTTTGAATTATGGCAGATATCTTCAAACGCCGATGGGTTATTGGGACTTGTCGCGATAGTACCCGCTGCCGTGTGGATATTTTTCAAAGGACTTAACCCTATAAACGCGGGTCTGTATATAGGCGGCATAGATTATATACTTTTCAAAAAGTTCCTGACCTCGTTCGGAGCAAGAGCGGCGCTGCTGATAGCCGAAGCGGTATTGATAGTAGTATGGATAATCATAATATATCTAAAGAAAAGCAAAGAGCTTGAAAATACGCAGGAAGCGCAGGAGGACGCCGATGAACAGGCTGCCGAAGAAGCTGAAAGCGTAACGGGAGGAACAAATGGCTAATAAGAAAACTTATGACAACGAAACGATAGTCGCCTTGGAGGGCGAGGACAGAGTAAGAAAACGTCCTGCCGTAATATTCGGCTCTGACGGACTTGAAGGCTGCGAACATTCCGTGTTCGAGATAGTCTCAAACTCTATCGACGAGGCTCGCGAGGGCTACGGCGACAGGATAAACGTTACTTATTATAACGACAACAGCATAGAGGTCGAGGACTTCGGCAGAGGCTGCCCTATGGACTACAACAAAGCGGCAGGAAGATACAACTGGGAGCTTGTCTACTGCGAGCTGTACGCAGGCGGAAAGTATAACAACAACGACGGCGAGAATTATCAGTTCTCGCTCGGACTTAACGGTCTTGGCGCGTGCGCAACGCAGTATTCATCCGAATATATGGACGTTACCGTAAACCGCGACGGCTTCAGATATTCTATGCACTTTGAAAAGGGAAGACCGACAGGCAAGCTCGTAAAAGAGGAAACAAGCTCTAAAAAAACAGGCACTAAGCACCGCTGGAAGCCCGACCTCGACGTGTTTACCGATATCGCTATACCCAGAGAGTACTTTGAAGAAATGCTGAAGCGTCAGGCGGTAGTTAACCCAAAGGTCAAGTTCGTTTTCAGATGTCAGAACGCAAACGGCAGCTTTGACGAGCAGGTGTTCCTTTACGAGAACGGCATAACCGACTATGTAAAGGAAATAGCGGGGGACGACGCTCTCACATCGGTGTATTTCTGCGACGCTCAGAGAGTGGGCAGGGACAGAGCCGATATGGACGATTATAAGGTAAAGCTGAACGTTGCGTTTACCTTCTCAAATAAGATAAAGCTTTGCGAATATTATCATAACTCCAGCTTTCTTGAACACGGCGGCTCGCCTGCCGACGCGGTAAAGAACGCTTTTCGCTACCAGATAGACAACTATATCAAGCAAAACGGAAAATATCTCAAAAATGAAGCCGCGATAAAATTCATAGATATTGAGGACTGCCTTGTGCTGGTATCAAGTTCGTTCTCGACTATGACTTCGTATGCCAATCAGACGAAAAAAGCCGTCACAAATAAGTTCATTCAGGAGTGTATGACGGATTTTCTGAAACATCAGCTTGAAGTGTACTTTATAGAAAACCCCGATGAGGCTTCGAGGATAGCCGAGCAGGTGCTGATAAACAAACGCAGCCGCGAAAGGGCAGATACAGCAAGGCAGAATATAAAGAACACCCTTTCAAAACAGATAGATATGTCAAATATGGTGCAGAAGTTCGTTGACTGCCGTTCAAAGGACGTATCTCAGAGAGAGCTTTACATCGTTGAGGGCGACTCGGCGCTGGGCTCTGTAAAAATGGCAAGAAATGCGGAATTTCAAGCTGTAATGCCTGTAAGAGGAAAGATACTCAACTGTCTCAAAGTCGATTACGACAGGATATTCAAGAGCGATATCATCACCGACTTGCTGAAAGTCCTCGGCTGCGGCGTTGAGGTCAAATCAAAGTCCAACAAAGAGCTTTCAAGCTTCTCGCTCGATAACCTGCGCTGGAACAAGATAATAATCTGTACCGACGCCGATATCGACGGCTTCCAGATACGCACGCTTATCCTTACTATGCTTTACAGGCTCACGCCTACGCTTATAGAAAAAGGATATGTGTATATAGCTGAGTCACCGCTTTACGAGATAACCACCAAGGAGCAGACTTATTTTGCTTATGACGATAAGGAAAAAGCGGAGATACTGCAAATGATAGGCGAGGATAAGTATACCATACAGCGCTCAAAGGGTCTCGGCGAAAATGAACCCGAGATGATGGCTCTGACCACTATGGACCCCGCAACGCGCAGACTTATCCAGATAGCTCCCGATGAGGCTGACTTTACCGATTATATGTTCGATATGCTGCTCGGGGATAATTTGCAGGGCAGAAAGGATTTCATAGCGATAAACGGCAAGGATTATCTGGATATGGCGGATATCTCTTAAACATAAGATCGAAAGGCAGAAAGTATAAATGGCAAGAAAGAAAAAACAGTCCGAGCAGGAAAAGAAAGCTCCTGCTATGAACGGCTATATAAAAGGTGCAGGACAGGTAGTCGAGGAGCGCATACCCGTAACGCTCGAGAAAAACTATATGCCGTATGCGGTAAGCGTGAATGTGTCGCGTTCCTTTCCCGAGATAGACGGATTTAAACCGTCGCATAGAAAGCTGCTGTATACCATGTATAAAATGGGACTTTTGCAGGGCGCGAGAACAAAATCGGCTAATGTAGTCGGCAGAACTATGCAGCTCAATCCTCATGGCGACGCTTCGATATACGAGACCATGGTGCGTATGGCAAGAGGAAATGAAACTCTGCTGCACCCGTATGTGGATTCAAAGGGAAACTTCGGAAAAGCGTATTCGCGCGATATGGCGTATGCCGCGTACCGATATACAGAGGTAAAGCTTGAGCCGATATGCGCGGAGCTGTTCAAGGATATAGACAAGGATACCGTTGACTTTGTTCCCAACTATGACAACACTCAGCAGGAGCCTACTCTTTTTCCCGCAACGTTCCCGACCGTATTGGTAAACGCAAACGTCGGTATCGGAGTTGCAATGGCTTCCGCGGTTTGTTCGTTCAACCTTGCGGAGGTGTGCGAAACCACCATAGCGCTTATGAGAGATCCGAGCCATAACGCTTTGGAAACGCTCAAAGGTCCGGACTTCGCAGGCGGCTCGTATATGATTTACGACGAGAGCGAGCTGGATAATATTTATAGAACAGGCAGGGGATCGCTCAAATTCAGAGCCAAGTATTCATATGATAAGTCCGCAAACTGCATAGATATAACCCAGATACCGCCTACCGCCACGATAGAAGCTATCATAGAAAAGATAGTTTCTCTCGTAAAACTCGGCAAGATAAAAGAGATATCTTATATCCGTGACGAGACTGACCTCAACGGTCTGCATATAGCAATAGACCTGAAAAGAGGTACCGACCCAGAAAAGCTTATGCAAAAGCTTTTCAGAATGACGCCGCTTCAGGATACCTATGCCTGCAACTTCAATATACTCGTTGACGGCTACCCAAAAGTAATGGGCGTTTACGAGATAATCAGAGAATGGGTAAAATTCCGTATGGGCTGCGTAAAGCGCAGAACGCAGTATGACCTTGATAAAAAGAAGGACAAGCTGCACCTGCTGCAAGGTCTTGAAAAGATACTTCTCGATATCGACAAGGCGGTAAAAATAGTCCGCAATACCGAGAATGAGGCAGATGTTGTTCCCAACCTTATGGTCGGTTTCGGTATAGACAAGATACAAGCCGAATATGTTGCGGAAATAAAACTGCGTCACCTCAACCGCGAGTATATACTCAACCGTACAAAAGATATCCAAGACCTTATTGACGATATAGCAGACCTTGAAGATATCCTCGGCAGCGACAGACGTGTCAAGAACGTAATTATTTCAGAGCTTAAAGATGTTGCCGCAAAGTACGGTCAGGAGCGCAGAACGCAGTTCATATACACCGTCGAGGAGGAAGCGGAAGAAGAGGTCGATGACAATCCCGACTATCAGTGCAGGATATTCGTAACAAAGAGCGGCTATTTCAAGAAGATAACACCGCAGTCGCTCAGAATGAGCGGTGCGCATAAGCTGAAAGAGGGCGACGAGCTCATCTCTGAATTTGACGCTTCAAACAAAACAGAGCTTCTGTTTTTCACCGATAAAGCTACGGTCTATAAGTCGAGAGCCTCGCAGTTTGAAGATACAAAGGCAAGCGCTCTGGGCGATTATGTTCCCGCAAAGCTCGGCTTTGATGAGGGAGAGAGCTTCTTTGCGCTTGTCCCTACCGTTGACTACAAGGGATATCTGCTGTTCGTGTTTGAGAACGGTAAGGTGGCCAAAGTTCCGCTCAGCGCGTACGAGACAAAGACCAACCGTAAAAAGCTGACGAACGCGTATTCTGATAAGTCAAAGCTCGTGTCGCTGATATATGTCGAAGAGAACGGGTATATACTCATGCGCAGCACTAACGGCAGAATGATAATTTTCGATACCGCGCTCATGCTGCCAAAGTCCTCGCGCAGTACAATAGGCGTTGCGGCAATGGTCCTCAAAGCCAAGTCAACTGTAGAAAAAGCATATGCAGTTGACAGCGCGACCGCGGATAAGTATTCAAAATTCATTGTGCGCAGCATACCGGCAGCAGGTCCGTTCGCTAAGGATATTGAAGACCCCGACCAGCTTTCCATGTTCGGCGACGGCAAATAAAAGCGTGCCGCAAGGGTTATTGATAAACAGAAAACAAGTTGTACAAATGTTATTGCTGAATAAAACAAAGGCGCTTCTCCGATCCCGGAGCAAGCGCTTCTTTTGTTTTTGTTGTTTTATGACAAATAGTGCGTGATGATTTTGTATAAAACGTCAAACTTTATGTTTGCAGTACGAATAAATGTACAGTAAGCATTTGAGATATTGACTTTGATATTTTGAAAGTGTATAATAAAAACAACATAAAAACAAGGGTGGTGAAAGCTTGAATACAGCGCATATACGAGAGTATGACAACGCTTTGCAGACCGTTGAAGAACATTGCAAAAATGTGGCAAAATACGCTGCACAGTTTGGTGGGCAGGTAAAAATGGAAAGGCTTGCAGCGCTTTCGGGACTGCTGCACGATATGGGCAAGTTGTCCGATGATTTTGAAGAATATATACACGGCAGCGCGAAATTTTCAAGAGGAAGCATAGATCATTGTTTTGCAGGCGCCAGGTATCTGCTTGAAACGACAAAAGGCGATATTTCTATGCAAAGGACAACCTGTCTTTTGGGCAGAGTGATACTTTCCCACCATGGGCTACACGACTGGATAACCGAGGACTGCAAGGACTATTATCTTTACCGCACGGGTAAAGATGACAGGTATGCGCAGATAGCGGAAAACTTCAAGGGGCTTTCATACAGCGGCGAGATAAAAACGCTTTTGGAGGCGGCAGAGAAAGAGTACGAAGAGATAAGAGCTTCGATGAAAAGGCTTGTTACCGAAATGGCTCTGCCCGACAGCCGCAGCAAAAACAAGGCTCTCGCGTTTTATTACGGAATGACCGAGCGTCTGCTGACATCAATGCTGATAGATGCTGACAGAACAGACACGGCACAGTTTATGTCGGGCGCGGCAGAGGAAAAAGAAGTTGATGCTGCATCGCTTTGGGAACAAATGAATATGAAACTGCAAGACAAACTCAGCACATTTACAGACCGCGGCAGGATAGCAATGCAAAGAAAAAGCATTTCGGAGCGGTGCTATGAGTTTGCAAAAAGCGAGGTAGGCTGCTGCAAGCTTGTTGTTCCCACGGGCGGCGGAAAAACGCTTTCTTCTCTGCGGTTTGCGATAGAATACTGCCGCAGGCACGGAAAGAAAAGAATAATTTATGTTGCTCCGTTTCTGTCTATTCTGGAGCAAAACAGCGATGAGATACGCTCAGTTGCAGGAGATGAGATGTTTTTGGAACATCACTCCGATGCGGCTTTCAAAATGGAGCAAAGCGGCGGTGAAGAACTTTATAATTACGAGCTTCATTGCGAGCGGTGGAACAGCCCTGTTATAGCAACAACAATGGTGCAGTTTCTGAACACGCTATTTTCTGACAAAACGTCATCGGTGCGGCGTATGCACAGACTGTGCGACTCGGTGATAATAATTGACGAGATACAATCTTTGCCGATAAAGTGCGTGTGGCTGTTTGATCTGGCGATAAATTATCTTACGCGCATATGCGGAGCGGCTGTGGTGCTGTGCTCTGCAACTCAGCCGCAGTTTGAAAAGCTGAAAGGCTATCCGCTGCTGATAGACGAAAGCTCTATGACGGGTGATATTACTGAAGACCTTGAAGTTTTCAAGCGTACAGAAATTATAAACTTAGTAACATCGGGCGGCATTACTTTTCAAGAAACTGCGCGGCTGTGTGCGGACAAGCAGAAAGAGTATACAAGCCTTCTGGCGATAGTGAATACAAAGTCTGCCGCAAAGGCACTTTATCAGCAGATAAGGCGTATTACAGACGTTGAGACGGTGCATCTGAGCACGAATATGTGCCCTCAGCACAGGAGAGAAACTATAAAATTTCTGAGACAAAAGCTTAAAAACAACGAGCCTGTGATATGCGTTTCAACACAGCTTATTGAAGCAGGAGTGGACGTTTCTTTCGGGTGCGTGGTGCGTTCTCTGGCAGGAATGGACAGCGCGGCACAGGCGGCAGGAAGATGCAACCGCCATGGTGAGAAAGGCAGGATATGCCCCGTGTATCTTGTGAATTTAAGTGAAGAAAAGCTTGTCGGTCTTAGCGATATACAAAGCGCGCAAGACGTTTCAAGAGATCTGCTGGGCGGCGTTACAGATGATACAGATATGCTCGGCGTGGAATTTATGGCGAAGTATTTTGACAAGTTTTACGGTGAAAACAAAGATAAGTTGGGATTTCCCATAAAGCAACCTAGGACGGATCTTGTTGAACTTTTGTCTCTTGACAGCGAAAGAAGCACGGTTTGCGGAAGACGTCAGCCGGATATGACTTCGCAGGCATTCAAGACGGCAGGGCAGAATTTTTCGGTGATAGATGAATTCGGCAGCGGTGTTATAGCGCCTTACAACGATGAGGCGAAGCAGCTTATAGCGCAGTTGAATGAATTTCACACGCCGACGCAGGTAAATGTACTTATGAGAAAGGCTCAGCAGTATATGGTAAATGTAAACAACCGAAAGCTTAACGAGCTTTCATCGCTCGGTGCGGTGTTCGCGCTAAAGTCGGGAGTATATGCTCTTGATGAGAGATACTACGGCAGCGAATACGGCATGACCGATGAGCCTACGGCAGACGGTGCTATAATTTTATGAAAGGAGTGAGCGATGTGAGCAGACCGACATCACAAAATAGTGTTGAATTCAAGGTGTATGGCAAGCAGGCGCTGTTTACAGATGTTCTTACAAAATCAGGCGGTGAGCGCTGCACTTATATGATACCGACCTATGAGGCTCTCAAAGGCGTATTGCATAGCATATACTGGAAGCCTACCATAATTTGGTATGTTGATAGTGTAAGGGTGATGAACCCGATAAGCACTTACCGCAGGGGTGTAAGACCTATAAAATTCAGCGGCGGAAATGACTTAGCGTACTATACATATCTTGAAGATGTGTGCTATCATGTAAAGGCGCATTTTGAGTGGAATATGAACCGCCCCGAACTGGAAGGCGACCGCAATTTTCAAAAGCACCTTGCAATTGCAAAGCGCATGATAGAACGCGGCGGAAGGCGTGATATTTTCCTTGGTACAAGGGAATGTCAGGGATATGTTGAGCCGTGCGGATTTGACAGCGGCAAGGGCGCATATGACGATGTGCCCGAGATACCTTACAGCCTTATGTACCACGGGATAACATACGCAGACGAAGCGGTTCTTGACGAAGACAAAGGCATGATGACGGTGAGGTTCTGGCAGCCAGTAATGAAAAACGGCGTGATAGACTTTATCCCGCCCGAAGAATGTACCATAAAAAGGCATATACGCAAAATGAATATAAAGCCTTTTGGTGAGGACAAGAATAACTTTTCGGCTGTCGATGACCTTTTGGGAGGTGATGTGAATGAGCTGGGAGAATGAACTCTACAGCGTATATGAAACGCAGTACGGCAAAGAAACAGACGACGGTATAGCTTTGATGCCTGTTTCACATTCTACTGCAAATGCGCAGATAGAAGTAACGCTTGATGCGCAAGGCGAATTTGTTACTGCGCGCGGTCTTGGAAAAGAAGAAGGCAAAAATACGCTTATCCTTGTTACAGAGGATTCAGCTGCCCGAGCAAACGGTATAAATCCTATGCCTTTTGCGGACAAGCTGGTGTATATAGCAGGGGACTATGGAGAATTTGCAGAGGGTAAAAAATCGGACAACAGCGAATACTTTCTTGCGTATTCAAATGGGTTGCAGGCGTGGCATGAAAGCGCTTACACTCACCCTGCCGTAGACGCCCTGTATAAATACATCTCAAAAAATCGCATGATGAAAGACCTTGCTGCGTGCGGCGTGTTGAAGTTAAACGGCGAGACGGGCAAGTTTGAAAGCGGCGTGAAGATAGCAGGGATAGCGCAGGAAGATTCTTTTGTAAGATTCAGGATAAACGGCTTGGACGAGCCGCAGACGTGGAAAAGCAAAACGCTTTCTGATGCGTTCATAGAGTGGAACGCATCTCAGATGACGGACACGCAGCTTTGCTATGCAACAGGTAAAGTATTGCCCGTTGCCTCAAAACACCCGTCAAAGATAAGAAGCACAAACGACAAGGCAAAGCTTATCTCTGCAAATGATGACAGCGGCTTTACATACCGTGGGCGATTTACGAGCTCTGATGAAGCGCTGACGCTTTCGTATGATTTTTCGCAGAAGATGCACAACGCTCTGAAATGGCTGATACAGCGGCAGGGAATGTCGTTTGACACGCTTACAATGGTAGTTTGGGCAAGCACGATGCAGCCGCTGCCAGATATACAGAGCGCGGGTATTTTGGACGATGATATTTTTGAAGAAGATGCGCCGGTCATTGATACTCAGAAGATATACTGTGAACTTTTGAGAAAAAGAATTTTGGGCAGTAATGGCGAAATGCCCGTAAATACAAAGATAATGCTTATGTGCGTTGACGCTGCCACAACCGGCAGACTTTCTGTGTCGCTTTATACAGAGCTTGAAGGCTCAAAGTTTATGGAAAACCTGATAAAATGGCATGAAGACACCGCGGCTGTAAGGTGGTATTCAAAGCAGAAAAAGCATGCGATAAATTCATTCAGCGTGAAAGAGATAATAAACTGTGCGTTCGGCAGTGAAATGACAAAAGGTCTGGAGTGTAAAAATGAGACACTGAAAGACAATGTTCTTCGCCTGATACCGTACATAACGCAGGGCAGACCGCTGCCGAAAGATATTGTAAACGCACTTTACAGAAAGGCTTCAAACCCTTTAGCGTATGATAAAAGCTATGATCACCGCAATGTGGTAGAGACCGCCTGCGGTATGATAAGAAAACAAAACATTGACAGAAAGGAAGGGATCACCGCTATGGCATACGATCCGACAATAACAGACCGCAGCTATCTTTACGGCTGCCTGCTGGCAGTTGCAGATGCTGCTGAACGCGACAGCTACGAAAACGACGGCGACAGAGTTACAAACGCACGAAGATACTGGAGCGCGTTTTCAGGCAGACCTTACAGAACGTGGGGTATAATTGAAGAGAGGCTAAGACCGTACCTTGACAAGCTGGGAAAGAAGTCCGTTCGTTATGAAAAAATGATGAATGAACTTATGGACAAAATGGGTATCGAACAGTTTTCGGATAACTCGGCTCTCAGCCCTGCATACCTGCTCGGTTACCACCATTACACAAACAAAATATATACAAAGAAAGTGGAGGAATAATATATGCTTACCAAAAAGATCGATTTTACAGTATTAATTACAGCGACAAATGCGAACCCCAACGGTGATCCGCTGAACGGCAACCGCCCTCGTGAAAGCTTTGAGGGCTTCGGTGAAATATCCGATGTGTGCATTAAAAGAAAGATACGCAACCGCTTGCAGGATATGGGCGAAAAGGTATTCGTGCAGTCTGATGACCGATGTGATGACGGTTGCACAAGCCTTGCTGACAGGGTAAAGAACTGCGAGGCTCTGAAAGCTATTAGCAAGGGCAAGAATACCGACCGCGATATTTACGCCAAAACTGCCTGTGATGAGTGGATAGATGTGCGCAGCTTCGGTCAGGTGTTTGCGTTCAAAGATGATTCCGTCTCGGTAGGCGTGAGAGGCCCTGTGAGCATACAGCAGGCGATGAGCGTTTCGCCCGTTGACATAGTAAGCATGCAGATAACAAAAAGCGTCAACGGTGAAAGCGGCAAAGAGGGCAAGGCTTCCGATACCATGGGTATGAAACATCGTGTGCCATTTGCTCTGTACGTTATAAATGGCAGTATGAATTGTCAGCTTGCCGAAAAGACAGGCTTTTCAGACGAAGATGCCGCCAAGATAAAAGAGGCTCTCTGCACGCTTTTTGAAAACGATGCTTCCTCGGCGAGACCCGAGGGAAGCATGGAAGTTTGCCGCGTATACTGGTGGGAGCATGACTGCAAAACGCCGAAGGTGAGCTCGGCAAAGGTACACCGCAGCGTGAAAATTTCTCTTAAAGAGGGCGTGACAATGCCGAAGTGTTTTGAGGACTATGATATAACCGTAGAAGACTGCGGCGTTTCGCCCGAAGTTATTGACCTTTTGTGATGTACAGCGAGGACGAGTATCTTCAGCTTTCGGGAATACAGCATTTTGCGTTTTGCCGCCGCCAGTGGGCTCTCATACATATAGAGCAGCAATGGGAGGAAAATTTTCGCACCGCTGACGGCAGGCTGATGCATGAAAGAGCGCATGACAGCTCTTTGAGAGAGCACAGAGGGAATATCATCATCGCAAGGGGAATGAGAGTTTCTTCTGCCGAATACGGCATTAGCGGCGAATGTGATGTTGTAGAGTTTCACCGCAATGAACAAAAGGGAGTATTTATTCGTACTCTTGGCGGAAAGTATCTGCCCGTGCCGATAGAATATAAACGCGGCAGCGAAAAAGAAACCGACTGCGATAAAATGCAGTTGTGCGCGCAGGTGATGTGCCTTGAAGAAATGCTGTGCTGCGAGATAGACAGCGGATATATTTATTACGGCGAGCCGAGAAAACGCAGCGCCGTCGAAATGACCGATGAGCTTAGAAAAAGCACAGCGGCGCTCCTGCGTGAAATGCATGAGCTTTACGACCGCCGATATACGCCAAAGGTGCGGCGTACAAAGTCGTGCAATGCCTGTTCATTAAGCAATATTTGCCTGCCGTCTTCCGAAAAGCTAAGCGCGGCGCACTATATCAACAAAATGCTGGAGAACGACTTATGAAAAGATTACTGAATACTCTGTATATTCTTACGCCCGACAGATATTTGTCGCTTGACGGCGAAAACATCGTTATATCTGCCGAGCATAAAGAGATAAGCCGTATGCCGCTGCATAATATTGAGAGCATAACAGTTTTCGGCTCGGCAGGGGCAAGTCCTGCGCTTATGGGCAAATGTGCGGCAGAAAAGCGAGAGATGGTGTTTATGTCGCGCTCAGGAAAATTTCTTGCTCGTGTTGAGGGAGAAGAAAGCGGCAACGTGCTTTTAAGGCGCAAGCAATACCGCGTTGCAGACGATAAAAGCGCATCGCTCTCTATTGCCAGAAATATGATCTTCGCCAAGATATTCAACTCAAGGTGGGTAATAGAACGTACAATAAGAGATCACCCAATGCGCATAGATACCGAGCGTTTTCATCAAAAGTCTGCGTTTCTGTATACATCTGTAAAAAGTGCCCGAAGCGCCGCTGACACAGACGAGCTGCGCGGTATAGAGGGCGAGGCGGCATCTGTGTATTTTTCGGTATTTGATGACATGATACTTCAGCAAAAGGAAGATTTTGTTTTCAATGGTCGAAGCAAGCATCCGCCTATGGATCGCGTGAACGCGCTGCTGTCGTTTGCCTATTCGCTTCTGACGGAAATGTGCAGCTCGGCACTTTGCTCGGTGGGACTTGATCCGTATGTAGGTTTTATGCATACCGACCGCCCCGGCAGAAGGTCGCTGGCGCTTGATCTTGTTGAAGAGCTGCGAGCTGTTATTTGCGATAGATTTGTACTTATGCTTATCAACAAAAAGATGATAGGCGCCAAAGATCTTACAAAGCAGGAAAACGGCGCAGTACTGCTTAACGACGATGGCCGCAGAACCTTTTTGACCGCATGGCAAAACCGCAAGAACGAGCAGTTTGTACACCCGTTTTTGAAAGAAAAAGTGCAGTGGGGAATGGTGCCTTATGTGCAGGCGCTGCTTCTTTCAAGGTATCTCAGAGGCGATCTTGACGAATATCCGCCGTTTTTATGGAAGTGATAAAATGCTTGTGCTGATAACGTATGATGTAAATACAAACGATGCAGGCGGTCGTAAAAGACTGCGGCGCGTGGCAAAATGCTGCGTGAATTACGGAGTCAGGGTGCAAAACTCCGTGTTCGAGTGTATTGCAGATGCGGCGCAGTGGCGTGTGCTGAAACAGAAACTTCTTGACGAGATAGATGATACGCGCGACTCGCTCAGATTTTATTATCTTGGTGACGTCAAAAAGGCAAAGTTTGAGCACTACGGTGCAAAGCAGAGCTTGCAGATGGATAAGCCGCTGATACTTTAGGTGCGAGATCGGGTCAAACATAATTTGGCACATCATTCGCACCAAAACGGCATACGGCAATATGCCGCCCTTTAGCAAAGACACCCGAATTTGTTTTGCCGGGCACTTTCGGGAAAATATTATACGGCGAACTGCACAAAACGCTTTTATATGCAATTGTAAAAATGTGCAGATTTGCTGTCGCTCCTTTCATTGGGAGCGCGGATTGAAATTTCTCCCTCTCTGTGTGATCGCTGTCTCTTCCAGGTCGCTCCTTTCATTGGGAGCGCGGATTGAAATTTGAACTTAGGAAGGTCGTAGCGGTCTTGACGCGTCGCTCCTTTCATTGGGAGCGCGGATTGAAATGCTATATTAGTCTGTCACCTGTGCGTGACCACGACGTCGCTCCTTTCATTGGGAGCGCGGATTGAAATGTGTTTAACGCAAGGGCGCAGCCCGTGTTCGCGGGTCGCTCCTTTCATTGGGAGCGCGGATTGAAATTTACCATTCCGAGAGCCGTTCCCCCCCTCGGGGGGTCGCTCCTTTCATTGGGAGCGCGGATTGAAATATCATCATCATCTATGTCAATGACATATTCTGTGAGTCGCTCCTTTCATTGGGAGCGCGGATTGAAATTCCTTTCGTCGGCATAGATGGCGGATTGTAAGAAGTCGCTCCTTTCATTGGGAGCGCGGATTGAAATATTGTCCTGTCAACCCCTTGAATTTATGCTCTCTCGTCGCTCCTTTCATTGGGAGCGCGGATTGAAATTGTAACAAATCTTTTTGAGAGTTTTTTCGGCGGGAGTCGCTCCTTTCATTGGGAGCGCGGATTGAAATGCGTTTCACGTCCTGAAAACTCTCGCTCATACAGGTCGCTCCTTTCATTGGGAGCGCGGATTGAAATCCCTTACTGTAATTATATTATAGCACCATTTTGCGTCGCTCCTTTCATTGGGAGCGCGGATTGAAATATTAACCCCTTGAATTTTTGTTCATGGTATGATATGTCGCTCCTTTCATTGGGAGCGCGGATTGAAATTATCACAAATTTTCGAATACCCTTTGCGATCCGCCGTCGCTCCTTTCATTGGGAGCGCGGATTGAAATTTTATCTTCGCGCCATAATTACCTTGCTGCCATTGTCGCTCCTTTCATTGGGAGCGCGGATTGAAATAGCACCAGTTTGTTTTTGTCGGGGTAGTAGTACACGTCGCTCCTTTCATTGGGAGCGCGGATTGAAATATTTGATTGCCACTCCCTTATTTCCAGCCCGCACGTCGCTCCTTTCATTGGGAGCGCGGATTGAAATAACGATTGCCACATCACGACCATGTCTCTGAATACGTCGCTCCTTTCATTGGGAGCGCGGATTGAAATTGAGCACGATAAACAATTTGGACACACCCGTCACGGTCGCTCCTTTCATTGGGAGCGCGGATTGAAATGACGCACGGAATTACCGTAGAGTTTGACGACAACAGTCGCTCCTTTCATTGGGAGCGCGGATTGAAATTTATTATAATTGCCCACCCACACGCCAAAATCTCGTCGCTCCTTTCATTGGGAGCGCGGATTGAAATTTGAACTTAGGAAGGTCGTAGCGGTCTTGACGCAGTCGCTCCTTTCATTGGGAGCGCGGATTGAAATATTGATAATATCCTTACTCCGCTAATCTTTCGACCGTCGCTCCTTTCATTGGGAGCGCGGATTGAAATATATTGTTCAACACAGCGATTAGTCATAAAGTGGTCGCTCCTTTCATTGGGAGCGCGGATTGAAATATCTTTGTGGACATAAGCAGATATGACGTTCTTGTCGCTCCTTTCATTGGGAGCGCGGATTGAAATTTCACGGTACGACCAACGCCGAGAGCGCAAGTCGTCGCTCCTTTCATTGGGAGCGCGGATTGAAATATGAACCGTAACGAGAAAGGCAAAAGTCCTGAGGTCGCTCCTTTCATTGGGAGCGCGGATTGAAATGCTTGAAGATGGAAATGTTCCAGAGGGCGAAGTAATCCGTCGCTCCTTTCATTGGGAGCGCGGATTGAAATGCCTTGTACCCATATCATACTATTATTTTGCGACGTCGCTCCTTTCATTGGGAGCGCGGATTGAAATAGCTAGTCCGTTTGCTAATGCTAATATGATTTGCGTCGCTCCTTTCATTGGGAGCGCGGATTGAAATGTGCCTATATAGCAATCCTCACCCTCAACCTGATATGTCGCTCCTTTCATTGGGAGCGCGGATTGAAATGACAGAACAAACGGCTGCGCTTATGCGTGAGGTGTCGCTCCTTTCATTGGGAGCGCGGATTGAAATTTTTGCGGTCGCAACAAAAGTACCCTTTGTAATGTCGCTCCTTTCATTGGGAGCGCGGATTGAAATGCACGCAATAAGAGTTGAACCGCTACCGCCGAAGGTCGCTCCTTTCATTGGGAGCGCGGATTGAAATCGCTTGGTGCGCTCGGTGTAGGCGCAGGCTGTGCGTCGCTCCTTTCATTGGGAGCGCGGATTGAAATGTGGTCTATCCGTCAGAAAAATGGATAAGAGAGAAGTCGCTCCTTTCATTGGGAGCGCGGATTGAAATTTTCAAAACGTCGGTTCGGAAGCTGTCGGGTATCGTCGCTCCTTTCATTGGGAGCGCGGATTGAAATGGTTATATTAGTCTGTCACCTGTGCGTGACCACGTCGCTCCTTTCATTGGGAGCGCGGATTGAAATGGAGTAAAGAACATCGGCGTAAATGAAGTGACAGGTCGCTCCCTTCATTGGGAGCGCGGATTGAAATAAAAATTATATAGTATAATGTAATAGTGGAGGGGAGTCGCTCCCTTCATTGGGAGCGCGGATTGAAATTAAACCTCCTCAATAACTATACTCGTTTGATAGCGTCGCTCCCTTCATTGGGAGCGCGGATTGAAATGTCGATAAGGTCATTATATCAGATACGGAAATAGGTCGCTCCCTTCATTGGGAGCGCGGATTGAAATGTCTCGGCGAAGTATCAGGAGGCGAAGAAGGCCGGTCGCTCCCTTCATTGGGAGCGCGGATTGAAATGGTCTCGTCGTATATCTTATCAGCCATTTTTTTCGTCGCTCCCTTCATTGGGAGCGCGGATTGAAATACTTAACTCCGGGCCCTCGGAAGATGACGAGCAGTCGCTCCCTTCATTGGGAGCGCGGATTGAAATGCGTTGAATGCGGACTTGATGACGTCCGGATCGTGTCGCTCCCTTCATTGGGAGCGCGGATTGAAATGTTATTTGCATCGTAACTACTAGCAACCCTGAACGGTCGCTCCCTTCATTGGGAGCGCGGATTGAAATATCAATAAGGTCATTATATCAGATACGGAAATAGGTCGCTCCCTTCATTGGGAGCGCGGATTGAAATTTGTGGTGTAGTACGATGTCATACGGCTTTATAAGTCGCTCCCTTCATTGGGAGCGCGGATTGAAATAACCCGTCTGGATATAACCGATGTTCTTCATCTGGTCGCTCCCTTCATTGGGAGCGCGGATTGAAATAGCCTTTTTCAAAAGCGCGTCTCCGTAGTCATAGGTCGCTCCCTTCATTGGGAGCGCGGATTGAAATATTCGATAGTAAGCGTAATATGCCCATAGAGCTTGTCGCTCCCTTCATTGGGAGCGCGGATTGAAATGTCTGCTTTCAAACGCTCATCGAGCTGCTTTCTGTCGCTCCCTTCATTGGGAGCGCGGATTGAAATTCGTGACGTGCTGCAAAGGCGAGGCGGGGTGTGGGTCGCTCCCTTCATTGGGAGCGCGGATTGAAATTTTTAGCGGATAAAATTCAACCATAAACCCTCTGTCGCTCCCTTCATTGGGAGCGCGGATTGAAATACTTTATCATACAGAATATCTAAGCAACGTAACCGTCGCTCCCTTCATTGGGAGCGCGGATTGAAATACAAACTCCACTTGCGGTAGCCTGCACTTGCACAGTCGCTCCCTTCATTGGGAGCGCGGATTGAAATATCAATCCTCAGGACGTTGCAGATTATCTCGCAGTCGCTCCCTTCATTGGGAGCGCGGATTGAAATATCGTTACAAACACCGAAAAAGGCGCGGACGTATGTCGCTCCCTTCATTGGGAGCGCGGATTGAAATGTATCTGCTGCTTACGCCGTAGATTTTGCCGTTCTTGTCGCTCCCTTCATTGGGAGCGCGGATTGAAATAGCCGCTAAGGCGTTGAATTCGTCACGGGTGACATACGTCGCTCCCTTCTTTGGGAGCGCGGATTGAAATACCCTGACCGCCGCTCAGATCCACGGCTACATGAGTCGCTCCCTTCTTTGGGAGCGCGGATTGAAATGACCGGATGGAGGTCGTCATCTACCAGCCGCGCCTGTCGCTCCCTTCTTTGGGAGCGCGGATTGAAATCTAATAAACCGAGAGCTGGACTGCGCTTTTTATTGTCGCTCCCTTCTTTGGGAGCGCGGATTGAAATAAAAAGCTCTGAAAATTATAAATCTGCAATACAAGTCGCTCCCTTCTTTGGGAGCGCGGATTGAAATTGGATCGTGACGGGTGCGAGGTCGAATTATCTTCGTCGCTCCCTTCTTTGGGAGCGCGGATTGAAATGCATAACATCTGAACCCGATGAAAAGCAAGCGCCGGTCGCTCCCTTCTTTGGGAGCGCGGATTGAAATATCAAGGTCTATCGCTTCACTTTCAAGGTCTGCACGTCGCTCCCTTCTTTGGGAGCGCGGATTGAAATTTCGGCATTGGCGGTAGTACCATTGTATAAATACCGTCGCTCCCTTCTTTGGGAGCGCGGATTGAAATATACAAGCTCTTACAAGCGGCATACAAAAAACTCGTCGCTCCCTTCTTTGGGAGCGCGGATTGAAATAATCTTGACGGGCTGCTTCGGGGAGACTATCTCGTCGCTCCCTTCTTTGGGAGCGCGGATTGAAATCGCGAAACGCTTATGACACACCTGCTCCTGTGGGGTCGCTCCCTTCTTTGGGAGCGCGGATTGAAATCTTTATGGCTTTGTCAGATAATGCCTCTGCTCTCGTCGCTCCCTTCTTTGGGAGCGCGGATTGAAATATTGTATCGTGGAGCAACACAACCACATATCGCGTCGCTCCCTTCTTTGGGAGCGCGGATTGAAATTTTGGCGCTTTTGTTAAAAGCATCCGCCAATTGCGTCGCTCCCTTCTTTGGGAGCGCGGATTGAAATTGTTTGAGCTGCAATGTTCCTGTAAAGCCTGCCTCGTCGCTCCCTTCTTTGGGAGCGCGGATTGAAATGGCGTGCGTGCAACGGCAATTGTATAAGTTCCAAGTCGCTCCCTTCTTTGGGAGCGCGGATTGAAATTTCGGCTCGGAGAAACCTAAGAAGTCAGCTATGCGTCGCTCCCTTCTTTGGGAGCGCGGATTGAAATTCGGTATATCTTGGCGGCAAAAATGTAGCTCTGTTGTCGCTCCCTTCTTTGGGAGCGCGGATTGAAATTCGCAGTTCCATAGCTTTCTTTATCTTCGCGCCATGTCGCTCCCTTCTTTGGGAGCGCGGATTGAAATGGATCTCTGACTTTAATAGTCGCCAAAAGCTCACGTCGCTCCCTTCTTTGGGAGCGCGGATTGAAATGTCGAGGGGATTGTCGAGTACGACGCGACGCGCCGTCGCTCCCTTCATTGGGAGCGCGGATTGAAATGTGTGATCCCATTTCAGGCTCTCCCGGCTCCAGGGTCGCTCCCTTCATTGGGAGCGCGGATTGAAATGCTCTACGGATCGCGGTCAACGACATGAACACCGTCGCTCCCTTCATTGGGAGCGCGGATTGAAATACGGCCCGGGACGTCCTCCACTTCAAGCTCTCCGTCGCTCCCTTCATTGGGAGCGCGGATTGAAATGCCAGGGCGATGTCCTGACGGCTCCGGCCGAAGCGGTCGCTCCCTTCATTGGGAGCGCGGATTGAAATTGCAACCCGCCCTACGGCCGCGAGACGGCTCGCTGGTCGCTCCCTTCATTGGGAGCGCGGATTGAAATATCTTCTCGCCGGCGAGGGCGATCTGCTGAGCGGGTCGCTCCCTTCATTGGGAGCGCGGATTGAAATTGCACTTTGGGAAGCGTGGCTCTGAACGTCTTGTCGTCGCTCCCTTCATTGGGAGCGCGGATTGAAATAATGAGGATACATTAAGTAAATATAGTAACCTGCGTCGCTGATCTGACCCCAAAAAGTTAGACAAAAATATAAAAATAAATTTATGCAAAGCGACTAAGAGATATCTTGGTCGCT
>CANRNT010000003.1 GCA_947631995.1 uncultured Clostridia bacterium | reverse complement strand
ACGACCAAGATTGCTCTTAGTCGCTTTGCATAAATTTATTTTTATATTTTTGTCTAACTTTTTGGGGTCAGATCAAAAACATCGGGATTTTTTATGCTTGTTTTATGCACCTATGAGAGTGCCGTCAGGGTTGAATTGGAACGGTATGCCGTCTATCTCAACATCGCCCGTGGCGGCGTGACCGTCCTCCGCAAAGTAGAACACGCCCTCGTTCAGGCGTACCCACCGATTGACGGCAAGCCTGCCCTCGGTATCAAAGTAAAAACGTCTGCCGTCAATGTCCTGAAGCCCTACCAGCATGATGTTGTACTGCGGCGAGAAATAGTACCTTGCGCCGTTGATATCCTGCCAGCCGTTTCGGCAGTAGCCGTTCTCATCAAAGAAGTAGGTGTATTCGTCTATCTTGGTAAGACCCACCGCCTTGGTGAAGTCCTTTTTGTAGTAACAGAGCACCGTTTGCTCAACGCCGTCGATAACGCCTTTTTCCTCGTGCCATTCTATCTTGGCGCGATAGTTTTCCGTGTCAAAATCGTAGGTCACGCCGTCAACGGTGTGCTTGCCCGTCTGAACTACGCCGTTTTCATCAAAGTAGCATAAGCCGTTCTCAACGTTTGCCAGCCCCGTGACCGTTTTTCCGCCCAGACCCAGATAGTATGTGCTGCCGTCTATCGTCTGCCAGCCTGTGAGCATAATGTACGAGCCGTCAAAGTAATACTTGCTGCCGTCTATGACCTGCCAGCCTCTGACTGCGCCGTCATTTTCGTTGATGTAATACTTGTATCCGCCAACATCGCACCAACCTTTTGCCTTTTTGCCGTCCTGCTGATAATAGAACAGCCTCCCGTCAACGTCCAGCCAGCCCGTGTACATTATACCGTTCTCGTCAAAGTAGTAAACGTCGCTGTTTATCGTAAGCTCGCCCTTGACCTGCTTGCCGTCTGCGTCAAAATACATATAGCCTTCGCCGTCGGCATACCAACCCTTTACCATAGAACCGTTTTCCGAGAAAGCGTAGGTGGCGTCGCCTATCTCTTTCAGCCCCGAAACGTATTGCCCGCTGCTGTCAAAATAGTATGTGTCGCCGTCAATATCGGTAAAGCCGTGCGCCATGCCTTTTTCGGGGTCGAAGTAGTACTCTTTCCCCTTTATCATCGACCACCCCTGCGCGGACGAGCCGTCGGAGTTGTAATAGAACGTGTTCCCGCCCGACTCCACAAAGCCTGCCTCGGTGAACCCGTAGTCGTCAAAAATGAATTGCAGACCGTCTATCTCCGTTATTCCCGTGTGGAACTCGCCCGTATGTTCGTTGAAGCAGTATTCTACCCCGTCTATCTCGATAACGCCGCGCTGAATGACGCCGCTGTCGTTGACATAGTAAGTTTTTCCGCCGTATTCCTGCCAGCCCGTCAGCTTGTAACCGTCGTCGGAGAAAAGATATGTGCTGCCGTCAATGTCGAAAAGCCCTGTTGCTTTGTCGCCGTCCGAGGAAATAACATAGTATTCTCCGCTCGTGTTGGAGTGCCAGCCGGGCGAGAGGCGCTGCTTGTAGTATACATATCCGAAAATGCCCAGACCTATAACGACTGCCGCCGCGCAGCTTATAACAGCGTATGAAACTTTTTGCTTAACGGTCACCATTATCGTTGCCATGCCTGTACGGCAGGCATACCTCCTTTACGTTATTTGTAAAGAGCCGATATCTTAGCAAGCTCCTTTTTAGCCTGTTTTACGGTCTCCGGCGGAGCGGTTATCCTCGCCTTGTCGTTGAACTTGAACAGCCAGCCCCAGAAGGTCGGCGATATCTGAACATCAACGGTTATTACGAACTTATCGTCCGTCGTCTGTTTGCAGATCACCTTGCTGCCAAAGCGGTCAATGACAGCGTTCATAAGCTCCTTGTCGAACTCTATCGACACTTTCTTTTCCGTGCCCCCGTACATACTGTAAAGCGAAAGCTGAGCCTGCGCTATCTGCTCATCGTCAGCCGAAAGCTGAACTCTCTGCTCGTCCGTTACGGTCACCTTGTCCATTCTGTCAACGCGGTAGCGGGATATGTTGCCGTGCTTTTCGCAGTAGCAAACGAGGTAGTAGTTGTCCTCCTCCCATACCAGACGGAACGGCGATACTTTATATACATATCCGTCGTGCCGCAAACGCTGATGTTTTTCTATGTCGAAGTAAAAAAGACGGAACGTGAGCTTTTTGTTTTCTCTGATAGCCTCGTGAATGGCGTTCACATTGTAGTATATCTTCTCGTTGAACGCTTTCACCCTGCTTGAAACATATACCTTTCTCTCAAGCGAAGGCGCGGTGTAAACGTCAGTAAGCGACTGAAGCTTTTTCAGAAGCTCGCCCGACTTCTTTTTAGTCAGAAATCTGCTTGAAGCCACCGCGTCGGCGAGTATGTAAAGCTCCTCTGTCTGGAAAATGTGCGAAGCGAGGTAGTATTCATTGGAGTGACCTCTCTTGCGCGTAACGATGTCCATACCGCTGTCGATAAGAGTGTTTATGTCGTCATAGACCGTCTTTCTCTCGCACGAGATACCTTTCCTGCCCAAAGTGGAGATTATCTCCGCAACGGTGATAGTGTGTTCCTCGTTTGTCTGCGTTTCAAAAAGCTCTTTGAGAACAAGGAGCTTGTTTTTCTGTTTTGCCTGACCTGCCAATTTTATTCCTCCTTTTTAAGATCCCTGACGCTTATTACAGAGCCGTCAGGCTGTTTTATGCTGATAGATTCCAACTGAGCGCGCAGATCGCCGGTAAAGGCGCGTCTGTATTCATTCCTGAGGGCTTCGCGTTCCGACTTTTCCTCAGCGGTAAGCTCCCTCTGCCGCGAAATACGCGTAAGCTCCGATATCCTGTCTATCTTTTTCTGTTCCATAATCCATTACCTCATAAAACATATATACAAAAACATTATAACACAAAGCGATACAAAAATCAATACAATTTTTACAACAAGTCCAAAAAACCGTTCTGACCGAAAACATCGCTTGACAATCGGTCAAAAGTGTGATAGCATATAACTTGAAAAAGAACATATGTTCTTTTTGGAGAACAGACATCTTGTATAGGCGGAGGACAGAATAGAAAAAATGAGTATTGAAGAATTGATAAAAGAATACGAAAAAAGCGCGGAAAAGGTCAGGACAAGGATAACGGAGGTCAGAGAAATGATGAAAGCCGACCCCGACCGCTCAAAGGCGGCAATGTATCGCAGAAGGATAGAAACGCTGTATGACGAATACGGAGATACTATGTATGTGATAGAACAGCTCCTGCCGCACCTGCGCAGAGAAAGGGAGCTCAAAGCTCTCAGAGAGGAGAGAATATGCCGAGAGAACGCGTAAGCTATGATCTGACCGAAAACTATATCGCTTCGTTCGATAAGCTTATCGGCGGCGATACCGAGGGAAACTCAAGGAAGTCTGTGCTCGTAAGACGCATTATAATGCAGGAGCTTACCGACAGGCAAAGAGAGTATATCCTGCTCAGGTATGTCCATAAAATGAACGGGGCTCAGATAGCCCGTATGTACGGCGTCAGCAGGAGCGCAGTCAGTAAAACGCTTTTTCGCGCAAGAAAGCGGCTGGAGCGTTTTTTGTTTTACAGTCTTTGAGAGCCGGGCAAATGAATTTTTTGTAAATGTATTGACAAGAACGCAATTGTTTAGTATAATTATTCTATATAGTTATATTGAGATGTTATACCTTATTGCTGCATTTACACAAAACATCTTGGGAGGTTATTTGAATGGCTGATACCGAAGAGCTGGAAAAGATACAGCAGACTCTGGATTATTTCAATAAGTATTATCAGTTTGACTCGGCAATAAAAGTCGTCAAGGAAAACAAGAAATATCTTGAGACTTATATCCTGACGAAAAATTCCGTTGAAAGCAAGTTCGACGCGGCAGGCAAAAAGAAAAAAACTATGCTCATTGCGCTGATAGCCGCTGCGATAGGCGCTCTGATAGTCCTGTTGGTAACGGGTTTCAACTTTACGGGCGTTAATATAGGTATAGCAGCCGCGGCAGCCGTCATTCTGGGCGGAGGAGTTTTCTTCGGACTGAATTTCTATATCACAAGTCAGGTAAACAAAAAATGGGCTGAGCAGCAGCAGGTAAACGAGGGTATACGCGCCCAGATATCAGACGCAGACAGACGCTGTGAAAATCTCGAAAAGCAAAAAAGCGGATATCTGAGCGGTCTTGAAGAAAAGGGACTCGTTGTCATACCTACAAAATATCTTATTGAAGCCGAAAAGATAGCCTCGTATGTAAAAGAAGGCAAAGCCGAAACAGCTCAGCAGGCTGTTGAGATGTACGAGCAGGAGCAGGTAAGGCTCAAAGAAAAGGCTATTGCGGAAAGAAAACGCAGAGACGAGGAAGTCAAGCAGCGCGCTCTCAAGCTGGAGCAGCAGCGTATGGAAAGACAAAAGGAGCTTGAAAGACAGCAGGCTCTCGAAGAGCAGATGAGATTGAGCGCACTCGAAAAGGAAAAAGCCGAAGAAGCTCAGGCTGCTCAGGCGGCTCAGGAAGCCAAAGAGCGTCAGGAGGAAAAGCCTAAGGCAAAAGGTCTGTCACTTTCTATGGGCAGGGCCGATAAGAAGTCCTCTGCTACATCTGCGCCCTCTGCGCCGCTCGTTATGAATATACCCGAAAAGCGCGAAGAACCCGCAGCTCCCGTTGCGGAGACAGTTCCCGAGCCCGCAGCTCCCGTTATGGAGATAGCACCCGAGCCTGTTGCTCCCGTTGTGGAGACAGCACCCGAACCTGCAGCCCCCGTAATGGAAAAAGAACCCGAGCCCGCAGCCCCCGTTGCGGAGAAAGAACCCGAACCCGTTGCTCCCACCGTGCAGGAAGAGCCTCAGGAAACAGAGCATAGACCTTTCGGTCTTTCAATGAGGGGAAGCGACAGCGCGAAGAAGCATAGTGCGGCTCGGCCGACACCCAAAAATGCAAGCGTTCCGCCTGTCAGAAAACCCGCCAAGAACGAGCCTATCAAGCTGGTAGATGAGCCTGACGATACATCGCCCGAGGACGAGCAGGAGGCTCTCGATCTGCAAAGCAGAATGAAGGATCTGCTATCTCCCAGCCATAATACATCGCCGCTGTTCAGAAATTCGGCGCATAAGGATCAGGCGCCTACAAGAGGTGTGCCGTCCGCACCGCAGCAGCTGGACGATTTCGACGAGCTTGCGTTCCTCAAAGAGCCAACAAAGCCGTCCGAACCGACGGTGCAAGCCGCAGAGCCTGTCGCCGCCGCAGAAGAAAAGCCCGAGGAAAAACCCAAAGGACCTACCGGTTGGGCGATGGCGTCAAAGAAAAAATAAAAAATATTTCGTAAGCTATTGACAAACAGCTTGCGATGTGGTATAATATACTTTGCATTCGTATCTAAAGACAGTCGGTGAGGCAACTCGTAAGTCCGACCGAGGAAAGAATAGCAAGGTTGAATAATGACTTTGTGTCCTTTTCCCGTCATGCGATGAGAAAAGGACTTTTCTTTACGATAATGATACCGTGCGAATAGATCGCAAAGAGGTGAAAAAAATGCCAAGTGAGAAGATACTGCTCAAAAAGCAGGAGAGAGTCAAGGAGCTTTCCGATATACTCAATAATGCGACAGCAGGCGTTATCGTCGATTATAAGGGTATAACGGTCGAGGAAGATACCGCTCTCAGACGTTCGCTCAGAGAAGCAGGCGTGAATTACTTCGTAGAGAAGAATACCATGCTCCGCTTCGCCGTTAAGAATGTCGGTCTTGACGAGCTTACAAGCGTGCTCGAGGGTACGACAGCGATAGCCGTTTCTGATAACGACGAAACAGCCGCCGCAAGAATACTCGGTGAGTTTGCCGAAAAGGCGGGCGACGGTAAGTTCAACCTGAAAGCAGGATTTATCGGTAAGGATATCTACGATGCGGCAGGCGTTGCAGCGCTCGCAAAGATACCCTCAAAAGATGTGCTTCTGGCACAGCTGGTCGGTTCTCTGCAAGGACCTCTCCAGAAGCTTGCCGCTACTCTTCAGGCAGTTGCGGACAAGGACGGCGACGCTGCATAAGCAGTCGGCGTAAAACGAAAGGCGCGGCGAGAGCCGCATGAAACACAGTAAAAAATATGTAAAGGAGTTAATTATCATGGCATCTGAGAAGATCACAAAGTTTATTGAAGATATCAAGGCTCTCAGCGTTCTTGAGCTGAAGGAGCTTATCGACGCTATACAGGAGGAGTTCGGCGTAACAGCCGCAATAGCTGCTGCTCCTGCTGCCGGCGCTGCTGCCGGTGGAGCTGCCGCTGAGGAGAAGACCGAGTTCGACGTAATACTCGCTTCGTTCGGCGACGCTAAGATGGGTGTTATCAAGGCAGTTAAGGAGATCCTCGGTCTCGGACTTAAAGAGGCTAAGGAGCTCGTTGAGGCTGCACCTAAGGCTATCAAGGAAGGCGCTTCCAAGGCTGAGGCTGACGAGATCAAAGAGAAGCTCGAAGCTGCCGGCGCAACCGTTGAGCTCAAGTAATAAGCTTTGCACAAAAATAAAGGCGGAGAGGGTTCTCCGTCTTTTTTTATTTGCGCTTACGCGCGGCGCAGGAGCGCACACATTGCCAGACTGTGAACAGTCTGGCAAGTGCCGAAAAAAGCCCTCGCCGCCAAAAACGGTCGGCGGCGCACACCTTGCGGTGTGACGTGCTTTTTTCCTGTTCTATCCTCACTTTGTGCGTATCTAAAATGTAATTTTTCAGCGAGTGCGTTTAACCGCAAAAGTTTTAAACCCTGTCAAGAAAGGAAAAGTTTTCGATTGACCCTTTTTCAAAAGGGTCGCAGGGGTACGGGGGCGGCGCCCCCGAAACACAACGTGCGCTCCGCAAATGGGTGTAGCGGTCGTAAACGACCGCGGGGGAAGAATTATTTCGCTTTTAGTTTTTGGGGCGAAATAATTCTTCGGGCGTTCCCAACGGGAACGCTACGCCCATGCAAGAGAGGGCGTTCCCTTTGATAAGACCTAGCTATTTTTCCGCGTTCCATTATGGAACGCCCCAAAAAGTGAAAAAATCATAACAAATTAAATGTGCAAACTTGTTGACATACTCAAAGTTAAGTGATAACTAATTACCGTGGAGCGTTGAACAGCTCCAGCAGGCTTGCGCGTAAGCGCAAAAACTATGCAATACTTATAAAAAAATGCAATATTACTGCGAAATTTGTGCAAATAGCATATGTAAATTTTGCTGTGTATGTGATATAATTATAGTGAAAGAAGGTGCTTTTATGAAGAAAACCACAAAATATATTTTGGCGGCATTTGTAGATGTAATAGTTTATGTGCTGATGCTATGCTATATATTAAGCGGAATGGGCAAGGTGAATGTGTCTGTCATAGAGCAGGTAATTTTGGTCGTGTCTGTGCCGCTGGCGCTTGCGATATTGTTCGTTACAGCGGCATGGTGTATAAATGACTGCGACAAACTCGCTAAACCGTTTATAATATCTTTGGCACAGCTGTCGCTTGGGCTTAACGGTTTTCTAGGCGCCGCTGTCTTAACAATGGATCAGTCCGGTATGAGCGATACGGTATTTGCTTTGTTCCAGTTGATGTATGTATTGAGTATTGCGCTTATGATATTTGGCGGCGTGCTGCTCATAACAACTGTTATCTCTGCTGCGCTGAGAAGAGTAAAAGTAAAAGCGGCTTGATATTCCGTATACTAAAAGCTGTCGGCATTATGTTTACCGGCAGCTTTTACTTTTAGAGGCTAGAGGTGAGAGGTTAGAGGTTAGAAACAGCTTTGCGCCTTTTGCGTGAAACCGCTTTTTCTGCGGTTTAGTGTTAGAAGCAAGAAGTGGAATTTTAAACTTACAGACTGACTTTAAAATTATGTCAAGAAAAGAAAAGTTTTCGGTCAAGCCTTTTTTACAGTTGCTTCGCAACTGCCAAGGCTTGCATGGGTCGTAGCGTCTGCAAGCAGCCGCTGTTCCCAACGGGAACGCTAATCCCTTGCAAGAGAGGGATTTTCCTATGAAAAGAGCCGACTATTTTTTCTGCGCGCGCTTGCGTGCGCAATAGCTTAGTGAAAAGCCCCCCACATCTTGCCTCTTGCTTCTGATTTTCTTGCTTCTAAAAGCTGAGCCTCCCCTAGTTGTAGCACATTGCTCTCTTTCCGCGTTCCATTCTGGAGCGCCGTGCTATTGAACAAGCCCACACCACCAAAGACCTCGCCCCTTCCCACGTGTTGGCAGAATATTCTTCCGGAGAGTGGGTGGGCGCGGTGTTTTTTGGGGGGCGGCGTGGAAAATAGGGGAGGAGTAAGCGTGATACTGTATAATAGTATAATAAGAAACGGTCGGTAGATAATACCGACCGCTTTTTGCGTATATTTTTGTTACCCGTTCAGCTCCTGTACCAGCATAGACAGAGCCTTTTCAAACTTGACGCCGTACCAATGCGAGGGATCGTCCATAGTCTTCTTGATTGACTCTACCGTGAAATCAGCCGCAAGCTTTGCGCTGTCGTAAATGCTCCTGCCCTGAGTTACAGCGCCGCAGAACGCGGACGCGTAAACATCGCCCGTGCCGTGTGAGGAAACATTCAGCCTTTCGTGGAAGTAGTAGTTAACTGACTTTGCCGCCGTGTCGTATATAGCTATGCCCAGTTTGTCGTCGGAATAGCTGACACCCGTAAGCACTACCACCTTTGCGCCCAATCCGCCGAGCCTTTCGAGCAGATCTATGATGTAGCCCTCATCGTAGCCCGACTGCTTGTATTCGGCGTTTACCATAAAGCAAGCCTCGGTGATGTTGGGCAGGATTATGTCCGCCTTGCCGCAAAGACGCGCCATTGCCTTAACGAACTCATCGTCAAAGCCGTAATAAAGCTTGCCGTTGTCAGCCATTGCGGGGTCTGCTATTTTTACGCCCCCGTCAGCCAGAAGCTTATCCATAATGTCGATAGAGTAGTCTATCTGCTTTGTGCTGCCCAGATAGCCCGTGTATATCGCGTCAAATTTTATATTTTCCTTTGACCAATGCTCCGCGATAGCCGGTATATCATCGGTAAGATCGCGGAAGGTGTAACCCGTAAAACCGCCGGTGTGCGTTGAAAGCACCGCGGACGGCAGTATGCAGGTCTCTATACCGCAGGCGGATATTATCGGCAGCGCGACCGTCAGCGAGCATTGACCTACGCAGGAGATGTCCTGTATGGTAAGGATCTTTTTGTCAGACATAAAACTCATTCCTTTTCTGTGATAGAATAACTTATATTATACCCCTCGTAAAGCGTGATGTCAACACAATTGTAAAATTTTTGGCGATTTTGCCGTTTAAAGCGGCAGCATTCCGCATTCCTGTTGTGCCCTGCGCCGAAAAGCCGTATATTTTGTCAAAGAGTCCGCAGACCGTATGAGATGTAAGGACATATATCGTAAAAAGGTGAAAACGGGGAAAAATATCCTTGACGAAAGTGCCGAAACGTTGTATAATAATTATATATGTTTTTATGTATGAGAGGGGAAACCAATATGGATAAGAAGCCATTCTATATCACAACACCTATATACTATCCGTCGGGAGACCCGCATATCGGTACTTGCTATACAACTGTCGCCTGCGACTCCATAGCAAGATATAAACGTATGCAGGGATATGACGTGATGTTCCTTACGGGAACGGACGAGCACGGCCTGAAGATAGAGCAGAAAGCCGCCAAGGAGGGTATCACGCCTAAAGAGTATGTTGACAGGATAGTTGAGATATTCAAAAGACTGTGGAGCTTTATGAATATAAGCTACGACAGGTATATCCGTACTACCGACGATTACCATGTGCAGACCGTGCAGAAGATATTCAAGGAGCTGTACGATAAGGGCTATATATATAAAGGAGAGTATAAGGGCAAATACTGTACCCCGTGCGAGAGCTTCTGGACGGAGAGCCAGCTCGACGAGAACGGCTGCTGTCCCGAGTGCCACAGAGAGGTGACACAGGCGAGCGAGGAGGCGTACTTTTTAAAGCTTTCTCCGTTTGCTGACAGGATAGAAAAGCTGCTCACGGAAACCGACTATCTCAAGCCGTCAACAAGAGCGACGGAGCTGGTCAACAACTTCATAAGACCCGGTCTTGACGACCTGTGCGTTTCGAGAACTACTTTCAAGTGGGGAATACCCGTTACGTTTGACGAAAAACACGTTGTCTATGTTTGGGTGGACGCGCTTACCAACTATATCTCGGCAATGGGATTTTATAATGATAAGTACAGCGACTATGATAAATACTGGCCTGCCGACGTGCATATGGTAGCGAAGGATATAATGCGCTTTCACGCGATAATCTGGCCTGCGATACTCATGGCGTTGGAGCAGCCGCTGCCTAAGCATTTGGTAGTTCACGGCTGGATATCATATAACGGACAGAAGATGTCAAAGTCGCTGGGCAACGTCGTTGACCCGTTCATACTGGGCGAGCGGTACGGAGCGGACACTATAAGATATCATATACTGCGTGAAATGGCTCTCGGAGCCGACAGCTCGTTCTCCAATGAGATAATGATAAACAGGATAAATTCAGACTTAGCGAACGGTCTGGGAAATCTCGTATCACGCACCGTTACAATGGCTGAAAAGTACTTCGGCGGTACTCTGCCCACAGAGCGTGAGGCAGCCGACGTTGACAGTGAGCTTATCGCGGAGGCGGAGGCGCTTTGCGGAAAAGTTGACGAGTGTATGGAAAACTATCAGCTCAACAACGCGCTGGCGGAGATCTTCAAGCTGGTATCGCGCGCCAACAAGTATATTGACGAAACAGAGCCGTGGGTATTGGGCAAAGACCCGTCAAAGAAAGCGCGTCTTGCGGCGGTGTTATACAATTTGCTGGAGAGCATAAGGATAATTTCCTCGCTGCTGAGCTGCTTTATGCCCTCTACTATGCCGAAGGTCTGGGAGCAGATAGGCGCGTCTGCCGATGATGTGACTTATGAGAACGCAGGAAAATTCGGCGTGCTGCCCGCAAATGTTACCGTGCACAGGGGCGAGATACTCTTCCCGCGTATTGACGTTGACAAGGAGATAGACGAGCTGAACAAGCTGATAGGTGGTAATGCACCTGACAGCGAGCCGAAGATAGAAGTACAGCCCGTTCTGCCGCAGATAGGCATTGAAGAATTTGCAAAGTGCGACCTGCGAGTTGCAAAGGTCGTGGCGTGCGAAAAGGTAAAAAAGGCGAAGAAGCTGCTTTGCCTGCAGCTTGACGACGGCATGGGCGGCAGACAGGTGGTATCGGGCATAGCGCAATGGTACAAGCCCGAGGATCTCATCGGTAAGAAGATAATTATTGTGGCGAATTTGAAGCCTGTCACGCTGTGCGGCGTTGAGTCCAACGGCATGATATGCGCGGCCGACACCCCCGACGGCGCGGCAAGCGTTATCTTCCCCGACCAGTCGCTTCCCTGCGGCTCGAAGATAAGGTAGGGGTAATCCACTCAATGCTTTAATGTTTTTAAATATTGTAAACTGAGGGAATTCATTTCCCTCAGTTTACACCGCTATCGGCGCAGCTATAATAATGAGCTTTTAAGCGAATTATTATAGCGTGAGGGTACCGAAGCCGATGCAGGAAGGGGACTCACGGGGAAACCCGTTCGGGGTGTCCCCGTGTAAAAGCGCGCTCGTAGCTCAGTTGGATAGAGCGTCAGACTCCGACTCTGAAGGCCGCTGGTTCGACTCCAGTCGGGCGCACCAGAAACGCCCTTGACTAGCGTTAAGGGCTTAGTGAAAAGTTAATAGTGAATAGTTAATAGATAATAGTATCGGTCAGTATACAGGGCGTTTCTGTACTATTCACTATTCATTAATCACTATTCACTATTCACTAATTTATAATTCATATGATGTGATAAATAACGCGCTGCGGCGGTTTCATAATTATTCACTCATCACTAAAAATGTCAAGAAAGGCGGCGTCTTAGTGGCAAGCCCGATTTTGGACAAAAGTTTATTGTTTGCGGCAAGGATAGTAAAGCTGTATCAATATCTTACAAAAGAAAAGCATGAGACTATCATATCAAAGCAAATAATTCGCAGCGGAACTTCAATAGGAGCAAATGCCAACGAGGCAGCTTACGGAGTTAGCCGAGCAGACTTTATTGCCAAAATGCAGATAGCGCTGAAAGAAACTGCCGAAACGGAATACTGGCTGCGGTTGCTTATAGCAGTAGTGAGCCGAACCCGAGCCGTCTCACGCCGGTGCTTTTGGGCTCTTTTTGCCCCTTGCTCTTTGACAGGCGTCAGCCTGTCTGCATCACAATGAACAAAAAACCGCCTCAAAATCCCTCGGTGTGAGGTGCACAGCAGTTTTTGCAGAGCAGATTTTCGTCAAGACTAGGCGACAGGTCGCAGACATACTTGACGTATGTCAAGACCTGACAACAACGTATTGGCGGAAATATGCCTGCAAAAACCGACTTGGGCCCGGCTCACTACTGCTACACTGTCTGGATATATTGAAGATCCTGACGGAAGCTCTATGCTTGATGACTGCCTTGAGATAAAAAGAATGCTTATTGCCGCTTTGAAAACTGTCAAAGCAGAGGGCAGCCGTTAGCAATATGCATTTCGGGTAAAACATCACCCCTTGTTCCCGTGGAAAAACGATCCTTAGCGGATCTTTATATAATTATCGTAAAGTTTAATTTTTATTTGGAGAGTGTAAATATGTTGGGAACAGTCGTTCAATATGACAACGCCAAGCTTGATTATCGGTATGCCTCGCATTGTTTTTGGAAAAGAAAAACACGCGGCGGCCTTATCAAGCTGTCCAGAAAGCCGAAAAGCCGTGCCGACGACCACGCCTGCATACCCCTTTTTGACAGACCGAGAGCGGGCGTAAGATATATACTGGACATCTCGTTCAGGATAAAGACCAAGTCGCACCATATTGACTTTTTGCTTTTGAGCAAGGATACAAAGAGGATATTCAAGATATGCGAATACTCCGTAAATAAAAACGACGCGGAGCAGTTTGCAAGGTGCAAAGCCGTGTTCGTTCCCGACAGCGATGATTATGAGTATATCGGCTTCAGGGGCGGACTGCTGTATGGACCGTTAAATTTTATCATAATACAGCAGCTGTCCGTATATGAGGAGCAGCTTGAGCATGAAAATGTAAGGCGCAGACTGGAAGAGATGGGCGACGGTATAAACAGGCTCATCGGCATAACGGAGAGCATACGCTATGAGGTCGTTACCAACTATATGAAAGAGCGCTTTGTCTATTGGCAGAACGCCAAACAAAACGGCGAAACAGCTCTCGACGCTAAAAAGAGATTTTTTGCTTCTCTTTATACGGAAGACGAAAAGATGAGAGTTATGCAAAGGGCAACATCGGTGCTGCTGAAGGAGTTTGACAGGGTGTGCCGCAAGCATAATATAGATTATTGGCTGGATTTCGGTACTCTGCTCGGCGCGGTAAGGCACTCAGGCTTCGTGCCGTGGGACGATGATATGGACGTAGGCATGATGAGAAAGGATATCGTCAGACTTCAGCAGGCGGTCAGCGGAGAGGATACGTTCATAAAGATAACCGAGCATTATTGTGCCGACGACTTTACAAACAACGTCGTCAGAGTAAGATATCTCGATGACGATATCAAGGTTTTCATAGATATATTTATCCATGATTTTATGCAGACCGATAATATGCAGGCGTCGTGGGAAGAGGTAAAAAGATACAGGCGTATGTTCAGCGACGAAATGCTTAAATTCAGGCATATCGACGATACGCCGGGACTTAACAGAGAAGAAAGACTTAAAATACATAACGAGGAGCATGCGCGTATCATAACGCAAAGACGCGACGAGTATAATAAGATACTGGATATCAGAGAAAATTCGGGTAACGCGGTAGTCTGGGGAATAGACAACTTCGATTGCTTTATCGTGAGAAACGGCGGTATACAAGCTTATGACAGGATATTCCCGCTGACAGAGATAGAGTTTGACGGCGTAAACTGCCTTGCTCCCGCGCGCATTGCGGATAGGCTGACAGAGCTTTACGGCGATATATATACTCTGCCGGGAGATATGGATACGCATATGCACGTTTCACGGTCGTACGAGCATTACCAAAGATGTGTTGAAGTCCTGAAAAAGTATGATATATAAAAAAGCAAGGATAGTGAGAAAACGCTATGATAACAAGTGAGGCAGTCAGCGCCGCCGAAGCGCTTGAAAGATTAAAAACGGGCAACAAAGCGTACATAACCGCCGAAAGAGGCATAGGCGATATATCCGCCGACAGAAGAGCAGATACGCTCGAGAACGGTCAGCGCCCGTATGCTGCCATAGTTTCATGCTCCGACTCCAGAGTGATACCCGAGAGTATCTTCGGAGCTGGCATAGGCGACCTGTTCGTTATCCGCGTCGCTGGAAACGTTATAGACAGCCACCAGCTCGGCTCGATAGAGTATGCGGCGGAGCACCTCGGGATAAAGCTGATAGTGGTTCTGGGTCACGACCATTGCGGAGCGGTGGACGCCGCCATAAACCACGACCCCGACGGCTATGTTAAGTTCATTACGGACGAGATACGCATAGCAATAGGCGAGGAGACCGACGACTATAAGGCTTGCTGTTTGAACGTAAGAAGAAGCGTGGAGCTGATAGAGAGCAGTCTGGAAATTCGCCGCGAGGAGGAGCATGGACTAAAGGTCGTAGGCGCGCTTTATAGGCTGGAGGACGGCAGAGTCGAGTTCGGGATATGAGCAGGTAAACGACTGGACACATTATCAAGTATAGCAAAACTTCGTTGCCACTATCTGTGGCGGCGGAGTTTTTTAATTTAACCAATACTCAAAAAATTACCATTTTACGGGGCAAAAAATTGTTGACAAAAGGAAACCGATGTCATATAATATTATTACCGTAAGATTTTGCGGCGCGCCTGCTCGGCGCAAAAAGATATATAAGAGCAAGAAAGAACAAATAAACGGGAGATGATATTATGGCAAAAGTTAAAAGGACTGTCTCATTCTGCGTAGCGCTGCTGATGTTCGTTTCTGCCGCGCTTTACGGCATAGCGCCGGGCGGGATAGACGCTCATTCCGCCGACGCGTCAGATAATACTGCCGTTCAGCGGTATTTTTATGACCAGCTTACCGACGACGCTAAGGTGATATATGACGCAATGCAGAAAATGCTTGACGACGGCATTTTCAAAACGGGCAAGGAAAGTCTGGAGCTTACGGCAGGTGCTTCTCCGTTCATAGACCAGCAGACCGCCGCTGAGTACCTCGCTGGAGAACAACCCGTAGCTTTGCTTAAAGATTACGGAGCGGCAAGGGACGCTTTCTATGCAGACCACGCCGATGTGTTCTATGTAGATTTTTCTGCACTTTCAATAAGAGCTACAACGTCCGCCGGCGGATATCATATCTATCTCGGCAAGGGAAGATACGATACCTATTATACTCATGGCTTCGAGAGCGCCGAGCAGGTAGACGCGGCTGTGTCAGAGTATAATAAAGCGGTGGATAACATAGCGCAGATAGCAAACAGCGCCGCCGCAGGAGCGGGCGAGAATATTACCGCCAAAAAGGTCGAAGCAGTACACGACTATATAACACAGCATACCTCATATAGATTGGAGGATTCCTGCAAAACGGAGAATATACCTCTAGTCCGTACCGCATACGGCTCTCTCGTAAGAGGAGAAGCGGTGTGCGAGGGCTATTCGAGAGCGTTCAAATCTGTGCTGGATAAGCTGGGTATACCGTGCGTGCTCGTTCAGGGCGTGTATAAGCATAGCGAGGATACCGTCGAGCTGCATATGTGGACTAACGTTCAGATAGACGGCAAATGGTACGGCGTTGACCCGACCATGGACGACCCTATAAATACAAGAGCTGCCGTTACAAACGGTCTTGACGGATATGAGAACCATGAGTATCTGCTCGTCAGCGACCTTAAAATGTCGCAGCACCATACGCCCGGCAAGTATATGTCGGAGGCGGAGTATCCTTTCAGCTATCCTATGCTGGATATCGAGGACTTCGGCGTTGAGGTAAGCGAGTTCGATAACGGACTGGTAGTGAAGTATAACGCCAACGCGCAGGTGTACGGCGAAGACCTCAAGGCAGGCGAATACCGTATAAGCTTCCGCGGTATGGGATATAAAAAGGCTGCCGAGAACGGCTATTATATGGTGTGCCGTTTTTACAGCCCCGATAATGATATGAACGACCTTGTGTATACCGACTGGTATCATATAAGACCCGAGATATATAATACGGGAACGAGCGACTTTTACGATACCGATACGGAACTTGTAATGGTGCTTCCGCAGATAGAGTATATAGAGTTCGGCATAACTGAGAGCGCTCCGTCGTCGATACTGGTAGACGGCAAATACCCTGATTCTGCTTTTTACGGCGACCCTTATCTGATGACGGCAACTACGGGTATGCTCCATAATGCTTCGGGAACCTATAAAGCTCCGCCGTATCCTAAGAAAAGCTCTCCCAGACTCGACTGTTGGCTCGACGCGGAAACATCGAAGCCGTATCACGTTGAGATAGAGTTTGACGACGTGCTCGTGCCAGACGGAAGCGGAGAGATAGGTCTGGAGCTGAGGACAGAGAATAAATTCAACAATAAGCTGAACGCAGTTGTGGGAAATGTTGAGTTTGACGGAACAAGCACCGTAAGCTTCGACTTTACTCCCGACAGCTCGTGGGCAGGAGATAATACTTTCTATAACTTCACCGTTAAGGGACTTGTCGGCGAGAGCAGCGGCAAAGCGCCCGTTGAGTTCACATACGGAGCTTCGTTCAGATGTGCGGTGTGCGCTTACAGGTCGCAGGGCTACTTCTGGAACCTCTATGCACAGCCTACGCTCATCGAAAACAGCGATATATCTACGCAGGACTGGAAAACCTCCGACGGCGGAAATGTGTCCGAGCTGCTAAAGCACCGTATGGCTCTCGTAGTTACCGAGCCGAGCCATAGCCAGACCGACAAGATGAATGAGATGATAGACTCCGTAAACAGCAGCGAGGTGCTTACAAGCCAAACGTTCAATATAAACCTCACCGTCTGCAAAAAGCAGGTAGTTGAAACGGGACAGGGCGTCAGAGTGTGCCTCGGCTTCCCCGAGGGATACGGCCCCGAGGACGAGGGCGTTACCTTTAAGGTGTACCACTTTATGAAGGACGAATACGGCAACGAAGCAGGCGTTGAAGAGATACCCTGTGTTGTGACAAAATATGGTCTGCTCGTCACCTGTAAATCGTTCAGCCCGTATGCCGTAGCGGTAGTAAGGGGCAGCGCCGAGCCGACAGGAAAGAGCGTAGTCCTTTCCGATACCTTTGGCGGAACAGTAACAGCCGAGGGCAAGGAAAGCGTGTTCAGCGTCAGCGACGGAGAGCGCGTAAGGCTAAATATATCTGCCGATGACGGATACGTTGTAGACATACTGTCAGTTCCGTGCAAGTATGATGTAGTGAGCGGCGGCATAGGCGAAAAGAGCATGGTGATAGAGATAAGTGCTTCCGACCTTGCCGCAGGAAGCAGTATTATAGATGTCCAGTTCGCTCCCGAAGCGGTAAAGCAGGAGGAGATAGCTAATGGCGAAAGCGTTGTGAATATCGAAATTTACAACAGCAGTAATGAACAGGACAACGATACCGAGCAAGGCGGACAGTCAGGACAGGGCAGTCAGTCGGGACAAGGCGGTCAGTCGGGACAAGGCGGTCAGTCGGGTAAAGGAAACCTTTCCGATGAGTCTCCAAAAACGGGAAATGCCGGCGACGGATATGTAAAAGCTCTGCTGGCGGCAATGGGAATGATCTTCATGCTCCCCGTTTTCAGCAAGGGCAAAGGCAAGAAAAATACCGCAAGGTAAAATAAAAAAGGAGCGCTTTTAAGGGCGCTTCTTTTTTTGATGTACGGTAGTGACAAACGGGCGATATTGTGTTACAATATTATCAGGGATATTTTTTATACGATGTACGGAGGGTGAATAAAATGGATAGTAATATCGAAAAGCTGCAAGAGATAATATCATCGTCAAAGAGGATAGTTTTCTTCGGAGGAGCAGGCGTGTCTACCGAGAGCGGCATACCCGATTTTCGTTCGCAGGACGGACTGTATAACCAAAAGTACGACGTCCCGCCCGAGACCATGCTCAGCCACGGATATTTCATCTCGCATACGGAGGACTTTTTCAGATTTTACCGCGACAAGATGATATGTACATCCGCAAAGCCTAACGCGGCGCATTTAAAGCTTGCCGAGCTTGAAAAGGCGGGAAAGCTTTCCGCCGTCATAACGCAGAATATCGACGGCCTTCATCAGGCGGCAGGCAGTAAAACGGTCTATGAGCTGCACGGCTCTGTGCACCGTAATTACTGTATGGATTGCGGGAAATTCCATGAGATAGGAGACGTCATAAACAGCGAGGGCGTGCCCAGGTGCGGCTGCGGCGGCGTAATAAAGCCTGACGTCGTGCTTTACGAGGAGCAGCTCGACGGCAGAACGATAGAGAATTCCGTCAACGCCATAGCTTCCTGCGATACTCTCATAATAGCGGGAACATCGCTTACCGTTTATCCTGCCGCAGGGTTCGTCAGGTACTTCAGAGGAAAGTATCTCGTGCTGATAAACCGCGACCCTACGCCTATGGACAGAGAATGCTCGCTCGTCATACACGACAGCGTCGGCAAGGTGCTGTCGCAGATAAAAGTGTGAAAGAGTGAAAGTGCGAAAGTGAAAAACAAAAAAAGCGTCCGATGTTTGGTCGGACGTTTTTGTTATTATCATCAGAACTTCTTTCTCCATACGCTGGGAGATATCAGTATCACCAGCGGCAGACATTCCAGCCTGCCAAGAAGCATATCTACCGACAGCACGCATTTTGAAAAGTCGGAGTAGAAGCCGAAATTCTGCGTCGGCCCAACGCCGCCAAGCCCGGGCCCGATGTTGTTCAGACAGGTAACAACAGAGGATACCGTCGTTGTGAAGTCCGCGTTGTTGACGGACAGCAGGATTATGGAGAACAACACTATCCCGATGTATATTACAAGGTAATTCAGCACGCCGTGAACGGTCTCGTTGTCCATAGCCTTGTCATCGCTTTTTACCAGATTTACGGAGTTTGGGTGTACAATCTTTTTCAGCGACTTCATCGCGCTCTTATATGTGATTATGACCCTCTGCACCTTGAAGCCGCCGCCCGTAGAGCCGCCGCACGCGCCTATGAACATCAGTATCAGCAGTATTACCTGTGACAGCATAGGCCAAGTGCAGTAGTCAGCCGTTGCAAAGCCCGTGGACGTCATTATCGAAGCCACCTGGAACACCGAGTATCTGAAGCTCTTGCCAACAGAGCCGTAGATAGGATATATGTTTACGCCTACAATAGCTGTCGCTATCGCTATCAGTATCAGATATACTCTCATCTCGCCGTTCTTGAATACGTCCTTGAAGCGCTTTATGAGTATGAAGTAATACAGCGAGAAATTTACTCCGAAAGCTATCATACCGCCCGTGAGAACGCCCTCGATATAAGCGGAATTGTAGTCGGCTATGCCGCCGTTCCTGACGGAAAAGCCTCCCGTTCCGGCAGTACCCATAGCCGTACATACGCTGTCAAATAAGGGCATTCCTCCCGCAAAGAGCAGTACGCACACAACAGCGGTTATCACGGCGTAGATTATATACAAAGCAGCCGCGCTGTTTTTGCCCTTAGGCATTATTTTTCCTACCTGCGGCCCGGGACATTCGGCGCGCATAAGAGCCATAGCGTGCGAGGAGGAGGGAAGTATCGCTATCAGCAGTACCAATACTCCCATACCGCCTACCCAGTGTGTAAAGCTTCGCCAGAAAAGTATCCCGCGCGGCAGGCTCTCGACCTCGGAAAGTATGGAAGCTCCCGTCGTCGTAAATCCCGAAATGCTCTCGAATACCGAGTCAACAAACGACGGTATCGCACCGCTGAAATAGAAAGGCAGCGCGCCGATAACAGGGAATATAACCCATAGGAACGCCGCCGTGACAAGAGCCTCGCGGTTGTACATATTAGTGTTTTTAGGCTTGAGTATCGCAAGCGGAGTTGAAATTATAGCTACTGCGAGAGCGATTATAACGAATAAAAGTATCACATCTCTTTCCCCGTAGTAAATACTCACCAATGCGGGCAGGAGAAAAAGAGCCGCGCCGAAAAGCATAGCTCTTGAGATATAATGAAGTACGATACGTTTATTCATATATAACTGCTTCCTCTTATCCGTCTTTGATATCAGTCGAACATATCGCTCAGCGAGCGCAGATGATGATCTTTTGAAACTACAACTACCGAGTCGCCCGTTTCTATACAGTCCGCGCCGCTGGGGATTATGATATTGCGCTTTCTTATTATCGCGCAGATAAGCATATCCTTTTTAAGACGCAGATCCTTCAGCGGTATGCCTATAAGGTCGTCTGCCCCGTCGCGCACCTTGAACTCTATCGCCTCAACGTTGTTGCCGACAAGATGATACAGCGCTTCGATGTCGCTTTCCTTGGCGTTTTGCAGCGACCTTACATAGCTCAGTATACCTGTCGCAGTAATGAATTTTGGAGATATTATGCTGTCAAGACCGAGCTGCGCGGTAAGATCCACATAGCTCTCGCGGTTTATCTTAGCTACCACCTTAGCTTCGGAATTCTTTTTCGCGTACAGCGCGGTTATGATATTTACCTCGTCAATGCCCGTCAGGGATACGAACGCGTCGCTGTCTCTCAGCCCCTCCTCGAGAAGAAGCTCCTGATCCGTGCCGTCGCCGCATATTATGGACGCCTTGTCAAGGTTTTCGGCAAGCTCGCGGCACCTTTGCATATCGCTTTCTATTATCTTTACGCTCATACCTATCTCTGAAAGCTGGCTTGCCAGATAGAAGGCTATCTTTCCGCCGCCGACTATCATAACGTTCTTTATTTTGTTTTTGAAAGTCCCCGTGCTCCTGAAGAACTTTTCCAAAGCCTTGTGCGAGGACGCTATGCTTATCCTGTCGCCCGCTTCAAGAACAAAATTACCGGACGGGATAAATATCTCTGTCTTGTCGCCTTTGTTTCTCTGAACGGCGCATATGAGGCATTTTGTCTTGAACGAGCCGTAGATATCCATCAGCATTTTGCCTATCAGAGGCGAGTTTTCGTGCAGCTTGTACTCTACCAGCTCAACTCTTCCCTTAGCGAACACCTCAACTCTTGACGCCGCAGAAAATGCCAGAACTCTGAATATCTCGTCCGCGGTCATTCTCTCGGGATTTATGACCATAGAAAGGCTTATATCTTCGCGTATCAGCTCTATCTGACCGTAATACTCCGGATTGCGGACGCGTGAGATAGTTTTTTTCGCGCCCAGCTTTTTCGCGATAAGGCAGCAAAGCATATTTGTTTCGTCGTTTGGCGTCGTTGCGATAAGCAGATCGGCTCTGTTCACGCCTGCTTCCTTCTGCACCTCGGCGGTCGCGCCGTTGCCCTCTATGCACATAACGTCCTGACTGTCCTGTATACGCTTTAATTTATCGGGATTCTTATCGATCACCGTAACGTTGTGACCCTCGCGCACCAACTGTGAAGTCAGATTGCCTCCCACCTTGCCGTTGCCTATCAGAACTATATCCATGTTGAAATTACCTCTTAAACATTATTATCCTGCATTGCGCCGCCTTGCCGTCTGCGCGGTGTGCCGTTTACTCGGCCGCCGTGCTTTTTTGCTGTTTTATCAGCAGCTCTCTGAACGCAGTTTCGCTCATCGGCTTGTAATAGTAGTAACCCTGCACCGCGTCGCAGTCGTTCTCTTTAAGGAAAGCCACCTGTTCGTCCGTTTCTACGCCCTCGGATATTACCGAAAGTCCCAGCTTTTTGGCGAGCATGAGTATCGATTCTATGACCTTTCTGTTCTTGTCTGTAAGCTGATTTTTCATAAAGAAGTTTCCGTCGAGCTTTAAAACGTCAACAGGCAGCACGCTGATAAGATTGAGCGTAGAATATCCCGTGCCGAAGTCGTCAACGGATATCTTGAAGCCGCGCGAGCGTATATCGTTAAGTATGCCAACCAGTCTGTCATAATTCTTGACGAACGTGCTTTCGGTCATTTCCACCTCGACGTTGCTGTGCGGTATGCCGTAATTATCAACGATACGCTCAAACTTTTCGGGGAACTTTGGATCGCGCAGGTGCAGTCTTGAAACGTTGACCGAGATAACAGGCAGATCGATATTTTCCTCCGTCCATTGGCGCATATTGGAAAATACTCTTCTGTATACCCAGTGATCCATTTCCAGAACGAACTCGTTGTCCTCGAATATCGGAACGAACGTACCCGGCTGCATGACAGTTCCGTCGGGCTTGTTCCAGCGAATGAGAGCCTCCGCGCCGTATACAAGACCCGTCCTGAGATCTACCTTTGGCTGGTAGACCGTTTCAAACTCGTTGTTTCTCAGCGCATTGACCATTTCGCTCTCTATCTGCTTGCGCACCTCAAGAGACTTGTTCAGCTCAAAGTCGTATACCTCAACGGCGTTGTTCATCAGATACCTGCCCTTTTTGAGGTTCTTGATAACAGCGTTCGCCTTATCCATAGCGGCAGAGAGCTTGTAGTCCTCTTTTTCTATCGGGTATATGCCGCACATAAATGCAAATGATATTAACGGATATTTTCTTATCATGTCGTCCTCAACGACCTTGAAAAGATATTCCAGCTTGGCTTTAAGTATCTTTATATCCGTGAGCTTCAGCAAAGCTACAAAGCTTGCTCCCGACGACCTTGCAGCTCTTTCGTTCTCGCCCATAATGAGCATAAGCTTGTCGGAGGTCTCTTTCAGTATCTCGTCGCCTATCTCATAGCCGAACTCGTCGTTGATGTTTCTGAAATTGAATATCTTGAACAGCGCAAGACAGAATTTGTCATCGGAGCCGTTGACGGCTTTTTCCGCTTCTATCTCAAATCCCTCGTATGTCAGCAGACCTGTCAGCTTATCCTTGGTCTTAGCGTTGTCCATAAGCTCCGAAATATCCGTAGAGCATATCAGAAAAGCGTATTCTCCGCCGTATCTTCTTGTGCAGACTATCGCGGTAGAGAGCCATTTCTGCAAATGCTTTTCAAACGTGTCAAAGTGGAAAACGCCTCTGCTGTCACAGCCTTTTTCGTCGCCGCTCTTTATTCTTTCGAGTATCTCTATGATAGGCTCGGCACATTTTTCACCGAGCTTTATCCATGGCAGTATTTTTTCCGCATACGAGTTGTGATATACGACCCTGTAACTGTCTGCGTCCACCGAATAGCAGGCTGTACGGTTCTCCTCCAGCGCGGCTCTTGAATAAAGCAGCTCGTCCTCCGCCGAAAGCCTTCTCAGCAGCGTTACCTGATATACCGAAAGCATTTTGGCAATGGTGTTTATCTCGGACATGAGCGAGCCTTCCTGCGAGATATCCCCGTCCCTGCGCTCAAAGCAAACCGCTCCTACCAGCGCAAAGCCTTGGAAAAGGCCTGCCGATATCCCACCCTGTCTGGTGTAGCATTCGCCGCGGCTGTAACACTTTACGGCTTCGTCGGTAAAAAGCTCGTTGCACTGCGCCTGAGTGACGGGCAGAGTATCGCGGCTGTTCCATTGTATAACGCCGCTGAACAAAGAGCTTGTCGTTACGACGTATATCCTGTCAAGCTCATATATTTCGCCTATCTTCGCCAACACGTCCTTGACCGCAGCGCCCGTCTCCTCCTCCGAGGAAAACTTGCCAAACGCATAATTCATTACCTTTTGTATGCGGCATATGTTGTCCGAAAGGTCGGCGCGGTCTATCTGCTCTTCGGGTATATGCTCATAGATGGCGTAGTCGTCGTCTGCATTTTCCTTGACCTTGAAAAGGGCAAGCTCCGCCGCCTTGAAAAGTTCGGGCGCGGAAAGAGAGTTGTTTTCAAGTATCGCAGCGCCTGCCTCCGCAGTAGGTCTTATACCCTCTGCGAAATCCGCTACTCTTATCCTGTATATTATTTTTGATATGAGCTTTTCAAGCTCAACTCTGTTTGCGAAGCCGCTTGTTATGACTGCAAATCGGTCAACACCAGCCATGCCGACGAGGTCATGTTTTCCGCACGCGCCGATCACCAGCTTTGCAATAGATGAGAACACATCGCCCATTATCTCATGAAAGCTCATATTATCGGGCATTTCACCGTCGCTGGGGATAGTAAGCCCGCCGATATCTATAAGTATGAGGGCATGGTTCATCGCCTTGTTTTCGCTGAACCGTCTTGAAGCGGTCTCAAAAACGGTCTTTATATCGGGAAGCCAATTGAGCTTATCTGCGTAAAAAGAAGAGCCTGAAACAGAACCGCTTGCGGGTCTGTCCGATATCACAGTATCATTTTTATTATCCATGACCGTGCTTGCACAGCAAGCGTGCCCCCCTTTCAATCGTATTCTCTTTTATTTTAGCACATTTGCCGTTGTTTGTAAAGTTGAAGAACATTTTTTGAGCCGCCAAAAGTATTATTTGTACAATTTGCTGAAATTTCATAGTCCTAAAATGTTATATAAGCCGAAATTTCGTGTGAAAATTTCAGGCATAGCAAGCCTGAAATATTACATAGTCCCGAATAATCGCTTTTATTGCGTTGTTCGGCACGCTTTGACAAATTTCGGGAAAAGCGTTATAATCATAAAGCGGCTATATTATTTTGTTAATATCTGAATATCGAAAGGAGAAATGCCTGTAAATCAGGCATAGTGATAAAAATGCAAAAAGTGCGAATTTCCAAGCTAAAGCTTATACTTGCCATTATTATGTCCGCGGCGGCTCTTGCTTCCTGCGGCGGAAAAGGAGTGTCCTCGCAGGCGGAAGCCGCCGTAAGCGAAACGCAGGTCACCGAGGTAACAACGACGCCGACCGTAACTACGAAAAAAACCACGACAACGACGGAGGTGACAGAGCCCAAGATACCGCAGCCCGTCGGAGAGTTCAATAACCTTACGGGAGTGTACGACCTGTCGGCGGAAGCGGTAGGGAAGAGACCCGTTGCGGTAATGGTCAATAACATCACGTTCTCTCTGCCTCAGTACGGCATTGCGGCGGCTGATATGATAATAGAATGTCCCGTTGAGGGTACGATAACAAGGCTCATGGCTGTTTACGGCGACATGACAAAGATACCGAACGTATGCTCGATAAGGAGCTGCCGTTACTATTTCCCCATAATAGCGCAGAGCTTCGACGCTGTGTATGTACATTGGGGAAAGGACGAGACCGTCGCCCGCCAGACGCTGGAGGATCTGGGAGTTGACAGGCTGGACGGATACAGCAACTCTTATGTTTTTGACAGGGATCAGGAGCGCATGCAGTATTATGCTTATGAGCATACGGGCTATTTCAAAGGCCCTCTTGCGGAGAGCGCGATAGACGGCGCAGGCATACGCAAGCAGATCAAGGACGATAAGAACAAGCCCGTGTTCAGCTTTGCCGAAGAGCCGCAAAAGCTTTCCGATACCGTATGCACATACTGTGATGTTCCGTTCTCGTCCGAATATTTCAGCGAGTTTTTCTACAACGAGGAGGAGGGCGTGTACTATAAGAACCATAACGGTTCTCCGCACATGGACGTCGCCGAAAACAAGCAGCTCTCGTTTGAGAACGTGTTCGCTCTGGGTACTTCAACGGAGGTAATAAACCCGAATAATCATCTCATATCTCTTGACTGGCACGGCGGCGACGGCTACTATCTGTCGCAGGGGACTATCGTTCCGATAAAGTGGTCAAAGGCGGACGAGTTCGCAGATATCGTCATCACAGATACGGAGGGCAATATCATGCAGGTAAACCCCGGCAAGAGCTATATCGGCTTCACCCCGCGCCTCTGGGATATAAAATACAGCTGAGTCAAATCATAAAAAGATCCCCCGACCGCCGCTTTGCGCGCCGTATCTGAGGGATCATCGAAATATGTCATCATTCCACCCGGAAGGTCATACCTTTCGGGTCTTATATTTTGCGGCGATTTTTCTACCGCTCAGCTATAGCTTCTATCTCCACCAGCGCGCCTTTTGGCAGGGCGGAGACCTCAACACAGCTTCTTGCAGGTCTGCTAGTAAAATACTTTTCATATACAGCGTTAAAGGCGGCAAAATCGCCCATGCTTTGCAGAAAACAAGTCGTCTTGATGACCTTTTCAAGGCCGCTGCCTGCACCCTCTAAAACTGCGGACAAATTTTGTATTGCCTGCTTTGTCTGCTCCTCGATTCCGCCGTCAGCCAAAATGCCGCTTTCGGGCACAAGGGGTATCTGCCCCGAGGTGTACACAAGATCACCCGCCAAAACTCCTTGTGAGTACGGGCCTATCGCCGCAGGTGCATTTTTCGTTTCAATGATTTTCATAAGTTTTCCTCCTTTAATTTTTCTTTTAAGTATTCACGGTAGCCGCCCGACAGATCGCAGGTATCATATCCTGCGTCGGAAAGCAGCCGCGCAAACTGACCGCTTATCTCGCCAACCTGACAGAAAAGGCATATCGTTTTATCCTTTGGCAGCTCGTAAAGCTTTTCTATGCGTTCTACGGGAATGTTGACCGCTCCCGATATAGTCCCGAAAGAATACATTACCTCGCTGCGAAGATCTACAAGAATGTCACCGCCATGCCGCTCTTTTAGATAATCACAAATGTTTATTTCACACATCATAAATGCAGATCGCTCCCCTGACTGCCGCAGCCTTTCGGTTCGTATTCGCCGCGGTGCTGTAATAGTGAAAAAGAAGTTCTCTCTTTACCGCAAACAGGGCAGTTTTCGTCAGCCGCACCTGTGTTTATAACCTGTGTACGCATGGTAAGACCGTCAATGTGCAGTACCCTGCCTGTCAGCAGCTCGCCTGTTCCCAGCAGATATTTTATAGCCTCCGTCGCCTGAATACAGCCCAAAATACCCGGTATAGCACCGAGAACGCCTGCCTCGGCACAGGAAGCCGCATTTTCGGGTACTCCGCCCAGCACACATCTCAGGCAGCCGCCTCGCCCCGGAACATATGTCATAGCCTGCCCCTCAAAGCGCACCGCGCCTGCATGAGAGTACGGCTTTTCCATAAGCACGCAGGCGTCGTTTATGAGAAACTTTGTCTCAAAGCGGTCTGTGCAGTCTAAAATAAAATCATATGGCGAGATGACCGCCTCAATATTATCGGGCGTTACCCTCTCTGAAATAAGCTGTATAGTTATGTCGGAATTAAGCCCAACCAGCGCCCTTTTTGCCGACTCGGTCTTTAGTGCGCCTATGTCCGACTGCCTGTGTATGATCTGCCTGCTTAAATTTGAAAGCTCCACTCTGTCACCGTCGCAAATGCCTATCACGCCTATGCCAGCCGCGGCTAAATACATAAGCGCGCCCGAACCCAAAGCGCCTGCGCCTATGACCAGAACGCGCGACTGCAAAAGCCGCTCCTGACCTGCCACACCTATCTCTTTCAGTACGAAATGGCGTGCATAACGCTGTGCCTGCTCTTTTGAAAACGCCATATTTTCACCTCTTTATTGTATCGTACCGCCGCCGACCACCACGTCACCGTCATAGAAAACCACAGCCTGTCCCTTTGTGACAGCCCTCTGCGGCTCGTCGAACACAACTTCTGCCTTGTCCGTATCTGTCTGCACTACGGTCGCCCATTGCTCGCTTTGGCGGTAACGTATCTTTGCTTTCACACGCAGGGGGCGTTCTATTTTATCTACTGCTATCAGATTCAGATCTGCCGCGGTAAGCGAGCGTGAATATAGTGCCTCGCTTCGCCCAAGAGTTACGGTGTTGTTTTGCGGATCAATTTTTGTGACGTACAGCGGAGCAGCCGCCGATATCCCGAGCCCTTTTCGCTGACCTATTGTATAGCGTATTATGCCGTCGTGCCGCCCTATAACATTGCCGCGCTCGTCCAGAAGATCACCCTGCGGATATAGCTTGCCCGTGTAACCCTCGATAAACTCAGCGTATCTGCCGTCAGGTACAAAACATATGTCCTGACTGTCGTGCTTTTTGGCATTCTGAAAACCCTGCCGCGCAGCTATTTCACGCACCTGCGCTTTTGGGTACTCGCCAAGCGGAAACAGGGTGTGAGCCAACTGCTCCTGCGTCATGGAATACAGCACATAGCTTTGGTCTTTTGTACTGTCAATAGCCTTTTTGAGAAGATATCTGCCGCTGGTTCTGTCTTTTTCAATACGCGCATAATGCCCCGTTGCCACATAGTCACAGCCAAGCTCCTTTGCCCGAAGATACAGCTTATCAAACTTCAGAAAACGGTTGCAGTCAATGCACGGATTTGGAGTAGCGCCGTTTTCATATGCGTAAACAAAGCGATCCATTACCTTTTCACGAAACTTATCCGAGAAATTAAAAACATAGTAGGGAATGCCTATGGAATATGCAACGCTTCTTGCGTCCTCAACATCTTCCAGCGAACAGCAGGTGTGCCCCTGCGGCTGCCCGATATCTTCATTGTGATACAGCTTCATCGTCGCACCGATACATTCAAAGCCGCGCTCTTTCATCAAAAACGCCGCAACGCTGGAATCCACACCGCCGCTCATCGCAACTATTGCTTTTTTGCACATTTTGCCGCTTCTCCTTATAGGTCAGAACCGCTCATACTCAGCCTCACAGCTGCGCATGGCGAGAATGGTGCGGCTTATCAGGTCGTCAAGCTCCCAGCCGAGCATTTGCGCACCGCGTTCTATTACCTCGCGCGAGCAGCCTGCCGCAAAGTTTGCGTTTTTGTATTTTTTCTTTACCGATTTCAGCTCTAGATCTGATACGCTCTTTGACGGCCGCATGATAGCCACCGCGCCGATAAGCCCCGTCAGCTCGTCTACCGCGTACAGCACCTTTTCCATTTCATGCTCAGGCTCAATATCTACCGTCAGCGCATAACCGTGGCTTGCCACCGCATGGATAAGCCTGTCTTCCGCGCCGAAGTCACGCAGTATCTCCTGCTCTTTGATACAATGCTCGCTAGGGAATTTCTCAAAATCCAGATCGTGCAGCAGACCGACTATGCCCCAGAAGTCCTCCTCATCGGCATAGCCCAGCTCTTTTGCAAAGTAGCGCATAACGCCCTCTACCGTAACGGCGTGCCGCAGGTGAAAAGGCTCTTTGTTCCACTCGCACAGCAGCTCCCACGCTTCATATCTTGTGATATCTTTTGACATATGTATTACCCCTTTTACAAAATAGTATATAAAACATATAAGTATACTATGGATTATAATTGTATCACTATACCGACCGTTTGTCAAGTGTGCATTGCTTTTTATAGATTTGTCCTATCGCTTGATGTTTACATATCGGTATTTTTTATTTCTTGGCGATAAGCCGCTCTCTTGACATACCGAAAGCCTTGTGATATACTAAGCATATTAAACATATAGGTATAGTAGACAAAATCGCGAGGTGATACAGTATGAACATAAATCAGCTGAAATATGTGCTTGAGATCGCCGCATCTTCCTCTATGCGCGAGGCATCAACAAAATTGTATGTTTCGCAGCCTGCGCTGTCGGCAAGCATACATGAGCTGGAAGAAGAGATAGGCATACTTATTTTTGAAAGAACAAACAAAGGCATTTCTCTTACCGACGCAGGCAGGGAGTTTCTTTCTTACGCCAAAAATGCTGTGGGTCAGTATGAGGTTTTAGAGCAGCGGTATCTCACAACGGGCTGCGATAAAGAGCGTTTCTCGGTATCTACACAGCATTACAACTTTGCAATAAAGGCATTTACAGATGTTATAAAGGAAATGGCACCCGAAAAGTATATCTTTTCCGTCCACGAAACGAAGACCAAAGAAGTGCTTGAAGATGTCAGAAACCTAAAAAGCGAAGTCGGTATAGTTTCGTTTTCGGGCTCGAACGAGGCGCTTATAAAAAAGCTGTTTCGCGACTATCAGCTTGAATTTACTCCGCTTATGAAAAGAGATACATATGTGTATGTGTGGAAAGATCACCCCTTTGCGGGAAAGAGTGAGCTCTCTATTGAGGATATGAAAGACTATCCCTGCATTTCTTTTGACCAGAGCAACGACAGCAACTTTTATCTTACCGAGGAGGCAATGGCTGACTATGACTTTGAAAAAATGATACGGTCTGATGACAGGGCAACGACCATGGAGCTTATAGCGGAATTGAACGGTTATTCCATAGGCTCGGGAATGCTCTCGGAAGCTGGTGCGGTGTTGCAGGGGCTTACTGCTATAAAACTGACAGAGGAAGATCCGCTCACCATAGGCTACATAACAAGAAAGGGCAGCGCGCTGTCGGCATACGGAAGAAAATATGTAGAGCAGCTTATGAAATACAAAGAGCTGTAAAGAAGCGCGATAACCTTTTCTTATCACCGACGATAAAAACTAACGAATTTACAAACTCCCCGTTTGGGAGTATAATAATAGCAGCGAAAACAAAGGAGGTGCGGTCATGCACAATGTAGTAAAAAACAGACATGATAACATGATGTGCTGTCGAATGCTTTACTCCCGGGCATATGATATGGCTGGGGCGTTCGACTGTATTTCAGTGCGCCTCAAAACAATACGGCATTAGTTTTTTATGCTGTATGCTGATAGTGCCATTTGCCCGGGAGCTTTGAGCGCCCGGTTTTTTTATTCACGGAGGTGACAGAGTGGATAAGGAATTCATAAAGCAATACATACCGCTGTATAGCGAGGCAGCTTTGCTTACAGTCAAGATAGGTTTTTTAGGTATCGCGGCAGCCGTAATAATAGGTCTGGTATGTGAAACGGTAGTATATTTCAAAATATCCGTGCTCAGAAGAATAGTTTCCGTATACATAGAACTCAGCCGCAACACACCGCTGCTGATACAACTGTTTTTCATCTATTACGGCTTGCCGAAGATAGGCATACGCACCGACGCGGAAATGTGCGGTATAGCAGGTCTTGCGTTTCTTGGCGGAAGCTATATGGCAGAGGCTTTCAGAAGCGGCGTTGAGGCTGTTGATGTTATACAGGAAGAAAGCCTATCCCTACCGACTGGACGAGGTTTGGTCAGTTCTATGGGGAATGGAAGTCGAAGAATATCACGGGGCGTGATTTTATGCGTAGAATGGATATGTCGGCTAATACGTTCTATCGTCGTGTCAGGGAGTATGAAATCCGTCACGGTATTACCGAGCAGACCTCCGCTTGACTGTCTGGCAAACGGAAATGCCCCTCAGAGCCGTCCGCCGTTGCGGAGCTGAAACTTAACCGCTGAAAAGAAAAAGCCCTCAGAAACGCTTACAGAGCGTTTCCGAGAGCTTGCGGTTATTCAGTTCCAATAGGGTATGTGCCTGTTGTGGTATGCTCCAAAATGATGATTTGGACTTATGCGGAACGGAATGTGAGTGTGCCAATAGACTAAGATAAATAGGAATTTTAGAGATTCCATTTTTTAAAAGTAAAACAGTTCTTCAAACTTTTTATCCAATGCAATGCATAATAGTAAAGCTAATTTTGCTGTAGGATTAAACTGTCCTGTTTCAATCGAACTTATGGTATTACGTGATACACCTACTAAATTTGCTAACGCAGATTGTGATAGTTTCTTTTCTGTACGCACTTCTTTAATGTTATTTTTTAGTTCAAGTGAATCATTCATAGTTTAGTGCCCCATGAAAAATCTTATCGTCGCCATTACCGCAACAATCAATGTTATTACTGCAATGACCAGATGTCTTTTGTCTTTTGCCTTTATAAAGCGGTATGTCATAGCTGCACATACGGAAGCACAAACAGTGGCAGATAAATCCATCATTGGTAATCCTTGCTCTGAACGAATGATCGTAAATATCGTAGCCATCAAAACCATAACAATATATGACCACATCATTGATTTATCTTTGACTTGAAGTTCCCTTTCATCTCCGCTCCGATTCTCCTGTCGGCTTTTCTCCAGTATTTCTTCCTTGTTCATAATAAAACCTCCAAATAGTTTTGCCAAGTTTTATTGGCGTGATTATATTATATCATTACCAAGTTTACTTGTCAATAGTTTTACTTGTTTTCTACCTTGTAACTAAATAACTTGTTGAAAATATGTTGTGGTTTGTCTGTGTTGCACATACATACGCAATTGTTTACAAAATAAGAAGAAGGCATCATACTCTGTCGAGTACAATGCCCTTGATTATTATACACAAAGTCTGCTATTCAAATTTCTGTTAAGTTGCTGGAATCTGCACCTCAACCATCATAGCCACCCCATCCTTGAATCCTGTCTTGTAAGCTGTTCTTGACTCATCAGCCGAGGTTGCACTCTGAATGTCGAGGAGCTTGTGGAATGTAATAAGCTGTTCTTCGGTCAGCGACTCCTCAAACGGTATGCAGAGCTTGCTCCACTCCGCAGAAAACTCAACGGTAGGCATATTACTCTGGCGGTAGTTATAAAACTCATCAATCATTGTAAGCTGTCCTTTCGGTAATTATTTAGCTTGCTGTATCGGTCTTAACCTTGTTTCCTTAAAAACTTCTTTACCGCTACTGTCCTAACAACCCCGGGATAAAGCTGCAAAAATACGATACTTATGCAAATTCCAAAAATGCGCTTGAAAACGGCAACGCAGCAGCATGGGCGAACGACAACACCGAGGTCATAGCGTATGCGCTGCAAAACCCCGGCTATACGGTAGGCATACCGTCGCTCGGCAGTCAGGATACTATTGCCCCGGCAGTATCAAAGGGCAATGAAACACTTCTTAACTGGATAAATGACGAAATAAAGTCTCTGGCTTCAGAAAATTTCTTCCATAAAGATTACGAGGAAACTCTGAAAGATACATACGGCACCGAGTATGAAGAAAGCCTTGTTGTTGAGGGCGGCGGTACTACAGCGAGCGACAGCACTACCGACGACAGCAGCACAACTGAGAGCGTTACACTTACCGTTGGCGCAAGCTCAACTCCGCACGCTGAGATACTGGAGCTTGTAAAACCAAAGCTTGCCGAGCAGGGAATAGATCTTGACATAGTCATATATGATGATTACGTTCTTCCCAACACCGCTTTGCAGGACGGCACGCTTGACGCAAACTACTTCCAGCACACACCGTATCTTAACAGCTTCAATGAATCCAACGGCACAGACCTTGTTTCAGCAGGCTCTATACATTATGAACCGTTCGGCATTTACAGCTTCAGCGTTACAGATCTTAAAGACCTTGCAAAAGGCGCGACTATCATAGTACCTGATGATGATTCAAACCAGACAAGAGCTCTGCTTCTTCTCGAGCAGGAAGGCTTGATAAAACTGCCTGATAATGCATCTGTTGAATCGGGTGTGACTGTTCTGGATATAGAAGACGACAACGGCTATAACATTCAGGCGGCTCAGGCTGATGCTATACCCTCTCTGCTGAAAAACAGCGGCGAAGGAACTATAGCGGTCATAAACTACAACTATGCTCTCGGCGCAGGTCTTAAAACTACCGATGCACTCGCTATTGAAGATGCTTCTGGCGATGCGGCTCAGACCTATGCGAACATTGTAGCCGTGCGCAACGGTGATGAAAACGACCCTGCTATTCAGGCTCTTGTAGCGGCTCTTAAAGACGAAACGGTCGCGAAAGATACGCTGGAAAAGCTAAAGATAGACAGGCTCGACGGCTACAGCAATTCGTTTGTTTTCGGGCGCGATGAAGAGAGAATGAAGACTTTTGCATATGAGCATACAGGCTATTATAAAGGCTCGCTTACCGTAAAAGCCCTCGATCAGGCAGGCATACGAAAAAAGCTCAAAAAAGAAAAAAACAAGCCCGTCTTCCCCTTCCGTGAAGAAGCGCAGGCTGTTTCCAAAACCAAATGCACCAAGTGCAAAGCAGTGTTTTCAGCCGAATATTTCAGCGATTTTACCTATAACGCCAAAGAAGATGTCTACTATAAAAGCCATAACGGTTCGCCGCATATAGATAGTTCAAACGGCAAGCAGCTCGCGTTTGAGAATGTGTTCATACTGGGCACAACAACCAAGATAATAAACCAAAGCAACCTGCTTATCTCTCTAGACTGGCACGGCGGCGACGGCTGCTATATCTCTCACGGCACTGTAACGCCGATAAAATGGTCAAAAGCCGATGAATTTGCCGATATAGTCATAACCGACCAAAACGGCAGTGTAATAGAAGTAAACCCCGGCAAAAGCTATCTCGGCTTCACCTCACGCCTCGGCGATACCATCTACAGCTAAAATTTCACCCCGAACATCACATTCGGGGTGTTTTTATCTGCCTATGCGTTCAACAAGCTCTCCCGAGCCCTCATCAAATAACCATATATATTCTCCGCATACCGTGAAAACATAGCTTCCGCCGCTTTTAATTCTATCCACCGTTTGCTCTTTTATTTTTTTAAGATCATCGGTCGAATAAGTAATGCAGCTGTTTTTATAGTATGTAATTATTTCGTCCTCATCTGCATAAATTATCTTCTCGCCTTTTTTGGTCTTAAAATTCTTAGCCTCATTATCTTTAATATCATACACAGTCAGAACGTCATATTGATGTGTCTTCAGATCAGAAGAATATGACTCATCGCCTTTCCCCGATTTCACACCAAGTATCAGCAGCACATCACCGCATAACATGATATTTCTTGCAGGCTCTTTGCTGTTCGGCGTGTCAAAGCGTTCTGTTTTGCCGCTGCCTGTTATTTCAATTGTTTCACCGTCAGCATTATCATAACGCTTTACCTGATAAACACAATCGTCATACACAAACAAAGGCTCTGACCCCAACATGAACGAGCCGTTTTTGCATATCGCCGCAATGTTGTTTTCACTGCCGAGTATAGTCTGGCAGTTATCGCTTTCGGTAAAGGTGTATTCGGAAGATCGCGCCGCGCCAGACTTCTGCTTGACCGTCAGGTCGGGTACATTATATTGTAAAACGGCTGTACTTTGATCTTCATATACGCATTTTACATATAAGCTGCCGTTTGTGATGAAAATATTTTCTATCTTCCCCTCGACCTGCTTCTGACTTATAGGCTTGTATAAAGTATTATATAAATAAACAGCCTGCCCGTCAGACAGCGCAAATAAGCCGCCGCCATATTGAGCCAGTATCACACCGCCCCTATCTATAACTTTATCTTCAAACGATGAACTCTCATCTGAAAACAGATATAGACCGTCTTCTTTTACTTGATAATAACTGCCGTTTTCGCCTTGAAGTACTATAGTATTTTTCGTGTAAGCCGCATAACTGTTTTCGTTTATTTCATTTACAGATATATTAAGATCTTCGGGATCTTTTCGCCCCATAATAAAATAAACACAGCCCACTGCCACAGCTGCTATCACAGCAATCAGCAGTATTGAAATTACGCGCTTTTTCACCATGCCACTCCTTCACGTTTTTAAGTATCTCCCGTTGTTGCAGCTAAAAAAGGCACCTCACGTTTACCGTGAGATGCCCTTTGTTTACATATCCATTCCGCTCGAAGCGGCAGCAACGCCGCCTATCATCTCTTCGAGGTTCGGTCTGTTCGGCGAATACTCCAATGCGTCGGCACGGGAGATCTTGCCAAGCTGGAAGAGCTTTCTCAGGCTGTCGTTCATCAGGCACATACCCGACTTTGAGTTCTGCATGAGTGAGGGAAGCTGGTGACCCTTTTCTGTTCTTATCATGTTGGATACCGCGTCGTTGCCGAGCAGTATCTCAAGGGCCGCAACTCTTCCCTTGCCGTCACGCGTAGGAACAAGTATCTGCGATATAACGGCTTTCAGAAGCATTGAAAGCTGTGAACGCACCTGACCTTGCGAGTTGGTCGGGAATACGTCTATGATTCTGTCTATCGTCTGCGGAGCGTTTGTAGTGTGCAGAGAAGCTATTACAAGGTGACCCGTTTCAGCCGCGGTAATTGCAAGCGAAATGGTCTCATAGTCTCTCATCTCTCCTACGAGTATAACGTCGGGGTCTTCACGAAGCGCACTTCTCAGCGCCCCGTCGAACGAGTCAACGTCCGCGCCTATCTCTCTTTGGTGGATGGTAGCAACGCTCGGCGCATATTTGTATTCAACGGGGTCTTCTATCGTCAGTATGTGAACGGGTCTCGTTTTGTTGATGTGGTTCACCATAGCCGCCATAGTTGTTGACTTACCGCTTCCCGTTGCGCCCGTTACGAGCACCAAGCCTTTTTGCAGCGTGCAAAGGTCGCTCATCAGCTTCGAGGGCAGTCCCAGTTCCGAGAACGACGGTACCTTTGAGTTGAGCAGACGTATGCTCGCCGCTATCTTGCCCATTTGTCTGAACACGTTTACTCTCTGACGCGAGCCGTCGGACGTTTCCATAGAGAAGTCAAGATCCTGACCTGCTCTTAAAGCTTTTTCCTGTTCAGCAGAAAGCATTGAAAGGATCGTGCGGCTCACTACCTCGTCCTCGATATCCTCCAGTCTTTCGAGCTTGCCGTTTATTCTGAAAACGGTAGGCGCGCCGACGGTAAGATGGATATCGGACGCTTTTTGTTCTCTTGCGAACATTATAAGGTCTTCAACAGTAAATGACATAACAAATATCCTCCCCGATCATCTTATTCTGAACTGTATACCGCTTGCCGAGAGATAGACCTCCTGAGCGATATTGGCTATCCGCTGGTTTACAAATCCCACTATCTTGCGCAGCATAGCCTGTGACGGATCGGTAGGCACTACGGAAAATCCCGTTTCCACCGTAACTATCACCATATCGCCGTGAAGCTTTTCCACAGCCTCTATCATATTCTGCACATCAGATATGACCTTCAGCTCTATCTTTTTCTGCTGCTCGTATGTAAGCTCGGCTATATTGTCACATTCCTTTGCTATGATCTGCTGAGTATAGGATACCAATCCGTCAAATATGAAAAACTTATGATCCTTTATCAGCTCGCAAGGGTCGTGAACATCGTCCATGATATCCCACATAACGTCGTTCTTGCTGTTGTTATACTCTATCCTGCGGCGGATATCCTCCGAAAGCTGCTTGTCCGTATGGATATAAAGCACGTTGTCGCAGGTGGCAAAATAATTTATCGCCCAGCGTGTTTTGCCGCTCGCCGCGCCGCCGGTCACTAAAGTGATAGTGGACATACGATACCTCCCTATTATATTTAATAATATATATTAACTGTACCATACCTCCACCGTTTTGTCAAGGGTGAATAAAAGACGCGGCTCAAACTTTATAATTTCATACAAATTATTTCAGCCTGTTTTGGCGAAAAGTCATAGCGGCGCGGCATTCAGGGTCAGGTATAGTTATCGTGATAGCACCAGAGCGTAGTGAAAGTACCCGCCTGCGATACGGACAGCTCTATACGGCTTATCTCGCGCTGCTGGGCGGATATGCCGTTTGCAGAGAAGCTTACTCTTTGTCTTATATCCTCTTTGTTCCAGCCGTTGTACTTCACCTTGCAAAATCCCGTGGCTCTTTGGGCAAAATCTATCCTTGACTGCATAGCTTCGTTGGGGTCGCTCAGCCATTGCCTGTCAAACGCGATATGCTTATGACGTATCAGCCCTCTGTCTACCGCGTCGGCGTTTACGAGATTATATGTATTATAGTTGCCCTCTACGTTTTTCATATGCAGGTGAGATATTATGTGCGAGCAGTTCTGCCCGAGAGAAACGGCTGCTATATCCTGCTCCGGGACGGTCAGGTCAGCCTTTGAGGTATCCCGTGATATGCGGACGGTATTGCTGCCGCTTATGTAAGGATATTCTCCCGAATATTTCCGCGCGAACGCAGCCGCAGAGTCCCACATGGAATCGTTGTCCTTGATATAAACGTAGTTTATCGGCGATGACAGCTCTTCGTATTCGACGTGAGGGAGGGTTATGTTCGAGCGAAGCAGCTCGGCAAGGGTCTTGTTTGAATAAATGCCCGGCGTGAGCTGGTTCTGACCGAGTGCCGCAGAAAAGCCCTTTGAAGAAAATGTCGCTACGCTCCTGCCCTCCTTTATCTCCCACTCTATGGTGTCGGGCGGGCCGAAATGCAGCAGCGTGCTGCCGTCCATGAGAGCTATCTCGGTAATATCGGATACTTTGCCTGTTATTATCGCTCTGCCGTAAAGGGAGGTATAGGGCGTGTACCGCTCCTTTAAGTATCGCAGGTTGATGATATTGGTCGTGTAGATGTTGTCGCTGTCTTTTACGCTCAATATAAGTGTGAACATTGGCTGCCGCCTCCTTTATATGTGGAATGACAGGTCGTATTTTGCAAATCCGTCGCTTGCCGAGGGCGTTATCACCAGCTTATCCAGCATTGCGGACGTGAAGCTTATGCCGTCAACGGTAAGCGTGTCAGCGGTCGCTATCAGGGGAGAAGCGGCTGTGTAAAGAGCAGAGCAGTCGCCGGCGGGGAGCTTTCCGCTGACGGTTATCTCCGCACCCGCCTTGCCAACGTATATGTTCCTGATAGTACCATTTATCAGAGCTACCTGTGCAAGCTTGTCCTGAAGCGTTATCTTGTAGTCGTTGACTCCCAGAGTTATCGTGCCGAAGGTAAAAGATATCTTTCTGCCGTTCATCGGTGGTCACGCTCCTTTCATTGTGATATCATTTCCGCTGCCGTTATGTGAATGTCGCATTGCACTCTTTTGTGCAGCTCGTTGCGCTTGGGAGCGGAAACCGAAAATGTTATATCGTAAAGGACGCTGTCGGCGGTGAAGAGCTTTTGCATATATTCAACGGCGTTGAGAAGCTCCTCCGTGCCCAGAGGAGAGGCAGCGAACGCGGTAGCCTTCAGCCGCCTGTTTATCCCCAGACAGCTTTCCCCCTCCAGCGAGCGCCATTCCTCGGTAAGCTCGCTGCCCTCGCTGCTTATGAATATGAGCAGATCGTCGGAAAGTGTGACGGGATCGTTGTCAACAAAGCTTTCCGTTACCGTAAATCCCGCGTCCTGAGCGGCGGATATTATGCTTTCCTTCAAGGTCATTGCGTATCAACTCCTTCAAAAAAGAACTCGGAAGCGTCGAGCATATCTCCCAGACGCATTAATGCCTCGTCACGGAGCTTCTGCGCCTCCGAGGACGTTGAGCTGCTCTTTCCCGCTGATTGGAACACGCCCGTTTCCGTTACCGCAGGCTCGAGAGCGGCGGCGTTGAGCCTTGCTATATCGCAGACCGCCATGCAGGCGGCGGCATGACAGCACGCCGCCATTTCATGGGTGCTGCGAGGCTCGCGGAGAAGCCTTGAGCCGAGGTGCTCGGCGGCGGCTTCGGCAAGCTCTGCAGCATATGTCTGTTTGCTCTTTGGCAAACGGGCGTAAAGGCAGACAAGCTGCACTACTTTTGAAGTATCTATAGTGTACATTATGTGACCGCCTTTCCGTAGGAAGATCAGTTGGCGGCAGTCATGACCGCAGCAGCGTCGGCGTCTATCTTGGAGAAGCCGACCATAATGCTGCATGATATCTCCTCACACTGAGTGGAGAGGAGCTTGTCGCTGTCAACAACTACGTCGGTGGCGAATACGGCTTCGAGAGCTGTCTTGCTGTCGATACCGACCATTTCTTCCGTGTCCAGACCCGAGCATTTGATGAGGGTCACGCCGTAGGGAGTTTTCACCTTGCCCGTTGCCATGAAGTCGCTGACGCAGTACTTCATTTCGTCAAGAGCGAGGATATCTGCCATGATAGCGGGCGTGGTAACGATGACGTTCATATCGTTCTTGGGAAGCTTTGCCCAGAAAGAAGCAAGGTCTGCATATGTGACGGTCGCTCCGGACATTGCAGAGGAAGAAGCGTCGGCGGCAAGAGTTTTTACCGCTTCGAGGTTTATTGCTCTTGATACCGCCGCTCCAAGACCGCGAAGCACTACCGCGAGAGCCTCTATCCTCTGCTTGCGGATAGCCTCATAGGTAACGGAGAGCTTTCTCGCAAACTTCTTGACTGCCGTTGCTTTTGAAGCAAGCTGTACCGTAGTTGAAGAGATAGCCGCGCCCTGCTCAGCCGTGTCCTCGCCGCTTGACGATATGCTCATACCGCGGAAATCTATACCGTCGGTGCAGCTTCTTGCGGCGGTGATGTCGGGCAGTATGCTTACTTCGTCCAAGCCCTGTTTGATAGTTCTGCGTACAAATTCGGGGAAAAGCACCGCCGATTGCGTGTTCATGAAGAATTTTTCTACCATGTCGCAGTTTTCGCCGCTTACTTTGATGTCAAAGCGCTTGAGCTGTCTTTCAAACGCGTCAAGTCCCGAAAGCTCGGTAGACGAGTAGTTCTCGTCGGGGTCGAGCTCTGCAAGAGCCTGTGTGAATGTTTTTCCGCTTACGCTGTAAAGTGATTTTTCAAGTCTTATGTCGTTGTACATAGTTTTACCTCCTGATGTTATATCTTATATTTTTTGTTGTCGGCAGAAAATTTTGCCGTGTATTCGCCCGTAATGCAGGGCGCGTCGTCTGCCGCCGAAGCAGCGCAGACGTCGTCCAGAGACTTTTTCAGCTCTGCCAGTCTGTCGGTGCCGAGGGTTTCCAGATATTCGCGGTAGCGGTCGAGAACGAGCCGCGGTTCGCGTATCCAGCTCTTTTTCATGACCTGTGTTATAAGCTCTCTGCGCACCGTTTCCTCCGCAGCGGGGAGCTCGGCTTTTTCAGCCTTGCCCGATGATATCGCCGCCGCTTTTGAAACGCCTGCGTTGGGCTGTGCGGGAATAGCCACGAAGCTCCATTCGTATGCGTCGGTAGGGTCGTCGAGTATCGTGTGGCACATAACGCCTCCGTATGACTGTCCCTTTACATGGCGGCATTTCGTTGAACCGCATACCGAGCATTTGCGCGAGCGTATGCCGCAGCTTACGCTGACCTCCTTTTTTATGCCGCCGTCTATCTCGGCGATGAGGTCTGCGTTTCCCGATGTGCGCACCATGTAAGCCTTCGCAGTCAGAGCCGTGTAGGGTTCGCCTGCTCCCGTCGTGCGGGAGGGATCCTCCATAACGCAGGTATCGAATATCCTCGCGCTCTGATTGCTGCCCTTCGGGTCGTGGTCAAAAATGCCCGTTTTGCCTATGAAGAGCTTGGCGAGCTTGTTGAGCGCCGCGACCGAGAACCTTTCGCCGTCGCGGTCTATCTCGTTGTCGCAGAGGATAACGGGGAAGCAGTATATCTCTTCCTCGGTGAGCTTTTTCCTGCTGAAGCGGTTTATCTTTTCGAGAAGCTGTTCGTCAAGAGTAAATTCAGTTGTCATCTGCCGTATCACACTCCTTTACTTTTTTGTTGCGAAGCTCTATTTCTTCCGCCTGAGCGTTGTAAAGACGCGCCTTGGCAAGCTCCGTTTCGTCCTGAAGATTTATGTTTGACCATACCACGTCTATGTCGCTGCCGCTTCCGCTCAGAGCGGCGAACATCAGACCTATCCGCCTGATGACGGGTGTCAGCAGACGCCTGTAATATTCAAGCTCGCTGGTGAGGATATCTACCTGCTGTGTGCTCATGCGCTCGGTAGAGCTCCAGTTCAGCCCGAGCAGGAAGGGCGGTATGGAAAGCTTTGAGATGAGCTGTTCGAGTATCTGTCTGACGGGTATTTCGGTGTCGATTATCTGATTGTCGGCGCCGATGACCTTTATGTCAACATCTCCTACCGCCACGAAATCCTTTACTCTTCCGTAGCGAGCGCTGTTCATGCCCTCCGCCCATTCTTTTGCTATCTGTTTGGCGTGTTCCTTTGCGGCAGTCTTGTCAAAGCTGTCGCCTGTCGGCTTGTATGTAACGGCATAGCGCACGTTGCCGACCCTCTCGAAATTCTTGCCTATGCAGCCGTATATTTTCAGCAGTACGTCCGAAAAGCAGGGAAGTCCTCTCAGCATTGATACGCCCTGCGGGTCTTTCGGACTTTCGCCGAGCATGGTGCAGAATATCCTTTCGGGGTGCGCGACGTTTATCTCGGTCGCGTTGTCGTAAAAGAAGTAACGTGCCTCCAGCGGACTTTTGCCGCGCTTTACGCTGAAAAGCGTGCTGTCGGCGTTCGCAAGACCGAGTATCTCGCAGCTCTTGCTGTCAATAAGTATCTCTCCGAGCGCCTTGCCGTATGTGATAAGGCTGTCGAGATATGCGTCGATGAACGTGCCGAGCGATTCGCCCGAGGTGTTCACCTTAACGCTCCTGCAAAACCTGTCAAGAGCGGGCTGTAATCTTTGGTCGCTCGCCTCCAGATGAAAATCTCCCACCAGACGCACTATCTTTCCGATAGCCGCGTCTATCAGGGGGACGTTCCTGCGAAGCTGCTCGTAAAGAGAGCTTTCGAGATAATTTTCGTTGTGAGCGATTCGGAACAGGCTCTCTTCGCCGTTCCTTTCCGACGAGGTTATATCTCCCGCGTAAGTTCCTGCGCCCTGACGGCGCTGTTTACGAAATCTGATCGCTATTATGATTACCTCCTTTGTGCGGCGTTTTACGTCCTGTCGACCGACAATGCGTAAAAGCCGTCGTTTTCCTCCATACATTCGACGGCAAAATAACGTATGTCGTCCATTGCATGGTCGTTTTCTTTTATCGGAGCGTCGCAGCGGCAGCCGTCGTCCCAGCGGTAGAGGGAAAACTCCCGCAGGGTGTCGGAGCATGACGAGGAAAAGAACAGTCTGTTTTCGCTTAGCAGTACGCTTACTCTGCGTATGCCGTACAGAACGTCGTTCCTTGCCGCCCTAACGGAAAATTTGCCGTGCCGCCTTATACATTCGATGAAAGAGCGCGCTGACGGGTCGCATATAACGGTGTCTACGTTTACTCCTCTGCAAAGCTCCTCAAGACCCTTGTAGTGTTCTTCGTCTGTGCGCTGTATGCCCGTTTCCTTTGACGCATAGTAGTATTCCTTCAGCCTGTAGCCTTTGCCGTCGTCGGTAATGCCCCACAGCCCGAAGCTGGAAGGATTGACCGTGCCGTAATCGCAGCTTACCGCGAAGCGCGTAAATCGAACATCGGCAGGGAGAGTGTCGAAAACGTGCCGTTCGCGTGAAAAGCAGCTATATACGCAGCCTGACGCAGCCGACCATTTTCCCAGTACGAAACGCTCGTAGAACGCGCCCGTATACAGCCTGTGATAACGGGCTGTGATACAGGGGTCGAGAGAGGGGTTGTCGGTCAGCAAAAAATGCAGATAAAGCATATTTTTTTCCTGCGCCTTGTCTATCCATTCCTGTTTGAACCAATGATAAGGATTATCGGGATTGCAGTTGAACCACAGCTTTGAACCCGTAACAGAGCACCTTGCCACCGCCTGTTCAACGAACGAGCGCGGCATAAGCGCGACCTCGTCAAGAAGCACGCCGCAAAGCGTGACGCCCTGTATCAGCGACGGACTGCTCTCGTCCTTTCCGCCAAAGAGATAGAACGTGTTCTCTCTGCCGCCGACAGATATCCGCAGTATGTTGCGCGATATCGTGTCCTTTACGCAAAAGCCCAGCCTTTCGAGCTGTGTTTTCAGCGGGGATATCACGTTCCTGCGCAGCGAGGTGACGGTCTTTCCGCATATGCCGAAGCTGCCGCCGCGAAAGCGCGTCATCGCCCAAAGCGCGAACGAAAGCGACATAGAGCTGCTTTTTCCCGAACGCACCGCGCCGTCGCAGATAATGCCGTCATACCTTTTGCTGTCCGCCCTGCGCCACCAGTTCATTACTTGAAGCTGCTTCTGGGAATAGCGGTATTCAGTCGCTGTTTTCAAGATGTCCGTCCGCCTCCCCGTTGAGAGCGTTCAGAAATTCCTCCGCGCTGCCGCAGGAGCTTTCAAGCTCGTCAAGACGCATAAGAGCCTCCAGCGCGCTCTGACGGTCGAGCAGCTTTATGTCAACGCCGCCGTCCTTGTCGCGCTTTATGGCAGAAACGCAGCTCAGGTCCATTTGACGGATAGCGTTTCGCGTGAGCGACGACTGGTCTGCGAAAGCAAGAGCTACGGCGTCGTTACAGCGGTTGAAAGCTATCCTTTCCAGTCCCGTCCTTACGTTTGCAAGGAGCTTTCTACGGCTTTGCAGCAGCCTTTCAACGCGCCTTTGCAGACGTTTTCCGCATAGCAGCTTTACGCTTTCCTCAGCCGCCGTTGAAGCCGTGCTTATCCCCGAGAGGAGCGCCGCCAGCTCCGCGTCTTGGCAGCTTACGAATATCTCTGCAAATCTTCTGCGCTTTTTGAGTATTTCACTATTGTCCTGTTTTTCCAATACTGTCCGCTTGCCTTGTATGCAAGCTTGCCTCCTTTCCGTTTTGCAAAGCTCCGACATTTTAACTGTGGGATTGAAATATCCCACAGCTATAGCCCTCAAAACCCAAAATGTTGACCCGAAAAGGTCAACATTGCGAGAAAAAATCTCTGCCGCGCTGTAATTTTGTATGCTTGCACAATTTTGCATACTTTTTTATGTGCATTTTGACCGTCGGCAAAGCCGCTCCGCCGCAGATATTCGGCAAAAACGTAGATTTGTGCTTTAAATCGTGAGATTTGGTTGACTTTGACTTCCCGACCTTTTATAATCATAGTTGATACGAACGCCGCGTAAGCAGGATAAATAGATAAATATTTTGATATATTCATAAAATGTTGTTGATTTGAAGTGAAAAACAGAGTATAATAAATCTGTATTTTTGCCATCGGATAAACTAAATTCGCGGCTCGACCGCTTTGTATCGGTCGCAATCATATACAGCATATATAGCATATATTAGGAGGAAAAAATATGGCACAGACCGCTAAGACCACGTCAAAGACCATTACAAAAAAAGAGCTGAAGGAGAGGTTTGAAACATATCTTCATGAAGAAATGCAGATGACCCCCGAGCAGGCTTCGGATAAACAGATATATGAGGCTCTCGCAAGCGTAGTCGTAAGGCTGCTGAGAGATAAAAGGCATAAGTTCACCATAAGGACAGAGTCGGCAGGAAAGAAAAAGGTGTACTATCTTTCTATGGAGTTCCTTATGGGACGTTCGCTCAAGACCAGTCTCTATAACCTTGAAATGGTAAAAGAAGCTACCGATATGCTCAAGGATTACGGTATAAATATCAACAGCATATACGAGCAGGAGCCAGACGCAGGTCTGGGCAACGGCGGTCTGGGCAGACTTGCCGCCTGCTATCTTGACGCGCTCGCGGCGCAGGGCTTCCACGCAACGGGCTATTCCATATGCTATGAGTACGGCATATTCAAGCAGAAAATAGTTGACGGCTGGCAGACCGAGCTTCCCGATAACTGGCTGCCGGGCGGTCAGGCATGGCTGCTCCCTCACCCCGACAGAGCCGTTGAAGTGCATTTTGACGGCGTCCTGAAAGAGTACTGGGATAACCAGTATCATTGCGTAACGCATGAGGACTACACCACCGTGCTCGCCGTTCCTTACGATATGATGGTTTCCGGCTACGACAGCAAAGCAGTTTCGTGTTTGAGACTGTGGAGAGCCGAGTGCCCGTCATTTGATATGAATATGTTCAACAAGGGCGACTACCAGAAAGCTCTCGGTCAGAATATAATCTCACAGGCTATCACAAAGGTTCTGTACCCCAACGATAACCACGCCGAGGGCAAATCGCTCAGACTTCGTCAGCAGTATTTCCTCTGCGCGGCTTCTATCGGCGATATCGTTGACAGACATATGAGAGCATACGGCACGCTCGATAACCTCCACGAAAAGGTAGCTATCCATATAAACGATACCCACCCCACGCTCGCTATACCCGAGCTTATGAGAGTCCTGCTGGACGACTGCGGCTATTCGTGGGATAAGGCATGGCATATCGTTACAAATACTTTTGCTTATACGAACCATACCGTTATGCCTGAAGCTCTCGAAAAATGGGACTGCAACCTCTTAAAGAGCGTAACACCGAGAATATTCTCGATAATCGTTGAGATAAACGAGCGTTACTGCCGCTCTCTGTGGGAGAGATACGAGGATCAGGCAAAGGTAACAAGTATGTCTATCATAGAGAACAACCAGTGCAAAATGGCAACACTTTGCTGCCATGCCTGCCACTCTATCAACGGCGTTGCAAAGATACACTCCGATATAATCAAGAAAGAGACGTTCGCCAACGAGTATGCAGATACTCCTACCAAGTTCAAGAACGTTACAAACGGCATAGCTTACAGACGTTGGCTGTATCAGTCTAACGAGGGTCTTACAAGGCTTCTTACAGAGAAGATAGGCAAGGGCTTCTTGAAAGACGCAAGCGAGCTTTCAAAGCTTACAGTATTTAAAGATGACAAAGCAGTCCTCGAAAGCCTCTATAAGATAAAACAGGATAACAAGGCCGCGTTTGCAAAGTATGTCAAGAACCAGTACGGCGTAACGCTCAATACAGAGTCGATATTCGATGTTCAGGTAAAGAGACTGCACGAGTATAAGCGTCAGCAGCTGAATGCTCTGCACATCATCTCGCAGTATAACTATCTTAAAGAGAACCCCGACGCGCCTTTCACACCTAAGACCTATATATTCGCCGCAAAGGCTGCCCCGGGCTACTATATGGCAAAGCAGATAATCAAGCTTATATGGAACATCTCCGAGGAGCTGAAAAAGGACAAGAAGCTCTCCGAAAAGCTGTCGGTAATATTCCTTGAGGACTATTGCGTATCGCTGTCCGAGATACTCATGCCCGCCGCCGATATCTCAGAGCAGATATCACTTGCAGGCACAGAGGCAAGCGGCACGGGCAACATGAAGCTCATGATAAACGGCGCTGTAACTCTGGGTACGCTTGACGGCGCAAACGTCGAGATACACGACGCGGTCGGCGATGATAACATCATAATCTTCGGTATGAACGTTGACGAGGTAAACGCCCTCAAGAACAGCTATGACCCCCAAAGCTATTATAATAACGACCCCGTTATAAAGAAAGCGGTCGATACCCTCCAGTACGGTATAAACGGTCAGGAGTTCAACGAGATAGCCACTATGCTCAAAACGACTGATACCTATATGACGCTGGGCGACTTCCAGTCTTATGTAAACGCGCAAAGGTATGCGTCCGAGTGCTATGAGGACAGAATGAAGTGGCAGAAGATGAGCCTTGCCAATATCGCAGGCGCAGGCATATTCTCCGCAGACAGAGCCGTAACCGAGTACGCGCGCGATATCTGGGGCCTTACAAAGTAAATTTTTCACATTTTTATGCAGGGTACGGGTAAAAGCTCCTACCCTGCTTTTTTGTGATAATTAAGAATTATTTAAGACTTCCGATAGTTGCAATTTAAGAAAAGTATGCTACAATGGTTGTAGCACCTGCCAAGAAAATAAAAGTTTTCGGTCAAGCCTTTTTCAAAAGGCTTGCGGGGCGTGGGGCAGCGCCCCACAAAGGCACAGCGTGCGCTCTGCAAGAGGTGAATTCAGAAACAGTCCGGTGGACTGTTTCTGGAGAGGGGAGGCTCTGCAAGAGAGAGCCTCCCCTTTGAGAAGTTATCGCTCTCTTTCCGCGTTCCATTATGGAACGCCAAACAAAGTGAAAAAATATTATAAAGCAAAGTAATATTTCTTTTGCGTATCTCCCTGCGAGGGGCAGCGACTGCTTGCAGTCGCGTAAAGAATTGGGCTTTGCCCAATTCTTCTGCACTTCACGAAGTGAAGTGTGCCATAGAGGACTTAGGGGGTAAATAAGACTGGAAGGGCGCGCTGCTCTACAGCGAACGCTTGCGTTCGCTTCAAGTTTCTTGCGAAACTTGCCCCCCTTTCCTAGCGCTCCCCTTAGGCGGTCGCTTGCGAACGCTGTACCCGACCCTCATCCACGCGCAGAGCCGTGGTGAAAATTCGCTATCTCTTCATTCTAGGCTTCATTACGCAAGAACGGAAAGACAGATTAAAAACATAGGTTTCGCGCTCCAACGAGATAGGTAAGTAGTGCAGAATGTTTCTTCGTCTAACTCTGATTTATCTTATAAAATTATATAAAAGAAGGGAATCATCATATGACACCAAACACTGAAAACGCCGTAATACTGGTCGTAGACGACGACAGAGATATAGTCAACGCGATATGCAAGCTGCTTGAAATGGAGGGCTATAAGACCATAAAAGCTTACGACGGTATGCAGGCGCTCGACTGCCTCGCGCAGAACGATATCCAGCTCATACTTATGGACGTTATGATGCCAAAGCTCGACGGTCTCTCGGCTATGATGAAGATACGCCAGAGCAGGAACATTCCCATAATCGTCCTCTCCGCAAAGTCGGAGGATACCGATAAGATACTCGGTCTCTCCATAGGCGCAGACGACTATGTTACAAAGCCCTATAATCCTATGGAGCTCGTCGCCAGAGTGCGTTCCAACCTGCGCAGATATCTTACTTTGGGAGCGGCAGGCAGCAATATAGGCAATATGGATATAAAAAACGGCAGTCTGTCTGTTGACAAAGCCGCCAAGCAGCTGTATATAGACGGCGAACCCGTCCGCCTCACAGCAACAGAGTATAAAATAGTCGAGCTGCTTATGGAAAACGCAGGCAGGGTATTTTCAGCCGAGGAGATATACTCCAAGTGCTGGAGAGAGGAGTCCTACGCCGTTGAAAATACTGTAATGGTGCATATCCGCCATATAAGAGAAAAGATCGAGATAAACCCCGCAGAACCCAAGTATTTAAAGGTCGTGTGGGGCATAGGCTACAAGATAGAAAAATTCTGATATATCGTACTTTCCGAAAAGCAGGTGAATTTTATGAAAGTCCTCAAAAAAAGAATATCACGCGCCGTCCTTATAGCGATAATATTTGCAATTGTCACTTCCGCCGCGCTCGGCTTTGTCACTATCGCTGTAAACGCCCCAAAAACCGTGCAAAATTACGACAACTATCTATACAGCTCCGACCATATGCGCGACTTCTCCACCCTGTATACGCAGCTTTGGGTCGCAACCAATATGTATCTTGCCAACACCGACGGCAGCGGCAGATATACGGTGAATAAATATCATCAGGCAGCTTTGGAAAAACTCTTCGGAGAATGGGGCATTGTCAAAAACGGCGCAGTTGTTATAGACGATTTTGAAAACCTTGAATATTATGCCGAGTGCAATGGCAAGGTCCTTTCAAATACCGATAAAACACCGGACGATCTGTGCAATACCGGCTATGCTTTTGAGACAACGTATAACGGCACTGCCTATCCGCAAAAAGGCGAATATATCGGCCTTCCCGATTGCTATGTCTATACCACATCATACGGCCTTACGCAGTATATAGTAAACAATAACGTTTATAACGTGTATGATTTTGATACCACCGATCTTCCGTATTATTATGAAGATAATCTGAAGTATTACTATAAAACAGACGGCTCTACACCCATGCCGTCAGACAGCGACCTCATACTTGACTGTACCCCCTATTTTATTTACGATACATCAGACCTGTCTGCTGTCCTTGGCAATATAGTGCAGAATAATATAGAAGACGCCCGTATTTTCCGTGTTGACGACTATGGCAATACCGTAGCCCTGTATGACCAGACTGCCCATAAATGGATAGAGGTGCAAGCAGACAGCGACACATATTTTTCGCAGTCAGCAGGCGGCATTACGCGCAGCGATATGAGAATATGTATCGCACCTACCAAAGAAGTCATACAAAACTACGAGGCAAACGAAAATATCCTCGCAGATTATTATACTAAAGAAGCGCGCTATATTATAACCCTGTGCGCAATTCTGGCGGCGGCGTTCGTCATAGCCATTGTATACTGGGTGTTCTGCGGCTATGACTTAGAGCAAGGCTGCTATAGGCTGTCTTTCCTCGATAAAATGTATACGGAAATATACCTCTCAGCATTTGCATTCCTCGTATTTGCCGCAGTCGTGCTGATAGACGAGATACTGTACGGCGTTGGTATGTATTATAATCAATGGTACAGCTACGCGACGGAAGCATTTGCGGACTCTCTGCTGAATGATATGTTCATACGCATTGCTATCTCGGCAGGCGTCGGCGCCGCCACTATAACAGGCGTTCTCGTAACGGGCGCGATAATCAATAAGTTCAAGACCAAGCATTTCATCAAGGACTCGCTTATTTTCAGAATTCTCAAGCTCCTTTGGCGGCTCGCAAAAAAGGCTTTCAAAGTTGTCAGAAACGCTTTCCTCTCCTTCGGCAGAGCCACCCATACCGCCTTTATGAAACGCTTCCTGCTAAGGCTCGGCATACTCGCTATCATAGCGTTCTTTATACTGCTCGTCACTATGGATCCCGAAGTGTTCCTTGTAGCCTGCATACTGCTCGCACTCGTCTATGTATTTTTTGAAGTCGTAGACGCAGTATCTATCGCCAAGCTCACCAAGCGTATTGAGGATGTCCGCAACGGCGATTATTCCGTGACCGAGGTCAAAGATTGGGACGTAAACTATAAAGCACAGCAGGACTTAAACAATATCTCCGAAAGCGTTACAAAGGTCGTTGAGGAGCAGATAAAGTCCGAGCGTATGAAAATTGACCTCGTCACCAACGTATCCCACGACCTTAAAACTCCGCTTACGTCTATAACGAGCTATGTTGACCTGCTCTCAAAAGAGGAACTGCCCGACGAGGCAAAAGATTATGTGAATATTCTCATACGCAAGACTGAGCGGCTGAACGCTATGATAAGCGACCTGTTCGACCTTGCCAAAGCCACCAGCGAGACCGACGTCAAGCTCGAAGAATTAGACGCAGTAATACTCGTCCGTCAGGTTCTTGCCGATATGGAAGATAAGATAAACCGCTATGGCAGAGACGTGCGCTCGGAGATATTGCCGCAGTCTGTCAAGGTCATCGGTGAGGGTAAAAAACTGTACAGAATAATACAGAACGTCGTTGATAACGCGCTTAAATATTCGCTCGAAAATACGCGTATCTATCTCACGCTCACAGAGAGTGAGACCGAAGCGATAATCACGGTCAAGAACATCGCGTCGTATGAAATGGACTTTACGGGCGACGAGATAACCGAAAGGTTCGTCCGCGGCAGTAAGTCGAGAACAGGCGAGGGCAACGGGCTCGGGCTTTCGATAGCCAAGAGCTTCACGCAAGCGTGCGGCGGCAGCTTCACCGTAACCCCCGACGGCGACGTGTTCACAGCAGAGATTAGGCTGAAAAAGTTTGATTATCGCTAACTTTCAAATCAAGAAACTGAAAGTTTTCGATTGACCTCTTTTTTACAGTTGCTTCGCAACTGCCAAGGGTCACGGGGTGTAGCGTCTGCGAACAGCCGCCGGGCAGCGCCCTCGAAAACGCGGCAGGCGCTCCGCCGCTAGAGGCAAGAGATTTAGAGGCAAGAAGCAAGAAATAGTGAATAGTGAAAGAGTGAATAATGAATAGTGAATAGTTAAGGAGCGGCTTCGCCGCAATTTAAAATTCTTGTCAAGAATATAAAAGTTTTCGGTCGAACCTTTTTCAAAAGGTTCGCAGGGCGTGGGGCAGCGCCCCACAAAGACACAGCGTGCGCTCCGCAAAGGGTGAATTGAAAAACAATCCGGTGGATTGTTTTTCAAGAGGGAACGCCCTGCAAGAGAGGGCGTTCCCTAGTTGTAGCGCAACGCTCTCTTTCCGCGTTCCATTATGGAACGCCAAACGAAATGAAAAAATCTTATAAAGCAAAGTAATATTTTTTTTGCGTATCTCCCTGCGAGGGGCAGCGTCTGCGAACAGCCGCCGCGTTCGCAAGCAGCTGCCGGGCAGCGCCCTCGAAAACGCGGCAGGCGCTCCGCCGCTAGAGGCAAGAGATTTAGAGGCAAGAAGCAAGAAATAGTGAATAGTGAAAGAGTGAATAATGAATAGTGAATAGTTAAGGAGCGGCTTCGCCGCAATTTAAAATTCTTGTCAAGAATATAAAAGTTTTCGGTCGACCTCTTTTTTACAGTTGCTTCGCAACTGCCAAGGTTCGCGGGGTGTAGCGTTCGCAAGCGACCGCCGGTCAGCGCCCCACAAAGACACAGCGTGCGCGACGCTATTAGAGGTTAGAGGTGAGAAGTTAGAAGTTAGAAAAGTCTTTTTCTGTCTTTGTGCAAACTTGTCACTCCTGCGGTTTACAAGAGGCAAGAAGCAAGAAATTGCTTTTTATAGTTTAGTGCAGTCTTTTCAAAACCAAACATCTTACCTCTTGCTTCTCGTTATCTTGCCTCTAGTAGTTGAAGCAAGAGATTTGGGCTTGTCTGTACTGTGATTTACACGATTATTGATAAGTTTTAATATGCCCTGTCCTCGTACCACTAAAAGAGAGATGTCTGGAAGAATATTCTGCCGGTTGTCTCTCTGTTAACGGGTGGACTGTGGGTGGGTATCAGAAGCAAAATAACGATAGTTAAGAAGTGTGGAATGTTCTTTGCAATAAACTTTCTTGTACTTTTCTCTCTTGAAAGAGAAAAGTACCAAAAGAGTTCAAGAATTTGTCTCCCTCGCTCAAAAAATGCGCCGCCTTAAAAAACTTGTTTGCGGCGATTTTTTGTATGCGGAATCGACAAATTCGGTTTGTGCCGTGTGCTGACGCGGTAGGATAGCAGTATGTGTAACTACCATCAGGGGTACTTTTCAAAAGTAGTATCTATAAGATAGCACACGACATTTGGCAAGAACGAAAGGACGGATAAAAATCATTGCAACATACAGCGCAGATAAGCGGTCTCCAGCGCTTGCACGGCAAGCGCTACAAGAATTGCTTTGCAATTCGAAACAAATGCGGCGAGCCGCATTTGCGGAGACCGCTAAAACATCGCCGCGTTTTGATTTTTTCTCTTTTATATAATCATAGTACTCTAAAATGCCGTTGGCAGAATATTCTTCCAGCTGTCTCTCTCCACGGGCGGTTATTAGGGGAGGGGTTATATGAAGCAGCAATATAACGCTATTCGGTAGAGCCATGCTCACATCAAGTAAATAATTACGCTGTGACCAACTCTATATATCCCTAAAAAACTGAACTGTGTCCATACTGTATGTACTGACAGAATATTCTTCTAGACGTCTCTCCTCAGGAGGTTAGTGGGGGCGGGTATTGGAGGCAAGATAACTAGAGACTAGATATGAAAAATTCATAACAAGCAAAGTATTATTACTTCGCTCTCCAACAATATAGGCAAGTAGTGTGGAATGTTCTTTGCAACAAACTTTCTTGTACTTTTCTCTCTTGAAAGAGAAAAGTACCAAAAGAGTTCAAGAATTTGTCTCCCTCGCTCAAAAAATGCGCCGCCTTAAAAACTTGTTTGCGGCGATTTTTTGTATGCGGAATCGACAAATTCGGTTTGTGCCGTGTGCTGACGCGGTAGGATAGCAGTATGTGTGACTGCCATCAGGGGTACTTTTCAAAAGTAATATCTATAAGATAGCACACGGCATTTGGCAAGAACGAAAGGACGGATAAAAATCATTGCAACACACAGCGCAGGTAAGCGGTCTCCAGCGCTTGCACGGCAAGCGCAAAAAGAATTGCTTCGCAATTCTGAACCAAATGCGGCGAGCCGCATTTGCGGAGACCGCTAAAACATCTCAGCGTGTTGATCGTATCTCTTTTATATTATCTGCGGATAATGCGGCGGCACGAGGTATGCAAAACGCGGCGGCTTGTCGGAGCGGCGAGGACGGTTCTTCCCTCTTGCTTCGGTTGAATGTATAAAACCACTCAAACGGTCAAAGATAGTATTGGAAAGCATTGTAAAATGCTTTGCAGAAAATTTTCTATCAGATGAATGAAAGGAAAGTGGTTTTATGCCGGCATTTAAAACTCTTATCGCCAAAACAGCGGCGGCGCTGAAAGGAAAAGGCACGTTCATTGCCCTTGCGCTTTGTATCGCTGCCGTGGGCGGCGCGGGAGTGTACGCCTATAACAAGACCGTAGATACCCTCAACAGCAGCTTGACAAGCAAAAAGCCGTCGGACAGCAGTACGTCAAGCGACCTGCCTGCCAATGTCCCGAGCGACAGCGTCCTCAAGGACGACAGCCTGACCAGCGAGCTTGAAGCGGTGTCAAAGGTGCAGCCGAGAGTGTTCCCGACAAGCGGCGAGATATTGACTAAGTTCAGCGACGGAGAGCTTGTCTATAATGCAACGCTCGGCGCGTGGGAAACGCATAACGGTATCGACATCGCCGCGGCGAACGGAAGCAATATAGTAGCCATGACGAGCGGCGTGGTCACCGATGTGTGGGAGGATCCGCTGTGGGGCTGCTGCGTAGAGATAGATCATCAGAATTCCGTGATGAGCTATTATTACGGGCTTTCAACACAGCTCGCGGTCACTAAGGGCGACAAGGTGGACTCGGGCGACGTTATCGGTACTGCGGGCAATACCGCAAGCGCCGAGATAGCCATTGATCCGCACGTCCACTTCGCTCTGAAACGCAACGGCGAGTGGATAGACCCCGTTCAGTTCGTGACGCCGACAGCGGAGAAATAGTCGTTGACATCAAAGACGTTTTCAAATTGCCCGACGGATACTCGGGCTTTTTGAATGTCACGTCAAGCGAATTTTATGACGGGTATTAAGATCTCGTGTTGATTTATGTATATTTTTAGCTTGACAAATATTTTAATATGTATTATAATAAATTTAATTATATGTGTGAAATAAAAACGGAAGAACATTATAAAGAAAGGACGCTCTGAAATTCGGGGCGATGGTAAGAACAACATGGCAAAAGTAAATCAGAACAAACTGATAGGCGGTCTTGCAGTAGCGGTAATAACCCTTGTGGTGGTCATAATAATCGTACTCATCGCGCAGACGCTCTTTCCCGCTAACGACAAGCAGTCTTCAACTACCGTCCTCGGAACGGGTACGAGTAAGTCGTATACGGCGTCCACTACACCTGCGCCCGTCACCGATCCCAACGGTCAGGCAGTAACTACTGCGCCTCCCGAGGATCCGAGCCAGACGCAAGAGCCACAGACTACTACGACTACCGACGGCTCGAGCGGTACGACGGTTTATCTCAATACCTCTGTTTATCTGAGAGCGGCCGCGGACTGGAACAGCACGAAAGGTGCGATAATCCCCGTCAAGGAAAGCGCAAAGGTCGTAAGGACAGAGGGCGACTGGTATGTTCTTGAGTATCAGGGAGAACAGGGCTACGTCTATAAGGATTACATATCGTCAACGCCCATTCCGTAATGTGAGCGCGAACACCGATATATAAGTCGGAGCATTTTTGTTCCGACTTTTTCACTTTCCGAATACTATATAACATATAAAAATATTCGGGAGTGGTACTATGAACGGTAATTCTGATAACAGATATCTTATGCTCGTGGGAAAGGGAAAACCTATCCCCGCAGACCTTGAGATAACTCTGGAGGAGATATACGGCACACAGCTTGAAAAGAACGCCGCATTTATGCTCCGCCAGATGTTTGAAGCGGCAGAGAAAGACGGCATACAGCTAAAACTGCTTTCGGGGTACAGAAGCCCCGAATATCAGCAGGAGGTATTTGACAGGAGCGTCAGGCAAAGGGTGGACAGCGGTATGAGCTATGAGGAGGCTCTCGCGGAAACGGAGATAAATGTTGCACGACCTTATGAGAGCGAGCATAATACGGGTCTTGCGGCAGATATAGTAACGCCCGATGACTACGACGTGTTCGAGGAGTTCGAGAATACGCCGCAGTTCGAGTGGCTCCAGAGAAACGCCGCGAATTACGGATTTATATTGCGCTACCCAAAGGGTCGGACGGATATAACAGGTTATATTTATGAGCCGTGGCATTACAGATATGTAGGTCCGTATGACGCACAGAGGATAGAAAACAGAGATATAACTTTGGAGGAGTACCTGTCAGAGGCAAGAGAGTAAAAGGTAAGAGGTAGAAAAAATGAGCGGTATAATGAAATGTGCGGAGGGAATAAAGATAGTGCTTGCATCGCAGTCGCCGAGGCGCAGAGAGCTTTTGCGGCTGCTTTGCGATGATTTTGAGGTGTCGCCCGCCGATATAGACGAGAGCATACCCCAAGGTATGGCTGCCGATAAGGCCGCCGAATATACGGCAAAAAGAAAAGCGGCGGCTGTCAGCTCGGACGGGCTCGTGATAGCCTGCGATACAGTAGTTATAGCCGATGGGGAGATACTGGGCAAGCCTGCCGACAGGGCGGACGCGCTGCGTATGCTGAAAATGCTCTCGGGCAAGACCCACGAGGTGATAAGCGGCGTCGCGCTGAAGTATAAGGGCGTCGAGCGCAGCTTTTCACAGCGGACAAGCGTTACTTTCTATGAGATGTCCGACAGCGAGATAAACGACTATCTTGACAGCGGCGAGCCTTTCGATAAGGCGGGAGCTTACGGTATACAGGGCCTTGGCGGCGCGTTCGTCGAAAGGATAAACGGCGACTTCTTTAACGTCGTCGGTCTGCCCGTCGCTCGCCTTAAAAAGGAAATCGAAAAGCTTGTCATATCTGTGCTATGATAAGCGATACTGCTTATTGCTGTAAAACACGGTTTTGTTTGCCGTACCTGTTTTTCTTTTGGGGAAAACTCTTTCTCACAGTTGCTGCGCAACTGCGAAAGGTTGTTCCCCCCCTCTTCCGAAGGAAGAGTAACCCCTATTCCAAAGACTTTTATATTGTTTTTTGGCGAGGGGTAATCCCTTTCATAAAATAGCGATAAATTGTAAGTTATCTGTTTTTAAAAGAGAATAATTACCCCTCGCCAAAAAATATATGAGTTTTAGTGAGGGGGTTTGGGGGAAGACCCTTTTTTAAAAGGGTCTCCCCCAATAGCAGAGCAGATATAGTAAACAAAACTATGCTTTTGCAGTAATAGGCAGCAACATTTATTATAGAGAAGAGGTATTAAAAAAAATGGGAAAGGACAAGCTAAAAGAAAAGGCTATATGGATATGCGACGAATTAGAGAAGCTGTACCCTGACGCGGTGTGTTCTCTTACATACCGAAAGCCGCACGAGCTGATGATAGCGGGGAGGCTGTCGGCGCAATGCACGGACGCGAGGGTGAACATAGTCACAAAGGAGCTTTTTGACAGATACCGCAGCATAGACGACTTTGCAAACGCCGATGTCCGCGACATAGAGCGCATAATAATGCCGTGCGGTCTGTACAAGACAAAAGCGCTTTCGATAGTAACGATGTGCAGGCAGATAAGGGACGACTTCGGCGGCGAGATACCTGACAGCATAGAACAGCTCACTACGCTTTCGGGCATAGGCAGAAAGACCGCCAACCTTATTATGGGCGACGTTTTCCACAAGCCGGCAGTCGTCACCGATACCCATTGTATAAGGATATGTCTCAGGCTGGGACTTACCAGCTCCAAAGACCCCCGCACGACCGAGGAGGAGCTCAGGCGCATACTTCCTCCGGAGAGGTCATCTGACTTCTGCCACAGACTGGTCATATTCGGGAGGGATATATGCACGGCAAGGAAATGTCATTGTGAAAGATGTCCTCTTACCGAAAGATGTGCAAATTTTTCTGTTGACATTCGAGACCGATAATGTTATAATATAAGGTAGTCTGTGCTTTGAAAAAGAAATAGAATGAATTGCAGGTTATTTCATATTTTTGTGGGAGGAATTTTTCTTAATGGAAAATGTTGAAAGAGAAGAAAAGACGATAGATCTGAAGACCTTGCTGCTTTGTCTGCTGGACAGAGTGTGGTTGATAATACTTGTTTCGGTGATATGCGCGGCGGCGGTCGGCATATATACAAAACTGGCTGTTGATAATAAGTACACCTCGACGGCTACAATGTTCGTGCAGAACAAGGATACTGCCACGGAGGACTCTTCGATATCTTCCAGCGACGTTGCAGCTTCCGCTTCGCTCGTAAAGGTGTGCCAGAAAGTGTTCACGAGCGACAGCATGATGAAGATATGTCAGGAAGAGCTTGCAAAGGCAGGCTATGTGTTTACCGAAAAAGAGATACAGGAAATGATAAATATAGTTTCCGAGGACAACAATCAGGTCATGACCGTTAACGCGGTGAGCGAAAGCCCAGAGATATCTCAGCTCGTAGCTTCCGTTCTCGTGACAAACGCCGACAGCGTGTATAAGGAAATAGTCAAGATAGGCTCGGTGCAGACTATCTCGGCGGCCACGTTCCCGGAAGAGCCGTCCTCACCTGACCTTAAAAAGAATATGCTTCTCGGCTTTGCTGCCGGCTTCGTGCTGATATGCGCGATAGTTGTGATAATAGAGATCTGCGATACGAAGATAAAGCCGTCGGATAACCTTATGGAAATGTACGGCGTTCCGCTTATTGCGGAGATCATGGACTTTGACAGCGAAATTAAGTAAGGAGCGGCATATATGAGCACATTGATGAACACAGGAAGAAAACCAAACAAGAAAAGTAGCGACGATCCTTTAAGAACTTCTATACATGTCGCCAGAAAGCATATTCTCGGCGACAATACAAAGTTCGTTATAACGGAGGCATACAAATTAGCAAGAACGAATATAATGTTCTCGCTGGCTTCCAGCCCTAAAAAGGTGATAACCGTTACCTCGTCCAACCCCTCCGAGGCAAAGACGACTACTACGGTAAACCTCGCGATAACCTTCGCCATGACTGGCGCTAAGGTGCTGCTGATAGACGGCGATATGAGAAAGCCGTTCGTAAACAAGCTGTTCAAGCTGGATAAAAATACGGGTCTTTCCATGGTGCTGGGCGGTATGTGTACCGTAGCGGAGGCTATCCACAGCAACATCAGGGATAATCTCGACGTTATCACGGCAGGCCCTATCCCCCCGAACCCCGTTGAGCTTTTGGGAAGCGACAATATGAAGCAGCTCCTTGAAATACTCGGCTCGCACTACGATTATATATTCGTGGATATGCCGCCGGTAAATGTCGTTTCTGACGCGCTTTTGCTTGCACCGATGTCGGCGGGCTTTATACTTGTTTTAAGAGATAATTATACGAAATATGCCGACGTGCAGCAGGCGCTGTCGCAGATAAATATGGCAAACGGAAAGATGCTCGGATTTATCAAGACGGTATGCCGTGCTTCCGGAAGAGGAGGATATTACGGCAAATACGGCAGGTACGGTAAGTACGGAAAGTATAGCAGCGCATATAAGTACGGCGATTATTACGGGGAAAGCGACAGCAAGGATGCCTGACGGGGGCGAATAGAATTGTTAGTTGATTTTCATTCACACATTTTACCGGGCATTGACGACGGAGCAAAGAACGTTGAGGAAAGCGTGCAGATACTCGATATGATGTCCAAAACGGGCGTTGACGTGGTGTACTGTACTCCGCATTTCTATCCGCATAAACAGTCGGCAGAGGATTTTATCCGCGCGCGACAGCAGGCTTACGGCAGGTTGGTCACGCACTTGAAGCCCAACCACCCAAAGCTGAAAATGGGCGCGGAGGTGCTTATGTCAAGAAGTATGCTGACAAGGGACGTGCTGGAAAAGCTCAAGCTTGAGGGAACGGATTTCGTTCTGCTGGAAATGCCCTATATACACTTCTCACAGAATATCTACGACGGCGTGAACGATATTGCCGATATGAGCGGGGTAAAGGTGCTGATAGCACATCTGGAAAGATATCTCGTCGCAAATACGGAGGACGAGGTGGCGGAGCTTATGGCAGGTGAGAATGTTCTGGGACAGATAAACTGTACTTCGCTCAGGAAAATGAGCGAACGCCGCCGCTGTATGAATTTTATAAAAAACGGCTGCGTTCAGGCTCTGGGTACCGATTACCACAGGATAGAACGCGGTTACGCTCTTATGGACGAGGGCGTTTCGATACTTAAAAGAAAGCTCCCGAGAGAGCTTTTTGAAAGGCTGATAAGAACTTCGGAGATGATTGCAGAAAACTGCGATATCGACGAGATACTTGAAATATAAAACGCCCTCTAAAAAGAGGGCTATTAAGATAAATCAGGATTTATCTGCTATATCTGCTCTGCTATTGGGGGAGACCCTTTTGGAAAAGGGTCTTCCCCCAAGCCCCCTCACTAAAACTCATATATTTTTGGCGAGGGGTAATTTTACTGTATAAAACACGCAGGATTTATGGTATATAGCAGATTATAAAAACAAATTACCCCTCGCCAAAAACAATATAAAAGTCTTTGGAAAGGGGTATGGGGAAAAGCCTTTCTTCAGAAAGGTTTTCCCCAAAAGAAAAACAGGTATAGCAGACAAATTCGGATTTATATAAAGAAAATATTTTTAAGATAAGAGGGATAGACAATGGGCATGAGAGAAGATCTGGAAAAGATAGAAAGCGCCGCGAAAGAGGCTTTGGAGGCTGCCGCTGACGGCAAGACTCTTGAAGATGTGAGAGTTAAATTCTTAGGCAAAAAAGGCGAGCTTACCGCGATACTCAAACAAATGGGCGGACTTTCGGCTGAGGAGCGCCCTGTAATGGGTCAGCTGGCAAACAAGGTGAGGGCTGACATTGAAAGCGCCGTTTCTGAAAGGGGCGCGCAGCTGAAAGAACTTCTGGAGGCAAAGCGCGTCAAGGAAGAAACTATCGACGTTACCATGCCCGGAAAAGCGCCGCGCGTGGGCAAGCTTCACCCGCTTAACAAGACCTTGGAGCAGGTGGAGGAGATATTCCTCGGCATGGGCTTTGAGATAGTTGAGGGCCCGGAGGTCGAGAAGGACTACTACTGCTTTGAGGCGCTGAATATGCCGCCGCACCACCCTGCGCGTGACACGCAGGACACATTCTACATCAGCGACAGCGTTCTGCTGAGGACACAGACGTCGTCGGTGCAGGTGCGCGTTATGGAGAAAAACAAGCCGCCGATAAGGATAATATCTCCGGGCAGGGTTTACCGCTCGGACACGATAGACGCGACACACTCGCCGCTGTTTCACCAGGTTGAGGGACTTGTCATCGACAAGGGCGTTACCATGGCTGACCTGAAAGGCACGCTGGAGCTTTTGATGAAACGCATATACGGCGAGGACACTAAAATTCGTTTAAGACCGCACCACTTCCCGTACACAGAGCCGTCAGCCGAGGTTGACCTTATGTGCTACAACTGCCACGGCGCAGGCTGTCCTATGTGCAAAAACGAGGGATACATCGAGCTTTTGGGCGCAGGCATGGTACACCCGAAGGTGCTTGAAAACTGCGGAATCGACCCCGAGATATACAGCGGTTTCGCGTTCGGTATAGGTCTTGAAAGGCTTGCTATGGGCAATTTCCAGATAAAAGACATGAGAATGCTCTACGAAAACGACGTAAGATTTTTGGATCAGTTCTGATGAGGCAGTTATGGAGTTAAAAGACAGTTCTATATACAAGTGCCTGACGAAGGGCAAAAAGCCTGTGGGCAAGATAACAGGCTACGCGTTATTGGGTATATTGATATTCTTTGCTGTGTGGTCGATAGTGCTTGCGATGTTTCTGACCGAGGCGAGCATGATAATAGGCGCGGTGATAGGTTTAGCGGCGGTCGCAATTTATGCGTGGTTTGCTAGAAAATGGGTGAAGAAAGCAAGCAAGGCTATTCAGAAGCGGCTTGATAAAGCGAACGCCATTTCGCCCGAAGAATACGAGCGGCTGGAATACGAGCTTTCGCAGGCGGACTTTATGTTCAAGACATTCTACTTTTTGAGCGATTATTTGTACATTCCCAAGGCGAGGCTTTTGATAAAGTATCTTGATATACAAAAGCTTCAGCCTACTATACACAGCACGAACGGGATACAGGATTCTGTATGGATAGACCTTACCGACGAGGAGGACAACAAGTACAGGTTCTACGTTAAAAAGTGGAAAGACTACTTAGACTACAAGTATATGTTCGATGATATGCTGAACGCCAAACGGCAGGAAAAATGGGAGCAAGAGCAAAGACGGTAGTAGTGAATAGTGAATAGTGAATGGGAAGAAGCCTCAAAGAGGGTTCTTCGGCACTTGACCGAAGCTTGCGGAGGTCAACGTGTAGTGAATAGTTAATAGAAAAGGTGCGGCTTGCGCCGCGTATTTAAATACTTGGAAATAGTTTGGTGGATTTTTTGCACGCATAGTCGCTTGACGGGTCAATGCGTAATGAAAAGTTAAAACGGGAGGAAACATTAAGATGGATCTTTCAATGAGGTGGCTGGCAGACTATGTTGACTGCGATATGCCGATAAAAGAATTTGTTTCGGGGCTGACTATATCGGGCTCGAAGGTGGAGAGGTACGGAGAAGAGGGCGACTTTATCTCCAACGTTGTTGTGGGAAAAGTGCTGTCCACAGAGCGGCACCCCGACTCCGACCATATGTTCATTACTATGGTAGACGTTGGCGAGGGCGAGCCTTTGCAGATAGTTACCGGCGCGCAGAATGTAAACGTCGGCGACTATGTGCCTGTTGCAAAGCACAAATCGACCGTACTGCACGAGGGCAAGCAGGTGAAAATAACAAACGGCAAACTGCGCGGCGTGGCGTCGAACGGTATGCTGTGTTCGCTAAGTGAGCTTGGGCTTACGGTGCACGATTTTCCGTATGCTATCGAGGACGGTATTTTCATTCTCGGCGAGGACTGCGACAGGACTGTGGGCACGGACATTCGCAAGGCGATAGGCTTTGACGACACGCAGGTGGAGTTTGAGATAACCTCGAACCGTCCCGACTGCATGTCAGTGATAGGTCTTGCGAGGGAAACTGCCGCGACGTTTGACAAAAAGCTCGATATAAAAGAGCCCGTATTCAACGGCATTGACGGCAAGATTGCTGACTATCTGAAAGTGCAGATACACGACCCGAAGCTGTGTTCAAGATACATGGCAGGCATTGTTAAAAACGTAAAGATAGAGCCGTCGCCGCGGTGGATGAGAGAAAGACTGAGGGCGAGCGGCGTTAGACCTATAAACAATCTTGTTGACATAACAAACTATGTTATGCTGGAGTACGGTCACCCTATGCACGCGTTTGACCTGCGCTATGTCAAGGGCGGAGAGATAAATATTCGTCACGCGCAAAAGGGCGAGAGCATTATGACTCTTGACGGCGTTGAAAGGACGCTTTCAGAGGAAATGCTGGTAATTGCTGATGCTGAAAAACCTGCGGCTGTTGCAGGCGTTATGGGCGGCGAATACAGCGGTATCATGGACGACACGGTGACTGTTGTATTTGAGTCTGCTTGCTTTGACGGCGCTTCCGTCCGCACGACTGCCAAAAAGCTCGGTATGCGCACGGACGCTTCGGCGAGATTTGAAAAGGGTCTGAACGCGCAGCAATGCGTTCCAGCGCTGATGAGAGCTTTGCAGCTTGTTGAGATACTGAAAGCAGGCGAGCCGCTCAAAGAGATAATTGACTGCGACTGCTCCGACCACACCCCTGCAAGCGCGCCTTTCGACGCGAAGAAGATAAACGCGTTCCTCGGCACGGATATAGCAGAAGCAGACATGATAAAGTATCTTGAAAAGCTTGAATTTACGGTGAAAGACGGCAGAGCTTACGCGCCTTATTACCGTATAGACATAGAGAACATGAGCGACATTGCCGAGGAGGTTGCGCGTCTTTACGGCTACAACAACATACCTTCTCAGGTGATAAGGGGCACGGCGCAGGCTATGCTTACCCCGAAGCACAAGTTTGAAAGGGAAGTAAAGAGGGTAATGACGGCGCTTGGCTACAACGAGATAACGACTTACTCGTTCATATCGCCCAAGTACCTTGACAAGATATGCCTGCCGACGGACAGCAAGCTGCGCAAGGCGGTTACTATTACAAATCCTCTCGGCGAGGACACCAGCATTATGCGCACGACCGCGCTGCCCTCTATGTGCGAGATACTCTCGAAAAACTACAGCAACCGCAATGCGTGCGCGTATCTGTTCGAGCTGGGCAACGAGTATATACCCGTTGAGGGGGAGGAGCTGCCGAGCGAGCCGCCGCGCCTGACGATAGGTTTCTATAATGCTGACGGAAGCGACGATTTCTTCACTCTGAAGGGCGCGGTAGAAACGCTGCTTGACAGGGTAGGCTGCTTTGATGTTGAGTACGAGGCTGCAACAGTCGGCTGCGGTTTTGACGAGGTCTCGGCTTTCCACCCGGGCAGAGTGGCAGTTGCAAAGAAAGACGGCGAGGCGATAGGCATTTTCGGCGAGCTCAGCTTTAAGTGCTGCGAAAATTACGGCATTGGCACGCGCTGTTATGCGGCGAAGATAGACCTTGACAGGGTAATGGATATGTCAACGGCTGAAAGAGTTTACAAGCCGCTGCCTAAGTTCCCTGCCGTAACGCGCGATGTTTCGGTAGTCTGTGACGACGGCATACCCGTTGCAAGTCTTGAAAAGGCTATAAAAAATGCCGTGGGCAAGATACTGGAGAGCGTGAAACTGTTTGACGTATACAAGGGCAAGCAAGTAGAGGACGGAAAGAAGTCGGTTTCGTACTCGATAGTAATGCGTTCGCACGAGGGCACGCTTACCGACGAGCAGGCTGACGCGGCTATGAAAAAGGTGCTGAAAGCGCTCGGCGAGCTTGGCGCAAAGATAAGAGAGTAGTTTTGTCTGCCTGAAATTTGTGCATATAGCAAAAATTATCAGATTCAAAATATACAACTTGCAAAAATTTTTCAAAAGGTCTTGTTATTTAATTAAAAATAGTCTATAATATAAATAGGAATTTATCTTGAAACGCTTTGACAAAGGAGGGCGAACACCGTGCATGAACAGACTATGACATTTTCCGTGAGCGACGATAAGGAAGCCGAGCTGAAGAAAAAGCTGACTATTATCTATGACGCACTCAAGGAAAAGGGCTACAACCCGATAAATCAGATAGTTGGTTATATACTGTCGGAGGACCCGACATACATAACCACTTACAACAATGCAAGGAGCCTTGTCCGCCATATTGACCGCGACGACCTTTTGCAGGCGCTTGTAAAGTCTTATCTGAACAATTGAGAATAAACGGAAAGTATACAGACCGTGTACCATTGGGGTATGCGGCCTTTTTTTGCGTGACGTTAATATTTTCGCGACTGCGGTAAATACTATTTAAAACGGCGTTTGAAAGGAGTTTTGAAAATGAAGATAATAAGGAGCGCTTTGGCGATAGTTGGAGCGGCGGCGCTTGCAGGTATGACGGCAGGAGCGGCGAAGAGTGCAGGGATATGGAACGAAAGCTGTGAGAAATATATTCAGGCGGCTGAAAGCTATGTCAGCGGAGCTATGGACTTTTTAGAGAATGTCAACAATGTGGGGTTGAGCACAGAGAAGCACGGCTATGGTCAGGGTGTAATAGTTGACGGCGAGAACAGACCCGTCGGGGCGACGGACTTTAACGCGGTGTACTCGCAGTACGGAGCGTATGCGCTGAAGGAAACAGACGAAAAGGTGATATACCTGACGTTCGACCAAGGGTACGAGAACGGCTACACCGCAGCCATACTGGATACGCTGAAAGAAAAGGGCGTAAAAGCGACGTTCTTTGTGGTAGGCGATTACGCGAAGCGCAACGAGGAGCTTGTAAAGCGCATGATAGACGAGGGACATACGGTAGGCAATCACTCGATGTCGCATTACTCAATGCCCGACCTGTCACAGGCAGAATGCTTCGACGAGATAAACTCTCTGCACGAGTATGTGAAAGAACACTACGGCTATGAGATGAAGCTGTTTCGTCCGCCTATGGGGGAGTTTTCGGAGGCTTCGCTGGAGTATACCAAAGAGTGCGGCTATGAAACGGTGCTTTGGAGCTTCGCATATGCTGACTGGGACGTCAACAAGCAGCCCGACCTTGCACAGGCTATGGAGAAGATAGTTTCGGCGGCACACGGCGGCGCTGTATACCTGCTGCACTCGGTATCGCAGACGAATGCCGAGATACTGGGCGATGTGATAGACAGGCTTACGGAGCAGGGATATACTTTCGCGGCGCTGTAAAACGAGCGATTTATCTAATAGCACGCCCGATATTTTGTTAAAAATATTGAAATTGTATAAATCGTCCGCAAGGTGTATGTAAAAATGCTTGACATTCTTTGCGGGCGGTGTTATAATGACCTTAATAAATACTGTAGGTGCGCGGAGACGTTCCGCGCCCGCAGTATCATACCTTTAAGGAGGTCATTCTTATGAGATTTACAAAGAAAGTGTTGGCTCTCACAACTTCTGTAATGATAGCCGCTTCCGTTATGATGACGGGCTGCGGAAGCGTTGAGGGCGATATGGACGATAAGCCGGTAAAGGCTAAGAACATCACAGAGAGCGCTGAAATAGCAGTAAAGTCTGTGGGCAATACCGCCGATACCCTCAGGGATATGTTTACGGGTCAGGCTGATAAGGCGTACTCAGGCGAGCTTACCTTGAGCTTCGGAAAGGACTTTGCAGACGAGTTGGGCGTTGACAAGATAGAGGATCTTACTCTGACCTCCGACGTAAAGGCAAAGGGCGGAGATGTAGAAACTATCCTCGGCTTAAAATACGGCAAGGACGAGGTCATAGATGCCGATATCATCAGAGAAGAAGCGACTGGAAATGTGTACTTCAAAAGCAAACAGCTCTCTCCGGCTTATCTCTATATTTCAGGAGATGAGATAAACGAGGCTGTCGGCGAAATGGAGGACGATATCGGTACAGAGATCGGTTATTACCCTTTGACCGAGATGTTTTCTGTTGATCCGTATCTTACGATGAACGGCGAGGAAATGTCCGACGAGGACGTTGAAATGCTCGAGGGCAAGATAGACGAGTATTTTGCTGAGATAGAGAACAACGCTCCGCAGGGCACCGACAGCGGCAAGGCTACAGGCGAGGTCGACGGCGTAAGCTATACGCTGGACAGCAAGGAATACATAGTAAGCGGCAATGATGTTCTGAAGATCATAACTGCGGTAACCGACAAGCTGAAGGCTGACGACGAGCTGCTCGATATGTTCACACAGTACTATGATGAGCAGCAGGTCAGCAAGCAGGATATCATAGACGCCATTGACGAAATGGTAGAGGATCTTGAAGATACTGATGATCTGGACGAGACCGTGCCGTTTACCGTATACTATCAGGATGATGAATTTGCAGGCTTGGAGTATGATTATGAAGGTGACTCCATCTCTATGCTGTGGTATGTTGAGGAAGAGGCTGCGTGCGCGAGCCTTGCAGTTTCCGCCGCGGACACGGACGAGAGCGTTAATATGACTGCCAGCGCGAAGATAGACAACGGAGCTACCGATGTTTCGGCGAAGATGGATATAAACGGCGAGGCAAGCATGAGCTTCAAGATAGACGATTTTATGATCGTTGACGAGGACTCGGGCGCATTTACGGGCAGCCTTGATATCTCGATAAACAGCGACGGACAGACTATGAGCATGACCGCCGAGTCAAAGTCAACGTCTTCAAAGCTCGATGTAAGCGGAAGCGTTTCGATGAACGGTGAAAAGCTGTTCGGAATGTCAGTAGTATGCTCCGAGACAAAGGCGAGCGACGTTGAGATACCGAGCGGACAGGTGTTTGACGTTACCGATGATGAGCAGATGGAACAGTACGCGGCAACGATAGACCCCGAAAAGCTGCAAAAGAACGTCAAGGACGCCCTTGGCGATGAGCTGTACTCGGCGTTGATCGAAGGCGGCAGCAGTTATGATGATTACGGTTACGATGATGACTACGGCTACGACGATGATTTTGACTATGACGATTTCAACGATTTCGGTGACTTCGATTATGATGACTACGGAGCGACCGCAGCTATCCCCGATGACAATGACTTCAATTTCTGATGATCGTATGTGACTTATATAACGCGTATAACGCAAAGACCGAAGATGTATTCTTCGGTCTTTGTTATATTGCGGCGCAGGGTCGGTCGGGCGGTTTTTCTTTTGCGCATTGGTTGACTTTTCCTTTGTAATGTGTTATACTAAATCTGATTATGTAAGCATATGGACAAGAGAAAAAACAATATACATATGTTAAACAAAGTATCGGAGGCATTGTAATGGCAAAGAAAAGAGTTGCGGTGATATTCGGCGGAAGGTCGAATGAGCATGATATATCGCTGATATCGGCTTCGTATATCATAGAGAATATACCGCGCGATAAGTACGAGGTCATCATGATAGGCATAACCAAAAAGGGCAGGTGGCTGCATTTTATCGGCGACGCGGATATGATAAAAAACGGCGAGTGGGTAAACCATTGCGACAACGTTCCGTGCGTGCTCAGCCCCGACCCGCTGGACAGAGGCTTTATAGAGACCATGCCTGACGGCGAGGTAAGCAGACTGAAGGTGGACTGCATTTTCCCCGCTCTTCACGGAAAGAACGGTGAGGACGGCTCGATACAAGGTCTGTTCCAGATGTCGCAGATACCGTATGTCGGCTGCGATATGATATCTTCGGCTTGCTGTATGGATAAGGAGTTCACTCATCGCATACTGGAGAGCGGCGGCATTAAAATGGCTAAATGGAAGCCCGTTCGCCTGTGCGACCTTGACAAGCTGGACATACGCTGTGAGGAGATAGCAAAGGAACTGGAATTTCCTATGTTCGTAAAACCCTCGCGGTGCGGTTCGTCCGTAGGCATTTCAAAGGCTTATGACATAAAACAGCTCAGAGACGGGATAAAAACCGCTTTCTCGCACGATACGAAGGTAATAGTGGAGCAGGGTATAAACGGTACGGAATGTGAGTGCGCCGTTATGGGCAACGATAAGCTGACGGTATCTACCGTTGGCGAGATAATGCCTGCAAACGATTTTTACGACTATGAAGCTAAGTATACGGTGGCGCAGGAGCAGACGAGGATACCGGCGACTTTCGGCAAAGATGTGATAGAAAAGATAAGAGATGTCGCTGACAGAGCTTACAGGCTCATAGGCTGTGAGGGCCTTGCAAGGGTGGATTTTTTCTATACGGACAACGGTGAGATAGTGCTCAACGAGATAAATACTCTCCCCGGTCATACGCCGATAAGTATGTATCCTAAGCTTATGGAAAATACGGGAGTAGGAGCGCAGGAGGAAATGGACAGACTTATCGGTCTTGCGTTTGAAAGGACCGAGCTATGAACAGTCAGCCTATTGGAGTTTTCGATTCGGGCATAGGCGGCCTTACCTGCCTGAAGGAGCTGAAAGAGCTTTTGCCCAACGAGGATATAGTTTATCTGGGAGATACGGCAAGAGTGCCATACGGAACAAAGAGCCGCGAGACCATAGCAGAGTATGCAAGACAGGATATAGCCTTTCTGAAAAGATATGACGTTAAGATGATACTCGTTGCCTGCGGTACGGTATCTTCTGTAATGGAAACGGTGCCTATATTCGAGGGGAGCGGCGTAGAGCTTTACAGCGGAGTGATATCCCCTGCCGTAAAGGCGGCTTGCGAGGCTACAAAGAACGGACGCATAGGCGTTATCGGTACGCCCGCAACGATACGTAGCGGCTGCTATACGAGCGCGCTAAAAGCAATACATACCGATATACAGGTTTTCTCGAGAGCCTGCCCGATGTTCGTGCCGCTCGTTGAGAACGGTTATACGGACGACGACAACAAGGTAACAACGCTGATAGCGCAGGAGTATCTGGAAGAAATGGCGCGCGAAAATATAGATACGCTCATAATGGGCTGTACGCATTATCCTCTGCTGAAGGGCGTGTTCGCCAAGGTGCTGGGTGACGGAGTAACGCTCATATCGCCGGGCGCGGAGGCTGCAAGATATGCGGCGCGTATGCTGGGCGAAAAGGATATGCTTTGCGGCAGCGGCGGAGCGTGCAGGCTATACTGTACCGACAGCGAGGAGCTGTTCGCCGAGAACGTTGCGGCATTTCTGGGAAGCGGGATAAATGCCGAGATAAAAAAATGCTCGCTGTGAGCATTGATATTTAGGAGCATGGTATAAAGATGTCAGGTAAGATCGCTGAAAAGGTGATCGTGAGGCTGCTGAGCGAGCAGGAGTGCGGCGGAGAGAGCTCGAACGTTGAGCTTGTAAGCGAGGGTACACTTAAAAAACTGAACGGCGGATTTGAGATATCGTATGACGAGAACGCCGATACCGGTTATGAAAATTCACGCACAAGGCTCACGGTCACGGATAACAGGTATGTCATAATGGAAAGAGAGGGTGACGTTTCGGGTAAGCTCATACTCGAAAACGGCGTGACCCACATCTGCCATTACGGTACGCCGTTCGGTATCATGGAGATATCCGTTTCGGCGCAGGGAATAAAAGCGTATACAGATGAAAAAGGCGCGTTTCTGGAGTTTAAGTATTCAATAGACTTCGGAGGCGGCTTCACAGGGAATTATAAAGTAACGGTAAACGCCGCAAGGGAATAGCGGCGCAAGTATATTATCGGGAAAGGATATGGGAAAATAATGGACGACAGTCGATCCGGACGACCGCGATCGCTTACGGGCGAGCAGACTATAGGAGAGCTTACTACTCTCGGAGAGCCTTGCGAGCCGTTTGGGGAATTGAGCTTTTTTAAGATGATAGACGTCTTTTATGACAAGGCTTATGCTTTGGACGAGGAGGGCGCGGAAGCCTTTTTGCTGGAGGGAATGGATACCATGGCGGAGATAAGGGCGGCGGTGCTTGCCTGCCGCAGACTGGAAAAGCCTATAATGGTCATGCTGGACGTAAAGGACGAGGATATAGATACAATGGGCGGCAGAGAGCTTGCCTATCTGATATCTCTTCAGGATATCGGGGTATCGGCGTTCGGTCTGAGGTCTGAGGACGGGGAGTGCCTTAAAGAGCTTTTGAAGCAATTGTATCCCTATTCGAGGATACCGCTTTTCGTGCGCCCCGAGGCGGGAAAGGTAATAGCAAATGAGATAAGACAGTTCATCGCCTGCGGAGTTGAGATGTTCGACTGCCGCGGCATATCTCCCGCAGAGCAGCAGGTAGTTAAGGTAGAGACCGACAGAGCGGACTTTGAAAGCATGAGGAGCAGAAAAGAGGATATTTCTTTTATTGCCGCAAACGAGGAACAGGCTTTCTTCCTTAACCCCGAGAGAATAAGCTTCTCTCCGCAGATAGATATAGAGTGCGATATGGCTTCGGAGCTGGTCGATTTTGAGGACGAGTCGTTCGATGTCATCAGCATACTTATAGAAACGTTTGACGACGGTTTTCGGTTCAGCCAGAATATGCATTATCTTTCCAGACCGATAATGTTCTCTACCACCAACGCCGAGGCGCTGAGAATGGCTCTGCAATACTACAACGGCAGAGCGCTGGTAGACGCAAAATGCGGTATCGAGGAAAACGAGCTGAAAGAGATAGCCGATGAGTTCGGCGCGATAGTTTATTAACAGGCAGCGGGCGGATACCGCTGCTGTATGTACGTTATTTCGGAGGACGGTGCTGTAATGTTCAACAGAAGGACACTGATAAAGCTTGCCGCGGCGCTTATGGCAGCGCTTATAATACTTGCGGCAGGAGTGGTGATATTCCAGTACAAGCAGGCGGATTATATTTTCCACGGGAAAATGGTGGCTGCAACGGTGCTGGAAACCAAGGACGGAGAAGAAGACGGGTCAAAGGACGTAAAGGTCATATATCTTAACGACAGCGGCGAAGAGATATATGCCAAAGCTGTCCTTAAAGAGAAAGCCAAAGCGGGCGATAAGCTCAATCTGTTCGTGACGAAAAAACATACCGATGTGCTGTACCAGATACCGAGCCGCTCGATGATAGTTATGTTCGACGCCGTGCTGCTGTTCGTTGAGTTTTTGGGCTGGTCTATGGTGATGAGGCTGCTGCGCAAGCTGAGGAAGTATAAAAAGCTGGAGAAAAAAGGAATAAAAGCGCAGGCGACCATAACGGCTGTGAAGAATACAAGCGGAGTTCTCGGCGCGGATATAGAGTTTACCGACAGCGAGGGCGGCAGGAGAACGACCGTTTATTACCCGACCTCCGATATTCCCGCGGTCGGCGATAAGCTGGATATAATATACTATATAAAGAAAACGGGCAAGATAGTGTTCCTTGTGCCTAAGGACGAATAATATCTCAGATATGGTGAAAGGAGAAATGCTTGTCGGACAAGCATTATGATGATAATATGTCAAAGAAATTTCTTATGGGCAATGAAGCAATAGCTATGGGAGCTCTCGACGCGGGCGTTAATATCGTCTGCGGATACCCCGGCACGCCCTCGACGGAGATAACGGAGTGCTGCGCCAAGCAGGCGGCAGGCGGAAAGACCGACGCTTATGTTGAATGGTCTGTCAACGAAAAGGCGGCTCTGGAGCTTGCGGCAGGAGCTTCGTATTCGGGAGCGCGGACTATGGTGACAATGAAGCAGGTAGGTCTGAACGTCGCCTCCGACCCGCTTATGAGTCTGGCGTATGTAGGAGTAAAGGGCGGAATGATAGTCGTTTCCGCCGACGACCCCGGGCCTATATCTTCGCAGACCGAGCAGGATACAAGAACGTTTGCGGAGTTCTCAAAGCTCCCCGTGTTCGACCCCTCTTCACCGCAGGAGGCTTATTCAATGGTCGCGGACGCGTTTGAGCTTTCGGAGAAGTACGGTACTCCCGTGCTTTTCAGACCGACTACGAGAGTGTGCCATTCCTGCGCGGACGTGCAGACAGCCGAAGCGCCCGTAAAGAACGACGTGAGCGGCTTTGAAAAGGATACTATGCGCTGGGTCATATTCCCGAAAACATCGTATCTCAACCATTTGAAAATTGAAAAAAGAAACAGGGAGCTTTCGGATATATTCTCTGAAAGCAAATATAACACAGTCGAGGGGAGCAGGAAAAGCGGAAAGGGAATAGCCGCGGGAGGCATAAGCTATGAGTATGTAAAGGAAGCCTTGGGCGGCAGAGACGATGTATGTCTTTTCAAGGTGTCTACTCCTTTCCCGTTTCCCGAGAAAAAAGCTTTGGAGTTCCTCAGCGGACTTGACGAGGTCGCCGTTTACGAGGAGCTTGACCCCATGATAGAAAAGGCTCTGGTGTACGTCTGCGGCAAATACGGTCTTAACGTCAGGATAAAAGGCAAGCTCAGCGGCGATACTCCCAATGCGGGCGAAAATTCCGCAGAGGGCGCAAAAATGCTGGTAGCAAGGCTTATGGGAGAAGATATCCCCGAAGAGAAAAATGTAGGCGATGTGCCGCAGCTTCCGATAAGACCTCCCGTGCTGTGCGCGGGCTGTCCGCACAGGGCTTCATTCTATGCCGTCAAAAAAGCGGTCAAGGGCAGGAAAAGCATTTTCTGCGGCGATATAGGCTGCTATACTCTCGGCAACGCAAAGCCGCTCGATATGTGCGACACCTGTCTGTGTATGGGAGCGGACGTCACGATAGCTCAGGGCATGACGCTCACTAACCCCGATACGCTTTGCTTTTCGTTCATAGGCGACAGTACGTTTTTTGCCTCGGGACTGACGGGCGTTGTAAACGCTGTATACAACGGGCATGATATAATATTGGCTGTGTTAGATAACTCTACCACCGCTATGACGGGTCATCAGCCGAACCCGTCAACGGGTATAAGCGCTACGGGAGAGCCTGCAACTGCGATAAGTATAGAAAAAGTTCTTGAAGCGATAGGCGTATCAAAGATAGTGACCGCCGACCCACTGAAGCTCGGCGAGGCAACGGAAGCGGTAAAGAGCCTCATCGACGAAAAGGGCGTAAGGGCTGTGATATTCAGAAGCCCGTGCGCCGCGAAGATAAAGCCGCAGGGAAGCTGTGCAGTAAATTCAGAGAAATGCGTGGGCTGTCTGAGATGTATAAACGAGATAGGCTGTCCCGCTATAATAAAGAGCGGCGGAAAGGCTGCCGTAGATACGAGCCTGTGCTTCGGCTGCGGACTTTGCCGTCAGATATGCCCTGTCGGCGCGATAGGCGCTGTTAAAGCTGATGAAAAGGAATGACATTTGCTATGATATCTAATTGTCTTTTGTGCGGAGTAGGCGGACAGGGAACTGTACTCGCCTCTAAGCTTATAGCTGCGGCTGCCATGGAAAAGGGTCTTGAGGTAAAGACCGCAGAGACCATAGGTATGTCACAGCGCGGAGGCTGTGTTGCGAGCCATGTAAGAGTAGGAAAGGATATACATTCGCCGCAGATACCGCTCGGCGAGGCGGACGTGCTGATAGCCTTTGAGCCTGCCGAAGCGGTGAGATGTCTGCCGTATCTGAAAAAGGGCGGAGCTGCGATAGTCAGCAGCAGAGCGATAGTGCCCGTATCGTCAACTATCGGCGGCATACAGTATTCTGCCGAGCAGATGACAGAGTATCTCAAAAGCAGGGTCGAAAGGCTTGTTCTTGTCGATACGGACGAAGCGGCCGCAAGGCTGGGTACTTCAAAGGCTGTAAACGTGGCGCTTCTGGGAGCGGCGATAAGGAGCGGAGGAATACCGCAGATAAGCGAAGAGGATATGGAGAAAGCGGTGGGCAAGCTGATAAAGCCGCAGTTTCTGGAGCTTAATATGCGCGCTCTGAAGCTGATAGAGGAGAAGTAAGGTAAGAGATGAAAAAAGAGGTTGTGCTAAAGATCACAGCGATCTCGTTTTTTGCGGCGCTATGCCTGTTTTGTGTCACGCATACGGACAAGGCTGCAGCGGCGGTCAGATTTGTGGCGTCGGCGTTCTTCCCCGTAACTATAGGTCTGGTAATGGCTTTTATAGTAAACATACCGATGAGCGCATTGGAGCGGCTGTATGTCAGGATAAGAACGCGTGTCAGAAAAAACGGCAAAAGCGCTAAAAACAAGGATATGTCCGAAAGGGAAAAAGGCTTGCTTAGGATAGTGAGCCTTAATGTTTCTTTGCTTCTGATAGCCGCGGTGGTGGCGTTTGTAATGTTTCTGGTAATACCCGAGCTGGCGGGAAGCCTTAAAGGCATGATGGAAAGCCTTTCACAGCTGCCCGATAAGCTTGCCGAAAAACGCGGAGAGATAGAAAAATTCTCGCCTATGGCGGCGTACTATATATTCGAGCGGGATAATTCGGATATCGCGGAGAAGATAGCCAACTGGGCGGTGGCAGGCTCGGGAACGGCGGTAGGAATGGCTCTGGGGCTGATAAAGTCAGCGCTTATGGGGATATATTACTTCGTTGCCGCGCTTATTATAATGATGAGCGTCCTGAAAGAAAAGGAGCGCATAGCCGCGCAGATAAAGAAATTCCTTGCGGCGCATATAGATACGGGTAAGCTGGACAGGCTGTTTGACGAGCTTAAAAGGATATCCGACGTGTTTTCAAGCTTTATATCGGGACAATGTCTGGAAGCCTGCATACTGGGTTCGATGTTCTTTGTCAGTATGACTCTGCTGCGCTTCCCTTACGCTCTGGTGGTCAGCTCGCTGATAACTGTCACAGCGCTGATACCGATATTCGGAGCGTTTATAGGACTGGCGGTAGGAGCGGTGCTTATAGTAACGGTATCGCCCGTAAAAGCGATATGGTTCATTGTGCTGTTCTTTGTTTTGCAGCAGTTGGAGGGAAATCTCATATACCCCAGAGTAGTTGGCGGCTCGGTAGGACTGCCTCCGCTTTGGACGCTTCTGGCAGTAATAATAGGCGGCGATATGATGGGCGTTTTGGGAATGATAGTGTTTATACCGCTGTTTTCGGTGGTATACTCCGCTCTTTCGAGGTTGGCAAACAGGAAAGGAGAAGCGGCGGCTGATGATAAGTGAAGAGCTTTCAAGAACGGAAATGATGTTCGGCGAAGAGGGGATAAACAGGCTGAAAAACGCTTCGGTAGCCGTGTTCGGCATAGGCGGAGTTGGCGGATACGTCGTAGAAGCCTTGGCGAGGAGCGGTATAGGCAGTATTGCGCTGATAGACGCCGACAGAGTGGCGGTCAGCAATATGAACAGGCAGATAGTCGCTCTTCACAGCACGGTAGGCAAGCTGAAAACAGAAGCAGCGCAGGAGCGTGTGCGGGATATAGCTCCCGATTGCAGGACGGAAAGGTATGATATGTTCTATCTGCCCGAAAATGCTGACGGCTTCGATCTGAAAAAGTATACTTATATCGCCGACTGCGTGGATACCGTTACGGCAAAGCTGGAGCTTGCGGTAAGAGCCGAAAAGGCAGGCGTGAAGATAATAAGCTGTATGGGTATGGGCAACAAGCTTGACCCGACCGCGATAGAAGCCGCGGATATTTACGATACGAGCGTGTGTCCGCTGGCAAGAGTTATGAGAAGAGAACTGAGAGCAAGAGGAGTAAAGTCGCTCAAATGCGTTTACTCAAAGGAAATGCCGATAACGCCCGTCACTGGCAAAAGCAGCGTACCCGCAAGCAACGCGTTCGTTCCCTCGGCGGCGGGACTTGTCATAGCGGGTGAGATAGTAAAGGATATAGTGTATGGAAGATAAACGTATTTTGACAAAGGCGCAGAAGGTCATGCAGAGCATAACGACAAGGTTCTCGCACGAGCTGATGACGCCTTTTTACGAAGCCATAGAAAGATATGAGCTTATACAGGAGGGGGACAGGATAGCCGTCTGCGTTTCGGGAGGAAAGGACTCGGCTCTGCTCGCTCTGCTGATGAAGCAGTACGCCGAAAGACACAGCGGTGTGAGCGTGATATTCATCTCTATGGATCCCGGCTACAGCAGGGAGAACAGGGAGCGTCTGGAGAAAAACTGCGCCGAGCTGGAGATACCCGTAAAGATATTCGATACGGACGTGCTTGAACAGTCGCAGTCACAAAAGGAGAAATCTCCGTGCTGGGTGTGCGCGCGCAAGCGGCGCGGCTGGCTTTACAAGACGGCGCAGGAGGCAGGCTGCAATAAAATCGCTCTCGGACATAACTTTGACGACGTTATAGAAACAACTCTCATGGGTATTTTGTTCGGCGCGCAGATACAAGGTATGTTGCCGAGGGTAAAAAGCAACCATTTTGAGGGCATGGAGCTTATCCGACCGATATATATGGTGCAGGAGCGGCATATAATCAAATGGGCGCAGTACAACGGTCTGGAATTTTTAAGGTGCGCCTGCCGCTTTTCTGACGGCGAGAGCTCCTCCAAGCGCGCATATGTCAAAAAGCTTATAGAATGTCTTGAAAAGGACGAACCAAAGGTGAAAAAGAACATATTCAACAGTATCCATACCGCCGACTGCGATACGCTCGTGTCGTATAAGGTCATGGGCGAAAAACATTCATTTCTCGAAAGATTTAGACATAATAATACATGACGCCGCCATTTTGCAGCGCCCGTATCGTCAGATTATACAATAATGATAAAACAGAGGTAAAAATACTTGACATATCAAATTTGGTGTTGTAAAATAATTTTATAAGCTTATTTAATTAAATGTTTATACTGGAGGTATATTCGATGAGCAAATTTTGTGTAAACTGCGGAGCACAGCTCGATGACGCCGCTGAGTTTTGCAAAGAGTGCGGCGCTAAGCAGAGCGTTTCTGCCGCAAACGCCAATGCCGAAGCAAATACCACACCTGCGGCTCCCGGAAACGACGGTTCTCCGATAGGCGCAATGGGCGAAAAGCTTTCGTCTATGTCGTCCGAGCAGAAGAAAAAGATAGGTATCATCTCCGCGATAGTCGCTGCGGCGGTAATACTGATAATCGTTGCGGTAACTGTCATAGTATCTCTGACAAAGTATCAGAAGATAGACTGCAAGGAGCTTTACTTTGTTGCATACGACGGAATAAACGGTCAGGCGACCGCGCAGGTATATCTTGCGACACCTGAAAACATTTATTCTGACCCGTCGTTTGACAGCAAGTTCAGAGAATCAAAATACTATGAAGATTATGATTACGATGGATTTGTAAACTCGCTGGCTTCAAAGTGGCTGCTTAGCAAGGACGACAAGGACTTCAAGGACGCATGGACAAAGTTCGACTCCAAGAAAGATATCGAAAAGGCTCAGTCCAAGCTCATCGACGAGATAGAGTTCAAGGTCGACAAGAAGGAAGTTGAGAACCTGAAAAACGGCGATACCTTTAAGGTAAAGGTAAAGTACGATGAGGAAAAGCTCAAGAAGAGAAATATCAAGCTTACAAATACAGAGTTCACCGTTACCGTTGAGGGACTCGTTGAGCCTACGGTGCTCGACCCGCTGAGCAATGTTACCGTAAAGTTCACCGGAGTTGACGGTATGGGCGAAATGGAGCTGGATACCAGCGCGCTTACCGATATTGAATCTGACGCGTTCTATGTCTATTCCGACTGGTATTACGATGACCTCTCCAACGGAGATGTTGTAACAGTTACGGCAGAGCCTTATTACAGCCTCTCGGGCGGTTATTTCACCATTGACGGCAAGTATTACACTTATGACGAGGATTCTCTTACCAAGGAGTTCACCGTTGAGGGACTTACAGGTCTTGAAGTATTGGATCCGTTTGAGGGATTTGAGCTTAAATATTCGGGTGTTGCGCCTGATCTTGATGTTTCCGCAAACACCGAAAACTGCCCTGAGGTCGTACAAGATTATGTATACTTTGAGATAGACAACAGATACGGTCTTGACATTGGCGACACCGTTACAGTTACCGCGTCTGTTGGCTGGTACGCTGAAGAGCTTGCCGAGGAGGGCTATAAGCTCGCTTCGGACGAGGTGACCAAGAAATTCACCATAGGCGACGAAGCTCCTCACTACATAAACGACATAAAGGACGCAAAGAGCCTGGATGTAGATACTGTTTTTGAGTCTCTGTTAGAGGATATCGACGACAGCGTTGGAAGCGAATATCTCGCAAACGCCCATGTAATAGACTACGGCAAGGGTCAGATATCCAAAATCAACTCCGTGACCGTGGGTGAAAGCTATCTTGTAGCTCCCTCCGAAGTAGCTTCAAGCTCCAATGTTCTGTATCAGTTCCTGGTGGTAGAGGCTGCGTGCGATATCGACGGAGCAAGCACTACAAAGACATTCTATGTTCTCGCTATGGCTGACAGCGCTTACGTTGCAGACGGAGAGCTGAATATTGACGACTGGGTCATAGAGATAGCGGTATCGGAAAACAAAGATGAGCTTTTGTCGCAGTATGTAAATACCGAGAGCAATACGGCTGAAGGAAAGACGCTTACGACCACATCCTTCGGAAAGGCTGCTTCAAGCGATAGCTCCTCTAAGACTGATGACAGCTCCTCTAAAGCGGACGACAGCTCGTCCAAGGCTGATGACAGCTCATCAAAAGCTGCCTGACAGTAAAATAAAATGCTATGAAAAGGCTTCCTGAAAAAAGGGAGCCTTTTTGTATTTCCGAGTTTATGACGTTATGTTCGATTTGTCAATTTTGTGACGGCGGGAAACAATTATTTTATAGCAGGGTACGAAAATATTTTAAAGCTCGTAAACTCTCTTGACATATTCGATTGTGTGATATATAATTATTGTGTATTTTATCAGACGGGAAAAGGGGATGTAAGACTAAATGCTCAGCTTGAAGAATATAGTCAAGGACTACCCGATAGGCGATGAGGTCGTTCACGCGCTGAGAGATGTAAGCATAGATTTCAGAGAGAGCGAGTTCGTTGCGATACTGGGTCAGTCGGGCTGCGGCAAGACAACGCTTCTGAACATTATAGGCGGTCTTGACAAATACACGAGCGGCGACCTTGTGATAAACGGAAAGTCTACAAAAGAATACAAGGACAGAGACTGGGATACATACCGCAATTATTCGATAGGTTTTGTGTTTCAAAGCTACAATCTGATACCACATCAGACGGTGCTTTCTAACGTAGAGCTTGCGCTTACGCTTTCGGGCGTTTCAAAGTCGCAGAGGCGTCAGAGGGCTATCGACGCGCTGAAAAAGGTTGGTCTGGGCGACCAGATAAACAAAAAGCCCAACCAGATGTCGGGCGGACAAATGCAGAGAGTTGCTATTGCGCGTGCGCTTGTAAACGACCCCGATATACTGCTTGCCGATGAGCCGACGGGCGCGCTGGACTCGGAGACGAGCGTTGCTATAATGGAGATACTCAAGGAGATATCGAAAGACAAGCTTATTATAATGGTAACGCATAACCCCGAGCTTGCAGAAAAGTACGCCACCAGAACTATCAGGCTGCTTGACGGCAAGGTGACGAGCGATTCACAGCCGTTCACAATTGACGAGCAGCAGGCTCTCAAAGAGGAAGAGGCGGCTAAGAACGCTCCCAAGCCGAAAAAGACTTCGATGTCGTTCTTTACGGCGCTGTCGCTCAGCCTTAACAACCTTATGACGAAAAAGGGCAGGACGTTTCTTACCTCGTTTGCGGGAAGCATAGGCATTATAGGCATTGCTCTGATACTTTCGCTGTCGCACGGTGTACAGTCGTACATTGACAGGGTGCAGGAGGACACGCTTTCGAGCTATCCGCTTCAGATAGATGCGCAGACCATTGACTACACGGATATGTTCCAGACGGCGGCAGGTGACGCACCCGTTCAGCAGGAGCGCGAGGCGGACAGGATATACTCGAATGATATGATGTTCACGATGATGAACACGATGATGAGTCAAGTCATAACCAACAATCTTAAAGATTTCAAGACGTTTTTAGAGAGCGATGAAAACGGATTTGACGAGCTTGTTACAGATATTCAGTACAGGTACACAACGCCGATGAACATCTACAATGCCGACACATCGAACGGGCTTATAAAGGTCAACCCTACCACGCTTTTTGAAGATATGTATGCGGCTATGGGACTTTCTTTCAATATGGAAAGCAATGCGAGCTCGGTATATTCTTCGACTATGTCGCAGATGGGCGTATGGACGCAAATGCTCGATAATGACGAGCTGCTTGCTAATCAGTACGATGTTCTTGCAGGAAGAATGCCCGAGAATTACAACGAGGTAGTGTTTATCGTTGACGAGAACAACGGCGTTGCTGACACGGCTTTGTATGCGCTGGGTCTGAAAGATTTTTCAGAGATAGAGCAGATGCTCAAAGACGCCATGGCAGGAAAGCCTATTGAAAAGCAGGACATAGAACAGGTATCTTACAGCTTCGACGACATACTCGGTCTGGAATTCAAGCTTATGGTGAACACCGACTACTTTGCCAAGGAGAACGGCAGGTGGGTAGATAAGTCGAAAGACGACGCGTATGTTTTGAGCAAGCTGGGCGACTGCGAAACCATAAAAGTTGTAGGTATAATAAAGCCGAACGAAGAGGCTGTTGCTACATCGGCGGCAGGCGTTATAGGCTACCGCGGCGAGCTTATGGATAGGCTTATTACAAAGGTAAACGAGAGCGAGATAGTCAAAGAGCAGCAGGCTGACCCGGAGACTGACGTATTCACGGGTATGAAGTTTGAGGGCGGCGAATTTACCGAAGAAATGCTTCAGGAATATCTTGCTACACTTCCCGAGGATCAGCGTACGCAGATAGAGCAATCTATTGAACAAATGGAAGCCATGGGAATGACCCTACAGCAGATAGTGGAAATGTCGGGCGAGCAATTTCAGACGAATGCGACTTATGACGGAAACCTGTCTTTAATGGGTGTTGCGGACTTGAGCGAGCCCTCGAGCATACTCATCTACCCGAAGGATTTTGAATCGAAAGAGACTATTACAGACAAGATAAGCGGCTACAATGATGAGGTAGGCGAGGAGAACGAGATAGTTTACACCGACTACATCGGCTTGCTGATGAGCAGCGTTACGACTATCATAAATGCGATAAGCTACATTCTTATTGCGTTCGTGGCTATCTCGCTGATAGTTTCGTCTATCATGATAGGCATAATCACCTACATCTCTGTTCTGGAGAGGACGAAGGAGATCGGTATACTTCGCGCGATAGGCGCTTCAAAGAAGGACATCTCGCGCGTATTCAACGCTGAAACGCTGATAGTCGGCTTCGGCGCGGGCGCTATTGGCATAATAGTCACGGTACTTTTGAACATTCCGATAAACATCATCATAAAGCACATTACCGACATCGGCGGACTTTCAAAGCTGCCGTTCGTTGGCGGCGCGGCGCTCGTGATAATCTCTATGCTGCTGACGCTGATAGCAGGTCTTATACCCTCTCGCTTTGCGGCGAAGAAAGACCCCGTTATCGCGCTGCGTACCGAATAGCAAGGCTGGCAAGGCGCTTTTGCCTGCTTGAAACTGCGAAGCTTGTTTTTCCTGATACGATACTTGACAAACGGGAAAAAATGTGATAATATAATATCAGCACCTGACACCGAAATTGTTTTGAGGTGAAAGCGGCGAACAGTCGAACAGTAATATTTGCAACTAACCGTGATCAACCGCTGCGGTTCAGTTGGTACAGAGACTGCCTTTGCCTTTTGTGGGTGAAGGCGGTCTTTAATTTTTGGAATCTTGGAAGGATAATGATAACACTATGGACAGTACGGAAAACAGAGTAGCGATAATCGGCATAATCGTCGAGAACAGCGACAGCGTTGAAAAGCTCAACGCGATACTTCATGAGTACAGCGAGTATATGATAGGCAGAATGGGCATACCGTATCACGAGCTGGGAATAAGCATAATAAGCGTTGCCGTAAACGCTCCGCAGAGCGTGATCAGCGCGCTTTCGGGAAAGATAGGCAGGTTGGACGGAGTTTCCGCAAAGGCGGCATACTCAAACGTTACATCGAAAAACGGAGAAAGAATTTCAGATGAGTAAGAAAGACGGCAGAGCAAAAAGGCTTGCGGTAAGACCGTATGCGGCTGTTTTGCTTATCGTTCTCCCGATAGCCGCCGCGCTGGCTTCGCTGTGTATCGGCAGGATAAGTTATCCGATAGGCGAGATACTCAATGCGATAGCGGACAGGTTTTCGGGCGAGGAGATAAGCGGAACGGCGGTAGTTATATGGAACATAAGAATGCCGAGGATACTTCTCGCATTGCTTTGCGGCGCGGGACTTTCCGTTGCGGGGTGCGCGTTCCAGAGCCTTTTTTCCAATCCTCTCGCAACTCCCGATACGCTGGGCGTGGCTTCGGGGACATCGTTCGGGGCGGCTCTGGCAATGCTGTGGGGCTTTGGCATGATAGGCATACAGGTAACGGCGTTCGCTATGGGGATAGCGGCGGTCGCGCTGACATGGCTGGCGGCAAGCGGAAAAAGCGGCAGGAACGGTCTGGGCTCGGTCGTGCTTGCGGGAATAATGATAGGTTCGCTGTTTTCGGCGCTGGTGTCGCTGGTGAAATTCGCCGCCGATACAGAAACGCAGCTTCCTGCGATAACCTACTGGCTCATGGGAAGCCTTTCGGGCGCAGGCTACGAACAGCTCAGGCTTGGCGCGCCGATAATCATAGCAGGTATAGCGGTGCTTTACGCGCTGAGGTGGAAGCTGAACATACTTCCGCTGGGCGATGATGAAGCCGTATCGCTGGGAACAAATATAAAGCTGCTTCGCACGGTCACGGTGATATGCGCAACGGCTGTAACGGCTTCCTGCGTGTCCATGTGCGGACAGGTAGGCTGGGTAGGCCTGCTGATACCTCATATCTGCCGCATGGCGTTCGGCAGCGACCACAGAGCGATACTTCCTGCCTCGGTAAGCATAGGAGCGGCGTTCATGGCGCTTGTTGATACGGCCGCAAGGAGCATTTCCGCGGCGCAGATACCGATATCCGTGCTGACAGCAATAATAGGCGCGCCGTTCTTTATAATACTTATGAGAAAGAGCGGAGGTCACAGCCTATGACGCTTGAAGTAAAAAACGGGCGCTTCGGTTACGGCGATACGCAGCTTTTTGAGGATATATCTTTTACTGCGGAAAAAGGCGACCTTATTGCGATATTAGGCCCTAACGGAGCGGGAAAGACTACGCTGCTGCGCTGTATAACGGGTATGCTCAAATGGAAAAGCGGCGGCAGCTTCATAGACGGAGTACCGATAAAAAAGCTTTCGGCACGCGAGCTGTGGAAAAAGCTGGCATATGTTCCGCAGGCTAAGGGTACGGCTTCGTCTGCGACGGTGTTTGAAACGGTACTGCTCGGCAGAAACAGTCATATAGGCACATTTTCACAGCCGAAAAAAGAGGATACAGACAAGGTCAGCGAGATACTGGAGCGGCTGAAGATATCACATCTTGCGGATAAGAGCTGCCGCAGGATAAGCGGAGGAGAGCTTCAGATGTCGCTGATAGCGCGCGCGCTGGCGGCTCAGCCGCAGATACTTATACTCGATGAGCCGGAGTCGAACCTCGATTTCCGCAATCAGCTTATTGTGCTTGAAACGCTGTCACAGCTATCGGCAGAGGGAATTACCTGCATATTCAACACTCATTATCCCGAGCACGCGCTTGGAAGAGCAAATAAGTCTTTGATACTGGGCAAGGACGGCAAAGGCGTGTTCGGAGATACGGCAAGGGTAGTGACCGAAGAAGGGATAGAGCGCGCATTCGGAGTAAAGGCGCTGATAAGCGAGGCGGAAACTAAAAGCAGAGTGTTCCGCACGGTCACGCCCGTATCCCTGTCCGACGGCGCAGATACGCAAAACGAAAGGAAACCGTGCGGCATAGCGGTGGTATCCGTTATAGCGAACGGCTTTTCGCAGGCTGACAGGATAAACGCCATTCTCCATAAGTACGGAAAGTATACAATAGGCAGAATGGGCATACCTTACCGCAAGGGAGGAGTCAGCATAGCTAACGTTATAAACGTTACCCTTGAAGCCCCCGACGAGGAGATAGCTTCGCTGGTGGGGGAGCTTTCGGCGATAAAGGGAGTTGCGGTAAAGGCTACCTGCGCCGAATGATATTTGTTTTACAAAGTGCAAAACTCATTAGTCAAGGAGAGATATTTATGATAAAGATAGCCGTATACGGCAAAGGCGGCATTGGAAAATCCACAACGGTATCCAACATTGCGGCCGCGCTTAGTGAAAAGGGCATGAAGGTCATGCAGATAGGCTGTGACCCGAAAGCAGACTCCACCATGCTGCTGCGCGGTGCGGAAAAAATGTGCACGGTGCTGGACCTCGTGAGGGAGAGAAAGAACGACTTCGGACTTGAAGATATGGTAAAGACCGGGTACGGCGGAGTGATATGCGTAGAGGCGGGCGGCCCTACTCCCGGAATGGGCTGTGCGGGAAGAGGCATTATCGCGGCGCTTGAAAAGCTTGCCGAAAAGGGCGCGTATGAGGTATATTCGCCGGACGTTGTGATATACGACGTCCTCGGTGATGTTGTGTGCGGCGGATTTTCAATGCCTATGCGTTCGGGATACGCGGACGCAGTATTCATAGTGACCTCGGGCGAGAATATGGCTATACACGCTGCCGCAAACATCGCAATGGCTGTACAAGGCTTCCGCGGCAGAGGATACGCAAGGCTCGGCGGCATAATACTGAACAAACGCAACGTGAAAAACGAGGAAGAAAAGGTAAATGAGCTGTGCGGCGACATAGGAAGCAGTATAATAGGTACGCTCCCACGCAGCGATACTGTACTGGAAGCGGAGGAGCTTGGCAAGACGGTCGTTGAAGCCATGCCGCAGAGCGATATGGCGAGCTGTTACAGAGAGCTTGCCGAAAAAGTCCTCGCGGCCGCCGAAGCGGCAATATCTGAAGATACAAAATAAACCGTAAAGGAGAAATATAATATGCTTATCCGTATGGGCGGCAGGCAGGACAGCCAAAGCCGCGGTGTAAGGATAGCCGAAGCGGCGTTCCCGTCGCCGTTCAAGGGCGGTCTGGAATACAGTTGTGCGGCTCGCGGAACATGGAACATAGTACACACGGGATTTCTTGTTCCGCAATGCCATGAGATATTCGTCTGCGCGGCAGGCTGTCTCAGGGGAGTAGTCCTGACGGCGGCTGAAATGGGCCGCTCGGAGAATTTTTCAACTATCGAGATACGGGAGAACGATGTTCTCGTCGGCGGCATGGAGCAGATGATAACAGAGGGAGTTACGGATATCCTGAACGGGCTGAGCTATAAGCCCAGAGCGGTCTTGGTGTACACAAGCTGCATACATCACTTTATGGGGTGCGATATACAGATGTGCTATGATATTCTGCGCAGACGCTTCCCCGATACAGACTTCACCGACTGCTATATGGATCCCATAATGCGAAAGAGCGGTCTTACTCCCGATCAGACTATGCGCAGGCAGATATACAGTTTGATAAAGCCGAGGGAAAAAGATGTGAAAAGAATAAATATCATAGGCAGCAATCTGCCCGCGGACAAGGAAAGCGAGCTTTACTTGACAGCGCGCTCGGCAGGATATGAGCTTACTGTTATACAGGACTGCAAAAGCTATGACGATTATCAGAAAATGGGCGAAGCTTCGGCAAATATATATTACGATACAACGGCTGCCGCGGCTGCCGCAGAGCTGGAGAAGCGTCTTTCTCAAAAGGCTTTGTTTCTGCCGCTGAGTTATTCGTATGACGAGATTTCAAAGCAGCTTGACAAGCTGTGCGGATATGTAGGCGCAGAGCCGTATGACTGCTCGGAGGGAATAAGCAAATGCGAGGAGGCTCTCTCAGAAACTGCAAAGCTCCTTGACGGCGCGCCCGTAGAGATAGACTACACCGCCGTATTGCGCCCGTTTTCGCTTGCCCGCTTGCTGCTCACGCACGGGATAAACGTCACCGCGCTGTACTGCGACAGCATAAGCGGCATTGAGCAGGGCGACTTTGAGTTTTTGAAGTCCAATTATCCGGACATATATCTTTACCCGACTATGGACGTGAGTATGAGGGATATAGAAAGAAAACGAAACGTCAAAACTCTTGCGATAGGTCAGAAAGCCGCGTACTTCAGCGGAAGCGGCTACTTTGTAAACATCATAGAGAGCGGCGGCTTTTACGGATTTACGGGTATACAAAAGCTGTGCGGGCTGATAAGAGACGCATGGCTGAACGAAAAGGATATGCTGTCCTTGATACAGATAAAAGGAATGGGGTGCGGCTGCGTATGAGCGGAAATATCGGTACGGCAAGGTTTATATCCACCTATGCGGCGGACTCATCGGGCGTATGCTCCGCGCTGTACGAGCTAGGCGGAATGGTAGTCGTTCACGACGCCTCCGGCTGTAATTCAACGTACACGACCCACGACGAACCGCGCTGGTCATATATGGACAGCTATGTTTTTATATCCGGACTTACGGAGACACAAGCCATTATGGGTGACGACGAAAAGCTCATAGGCGACATAGCCGCGGCGGCAGAGGAGCTTGCCCCGTCTTTCATAGCGATAGCGGGAACGCCTATCCCTATGATGATAGGTACTGACTTCAAAGCCATTGCGCTGGAAACGGAGCGAAGAACGGGGATACCGTCGTTTGGGTTTGCCACGAACGGAATGAACAGCTATGTTTCGGGAGTGGATATGGCTCTGGGAGCGATAGCGGAAAGGTTCGTGACGGAGCGGTATGAGCGTACCGAAAAACCGTCGGTAAACATTCTCGGCGCAACTCCGCTGGACTTTTCGGGAAGCGATATATACTGTCAGATAAAAAGCATGAAGCAGTTGTTTGAGCGCAGCGGCATAGAAACTGTGAGCTGTTGGGCAATGGGCGACAGTCTTGAAAATATGGCAAAGGCTTCGTCAGCTTGGGCAAACGTTGTAGTATCCTACGGCGGAATGAGCGCGGCTGAGACGCTCAAAAAGCGGTTTAGCACGCCTTATGTCATAGGCAGACCGACCGACGGCTTTAGCGAAAAGCTGATACAGGATATAAGAAAAGCTTTTGATACGGGCGAGAGCGGTATCACAGCATATTCGGGAAGAAAAAAAGGCAGCGGCAAAAAAGCTCTGCTGATAGGCGAGGGCGTTGCCTGCGAAAGTATGGCATATGCGCTTGCGGAAAAAACGGGCGTGCAAACGGCTGCTGCGGCGGCAACGACCTTTGACAGTAAGCTGCTTTGCGGGGGAGACGCCTTGGCGACAGATGAAAGTCAGCTTACACAGCTTATCGCGGACGCTGATATAGTTATCGCCGACCCGCTTTATAAGACGTTTTGCCAAAGGCTGGGCAGGGAGTTTCTATCGCTGCCGCACGAGGGCTTTTCGGGAAGAATGTTCCGAAGCGGGATATCGGATACGGTAAGCGATATATCCTTTATTACAGACCGTATCAATAATTTATAGGAGTGATATCAACAATGGAAAAGATGAAAAGAATACTTACAAGGATAGCCTCTGTTATGGTGTGTATCGCAGTTGCATTATCTGTCGGGGGCTGTGCAGGCTCAGACAGCAGCTCACAGGGCGAGACAAGCGGCGCTTCGAGCGCTTCGGAAAACCCGGAGATGTCCGCGCAGGACAGCTCTTCCGCGGCTGACAGCGAGGTGCAGGACAACGGCGATACCATCACCCTGACCGACCACGCAGGAAACAGCGTAACCGTTCCTAAGCAGATAGACAGGATAGTTGTAGCCGATATGTACCCCCTGCCGTCGGTGCTTTCTATCTTCTTTGACAGCGCAGATAAGCTTGTTGGCATAGCACAGCCCAGTATGACGGCGGCGCAGAACAGCCTGCTCAGCGAGCTTTATCCCGAGATACTGAATGCGGAAACAGGCTTTATAGACGGTACGAGCATAAACATAGAAGAGGTAATAAAGCTTGACCCCGATGTTGTGTTTTACAGCGCAGGCTCGGAGGGCATAAAGGAGGAGCTTGACAAGGCGAATATCCCTGCCGTTGCTATATCGGCTTCAAAATGGGATTACGACGCTATTGAAACTCTGGACAACTGGATAGCCCTGCTCAGCGAGATGTTCCCCGAAAACGACAAGACGGAGATAACAAAGCAGTACAGCTCCGAGATATACGATACGGTGCAGGAGCGTGTTTCTGACATACCCGACAGCGAAAAGGAAAAGCTGTTTTTCCTTTTCCAGTACAGCGAAAGCTCTATAACAACATCGGGCAAGCTGTTTTTCGGTCAATGGTGGGCTGACGCAATAGGAGCGAAGAACGTCGGCGAGGAGCTTCAGACGGACAATTCAACGGCGGTGGATCTGGAGCAGATATACGCTTGGGACCCTTCGATGATATTTATAACTAACTTCAATTCCGCACAGCCTGACGATATATACGGCAACTCTGTCGGAAGCTACGATTGGTCGGGCATATCTGCGGTTAAGGATAAGCAGGTATATAAAATGCCGCTGGGTATGTACCGTTCGTACACCGCGGGCATAGATACCCCGATAACGCTCCTGTGGCTCGCAAAGACCGTATACCCCGAAAAATTCGAGGATATAGACATTACCGATGAAACGAAAAAGTATTACAAGGAGCTTTTCGGCATAGACCTCACCGACGAGCAGGCTCAGAAGATATTCGCGCCTGCTTCATCGGCAAGCGCTTTCTGATATATGGAGAGGAAGCATATAAAAAGCACCGTCATACTTGCTTTTGTCACCCTGCTGATATTTGTTGTCAGCGGGGCGGCGGCATGGTATTCCTATCATAAAAACAACGCCGACAAGACCGCGTATATCTATCATGGCGACGAGCTTTTGTATACAATAGACCTCAATGCCGTTACAGAGCCGTATACGATAGAGATAAATACCGAGGACGGCTCTAATACGGTAGAGGTGCACAGCGGAGCGATAGGCGTAACAGACGCCGACTGCCCCGACAGGATATGCGTTGATACGGGATTTATAGGCGACGGGGCAATGCCCGTAATATGTGTTCCGCATAGGCTGATGATAGTTGTGCGTGACAGAGGGGGCGATGTCGATGTGCAGATATGAGTTCAGGTCAAAAACGCAGAGGTTGTGCGTACTTGCGCTCATGACCGCCTTTGCTCTGATAATATTCACCGTCGAAGCGCAGATACCTCTGCCTGTACACGTTCAGGGGCTGAAAATAGGTCTTGCGAACGTTATCACCCTGTATATGCTGTGTGCGTTTTCGCCGCTTGACGCTTTTGCGGTGCTTGCCATGCGCATAATACTCGGCGGGATATTTGCGGGACAGGCGGTCTCGTTCATATACTCGCTGTGCGGAGGGGTGCTGGCATTTGCGGTCATGGCTGTGTTTTTAAAGCTGTCCAAAGGCAGGAATATCTGGTTCGCGGGGGTGCTTGGAGCGATATTTCACAACATCGGTCAGATATCAGCCGCCGTTGTGATATACCGCACGTTTTATGTTGTTTACTACCTCGGCGTGCTGACGTTTTTTGCCGTGATAACGGGTCTGCTGACGGGCATTACCGCTCAGCTTCTGGCAGGCAGGAAATTTCGGCTGTGATATACCGTGATATATCTTGACAATCTCTTTAAATAGTGGCATAATATATTTATGGGCTTTTAAAGCCGCAAAACTAAAAAGCTTTAAAAAGTTAAAGCGCGGGCAGCCCCCGATAAAAGGAGAATATATAATGCCTATCACACAAATTCTTGAGCAGAACGCCGCTAAGTACGGCAACGATACAGCGCTGGTTGAGGTAAATCCCGAGATACAGGAGAAAAGGCGCGTAACATGGCGCGAATATGAGCTTATTGAGCCGGGCGAGTTTTGTCACTACCGCCGCGAGATAACGTGGGGAGTATTCAACGAAAAGGCTAACCGCTTTGCAAATCTGCTTCTCAGCCGCGGCATAAAAAAAGGTGATAAGGTCGGCATACTGCTGATGAACTGCCTTGAATGGCTGCCCATTTACTTTGGCGTACTGAAGACGGGTGCGCTTGCGGTGCCGCTGAATTTCAGGTACACGAGCGACGAGATAAAATACTGTCTTGATTTGGCGCAATGCGACGTGCTGGTGTTCGGACCTGCGTTTATAGGCAGGGTCGAGGAGATAGCTGACGACATCATAAAGAACCGCCTGCTGTTTTACGTTGGCGGCGGTGTTGACAGCGCTTGCCCCTCTTTCGCTGAGGACTACGACCAGTTGGCGGCGAACTGCTCGAGCGTTTCGCCCGATATAGAGCTTACGGACGACGACTTTGCGGCGATATATTTTTCATCGGGTACGACGGGATTCCCAAAGGCTATCTTGCACAAGCACAGAAGCCTTATGCAGTCGTGCGAGGTGGAGCAGAAGCACCACGGTCAGACGAAAGACGACGTATTCCTTTGCATACCGCCGCTGTACCACACGGGCGCAAAAATGCATTGGTTCGGCTCGTTCCTTGTCGGGGCGAAGTCGGTGCTGCTGCGCGGCGTAAAGCCCGAGATGATAATTGAGACGGTATCCAAAGAAAAATGCACGATAGTATGGCTTTTGGTGCCGTGGGCGCAGGACATTCTGGACGCCATTGACAGGGGCGACATAGATTTAAGCAAGTATGAGCTTTCGCAATGGAGGCTTATGCACATAGGCGCACAGCCTGTTCCGCCGAGCCTTATAACGCGCTGGCTGTCGAAGTTCCCTCATCATCAGTACGATACGAACTATGGTCTTAGCGAGTCGATAGGTCCGGGCTGCGTACATCTGGGCGTTGAGAACGTACATAAAGTTGGCGCGATAGGCAAGGCAGGATACGGTTGGCAGACAAAGATAATTGACGAAAACGGTGAGACCGTCGAGCGCGGCAAGGTAGGCGAGCTGTGTGTTAAAGGTCCGGGCGTGATGACCTGCTACTTCAACGATGAAAAGGCGACGAACGAAGTACTGAAAGACGGCTGGCTGCTCACGGGCGATATGGCTCAGGAGGACGAGGACGGGTTTATTTTCCTTGTTGACCGCAAAAAGGACGTTATTATTTCGGGCGGCGAGAACCTTTACCCCGTGCAGATAGAGGATTTTATCCGTCAGAGCGACAAGGTGAAGGACGTTGCTGTTATAGGCTTGCCCGACAAGCGATTGGGTGAGATAGCCGCTGCGATAATAGAGATAAAGCCCGAGTGCGAGTGCACCGAGGAGGAAATGGAGAAATTCTGCAACGGTTTGCCGCGTTACAAGAGGCCGCACAAGTTCATATTTGCGGCTATTCCGCGCAACGCCACAGGCAAGATTGAAAAGCCGAAGCTTCGCGAGATATACTGCGGCGAGAGCTTGGTCGCTTCTCAAAACAAAGGATAACACGAGTACAAAAAATGTCCCTGCTCACTATGACATGAACAGGGACTTTGTTTGTGTAGGAACCGGACTTAACGGCAGCGGCAACAGCGTCTTCTTGCGAAGCCGCTTATAAGTTTTATTTCGCCGACAAAGGGTCGGCGATTTTACGCGGTTCTTTGAACCGCTAAAAACCATAAAACTTCCCCTCCTTTTGCCCTCTGTCTGAGGAAAAGGGGGGCGATATCTATGGATTACATATCTTTGATACTGATAATCATTATTCTTGCTATTATCAACGAGATAATCAAGAACATGAAAAAATAACCGCACGGCGTACCAAGCACTACGGTTATTTTTAACCAATGTATAAGGTTGCCAACTTTTAGTCTAAGCCGGTGCTCCTTTTTTTATTTATATTATACATCGAAGAATTTGATTTGTCAAGAGTTTTTTGCTATTTGCGTATCTTGCGTTCTTTCTTTTTGGGCGCGGACGTCTCGGTCTCGGTATGCGGCTTGTTCCACAGCATACCGACGAAGATAAAGAAGAACGGTGTAACGGTTATAACACTTATATTGATATTGGCTTGCAGACCGTATCCCAAAACTGCGGCGAGCAATGCCACGGCTGTCCAGCTATCCTCGCCCATAAAGAACTTTTTAACGCAGGCACAGCCCTTTTTGATCGTCACAAAGCCCATGGACAGATACACCAACAGGCACGGTATGCCGCAGGCGAGGGCAATATCGAAATACTCGTTATACGATCGGTCGGTAGTAAATCCGAATGATGAATTAAACAGCTCTGTTGTACCGTAATACTTAAAGCCTATGCAGTCCGGCCCGCTGCCGAGCACCCATGTGTCCTTGAGCATGGCAAGACATTCTTTCCACAGCTTAGGATAGATTTTAAGGCCGCTGTAATTACTTGGCTCGGGGAAAGCGTTGCCGAGGCGCGAGGTGGCGTCCGTCCAGATGATATTTGCGTCATAGAGGTGTATCCTGTCAATAAGGAGCATTATCCCGAAAACTGCCGCGACAGCCGCTATTGACACAAGTGACCACAGCCACGATGTTTTTGCGATACTGCTTTTCTTTCCGAAAAACGCAGATCTTATTATTTCGGTAACAAGCACAGCGATAACTACGAACGGTATGCCGATAAATGCGGGAGCGGTACAGGTAGCGAAGCCTGCCGCTGCAAATACCGCACAGCATACGGCGTAAATACATTTTCTTATTTTGCTTTTTTCGTACACCAGACCTGCCGCAGCGATCGCGGTAGCCATGGTCATGAGCGCTGCGAGCGCATGAGGTGACTGAACAAGACCGTCCGCGATGAAATGCTCGTATGAGTCCGCGGTATTGCCGCTGATATAGAATATGTCATAGAAGAAATTCGGCAGCTCGGTCACCAGCGCAGGCACGGTCTGCATTATGCCGTACACCGCGTTAATGAATGCTATTGACAAGAACAGATCAAGATATGTTTTTCTTCTGATTCTGGAATTTACCTGCGACGCGGCTACAAACAGCGCGACATACGAGAAAAACGTTAGCATACCTGCATAGCGGTGATCCTTGCCGAAAAACGCTGAGCTTATATCGTAGGCCATAAAAGTCGATATCAGCACGAAAAGCATATATAACACGGGCAGCATGAACAGCTTGTTATCCTTTGCCCTGAAATACTTTTTCGTGGCTGCTATTATAAGCAGCAGCAGACCTATAAAGCTTGCGGCGTAAAGAGCAATTTGCAGATAAGCGATATAGTCAGCACATTTTGTGTTGACGAAAGACATATCCACAAACTTGACCGTCTGAAGCATATTGAGTTGAGAGTAAGCAAATATCAGCTTTCCCTTTGACAGATAATAGGGGATATTCATTGCGAACAGGACTATCGCAGTCAGAGAAAGGTAGATAAGACCCATTTTCTGGAACTGCGGCTCTGTCATATTCAAGATAAAATCGCTCTTTTCCGTTGAATGGAAAAGATGTTTTCTTTCTGCCATAATATCGCTCCTTAATTATTTTCTATTCAACATCAGATATTAAATATTCACCGAAAGTACGAAGCAGCTTTTCCGATCCCGGTTGCTAAAATGGGTGGCAGGGGGATCCCCCGTACCACCCGATTATTTGCTTTTTGATTTTATATAAAAATCTATTTAGCGTATTCGATCGCGCGGCTCTCACGAATTATGTGTACCTTTATCTGACCCGGGTACTCCATTTCGTTCTCTATGCGCTTGGCGATATCCCTTGCGACCAATACCATTTTCTCATCGTTGACCTTTTCGGGCGAGACCATGATGCGCACCTCACGTCCTGCCTGTATAGCGAATGATTTCTCAACGCCGTCATATGATGTGCATATTTCCTCAAGCTTCTGCAAACGCTTGATGTAGTTCTCGTAGTTCTCGCTTCTCGCGCCCGGTCTTGCCGCCGATATGGCGTCTGCCGCCTGAACGAGAGCCGCTACGACTGTTCTTGTTTCAACGTCGCCGTGATGAGCTTCAATTGCGTGAAGCACATCGGCGCTTTCTTTATACTTTCTGCATACGTCTACGCCTATCTGTACATGAGAGCCTTCGATCTCATAGCTAAGCGCTTTTCCTATGTCGTGAAGAAGTCCCGCCCTTCTGGCGAGAGCCGCGTCCACTCCCAGTTCCGAAGCCATCATGCCTGCCAGATGTGCGACCTCGATAGAGTGGTCGAGAACGTTCTGGCGGTAGCTGGTCCTGTAGCGGAGCCTTCCGAGGAGCTTTACAAGCTCCGGATTGATACCGTGGACATTTGTTTCGAGTATAGCTCTTTCTCCCTCTTTTTTGATCCTCTGTTCGACTTCGCGTCTTGCCTTATCGACCATTTCCTCAATGCGTGTCGGGTGGATCCGTCCGTCATTGATGAGCTTTTCAAGGGCTATTCTTGCTATCTCACGTCTTACCTGATCGAAGCAGGATATCGTTATAGCTTCGGGAGTGTCGTCGATTATAAGCTCAACGCCCGTCAGCGTTTCTATGGCCTTGACGTTTCTTCCCTCACGTCCTATTATCCTGCCCTTCATTTCGTCGTTAGGCAGAGATACGACAGATACCGCTGTTTCGGATACCTGTTCGGACGACCATCTCGAGATAGCGAGGGAGATATACTGTCTTGCCTTGCTTTCACATTCCTCCTTGAGCTGTGCCTCATAGCTTTGTATTTTAACAGCTTTTTCGTGCACCAGCTCCGACTCGAGCGAACTGAGGAGGTGTTCCTTTGCCTGCTCCTTGGTAAATTCGGAGATCTTTTCGAGCATATCGAGCTGACTTTTCTTTATCCTCTCCGCTTCGGCGAGCTTTTCGTCCGCGGCTTTGTGTTTGGAATTCAAGGATTCTTCCTTTTTCTCGATATTGTCGATCTTCTTGTCCAGCGTTTCTTCTTTTTGCTGAATACGTCTTTCCTGCCTTGAGACCTCTATACGTCTTTCCTTGATCTCTTTTTCGGCTTCGCTGCGGCTCTTGTGTATCTCATCTTTTGCTTCAACAAGAGCAGCTTTTTTAAGACTTTCAGCTTCCTTGTCTGCGTCCTTTACTATCCTTGCCGCTTCCTCCTCAGCGGAGCCTATTGCAGCCTCGGCGGACTTTTTTCTGTATTTAATACCCAGTCTGAATGAAATAATTCCACTCAGAGCAGCGCCAACTATACAGCAAACGACGCAGAGCAAGATCACTATTGGTGTATCCATATAGTAGCCTTCCTCCTTAAAAATTCAGTATAAAATTGTAAAGATACAAATTCGCATATCAATGCATAATACTATTATATAATAATTATCTCTCCGTGTCAAGAAATTTTTGTACAAAAGTTGAAAAATCGCTCAAAAGCCCTTGACAAAGAGGGAAAATAGTGTTAACATATCTTTATAAAAGCTGTGAACGGGGATGACGCGTCAAGCTGACGCCGCTTTCAGAGAGCCTTGCGTGTGCTGCGAGCAGGGCAGCGGAAAATTTTCGCGTATACCGCCCCGCGAGCGCGCCCAATCAGCGCCGCTTTGCCAGCGTTATCAGGCTTTTGAGTGCAGGCGCTTTGCGCGTACTGAATACGGGTGGAACCGCGTTTTATTTTGGAAACGTCCCGAAAAGGCTCATTTTACGAGCTTTTTCGGGTCTTGTTTTTTATCGGGGAGACGGCTCCGATACGGCTTTCCGATATTTCGCAGAGTATATCGGCTTACGCAAAGGAGTGTATAGTTATGTTTGACATTATTCGCAGAGTAGAAGCATCGCAGCTTGGAGAATGTCTTGAAGTCATTCGCAGGAGCTTTGCGCCCGTAGCGGGACAGTTTCATCTGACGGAGCTGAACTGCCCGACTTACACAGCGTTCATTACGCTTGAAAGGCTGATATTTGAGTCTCAGAACGGCGTTGATATGTTCGGCTGCTATGAGGACGGCGCGCTTATAGGCTTTATAGGTCTTGACAAGAGGGAGAACGAGGTGCAGATAAAGCATCTTTGCGTGCTTCCCGAAAAGCAGAATATGAGTTACGGCACGCGGCTGATGACCTTTGCGGCGGAGGAAGCCGTAAAAATGGGTTACAGACGCATTTGCGCGGGTATAATAGATGCCAATGAAAGATTGAAGGATTTTTACAAAAAGCTTGGCTACACGGAGATAGATAAGCGCAGCTTCCCGCATTTGCCGTTTACGGTGTGCTATCTCGTGAAAGAATAAGCAGCAGGGAAAAGCGATAAGAAAGGAGGAAGGCTTGCCGGTCAAGCGGACGATATGCGAAAGATACTGTCTGTAAGTTGTATAACGGTCAGCGTTATAATCTGCACGTTTCTGGATTACATAGCGTACAGAGTATCGCAGTATTCGACCGATTCAAAGCTCGCTATGCTTATATTCATACCCTCCTTTATCGTCATACTATGGCTCGGTACATTTTACGACCAGCTCTCAGTAAAGGACGGCAGGGCTATCTTCCGCAAGCGCGCGAGGATAACCTTGCGAACGGTGTACACGGTGAGCCTGCTTATGGTCTGCGTGATATGGCTGTGGGTCATATACGAGTACACATACTTTTTCGGCAATATCATAGGCTCGATAAAAGAGCTTTTCGGCAATTGAAACGGGGGAACGTAAAATGGCTTGGCTTGCAGCTTTGATACAGTCGGCGATATGCTTTGCGTGCGTAAACTGCCTTGGTATATCGGCGTTTTACGGCATAGGCGGCAGGGTGTCTACCGCCCTTTTGGCGGCGGCAATAGTGATATTCATAAGCGCAAAGCCGATATTTAAAAAGCAGCCTGCAAAACGTCTTAAAATACTTGCAGGCGGAGTGCGGCTGCTGTGGATATTTCTGATAACGCTTGCGCTTTCGATAGCCGCGGCGGTGTGCATAATTGTCCTCGGCGAGCTGAAAGTCTCCGAGATAGTGTGGTACATAGTGTTTGCGGTGTTAATGCTGTTTGTGATATTCTGGGCAGGAATGCTCAGGTGTTATTTTACCTCGGTACAGCTCGGGATAAAGCACAGGGCGGTCATGCTTATATGCGGTTTTATTCCGCCGCTGAACGTTATTGTGCTTGTAAAAACGCTGCGTATAATGGGCAAAGAGCTGAAGTTTGAAAATGAGAAGATAAAGCTCGACAAACAGCGCGAGGGCAGGCAGATTTGCAAAACGAAGTACCCGATACTTATGGTACACGGGGTGTTCTTCCGCGATTTGAAATACTTTAACTACTGGGGCAGGATACCCGAAGAGCTGGAGAAAAACGGCGCTGTTGTTTACTACGGTGAGCAGCAGTCGGCGGCGGCAGTATACGACAGCGGAAAAGAACTTGCAGACAGGATAAACGCGATAGTTGAGAAAACGGGCTGTGGCAAAGTGAACATCATAGCGCACTCAAAGGGCGGACTGGATTCTCGCTGTGCGATAACTTTGCACGGGTGCGCGGAGAAAGTGGCGTCGCTGACGACGGTAAACACGCCTCACCGCGGCTGCAAGTTTGCCGATTATCTTATAGAAAAGGCGAGCGACGGACTGTGCGACACGGTGTCATCAAAATACAATGCGGCTATGAAGCTGCTGGGCGACAGCGACCCCGATTTTATGGCGGCGGTTAAAGACCTGACGGCAGAAAACTGCGCTGCGTTCAACGAAAAGTGCCCCGACAGCGAGGGCGTGTACTATCAGAGCGTGGGCTCGGTGAACAAGGGCGCGCTGGGCGGTCAGTTTCCGCTGAATATGTCGTATCTGTTTGTAAAGAGGTTTGACGGCAGCAACGACGGACTTGTTTCGGAAGATTCGATGAAGTGGGGCGAGAGCTTCACGTTTTTACAGCCGGGCGGCAAGAGGGGTATATCGCACGCTGATGTGATAGACTTAAACCGCGAGAACATCGAGGGGTTTGACGTGCGCGAGTTTTACGTTGGGCTTGTTGAGGGGCTGAAAGAGAGAGGGCTGTAATGGTACGCGAGGCAAAAAAAGGCGATCTGCAAGGTGTTTTAGAGCTATACACCCAACTTCACGGCGAGAGCTTTTCAAATGTTGGCGAGGGGCTTTTAGCTGTATGGGACAAGATACTGAATGACAAGGAACACCATGTTATAGTGGCTGAGGAGGGCGGAGAAATCGTTTCTTCCTGCGTGTGCGTTATAATACCAAATCTTACGCACGGGCAGCGCCCATATGCAGTTATAGAGAATGTTGTTACAGATGAAAAGCACCGCTGCAAGGGCTATGCTACAGCGTGCCTTGACTATGCCAGAGAGATAGCCTTAGCGGAGGGCTGCTACAAGATGATGCTGATGACGGGCTCGAAAAAGGAAAGCACGCTGCATTTTTACGAACAGGCAGGCTACAACCGCGTAGACAAAACGGCGTTCGTACAGTGGCTGAGGGGATAGAATAAGGGTAGTTGTAGTACGCAGGAGCGCACACGTTGACCCACAGTACGCAAAACTATTAAGTCCTGTCAAGAAAGCGAAAGTTTTCGATTGACCCTTTTTCAAAAGGGTCACGAGGTGTGGGGCAGAGCCCCACAAACACACGGAGTGCGCTCCGAAAAAGGTGAATTGAAAAACAATCCGGTGGATTGTTTTTCAAGAGGAAAATCCCTGCAAGAGAGGGATTTTCCTAGTGGCATCGCATTGCTCTCTTTCCGCGTTCCATTATGGAACGCCATACAATGTGAAAAATTCATAACATACAGAGTGCGCGAACGTATTGGCACACTCGAAATGAGAAGAAAACCAAAATACTGTAGAGCGGTGAACGAAAAAAGCCCGTCATACCGCAAGGTATGCGCCGCCGACCGTTTATGGCGGCGAGGGATTTTTCAGGCGGCTTGGAGGCTAAAGCCGACAAGACGATGCGACAGCAGCGATTTAATACAAGTCAATATTTTTATGTACCACTAGGAGGGTAAAATTATGATAAACTTAACACTTAAAGACGGCAGTGTGAAAACTGTCGAAAATGCTATGCCTGCAAGCGAGATCGTCAAGGGCATCGGCATGGGACTTTACAAGGCGGCTTGCTGCGTGAAGATAAACGGCGAGGTGAAAGACCTTCGCACCGTTATTGACGGCGACTGCACTTTCGAGGTGCTTACCTTTGACTCAAAAGCAGGCAAGGAGACCTTCAGGCACACGGCTTCGCACCTTATGGCGCAGGCGGTGAAGAACCTGTATCCCGACGCTAAGCTTGGAAGAGGTCCTGCTACCGACACGGGCTTTTACTACGATTTTGACGTTAAAAAGCCGTTCACGCCCGACGACCTTACCAAGATAGAAGCAGAGATGAAGCGCCTTGTTAAAGAGGACTACGAGCTGGAGCGCTTTGAGCTTTCCGCGGACGAGGCGACAAAGCTTATGCAGGAGCGCGGCGAGGACTACAAGGTTGAGCTCATCAAAAAGCACGACGACCGCGGAGAGAAGCTGTCGTTTTACAAGCAGGGCGATTTTATAGACCTGTGCGCAGGCCCTCACATTATGAGCATTGGCGCAATAAAGGCGTTCAAGCTCACAGCTTGCACGGGCGCATACTGGGGCAAAGCTGAGGACGGCAAGCAGATGTGCCGCGTATACGGTACTGCGTTCCCGAAAGCCTCGCTTCTGGACGAATTTTTGAAGCAGCAGGAGGAAGCGAAACTGCGCGATCACAACAAGATAGGCAGAGAGCTTGAATATTTCACGACGGTAGATTACATCGGTCAAGGCTTGCCGATAATGCTGCCCAAGGGCGCGCGCGTTATACAGCTTATGCAGAGGTGGATAGAGGATCTGGAGCAGTCGAAAGGCTGTATGCTTACCAAAACGCCGCTGTTTGCAAAGCGCGATCTTTACCGCATTTCGGGACATTGGGATCACTATCTTGACGGTATGTTCGTACTGGGCGACCCGCACGACGAGGAGAAAGAGTGCTTTGCTCTGCGCCCGATGACCTGCCCGTTCCAGTATCAGGTATTCCTCAACAGGCAGCGTTCTTACAAGGAATTGCCTATGCGCCTGGTCGAGACCTCTACCCTTTTCAGAAACGAGGACAGCGGCGAAATGCACGGCCTTATAAGGGTAAGGCAGTTTACAATTTCGGAGGGTCACTACATTCTGCGCCCCGATCAGCTGGAGGAAGAGTTCCGCGGCTGTCTGGAGCTTGCAAAATACTGTCTTGATACCGTCGGACTGCTGGAGGACTGCACGTTCAGGTTCTCACAATGGGATCCTGCAAACCCGAACAACAAGTACGAGGGTACGCCCGAGCAATGGGATCACGCTCAGGCGGCTATGAAGAAGATACTCGATGACATCGGTCTTGAATACGACATAGGCATTGACGAGGCTGCGTTCTATGGCCCTAAGCTTGACATACAGTACAAAAACGTATACGGCAAGGAAGACACTCTCGTTACTATACAGATAGATATGCTGCTTGCCGAGAGGTTCGGTATGTACTATGTTGACAAGGACGGTCAGAAGAAGCTGCCGTACATCATACACAGGACGTCGCTGGGCTGTTATGAGAGAACGCTTGCGTATATGCTTGAAAAGTATGCAGGTGTACTGCCGCTGTGGCTTGCGCCCGAGCAGGCGAGAATTATGACGATAGGCGATGAACATCTTGAATACGCAAACAAGCTGGCGCAGGACATGACCGCAAAGGGCATGAGGGTAACTGTTGACAGCCGTGACGAGAACATCGGCACGAAGATAAAGGGCGCACGCCTTGAAAGGATACCTTACATGGTGATAATCGGCGACAAGGAAATGCAGAGCGGCTGTGTTTCGGTGCGCTCGAGAAAAGAGGGCGAGCTTGGCGCGCTCGACAGGGCGGCGTTCATTGAAAAGCTGGAGCAGGAGATTGTTACAAAGGCAAAGTAGGAGTGAAAGATATGAGGTTCCGTCCGTGCATTGACATACACAACGGCAGGGTGAAGCAGATAGTGGGTTCTACACTGCTTGGCGAAAATGCGGCAGAAAATTTTGTTTCAGACCTTGGCGCGGCGCATTTTGCGAAGATGTACCGCCGTGACGGTCTGACGGGCGGACACGTTATTCTTCTCAACGCTAAAGGCACGGAGTTTTACGAGGCTGACAAGCGGCAGGCGTTTGAGGCGTTTAAAGAGTACCCCGGCGGCTTGCAGGTCGGCGGAGGGATAGACGATGAAAACGCCGCGGAGTTTTTGAACGCAGGCGCGAGCCATGTTATAGTGACGTCGTTTGTGTTCAGGAGCGGCGCGCTTGATACAGAGGCTCTGGGCAGGCTTATAGAGAAAGTTGGCAAAGAGCGCATTGTGCTTGACCTTAGCTGCAAGAAGCTTTGCGGAGAATATTTTGTTATGACCGACCGCTGGAGCGTGAAAAGCGACATGGCGCTGAGTGAGCGCACGGTGCAGGGGCTGTCGGGCAGCTGCGATGAGCTGCTTGTGCACGCTGTTGACGCGGAGGGCAAGTCGCGCGGTATTGACGGCGACCTTGTGAAGATACTGGCGGCGAGCGATGTGCCCGTGACATACGCAGGGGGGATATCGTCGTACAGCGACATTGAAATGCTCGGCGAATTAGGCGGCGAAAAGGTAGATTTTACGGTAGGTTCCGCGCTGGACATCTTCGGAGGGAAGATGGAGTATGAGGTGCTGGCGCGCAGGTACGCTGCCAGAGGTTAGAAGTAAGAAGTTAGAGGTTAGAAACGGTTTTTACGACCTTGCGGTAGTTTTTTATATCTGCGGTTTAGATAGAGGCAAGAAGCAAGATGTTATGACTTCAACTTTTGCACTAACTTTAAAGTCTTGTCAAGAAAGGAAAAGTTTTCGATTGACCTCTTTTTTACAGTTGCTTCGCAACTGCCAAGGGTCACAGGGGGTGTAGCGTCTGCAAGCAACCGCTGTTCCCAAACGGGAACGCTAATCCCTTGCAAGAGAGGGATTTTCCTTTGAGAAGATATCGCTCTCTTTCCGCGTTCTCTTAGAGAACGCCAAACAAAGTGAAAAAATCTTATAAAGCAAAGTAA
>CANRNT010000002.1 GCA_947631995.1 uncultured Clostridia bacterium | reverse complement strand
TAATGTTTCTTTTGCTTATTTCTTGCGAGGGGGACACCATAGGGACTTAGGGGGTAAATATGACTGGTAGGGCGCGCGCTTTACCCCCTACCCTAAGGTTTCCCCCTCGCGCTCCCCTTTGGCGGTCGCTTGCGAACGCTGTACCCGACCCTCATCCACGCGCAGAGCCGTGAAAGAAATTCGCTATCTCTTCGTTCTAGGCTTCATTACGCAAGAACGGAAAGATAGATTAAAAACATAGGTTTTGCACTCCAACAAGATAGGTAAGTAGTGCAGAGTGTTTCTTCACCAAATCCCGATTTATCTTATTATCACTAAAAATAAAAACAGTTCCGCCCTTGATATGGGACGAAGCTGCTCCGTGGTACCACCCAAATTGCAGAAAATTTCTGCCGCTCTTTTTCTTTAACGCAGAAGATACGGCGCGGTTTGCCGCGCAGGCTCGGGAGCAGCCACCGAACCGTCTTACAGGGGCTTGCACCTACCGCCCTTTCTCTGGATAAGACCGCTTTCGGATAATTCCGTCATCGCCAAAAATCATATATGTATATTATACTACTGTAAACACCTTTTGTCAAGGATTTTTTCTTTTTGCCGCCGCAGAGCCGAAGCCGTATGCCAGCGGTATGCCGAGCGCGAACACCGCAAGGAAGAACGGGTACGCTCCAAGTCCCGTTTTATCGGATAGCAGACCGAAAACAGGCGGCATTAGCATACTGCCGAGATACGCGCTTGCCATTTGCAGACCTATCACCCCTTGCGAGTTTTCTCTGCCGAAGTTGTCGGGCGTGGCGTGGGTTATCGCAGGGTACACGGGCGCGCAGCCAAGTCCCGTAATAACAAGCCCCGAAAGCGCGAAAATATCCGTCAGCAGCGGCAGCATTATCATAACTATGCCCGCCGCCATTACCGCGCTTCCTGTGAAAATCATCTTTGTGTCGCCAAGCTTCGCGGATACAAAGCCGCTTACAAACCGTCCGACTGTTATGCCTATATAGAAAAGCGACGCGAACATTGCCGCAGTCTCGGCGTTTATGCCCCTGTGGTCGGTAAGATAGGTGCTTGCCCACAGCCCTGCCGATGTCTCGGCGGCACAGTAGCAGAAAAACGAGATAAGCACAAGCGGCACTCCCTTTATTTTCAGCATTGAAAATATACCGCCGCGCGAGGTTTTTTGTGTATCGCCGCCCTCTTCTCTACCCTTCCACAGCGGCAGACTTATCAGCAGCAGCGCGGTGAGAATTATCTGCAAAACGCAAACGCTTCTGTAGCCGCTCCTCCAGCCCATACCGCGCGACAGGCAAAAACTCATTATATAAGGCGCAACGCTGGTTCCGACGCCCCAAAAGCAATGCAGCCAGTTCATATGCCGTGAAGAATAATGCAGCGCGACGTAGTTGTTGAGCGCGGCGTCCACCGCCCCTGCGCCCAGTCCGTAAGGTACAGCCATTACGCACAGCATAGCCATATTTTGCGATACGGAAAAACCAAACAGCGCCGCCGCTGTAAGAGCAACGCTGAAAGCAGTCACCTTTCCCGCACCGAGTTTTTTTGTAATCCTGTCGGACATAAGGCTTGAAATTATAGTTCCTGCCGAAATTATCATGGAAAGCGTTCCTGCGAACGACGTGGGCGCGTTTATATCAAGCCGCATTGTAGGCCACGCCGCGCCGAGTATCGAATCGGGCAGACCGAGGCTTATAAACGACATATATATAACAGCCAGCAAAAATGAGAACATAGGCTTCTTCCTTTACATTTTTCGTACTTAAAGATTATATAATATCGCTTACGTTTTGTCAAGCCTGCATTGACAGAAAAAGGACAGTATGATATACTTGTTTTTGGTGATGATAATGAACGATATAAATTCCGAGATACTCTCTCTGCTGTTTGAAAACGCCGATGAAAGCTACCGCGATTTTCAAATTCCCACTATCCCCACAGTTTCCAAAGAAAACATAATAGGCGTGCGCTTTCCGAAAATACGAGCTCTTGCAAAAGAGCTTAGCTCACGCAGCGACATTGACGTTTTTCTTAAAAATGTGCCGCACAGATACTACGATGAATACAACCTGCACGCCGCTATTATAGCACTTACTAAAGACTTTGACAAATGCGTTTTGCAGGTGGAGCAGTTTTTGCCGTACATAGATAACTGGGCTACCTGCGACACGCTCTCTCCGAAGGTGTTCGCAAAACAGCCGCAGAAGCTTTTGCCCTACATCAACAAGTGGCTGCTGTCCGATAAAGTGTACACAATACGCTTCGGTGTAAATATGCTTATGAAGCACTTTCTGGGCGAGCGTTTTGAAAGCGTGTACACCGACAAAGTTGCCGCTATACGCCATGACGACTACTATGTAAAAATGGCGGTGGCGTGGTATTTTGCAACGGCTCTTACAAAGCAGTATGACACCGCTGTAACATACATTGAAAACTGCGCGCTGGACACATGGACGCACAACAAAGCTATACAAAAAGCCACGGAGAGCCGCCTCATAGACGATGACAAAAAGGCGTATCTTCGCAGCCTGAAAATAAGTAAAAAACAAAGCCGCATTTAACTGCGGCTTTTTTGTGCCTTGATGACCTTGAGCCGCGAAAACTCCTCACGCTCTTTTTCCTCCAGCGAGTCGGCAATATATTTTACCGTCTGTTCGCTGTCAGGGATAATTATATTTTTCAGCGCGTTCGCTCTGCGCTGGGTCTTTTTTATAGCTATCGCGAGCCTGTACACGCTGTTTTCTACCTGCGCGAGCGTGGCGGTCATCTCTTTTACCCTGCTGAACGCAAGATACGCTTTGTCAAGCTGAGAATTCGTGTGCATAAAACCGTAACTTATCTCCGCTTTAGGCTCTGCAATGCTGACGCATGGTAGCTGAACGCCCATAACGTTCTTATATGTCACCTCTACACTTTTATCTATCGGCATACTTTCCGCTATCGGAGTAACGACGCCCATAGTTATATTGGCTATCTGCAATGCCTGATATGCGTCCTTGTAGACCTGCTCTATAGTACCTCTGAGCCTTCCTGCGCTGTCAATAAGAGACATAAGCTCGCGTATAAGTATGTTGCGCTTTCTGTCCAGAAGCTCATAGCCGAGCTTTGCAAGTGAAAGCGTTTTTTTGGTGTTTATAAGGTTGCCCTTGGTGGCAAACACCTGCCCTGCCATAAGCCTTTCCTCCAGTCATAAGCGTTATTTAAAAGCAAACGCCATTATAAGCCATATGCCTGCCCATACAAGCGCCGCTGCCGCCGCAATTACAAGCCATATGCCCGCTATCGGCACTAACAAACAGAGATATTTCATGCCCGCTCTCCGAACGCTTCCTTAGCCTTTTCGGGAGAGTAGTATTTCTTTATATGCTCGTCGTCAACACGTTCAAGCTCCGACTGCGGCAGAGTAGACAGAAGCAGCCAGCCGAGATCCAAAGTCTGATCTATGGTGCGATCCTCGTCAAACGACTGCGACAGAAAATGCTTCTCAAACAGCTTGCCGAAGCTCAGGTAGTCCTTGTCTGTCTGCGAAAGCTCTTCCTCGCCTATTACCGACGCCAGCGCTCTCGCGTCCTGCACCTTTGCATACGACGCGAACAGCTGGTTTGAAAGCATCGAGTGATCTTCTCTTGTGAAGCCCTCGCCTATGCCGTCTTTCATAAGTCTTGAAAGCGACGGCAGAACCGAAACGGGCGGATATATTCCCGTCTGGTCAAGTCCCCTGTCAAGAACTATCTGACCCTCTGTTATATATCCCGTAAGGTCGGGCACGGGGTGAGTTATATCGTCGTTGGGCATAGTAAGTATAGGTATCTGCGTTACAGACCCTTGCGCACCCTTTATTATGCCCGCTCTTTCGTAAAGCGAGGCAAAATCGGAATACAGATATCCCGGGAAGCCTTTTCTGCCGGGTATCTCGCCCTTTGAGGACGAAAACTCTCTGACAGCCTCGGCATATGAGGTCATATCCGTAAGTATGACAAGTATGTGCATATTATGCTCAAACGCCAGATATTCGGCAGCCGTAAGAGCGCAGCGCGGGGTGAGTATCCTTTCGATTATCGGGTCGTTTGAAAGGTTTAAAAACATCACCGTTCTCTGCAATGCGCCCGACTCCTCAAAGCTGCGCTTGAAGTAATCGGCAACGTCGTTTTTGACGCCCATTGCTCCGAACACCACGGCAAAGTCCTGACCGTTCTCGTCCGCTATCTTAGCCTGCTTTACTATCTGCACCGCAAGCTTGTTGTGTGAAAGTCCCGATCCTGAAAATATAGGCAGCTTCTGACCTCTTATCAAAGTAGCGAGCGCGTCTATCGAGGATATGCCCGTGTTTATATAGTTTCTCGGGTATGTTCTGTAAACGGGGTTGAGCGGCTTGCCGTTTATATCGGCGTACTTTTCAGCAAATATGCTGCCAAGTCCGTCAATAGGCTTGCCTGCGCCGCTGAATATCCTGCCGAGCATTTCTGTGGACAGCGCAAGCTCCATTGGTTTGCCCTCGAACTGCGTTTCGGTATTCGTGAGCGAAAGACCGCTCGTTCCCTCAAACACCTGCAATACGGCCTTGTCCTCGCTGACCTCCACCACTCTTGCAAGTCTTTGCGTGCCGTCGTCCAGCTTTATCTTAGCCGTTTCGTCATAGCCTATGCCCGAAACGCCCTCCAGCGCAACGAGAGGTCCGTTTATCTGACTTATCCCTATATATTTTATTGTCATTCAAAACGCTCCTTTCGGCTGTCAGGCACGGTCTTTCAGTTTATCAAAGGTCTGCGCCATATCTCTCTGATATTCATCAAACATCTCGGGCTTGTCGTTGGGTATATCGTACTTGACTTTTATAAGCTTTTCAAACCAGCCCGTCGCCGTGATATCCGCAACGCTTATGCCGTTTGCAACAGCTTCCTTCGCCAGCTCATACAGCAGAAGAATGGTCTTCATCATAAGGTACTGTTTTTTCAGCGGCACGAAGGTATCATCGGGGTGATATGCGTTTTGCTGCAAAAATCCTACCCTTACAACTCTCGCCGTCTCGATGAGCACCTTTTGGTCGTCGGGCAGGATATCCGAGCCCATAAGCTTTACTATCTCCATAAGGTTGGTCTCTTCTACCAGAATATTTGAAAGCTGCTGACGCGCGCTCATAAAGTCGGGCGCGATGTTTGTGTTGTAATAATCGGCAAGGTCGTCGGAGTATTCGGAATAGCTCAGATTCCAGTTTATCGCAGGGTAATGCCTTGCATACGCCAGCGACTTGTCAAGCGCCCAGAAGCAGCGCACAAATCTTTTGGTGTTCTGCGTTACGGGCTCGGAAAAGTCAGAACCCTGCGGAGATACCGCGCCTATTACCGTTACCGAGCCTTCCTTTCCGCAAAGAGCCTTTACATAACCTGCTCTCTCGTAAAACTGCGAAAGCCTTGACGGCAGATACGCAGGAAAGCCTTCCTCGGCGGGCATTTCTTCAAGTCTGCCCGATATTTCTCTCAGCGCCTCTGCCCAGCGCGATGTTGAGTCCGCCATTATCGCGGTATGGTAGCCCATATCCCTGTAATATTCAGCAAGCGTTATGCCCGTGTAAATAGAAGCTTCTCTTGCCGCAACAGGCATATTGGACGTATTTGCAATATGGATAGTTCTCTCTGTAAGAGGTCTGTTGGTCTTGGGGTCGATAAGCTCCGAAAACTCCTCAAGCACCTGTGTCATCTCGTTGCCGCGCTCACCGCAGCCGATGTACACGATTATATCCGCGTCGCACCACTTTGCGAGCTGGTGCTGTGTCATAGTCTTTCCCGTACCGAAGCCGCCCGGTATTGCGGCGGTACCGCCTTTTGCAACAGGCACTACGGTGTCTATTATCCTCTGACCTGTTATGAGCGGTTTGTCGGCAGGAAGCCTCTCGGAAACGGGTCTTGCAGCTCTTATAGGCCACTTCTGGCACAGCGTGAGCGCAGTTTCTTTTCCGCCGATATCTATCTTTACGACCGTATCATTGACCTTATACTTACCGTTCGGGGCGGCATAAGTCACCCTGCCCTCCTTTATATTGGGAGTAAGCATACACTTATGCGTTATCAGCGGAGTTTCGGGACAGGTTGCATATATCTCGCCTGCTTTCAGCACATCGCCGACCTTTACGCACACCGTAACGTCGTACTCCTTTTCGGTATCTATCGGAGCGACCGCTATACCGTCCTCTATGAAAGCTCCCTTTCCGTTTGCTCCCATAGCGGCAAGCGGTCTTTGTATGCCGTCAAATATATTAGATATTATTCCCGGCCCGAGCGTAACCTCCATAGGCGCGCCCGTGCTTTCAACGGGTTCGCCGGGCATAAGTCCGCTCGTTCCCTCGTACACCTGTATCGTTGTAAAATCGGTGCTTACGCCTATTACCTCACCGATAAGGCGTTTCTTGCCGACATACACCATTTCCATCATCTGAAAGTCCTTTGTATCCCTGACCTTTACAACAGGACCGTTCACGGAATATATCCTGTTCACGTTCTTTTCCGTACCGATGACGCCGTTTTCGCTCACCGTTCCTCACTCCCATCGGTTCTGTCTAACTGAAGCTCTCCGCCCATTTCGCCCGAAGCAAAGCTCTCTGTCTGCATTTCGAGAGCGGTATCGAAAGAATGGTCGCAAACAAAGCCTCCGTCTGCGGGTCTTATTTTTATCCCGCCGTATATTATAGTATCGTCCTTTGTTATGCGGACGCTCTTCGGCAGTCCTCCGAGCAGTTCGTCAGCTCTTTGCATATCCTTTGGAGATACCCGTATCTCAGCGTTTTCTATATCATAATTTTTCTGATACTCGCTGATACATCTGTTGATATATTCCTTATAGCCATCGGACAGTCTGAAGCTTTCCAGTCTGTCTTTTACATTGTCAAAAAGCTGCTGAGCAAGCATATTCCTATGAGTAAGTATTTCTTTCTTAGCCTGCGCGCTGCGGGAGGATACCTCCTTGGCATATTTTGAACATATATCGCTCTGCGCCTGCGCTATCTGTTTTTTAGCCTCCGCGCAGTACTTATCGCTTGCCTCGACTATTATCCGAGCGCTTTCCTTTTCGGCGTCGCTTACAAGCTTTTCGGCTTTCTGCTTGGTCTCGCTGAGTATCGTATCGCTCAGCAGAGCAAGCTTTTCTTCGGAATTTATCATACACTCACCTCATATCTTCAGAGCTTTATGCCGACTGCGTCAGCCACATATCTCGAAATGGTATCCGATATATCCGACGACGCGTGCCTGTCGGGTATTTCCACTATGAGCGGACTTGTATTAGCCAGCTTTATTTCATACACCTTATCGCGGCACATATCTATCAGCCTTTTGGTCATAAGAACTATAGCGACGGACTTATCGTTCATCGCCTTTTCAAGCTCTCTGTCTACCTCCTCGGCAGTATGGACTACAACGCCCTCTATCCCTGCCATACGCATACCCATCTGCGTATCGGTATTGTCGCTTATGAGATAAAATCTCACCGCAAACTCCTCCAGTACAAATCAGCCTAATCCGTTGATTATCAGTATAGAGATAAGCAGTCCGTAAAGCGCGATACCTTCGCCGAGAACGACGAATATCAGCGACTTAACGAACGATTTGGGGTCCTCCGCAACAGCGCCTATTGCAGCCGATGCGCCCGAACCTACGGCGATACCCGCGCCTATGCAGGAAAGTCCCGTCGTAAGGCCTGCGCCGAAGTAGCCTATTCCCGCGCCGAGCGATATAACGGCGTTAACAGCCTCACCGACGGCACTTTCAGCTTCTGCGGCGTAAACGAACTGTCCGAACGGGAATATGACCGCAAGCAGCATTACGCCAAAAAACGTACAAAGATTTGCAATAAATGCGCCCTTTGGACTTTTGCCCTTTTTCGCCTTTATCACAGCCGGAACGACCGGTGCACATATAAGTATCAGGCATATGAGCGGTAAAACAAGTATATTCATAATAAAACCTCCAAATAATTATCGTTTATTCTGTCCGTTATCTATTCCGTATCGGATACCAGCTTCGTTCCCACAGGCTCAAACGGTTTTCCGTCGCCCTCATAAAATCTTGAGAACACCTCGTAAAACTCCAGACGTATGAGCTGTATTGCGACTATCATGCCCTCCATAGCCATGACGAACGCGTTTCCCACCACGAGCACTATCGGCTGCGCGGCTGCGGAAAAACCGTCCATTAGCGTCATGACGACGAGCATCATGCCCGCATGGCAGAGAACAAATCCGCCGACCCTCAAAAACGACAGCGTGTTTGAAACGTAGCTGAGCAAAAACTCGAACATCTCAAAGAAATTCTCAACTATAAAGTTGCCTATGCCGCCCTCCTCGGGGTCTTCCGAAAGCTGCCAGCGTTTATACTTAGCCGCTATCGAGAAAGGCACTCGGCAGAATATACATATCAGCGGTATAACTATCAGGAATATCACATACATCGGGGTCGTCAGCGAAAATCCTGCCAGTCTGCCGACCAGCGCCGCCGCTACCGATGAGTAGAAAATAATTCCCGCTATGCCGTTGCACCCGAATATCGCTTTTTCATAGTCATGCTGTTTGAAGCCGGTAACTATATTAAGTATCATAGACATCAGTATTATTGCGACGCCTATCGCTACCGCGCTTATTAGTATGAACGTTGTCTGGTCGAATATCTCGAGCGGCTTTTTGCCCCAGCCTATCGCTTCGTAAACGGGGTCGAGAAAGTCCTCAAACCCGAAGAACGACCCGTACATAAACCCGAAGAACATACTTGAAAGTCCGCACCTTGTAAGCAGACCGCCGTATTTGTTTTTGAGCTTGAGGCTCATGAACAGTCCCGCCAGAAATACCACAAAGCCCTGCCCCAGATCGCCGAACATTATACCGAACAAAAGCGTAAAGCTCAGCGCCACGAAAAGCGTGGGGTTTATGCCGTTATACACAGGCACGCCGTACATTTCCACAACAGATATATACGGTCTTGAAAACCAGCCGTTTTTGAGCTTTGTAGGCGGCGTAAGGTCAGGCTCTGAGTCGGCAGGCAGCAGCGTTACCGAAATGCTTTTCAGCTTTGAGAGCTGCTTTTTGAAATCCTCCGACATATTCTTCGGCACAAAGCCCTTTACATAAAATTTTCCGTTGACTGCGGCAGCCTTTTTTCTCAGTCCGAAGGTATTGTCCCTCAAAGCGAGCTGAGCGTATACCTTCAACACCTCTTCGCTCTTTTCCTTTGAGAACCTTGCAAGCTCCTCGTCTATCTGCTCGACCCGCAGCGACCTTCTGTTGACCGCGTCGTTGAGCTCCTCGAGAGCCTTTTCGGGAGTACCCTGTATATACGGCGACACCGTGACAGGCTCGAAGTAAAGCGTCTGGAATATCTCGTCAACTACCGCCTTATCCTTATTGGCGCAGAAGTACATTCCCCAGTAGAACTGTTTGTCCTTATCAAACGGGATAAAGAAGAACACCTCGTCGTAATACTCCAGCTTTTCAAAGCTGTCGATAGGCAGTTTGCCCAGCTTTATATGAGTATACTCACAGCTGAACACCTGCTCGAAATTCGCGTTCATTCCTTTAAGGTGGTTAAGCTGTTTTATCGCCGCGCCTTTTTCGGATATCTCTTTGTAGCAGTCGCGCTTTTCGTCAAGCAGCGCTCCCGGTTCTCTTTCAAGAGAATCTACATATCTCTCAAAATCGTACAGCGTTTTGTAACCGGTCTCGGAATAGCTTGCAGCTTTTACAGCGGCGGCGGACGAAACGTCTATCCCGAGCTTTCTGCAAAGCTCTCCGAACCTCCTCAAGGTATTGGTATAAGGATTTTCCTCCGATAGCATTTTGAACTCAGACCTGTTCTCATTGCTCCTCGAAAGGGCAGGCTCTATGTGAAAACAGCCGCTCTCACAGCACTTGCCAAGAGTATTGTCAAGCTGCGACATATCGCCGACTATATTCACCAGCACCATTTTCTCTATTCCCATATACCCGTCACTCCCTTCCGGATATCAATATATTTATATTCAGTACGTTATCAGAGCCTCTATCCTGTCAGGCTCAAGACCGTATCTTATACCCTCTATGATGTGTATTATATTAGACGTCTGTATCTCGCAAAGCTGCAAGAACGCATAATATACGGCAGGCATTGACTGTGTACGCATAAGCTTTCGTGCATATTTTAGCTTTACTCTCGTAACTGCCGTTTCTATAAATCCCCTGCTGTCAGCGGCTGCCTGCTTTACGCCGGGCAGCTTGCTCATTAGCCGAAGCATATCTTCTTCGCTGTCACATTCCCACAGCTTTTCTATTCTCCTGTCGGCTGCCCCTCCCGACAGCGGTATCATTTTTCTGCGTATCTCTTCGGGCGAAGCGTTGAAATACGCTTTCATTCTGTATGCGTTGATAAAATTTCTGATGTTTACCCCCGCCTTTACGCTTTCTGTTAAAAGAGCCGCGTCGCTTTTTGAAAGCTCTTTCTTTATGCTCGCCATAAGCCTTTTTGTATAAAAAGTATTGAAGTCCGTTTCCAAAGCAAGTATATCAGTCTTGCCGGACGTATTTCTTCTTATTCCCGCACACAGGGGCGCATACTCCGTATGCTCCAGCTCATCGGCAAGCTCGTCTATGGTCCTGCACTCCGTCAGCTTGTGAAAATCAAGGTCGCTCTGTGTCAGCGCATACACGGGTACTGCATTTATGAACTCTTGCTTTTCGCCTCTGTCTATCGAAGTTATCAGCGAGAGCAGCTGTTCCGTGTCGTTCCTTTCACTTACGCAGTTATAAAAGTGCTTTCCGCCGAGGTGCTGAAAATCGCGCAGCTGTGTAAATATTTCAAAATCGTGCTTTCTCAGCAGCTCTTCTATATATCCTCTGTGAACGGTATTTACGTCAATATCCGCAAACAGCTCTTTGAAGCCCGGGTGCTCTTTCAGATATTGAGCCACCTCTGCAAGACTTCTCTTTGACGACAGTATCCTGTAATCCTCGTCTGTCAGCATACGTCCGTGCATGGCTCTTATTTTTGTTATCGTAGCATTCAAGGAAGCCTTGTTCATTCCCGTTCACCGCCCTGCGTTTATTACCGTACAGCATACGTCAGCCAACGATACTTTCAAATATCTCGCTTGCCCACCTGCCGCGGTTCTCTTCAAACGTCCTGTCAAGACGCTCTATCGTTTTTTGCTTTTCTTGCTCTATCCTGTCTATTTCCTTTTCGGCGTTCATTTTTTCGTTCTTTTCAAATACGTCGGTCTCTTTTTTTGCCGCCGCCATGATATCCTCGCGAGACGCAGCCTCGCTTTCTCTTGCGCGGTCCATAAGCTCGTTTCTTTTCTCTTCGGCGTTCTTCATCATTTCCTTGGCGGTATTATCTATTTCAAGAATAGCTGATATGATATCCATTATCACTTTCTCCTCTCCGGCTTTCAAAAAAGCAGATATGTTCACGTCCACATTCCTATTATATCCTATTATATACTATACTCTTTTTGGTGATTTTGTCAATAGAACAGCGTATATTATCGTCTGATTGCACAGTTTTTTTGTTGAAAAAAGCACCATTATAGCTTTTATGACGTCACTTATTTCACGGCTCCTTTTCTCCAGTCGCAAACTTTGTTTCCGTATTTGACAAAACTTTCTCTGACTTTTCATATTATCCTATTGACGTGAGAGGCAAAAAGAGGTAAAATATATTCATGGGGATAAAATACAAACAGCAAAGCAGTTCCCCGCGATCATCTGCTTTTATGAAAGGAGGACGGATTGCCAAACGGCATTTTTAAATGAACATACTATTTTTCCTGAAGCCAAAGCAAGAGGTCGCGCACCTCATGAGTGACTGCACGGTAAGGCAGGCGCTGGAAAAAATGCGTTCGTCCGGCTACACGGCTGTACCTATCATCAACAGGAACGGAGAATACGTCGCGACCGTGACGGAGGGCGACTTTTTGTGGTTGGTGCTGGGCTGCGGCGAGGACGCTCTGAAAGCTACGGAGCATATGCCTCTGGAGTCGGTAAAGCTGAGGACCGTAAACAAAGCGGTAAGCGTCAATGCAAAGCTGGAGGATCTTCTGCTGATGACCATGAACCAGAATTTCGTGCCGGTAGTTGACGACAGAAATATCTTCATTGGTATTATAACCAGAAAGGACGTACTTCAGTATTTTTACAACAAACTGCAAAATGAAAAAAACGCCGCGGATATCACCGCGCAGCGAGCATAAAAAATAAAGCTAAAGCAGGGTCGCCTAAAAGCAGCCCTGCTCTTTTTATTATAGTCTGTTGCGGATATTTTTAGAGTATAAGGCAGATAAGCCCCGAACAGCCCTCGTTTATCATTCTCTCAACGGTCTCCGACAGCTTTCCGCGCGCTTCGTCCGGCATTTTTGCGAGCTTGTTGTGAAGTCCCTCGCCTACCAGCTCGTGCAGCGATTTGCCGAAGATGTTGCTGTCCCATATCTTCTCGGGAGACTCCTCAAAATCATTGAGCATATACAGCACAAGCTCCTCGGACTGCTTTTCGCTTCCCACTATCGGGCATACCTCCGCCTCTATGTTAGCTTTGAGCATATGTATGGAGGGTGCGGTAGCTTTCAGGCGCACGCCGTATTTGCCGCCCTGCTTGATTATCTCCGGCTCATCGAGCGTAAGCTCTTCAGTTGACGGCATAACTATCCCGTAACCTGTCTCCTCTACCTGCTCCAGAGCCTCGGAGAATTTTTCAAACCTGTTCCTTATGCGAACAAGCTCCAGTATCTGCGGCATAAGATCGCTCTCACCCGTTATCTCCAGACCCGTCGCTTCGCCTATTATCCTGAAGAACAGGTTCTTATCCGTAGTTACCTCAACGCAAGCGCTGCCCGTGCCCAGATCTATGGATACGATACGCGAATCAACGATATGCTCGCAATCACATATCTTCTCGGCGCAGCACTTTATATCACGCACGGCTGTAACACACTCGGCGCAGCTCTTTATCGTGGTAAAAATATCCTCCTTGAGCCAATGACCTTTATCGAGAGCGGCTATCCAATGGGGCATTTCGATGTTTATCTCCTTAACGGGGAAAGCGTTGAGTATCTGCAAAAGTATGCCCTTGATATCCTCCTCGCCCAGCTCAAGACAGTTCACCGGCATGACCACCGCGCCGTATTTTTCCGAAAGCTTCTCGCACTGCGCCTTTATCTCCTTTGAGTTTGGGTGCACCGTGTTCATGAGAACAACAAACGGCTTTCCCAGCTCTTTCAGCTCATCTATCAATCTTTCCTCACATTCCTCATATTCATCGCGGGGAAGATCGGTTATAGAGCCGTCGGTAGTTATTACAAGTCCTATGGTAGAATGCTCGGTGATGACCTTTTGCGTTCCTACCTCCGCAGCCATATTGAACGGTACGGGGTCTTCAAACCACGGAGTATGCACCATACGCGGAGCTTCATTTTCTATGTAGCCTATCGCGCTGGGGATAATGTAGCCGACACAGTCTATCATGCGTACATTAAAGCGGATATTGTCGTCAATACATATTTCAACGGCCTCCTCGGGAATGAACTTAGGTTCGGTCGTCATTATCGTTTTTCCGCCCGAGGACTGCGGCAGCTCATCTACTGCCCTTTCCTTTCTGAAGTCGCTCTCTATGTTCGGAATTACAAGGTTCTCCATAAACTGCTTTATGAACGTCGATTTGCCCGTGCGGACAGGGCCGACTACTCCGATATAGATGTCGCCTTCGGTGCGTTTGGCAATATCCTTATAGATGTCGTTATTCATATACACGCATTCCTTTCTGAATTTAGTCTATATCGGGTATCATGAGCATTTTATCCTCGCTCAGGATATCGGCTGTAAGCTCGTTTTCTCCGATTATCGCCGAAAGAGGTATGCGGTATCTCTTTGCGATATCCCAGACCCTCTCGCCGCTCTTGGCGTAATACAGCTTCAGAGCGCTCATTCTGCGCTTTTCGGTCTGTTCGTCCGATATCTTTATATCGGTGATGAGCTTTTTAGTGATGAGCTTGGATACCGTTCCGCATATGCTGAGATCGGCTTTTATCTCAACGGTGCTCGGATCGCAGAGAGTATATGAGCAGCCTACGATATCTACTGTCGGGTCTATGATACTGTCCTGCGTTGCACATTCGCTCTCTATGATATGCTCAAACGCGGTGTCGGTCTCCAGATATATCGGCATACCGCTGTCATTCCTGCCGACTAGCGCAAAGCAAAGATTTCCGCTGACTACCAGACTGTTCTTGTCAAAGCTGAACCGTCCGCCGACATTTGAAACGCTGCACCAGTTATCATATACCGCCGCTATCTCGCCGTCCTGACAGGTAAGCCTTGCAGTCTGCGTGTGCGGCTCGCATATCGCCGCAGGAACGCTCTCTATCTTCTCTTCGCTGCGTTCTATATCAAGATCGTATTTTGTAGAATAAACGTCTGTAACAAGCTCTCCCGTTTCGTATCTTACGGCGCGGCAGTTGACGAGAAGAACTATCTCACATTCCAGCGTTTTCTGGCTGTCTCCCTTTGCGATAACGCTGCACCCGCTCTGCAAAAGCTCAACGAAGCTCTCGTATCGCTCATCTATACCGTCTATATCCATTATCTGGCTGAACGGTACAGAAAACTTCATCGTTTCGAGGGAGGAGCTTTCTCCGTCGCTGCCGTAAAGAACATTTATATATGCTTCGCCCTTTATTACAAGCTTGCCCGAGACCAGCTTCTTTTCGGTAAGCACCGCTATGCAGTCGCTGCGGATAATAGTTGAAACGGGCGGCTTTGTTTCTCCGAGCTCCAGCTCCTCTACTATCGTTATGCGCTTCGAGCAATACAGCCTGTTGGTCGGATATGTTACGGGCTCGTGGCAAAGCTGAACTCCGCAGCCCACAGCGTCAGAAATGACCGACCTGCCCTTTTCGGAGCAAAGCTTTACCTTAGAGGTAGCCGCTCCCCTCAGATCCAGACGCCTTTGATTTACAACGCGGCAGTTTATGTAATCCGCCTTGGCAATTACAGTAACACACGGGTTTTTAAGTCCGCTCGGGATATCGCACGAGCGGGTGTAATTGAGCTTCTGCTCTATGCAGTTTAGCTTATCCGAATTTTCGCTGACGTACATCACCTTTATGACCGCGCACAGCTCATATGTAAGCTTGTCGCCGTTTATGCTCTGCGATACTATCCTGGGCAGCAGTCTGCATTTGAGTACTCTGAAAATGTCGGGATAGTAATCGGGAAGAATGTAGTCAAGCTCGATTGCCTGCTCGTAGCCGTTATCGGAAGCGGTCTCCGAAGCAGTAAAGATCTCACGGTTCAATTTAAAGTCCATAGCTTCCTCCTGATAAATGAATTGATATTGCGTTAGGTTTTGCCTAAAACATTTATATTCATGCAAAACAGGCTATATGCTAAACATTTTCAACGAAAAATAAACTCTTTACAAAATTGCTCAAATATGTTATAATAACAATACGTCGTTCTGACAGCGGCGTTTAAAGGAAGTGTGTATCGTGAACTGGACAGAGCTGAAGATATTCACCTCATCGCAGGGGGTGGAAGCAGTTACAGGCAGACTTATGGATATAGGCATAAGCGGCTTCGTTATTCAGGATAAAAATGATTTTGAGGACTTTCTTCTTCATAAGGACGGCAACTGGGATTACATAGACGACGATCTGTATGAGCTTCGCACCGCCGAAACGTCGGTCACCGTTTATATACCCGACGACGCCGAGGGGCTTGAAATGCTTTCTATGATAAAAACGGAGCTGAGCTCTCTTAAAGCGGCGGACGAAAACAAAGAACTGGGCAGACTGGTTTGTGAGTTTTCATCGATACGCGAAGAGGATTGGGCGAACAACTGGAAAAAGTATTTCAAACCGCTTAAAATAGGAGATAAGCTGCTGATAAAGCCTTCGTGGGAGATCGCAGAGCCCGACGAAGAGCGCACCGTGGTGGAGATAGACCCTGCGGCAAGCTTCGGCACAGGTCAGCACAACACAACACAGCTTTGTCTGGAACTCCTTGAAAAGAATATCGCAAGCGGCGACAGGCTTCTCGATCTCGGCTGCGGCAGCGGGATACTTTCCGTAAGCGCGGTAAAATTGGGAGCAGCCTATGCGGCGGCGGTCGATATCGAAAACGACGCGGCAGCGGCAGCTAAGGAAAACGCGCGCAAAAACGGTATTGCGGAAAGCCGTTATACTTCGATGTGCGGCGACATCACCAGCGACAGCAGGCTGAGAGAAAAAATCGGCACAGGCTATGACGTGGTGTGCGCCAATATCGTCGCAGATGTCCTGATAGCCATGTCGCAGTACTTCGACGGATTTGTCAGAGAAAACGGTATGCTTATCGTATCGGGCATTATCGAAAAACGCCTGAACGAGGTAATTGACGCTATTGCGAAACACGGTTTTACACTTATCGAAAAAAGGCAAAAGGACGACTGGATCGCCTGCTCATTCATAAAGCGGACGACTTCGGGTCAACAGAAAGAGAGGTAAAAAATGCAGCAGTTATTAGTCATCATTTTAAAAAAATCGGATATCGTGGATACCCTGATGCAGTCATTCGCCGAAAACGGCATAAAGGGCGGTACGGTCATTGAGACCACAGGTATGGCAAGATCGCTCGCCAAAAGTCAGAATTTGCAGATGCTTGCCGCTATTGGCACTATACTGGGCAACATTCCGCCCACAAACGGAAATATGATCTTGCTGGCGCTGCCCGAGGATAAGCTCGAAGCGGCTAAAAACGTAGTGCATGAGGTGTGCGGCGACCTGTCAAAGCCCAACGCGGGCGTTATGTTCGCCCTGCCGATCACATTTTCAGAGGGTATCGTTTAAGTATATATCATCTCAACAGACCTGGAGCAGAAGTTTTATCTTCTGCTCTTTTTGCAATATGTTGCAATATGGAAAGTATTTTGACTGTAATGCGCGTCCCGATTGTGCAAATCTCCAAATATAAAAAAATCCTGCAAAATCTCTTGACATATTTTTACGGCTGTGCTATAATGCCTATAAAGCCGATAGGTTTAATTTGTTAAGGAGTGATCTTAAATGAAAGTATATGAAAAATTGACCGATCTTATAGGCGCAACTCCGCTGCTGAAGCTTTCCAACTATGCCGAAGATAAGCAGCTCGGTGCTGATATCCTCGCAAAGCTGGAGTATTTTAACCCTGCGGGAAGCGTCAAGGACAGGATCGCAAATGCTATGATAAACGATGCAGAGTCCAAAGGTCTGCTGAAAAAAGGCTCTACCATAATCGAGCCGACCAGCGGTAATACGGGAATAGGTCTTGCCTCTGTGGCGGCATCGAGAGGATACAGGATAATTCTCACCATGCCCGATACCATGAGTATCGAAAGACGAAATCTCCTCAAGGCTTACGGCGCCGAGCTTGTTCTCACAGAGGGGGCAAAGGGCATGAAAGGCGCTATTGCAAAGGCTGATGAGCTTGCAAAGGAAATAGAGGGAAGCTTTATTCCGGGTCAGTTCGTCAACCCGGCAAACCCTGCGATACACCGCGCGACCACAGGTCCGGAAATATGGAACGATACCGACGGCAAAGTTGATATCTTCGTTGCCGGAGTAGGCACAGGCGGCACGATAACGGGCGTCGGAGAGTATCTGAAAAGTCAGAACCCCGATGTAAAGATAGTCGCGGTCGAGCCTGCGGGTTCTCCCGTGCTGTCAAAGGGAGTTGCGGGAGCGCACAAGCTTCAGGGCATAGGCGCAGGCTTCGTTCCCGATACGCTCAACACCGATATTTACGATGAGATAATCACCGTTGAGAACGAGGACGCCTTTGAAACGGGCAGAGCGCTCGCAAGAAAAGAGGGCCTTCTCGTCGGCATAACATCTGGCGCGGCAGTATGGGCTGCAGCACAGCTCGCTCAAAGACCCGAAAACAAGGGAAAGATAATAGTCGCTCTGCTGCCCGACACAGGCGACCGCTATCTCTCAACACCGATGTTCTCCGAATAATAGAATAATAACAGCGGCAGACGCATTGCCTGCCGCTTATCTGTTTTATTGTTCTTTTGTCATATCATATAATCGCTGCCGTAGCTCTCGCGCTGCTTGTCAAGAATGTCCTGAAGCGTTATGGAGTCCAGATACTCATTGATGACCTTGTAAAGCCCCTGCCATATCGGCAGCGTGGCACACTCTCCTCTCCTGTCGCACTCGACAGGCAAATGTTCAAGGCAGGCAACGGGCGCAAGACTGCCTTCCGTCAGGCGCAGTATCTCTCCGACAGTAAATTTGTCGGGCGAAGCGGCAAGCATATAACCTCCCTGAAAGCCTCTGCTCGTCCGCAGGACATTTCCCTTTGACAGCACGGGGACTATCTGTTCAAGATACTTTTTTGATATTCCCTGTCTGCCAGCGATATCTTTCAGCGCGACGTATCCGTCATTCTGATGTTCTGCCAAATCCAGCAGCATACGCACCGCGTACCGTCCTTTTGTAGATATCCTCATATTAAGCGCCCCCTATATCATCTATACTACTATAATAACATATATTTTGTAGGTTTTCAATACCTTGTACCAAAAAATAAAATTCAGGAGAAAATAATTTATGACACTTCAGCAGCTTCATTACATCATCACTATTTCGGAAGCGGGCTCGCTCAGCAAAGCGGCTGATATACTTTATATCTCGCAGCCCTCGCTGACTACCGCCGTTCAGGAGCTTGAAAACGAGCTCGGCATATCCATTTTTCACAGAAGCGGAAAGGGTATGACGCTGACAAACGACGGGTTAGATTTTATTGTTTCAGCAAGACAGCTGTACTCTCAGTATGAAACTTTGGCGGAACAGTACGGCAAGGGCGGAACGCGCAAAAAGAAGTTCGGCATTTCAACGCAGCACTACTCGTTTGCGGTAAAGAGCTTTGTCGAGCTGGCAAAAAGATATAACACCGCCGAGTACGAGTTCGCGGTCCGCGAAACGAAAACCAAGGAAGTCATAGACGATGTGAACACTATGAGAAGCGAGATTGGTATAATATATCTGAGCGATTTCAACCGCAAGGCTATCATCAGGACGCTCAACGCAAATTCATTGGAATTTCACAAGCTGATAGACTGCAAAGCCTATGTTTATATGTGTAAAGGACACCCTCTCGCGGGGCAAAAGAGCATTTCGCCGCAGCAGCTTGCCGACTATCCCTGTCTTTCGTTTGAGCAGGGAAGCGAAGGCTCGTACTATTTTGCGGAGGAGATACTCAGCACAAACAGCTGCACGAGAACCATAAAAGCAAACGACAGAGCCACCATGCTGAACCTTATGGTGGGGCTGAACGGTTATACTCTCTGCTCGGGCATAATATGCGAAGAGCTGAACGGCGGAGATTACATTGCCGTACCGTTTGACGACCCCGAGGACAGCGTTATGGAGATAGGCTACATCGTAAAGAAAAACCTCATACCAAGCGCGGTATGCAGCGAATACATCGCAGAGCTAAAAAAGTATCTCGAAGGCTGCACGGTTCGTTAGCTCTGAGTACAACATCTGCATTACACGAATAACAAAAGAGCGGGCAAACGTCCGCTCCTTTTAGGTTTGATATTATGTATCGGGCAGGTTATATTTTGTAAGCAGCTTTGAAGCTTTCATTATCGTGGAGTTCGCATTGTCAAACGTTTCCGATATAGTCTTGTTGTCAAAGCTGACCATCATCTCCTTTGCCTGAACAAATGTGTTCCTGCCGACCTCGATCTGATGATTGAATATTCCCTCCAGCCTCGCCACGGACTTCGCCTCAAGATCCTGATACGCGGCTTTTATATCCTTGACGGTATTATTGCGTATATCGTCGTAATTTTCCAAAGCGATGTCGATTATATCGGTACGCTTTTTCTTTTTGAGAATATTCTTGAACGATGACATCGTACCCGAGGGGAACGTTTCGCTCGTGCCCGTCTGCGCGACATTCATTACCGAGTGAGCGACCTTTTTCTTTACGTCGCTCAGTATCCTGTCAACGGAATTTGCGTGCGAGACCTCCGAAAGCTCCGATATACCGAGCTTGTCGGCGAGCTGCTCGCTTATCCGCTCTATAAGGTCGTTCATACGCGAGCTGTGTATCTCCAGACAAGTCCTGTATGCCTCGCCTACCTTGTCCATAAGATACGAATAGAAATATTTCTCAACGTCCTCCGCCGCGATATCGTCCTCCGACTCTGTCGGTCTGCACTCCAGAACGCTCTCTCTGAGCTTGGCGAAGAACTCATACATCCACAGCTCCGCCTCCTGCTGCATTTCCAGTATATTCAGATGAATGTCGGGTTTTTTGGCGTCCAGAAACGTGGATATAGTACTGCATTGCTCCTCGAACTCAACGGTCATCTGCTCGAATTTTTTCTGGTCAAGCGCCGACATATCGGAAAAGATATGTATCTTCGCATATGTTTCGCGCAGCATTTGGTCGAGCATTGCAAGGACTCTCTTTTTGCGTATGATATCCTTTTGCAGGATTATATCCCGTTTGAGCGACACTTCAAACTTGAGGAACTCCGTTTCATAGTAATCGGAGAAATCGTTGTGCACCTCGGACTTGATACCGCATTTGCGTCTGAACTCCTCCTCGGCGCTTATACCGTAAACGAACGCATTGGGCACTATCGCTTCGCTCTTTTCGGAGATACGCGCCATTATCTTGTCAACGTCCTCCCGAGAGCTCAAAGCGTCGAGCATATTCACGAGAACATACAGCATACCAAATCTCTGTGGCTGGATATGGCTTGCGAGATACAGCTGTTCGCTTTCGGAGAAAGGAAGCAGCGCGCTTGCCACATATATTATAGCGTCAGCGTTCATAAGGTACTGCGTCACCTGGTCGTCGAGATCTTCTATATCCGAAAGACCCGGCGTATCAACGATCCGTATCTCCTTGAGTATCTCAGCGTTGTCGCGTATATCAAGATGATCTATCGGGGATTCGAGTGTCGGCATAAGCTTTTCGAGGGACTCTCTTGTTATCTCATGCTTTTGCAACAACATTCTTTCGCCGTTTTTCAGCACAGCGTTTATACTGGGGCTTCCATATGAGATCTCATTTATGGTATATGTTTCGGGCGCGACGTTCACAGGGGCTAGCGGTCTGCCGAGAAGCGCGTTTATTATCGTACTCTTTCCCCTTTTGAAGTCGCCGAGTATCACGAGCGTAAACGGCTCGTCGCAGCGTCTGTCAATGAGTGCTTTCCATACGTCCAGACCCTCGGTGAAGTCGCTGCCGAGGATATTGCCCAATTCCTTGTTTGCAATAAGCTCGTCAAGACATTCCCTTACCTTTGTTATATCCGAATCTGCGGTTTTGTAAATTGTATTATTGATATCCATTACTCATCACACCCCCGCATTTGAAGTACCCAGAATAAAGTTGCAGCGCACATCGCACAGTTGACCGTTTATTACGTTCAGACCCTCGCTTGAAAGCTCGCTGCGCCAATTATATAGGAGATCGCAGTTTAAAAACTCTACCGCCGCAAGAATACGTTTTTCATCGTCCGTCGCCTCTCTGTCAACGTGTATATCTCTTGCCGCCGAATAATGTATCCCCTGCGCCATATTCACTATACGTTCAAAATCAAGGTCTTTCATCGTTCTTCCGTAAAAGTCGATATATCCCTTTTCGTACAGTCCGGCGATTATCTCCGCGTAACGCTCCGGTTCGTCACAGCATATCATTCCCGCTCTGTCGGCGGTAACGTCCGCAAGCTTTACCCATTGCGCGAGCGTATATATCAGTTGATTGCTCACCGGCTGTTTATACGACTGTTCAACGGGAATAAAGCCGCGGTTGTCGGCGTTGAAATACTTATACGCCAGATTGTATGTGCAATGGTGATTTTGTATCCTGCCGCACTCGCTGCCTATAAGCACCTGTATCTCTTCAGCGGTACACATCTCTATAAGCGCCTTTGTTATGACGATACACGGTTCTATGATATCGCTTGCTATCGAATAGATTATCTTCTTGTCTATATCGTCCCTGACGAATATCGTCGGCAGGTTAAGCTCCAATCTTTCGGCACATTTTTTTGCTGTTTCATACACCTCGGGATATTTCAGCGAGCCTGCCTGATTGGTCTTTAAAAACAAAAGCTTTGCTTCCTCGGTAACGTCCTGAGAGTTTATCGCCTTAGCGAGCTTTGCCCAGCCCGAAAGACCTGTTATCTTCTGTCTGAGCGAAAAGTCGGCATCGAACGCATAATCCAAAACTCCGTCAACGACATGGTTGCTGAACGAGCGGGTATATGCCATAAGATAAGAGCGAAAGCTGGTATCTATCTTCAGCAAAGGGTTGCCGCTGTCGTTATCGGACTCTATAGTAATTTTGCTGAAAGCGTCGTTTGTCATTTGCATAAGTGTTCCTCCTAACCTTATAAGATCAGTTCAGCGCATCATGCCTGCACGGTCTCTTCCGCTGCACCCTCCGCCTGAGAAGCCTCTTCGGTCTCATCGGCGGTATCGGTCAGCGCCTTATGCAGGATATACGCATCGGAAAGTATATTGCTCGTATGTGCAACGACGCTCTGCAATCTTTCCTTTTCCTTTTCGGAAACCATTTTCTTTTCCTGCTTGAGCTGATTTAAGCTGTTAAGAGTTTTCTGCGTATCTTTAAGGATTATCTCTGTTTCTTCCTCTATCTTGTCCTTGAGTGTTTCAAACGCATTGAACACCTGCTTACGGACTGACTCGGAGAAGTCGGTATTCAGCTTCATTTCGTGGAGCTGTTTTCTGACCTGCGTTTTGAAGTCGGACTTATACTTTTCTATCTTCTCGTTGGCAAGGAACTTATCAACAGCGAACTTGCCTGTAAACGTACTTGCCAGACCCGCAAACGCAACTATACAAAGCGTTATAGGCGAGAGCAGAGTAAGTCCGCCTGCAATAGCGCTCGCGGCAAAACAGGTCGACCAGAAGCTTACCGCGCCCGTGCCGAAGCCGAGCAGCGCGCCCTTAATGCCTGCCTCTCTGAAGCCTATGAACAGCGCGCCTATACCCGAAGCGCCTATCGCAGAGCCTATAACTTGGTCGACCGCTCTGCCGTTGTTGTTGACCCTGTCGTTAATATCGAACATCTGCTGTATCTTCTCAACGTTGCGGAAGAACTCGTCCTCAAAGGACTGCAATCTTTCCGCCTCATCGGAGAGGGCAACATTTATCGAGTTTTGTATCTGCTCACAGATAAGCTGCGCTCTTGTTTCTATATTCTCTCTTATCTTGTCGATTATCTTTCCGTGAACGACCTTCAGCTTATCCTTTTTCAGATCGCTGGGAGATATCTGATATGTATCTATTACCTGCATAGCGCAGTTTTCTATCTGCGTCCAGTAATCGTCGAGCAGAGGGCGCAGTCCGTCATATACGGTGTTTGCGGCGTCGTTTATCTTGACGAACTCGGCGCGCTTTTTATTTCTTATCTCCTCGATCTCCTCGATCGCACTCTTATAGCGTACCATAAACTCGTCGTTCTCCATCATGAGGGCATTTTTGCGAAGCGCGACGGAGTTGAGTATCTCTGTACCGCTGTTGATTATCTTGTTGGCGAGTATTTGCAGAGAAATAGTACCTCTCTCTTTGGTGAGCATATTTTCAAGCACGGCTTCAAACTGCGGGAAATTACTGTCCTCCAGCGCCTGCTTGTCACCGTTCATCTTGGCGATGAGAGCTTTTTTGGCGTAGACCCCTATTACCTTGGGCTTGCCTATCTTGCGCTGATATACCTGAAACTCCTTGGAGTTTTCGCCCATTACCTTTTTAGCCTTATCCATGACGTACTTTTCTATTCTTGTACGCACGGTATCGACTATCCTGTCCTCGTCCTCTTTGCTGAATGTGCCGAAGCAGTTTACAATGAATATTATCCTGCCGACGTCGCTGGACAGCATTTTCTTCTCGAGAAACTCTTTCTCAAACTGCGAGAACGGCGAATTTGCGCTTATAACGAACACAGCCGCGTCTATCTCGGGAAGTATCGACAGCGTAACGTTGGTCATCTGCTCGTCGTCGTTCAGACCCGGCGTATCTATGATATCAACATTGTTCTTGCAAAACTCGGTATCGTAATAAACCGTAGCTTCCTTGACGGTCTCAGCCTTTTGCTCCGACTCGAACGTAAGCTTTGTGACATAGTCCTGCAAATTGCTTATCGGAACTTTTTCACAGCTTCCGTCCTTATACTCTACCGACACATACGGAGTATCGTTATATGTCACCCTGTTGAGCGTTGCCGTTGCAGGCAGAACATCGGCAGGAAGTATTTCCTGACCGAGCAGAGCGTTTATAAGCGTGCTCTTGCCGCGCTTGAACTCTCCGACTATAGCGACCTCGAAATGCTCGTCAGCCACCTTGTCTATCGTATCTCTTATCGACACGGCGGTATTTGTGAGCGAAAGGTCATAGCTGTACTCCAACAGCTCATGCAGACGTTTTGAAAGCGTTTCGACCGTTTCTCTGTATGCCGAATAGCTTCCGTAATTAAGGATATTATCTTCCATTGTCCATCCAGCCCCCTGAATAAAATTCTATATTACGCGGCGTATACACACAATTCCTCATTGTAATAATACAATATATAGTATACTTATTATATCATATCTTTCATTCGTTCGTCAATATCGTATTTAGCGGTTTTTCATATCGTCTTATAGAAATATCGCTTTATTTTTTGTGCAATTTGCAAAACACCGCTCCGTCAGCCGCTTTTACAAGCCAAAAAAGAACGCCCCCGCGCAGGGAGACGTTCTTTGAAAACACTATCAGAAAATATCCTTTTTACTCTTGATATGCCGCCTTATCAGCACAAAAATTATTATCAGCAGACAGAGTATCAAAAATATAGGCACGAGCCACTTATTTACCCCGTTCTCCTCGGCGGACTTCATTTCCGTCCAAAGCGTCTGCATAGTCATATTTGCCTCGTCCGAGAGGTTTACAAAAACGGTCATATTCGCTTTTACCTCATCGCTGGGGTAATACGCAGGGTCGTTTTGTATCTCGGGGTCTAGCATATCATATGCAGCCGAATGGGGCGTTGAATAGCAGATGTAGTCGATGTTCGCGTATGCTATATCAGGCTCGCACATGAAGTTTATGAACATCTCCGCTGCTTCCTTGTTCTGCGATGAGGACGGCACGCACATCGCGTCTATGAACAAATTCGTGCCGCTCTTTGGAACAACGAAATTCAGCGCGTCGTTGCTCTCCATGATAGTCATAGCGTCGCCCGCATAATAAGGCGCAATAAGAGCCTCGCCTGCGCCCATCTTATCGAATATCTCGTCCATTACATATCCCTGAACGATGCTCTTTTGCTCCTTGAGGGCATCGGCAGCCATTTTAAGCTCCTTCGGGTCCTCGGTGTTCAGCGAAAGGCCGCACACTATCTCAGCGATAGCGAAAGCGTCGCGGGGGTTATCGAACATGAGTATCTGGTCGGCGTAGTCCTCGTTCCACAGGATATCCCAGTCTATGTCCTCCTCGGGAATGTCTACCACCGTTTCATCGTAAATTATGCCGACCGTACCCCAAGTGTAAGGCACAGAGTATTCATTAGTCGGGTCATAAGCCTGATTGCGGAAATCGTCCATGATATACTTGAAGTTGGGTATGTTGTCAAAATCCAGCTTCTGTATCATATTTTCCTTTATCATCTTGCTTATCATGTAGTCGGAGGGTATTATAACGTCATACGACACTCCGCCGCCCTTGAGCTTTGCATACAGCTCCTCGTTCGTCGCAAAGGTCGTATAGTTTACCGTTATGCCCGTAAGCTCTTCAAACTCGGTTATAACATCGAGCGTTCCCTCGTCCTCGCCTGTACATATATACTCGCCCCAGTTGTACACGTTTATAGAAACGCCCTTGCCTTTGAACCTCGTATAATACGCTTCGTCATCGACCGTGAGCGTCTGCGCCTGAGTATCTTCCTCCTCATCGTCAGCTTCGCTTTCGGAGCTGCCGCACGAGGTCAGCACGGCGGCGCACATTACCGCCGCAAGGCACAGGGAAAAAAGCCTTTTCAGTCTGTACTTTTTCATGCTCTCTCCCCCTTGAACGAATTATTCTTTGCCGCTCTGTTCTCCACAAAGTTCTTCACGACAAGTATAACTAGCACGACGATAAATATTATCGTGGACAGCGCGTTTATCTCGGGGGATATCTTGCGCCTTGTCATGGAATATATGGTTATAGGCAGCGTTTGAGAGGTCGAGCCGCTGGTAAAGTAGCTTATTACGAAATCGTCCAGAGAATATGTGAACGCCATAAGGAAACCGCTTATAACGCCGGGCATTATCTCGGGCAGTATGACCTTTCTGAACGCCTGCATAGGGCTGCACCCAAGGTCTTGAGCCGCCTCAAAGAGGTTTGGGTCCATTTGCTTGAACTTAGGCATAATGTTCAGTATTACATACGGGACATCAAAGGTTATATGCGCTATAAGGAGCGTTACAAAGCCGAACTCAAAATTCATTCTCGCCGCAAAGAAAACGAACAGCAGCATGAGCGATACGCCCGTTACTATCTCGGGATTGATTATAGGCATATTGGTTATGTTCATGACCGCAGCTTTCGGCACTTTTCTCATGCTGTTTATGCCTATCGCAGCCAATGTTCCCAGTACCGTTGATATTATACTTGCCAGCGTTGCTATGATAATGGTGTTAACCAGCGAATGTATGATTATCCTGTTCTGGAACAGCTTTGCGTACCACTCCAGAGTAAATCCGCTGAACACGCTCCTGCTTTTCGTTTCGTTGAACGAGAACACTATCAGCACGAATATCGGCACATACAGGAACATGAGTATGAGAGCGAAATATATCTTGCCTAATCTTTTCATTTCTCCGCCCCCTTATATAAGAACCTGGTCGTCGGGGCTGAACTGGTTCATAACGGTCATTATAACGAGTATTATGACCATGAGCACCAGCGATATAGCCGCGCCGAGCTGCGGGTTATAGGCGTTGCCGAGAAACTGCATTTCTATAAGGTCGCCGATGAGCAGATTAGAGCCGCCTCCCAGCATACGGGAAATGATAAAAGTAGAGATAGCGGGCACAAAAACCATTGTTATTCCCGAGGTTATCCCCGGCAGGCTGAGCGGTACTATAACTCTCAGCATAACTCCTCCCGAGCTGCACCCGAGGTCGGAAGCGGCTTCGATAACGCTCTTGTCTATCTTTTCCATAACCGAATACAGGGGCAGTATCATGAACGGGAGATAGTTATATACCATTCCCAGCACCACGGCTCCCGAGGTATTTATCAGCTTATAAGGCCCAAGCCCTACAAAGCCGAGTATGTGATTGATAACGCCGTTGTTTCCGAGAAGCGTCATCCATGCGTATGTGCGGAGAAGAAAGTTCATCCACATCGGGAGCATGACTATCAGGAGCATTGTTCCCTGCTTATGCTTTTCCATTCTCGAAAGCAGATACGCCACGGGATACGCCAGAACAAGACATATCACGGTCGCTACCAGAGCCAGCCATATCGAGCGGACGAATATGTTCGCATACTGACCGACATTTGAAATGTTCTTTATTGTAAAGGCGCCGCTGTCCGTAGTGAACGCGTAGTAAGCCACCATAAGGAGCGGCACTACGATAAACACTATCATCCAGACGAGATACGGCGCAGAAAATACTTTCAGTTTTTTCAATTTGCCTTATCCCTCCTGTACCTTTTTCATTATATGTATATCATACGGGTCGAAGGTCATGCCTATCATCGCGCCGACAGGCTCAGCCTTTGTAGAATGTATTATCCACTTGTGGTCAACGCCGTCAACGACCATTTCGTAGTGTACCCCCTTGAACACTACGGACTCCACTATCCCCGTAAGCTTTGCGTTCTCCGCGGGGATTATCTTTACGTCCTCGGGTCTTATAACAACGTCTACCGTTTCGTCAGGGTCAAAGCCCTTGTCAACGCACTCGAACTGTCTGCCCGTAAACTCAACAAGGCAGTCTCTGGGCATACAGCCGTTCACTATATTGCTCTCGCCTATAAAGTCAGCTACAAAAGCGTTGACGGGTTCGTTGTAAATATCTATCGGCGAGCCTATCTGCTGTATAACGCCGTTGTTCATAACAACTACCGTATCCGACATTGTAAGCGCCTCTTCCTGATCGTGCGTTACATACACGAACGTAAGCTCGAGCGCCTGCTGTATCTTTCTCAGCTCCACCTGCATTTCCTTTCGCAGCTTCAGATCGAGCGCGCCCAGCGGCTCGTCGAGCAGCAGTACCTTCGGGTGATTTACCAAAGCTCTAGCTATCGCAACTCTCTGCTGCTGTCCGCCCGAAAGGCGGTTTACCGTGCGCTTTTCAAAGCCCTTGAGGTTCACCATTTCAAGCATTTCGCCTACACGGTGAAGTATCTCCTTTTCGGGCAGCTTCTTTACCCTCAGACCGAACGCTATGTTCTCATACACGTTCAGGTGGGGAAAAAGCGCGTACCTTTGAAATACAGTATTGACATTTCTCTTATGCGGGGGAACATCGTTTATCCGCTGTCCCTCAAACAGAACATCGCCGCTCGTGGGTTCGAGAAATCCGGCGATAATACGAAGAGTCGTAGTTTTTCCGCAGCCCGACGGCCCTAGGAAAGTGACGAACTCTTTGTCCTTGATGTCAAGACTGATGTTTTTGAGGATCTGATCCCCGTCCTCAAATTCAACAACAATGTTTTTCAGACTTACTATGTTGTCCATATCCCAACAATCCTTTCCTGTTTCATTTAATACAGACCCATACACCCACCGCCGGTATTTCAGCCGGCTGTTGATATACAAGTCCGTAAATTTTGAGGAATATTCCTCGAAATGTAAATGATTTTGCAGGCGTTCCGTTTCAGAGCGTGACTTTCGCCGCTTACTGCGTCATAGCTGAGCACAAGGGAGTGATGTTTCCGCATTTGCACGCATTAAAATAAATAATAAGATAAAATCACTCGTTTGTCAATAGTTTTTTATACGCCGAAAAAATTTTGTACAATATATATAAATTCCGCGTTCCCACGGTCGGATTTTGCAATTTTTACTGCATAAAAAACACAGCCGAACGGTAAAATTTCCCGTTTGGCTGCCTCATACTCTTCCCGTCACTCACCATACTGCTCGAACATTCTGTAATACTGCACTATATTATACTTATTCAGCACGTCCTCATAAGGGCTCGAGTCCTGTATCCTGTACCATGACCCGTTCTCTCCTCTATAACCGAACGCGCTTATCGACGGCACGCTTTTCATGATATCGTCCAGCATAAGCTGATAAGCCGTTTTAGGAGTACCGCACACCTCCATGAGCTTGTTTGAAAGATAGTTAAGGCTTATGCGCACATCGCTCTGCTCCTCGATATCGTAATTTGCCCATATAAAGAACGGAGTTGAATGCACCTTGGCGTTCTGCTCGGTGGAAATCGAGCCGAGCGATGAACCGAGCAGTCTTTCGGAAAACTGCGGTATATGCGGAAAGTGGTCGCCGAAAAACACTATAACAACGTCTTCATCAACATTTGAAAAATACTCTACCAGCCTTTCGACCGCCTTGTCCGTTTCATAAGCATACGACATATACGCCTCCGCCTCGGGATCGTCCGCGCCGTTTAAAGTTATCTCGGGATCTTCCATTATAACATAAGGCGAGTGGTTCTGCATAGTCGTCAGGAAAGTGAACATCGGTTTTCCGTCTTCTTTGTTCTCAAATTCCTCAATGGCGATATCGAACATTTCCTCGTCAGCCAGACGGCCGTTTATCTTCTTGCAGTCGCCGCCTGCTCTCTGGCGCACGTTTTTCTCAAACAGCTTATTATCAAAGCCGATATACTTATACGCTTCGCCTATATTCCACAAGCCGCTGCCGCAGCCCGCAATAGCCTCAGTAGTATAGCCTAAATCCTTGAAATAGCTCACCAGAGAGTCCTGATCGTTCTTTACATACTGCGTATACGACGCGCTTCCCAGAGGGAAAAATCCCATACTGTTGCCCGACAGAAATTCGTATTCCGAGTTGCAGGAATATCCTCCGTAAGCCGTTACCGTAACATAGCCCTTGACCGTGTTCTCGCTCATAGAGTGTATGAACGGCATATAATCCTTATTGGTCGAAAGCTCTCCTATCTGACCGAAGTCGGCGAACGACTCGTCCATTATCGCTATAACGGTAGGCGTTCTTTCGGGCTTTTCATCTGATACTTCATACTGAGCGAGTATCTCCAGAGCCTTTTCTTCAGAATAACCTTTTGGCTTTATCGCCCTGCTGTTAATGGCGTCAAGATAGAACAGCAGCGCGCTGCCCGTTTTCTGAAAAGACTGCCTGTCCTCGCTGCCCGTAAAGTTCAGGGATATAACTCTGTTCTCTATGCCAAATCTATACAGATCCATTCCGAACACACCGAATATCAGCGCGTACACGACCACGCCGACCGCCGTGCAAAGCCTTATTTTCAGCTTTATCGGCTTTATCTCTGTTTTTACAACTATAAGCACCGTCAAAGTAATGCTGACCGCCGTCAGGATAAGCATTATCGTTCCCATAAACGAAAACAGCGAGTATTCGGAAGCTATTGTCGTGCCCGACTTTATGCTGCTGAGGTCGGATATCCTGAGCGGCGCTCCTCTGAACTCGAACAGGTAAAACTGGAACAGACCGTAAATATGAAAAATTATCGTTATAATTATAAAATATATCCTCGGGTCTTTAAACAGCACGCTCCCCAGAAGATAAAATCCATAAATGAACAGCGGCCCCATAAGCAGGAACATAACGCTTTCCTTTGTCGCGGCTGTTTCGGAGCAGGTCTCTGTGAACAGATAGCTCGCCAGCGCAAGCACAAGACCCGTCACATAGCTGTTGGTCACGGGTCTTACCTTGTTTTTGATACCTTTTATAATAAGATACAGCGCTTCTGCGATTATAAAAGCACATATGGCAGCCAGAATTACAGCGGGAGACGTATGTATGAACGTCTGATAGTCATATGAGCTTTCCGCTTCCACCAATATGTTTGCTGACATCAGTACAAGCAGAAGAGGGATATAATAATGAACAAGCGTCCCAAAAAGAGACGACTCTCTTATTTTATCTATTATTCCCGACATTATATCATCTTCCTTTTGTTTATTATCTGCTTTATCATCTGTGAAAGTCAATAAATTTGTCATAATATTTCATCAAAAATCTATTGACAAACTGCACAAAAAGAGTTACAATATAAACAGTATAATTGTAAATTAATTGAACGTAAGCTTTAAGCTTTTTAAGGAGGGATACCGTGAAACTGAAAAATGCAGCTTCCGTTGCAGCTTCGGTAATGTTATGTATGTGCCTTGCCGCCTGCAACGTGAAATTCGGCTTTGTAAAAGATGAGGCTTCATCGGCAGAGGACAACAGAAAAAGCGATAACAGTCAAAACGGTATCTTTGCCGAAATACTCGACAAAGGATATGCCGTCACCGATTCGGGCGAGAGCTATACTCTCGACGGTGATTTCGCTATGAAAGACCTTTACGAGCTTGACAACATCGACAAAGACGGCTGGTCGAAGATGAGCGACGACGAAAAGAACGGCGTTTCGCTCAACCTGCTCAATTTCTGGGCGTATTACGGCGACGACGCCAGCATACGCTTCAAGCCCAGCGAGCTTCAGGACGGTATTACAGACACGCTGAAGGATATCAAGGGTTCTGTTCTCGACGCCGCACTTGAATTTGCCGTTCCCGACAGGGCGGATATTTATCTCTCCATTATAGGCATTGAAAACACCGAGCTGCCGACAGTACCGGATGACGAAAGCTCCGCTGCTGACAGTACCAATGATACGGACAGCTCCGATGAACCGGACGGTACCGATGACCTCGGCGACAGCGAAACATCTTCGGACATGGAAGCGGAAAGCTGAACGCTATTGACGAAACCAATATTTTATTGTATAATTTTATCAGAAGTTAATAACGACATATTTTTAAGGAGGACTTTTCAATGAACGTACTTATAGTCTACTGCCACCCGTCAAATAAAAGCTTTACCTGCAAGCTGAAAGACGCTTTCATAAAGGGGCTTCTAAAGGGCGGCCACGATTACGAGATATCCGATCTTTACGACATGGGCTTTCAGCCTGCCATGTCCGAAAACGAGTATCTCTTTGACAGCATGGGCGACCGCGGTACATACCGTCTGAGCGGCGACATCGCTAAGGAGCAGATAAAGATACAGACCAGCGACGCCGTTGTGTTCATCTTCCCGATGTTCTGGTCCGCGTCACCTGCAATGCTCGTAGGCTGGTTCCAGAGGGTAATGACCAAGGATTTCGCTTACGGCTCGTCCGCGCAGATGGAAAAGCTCAAAAAGGCTTGCTGTCTTGTTACCATGGCTGACGATACCGCTACTGCTCAGGGAAGCGCTCATATAAACGCCCTGAAAGCAACTATGATAAACTCAAAGATATTCGCAAACGCAGAGCAAACGGAGATAAACGTTTTTGACAAGCTATCGTCAGAAAATCTCTCCGAAAGCGAACGCGAGGCGCTTATCGAGGAATACCTCAAACGCGCTTACGAATTGGGAGAGGGACTTTGATCGTTCGGCTTTCCTATGATATGTCATTTATCTGTGTCGGCAGGACTGCTATGCTTGCCGACGCAGTTTTTTATTGCCTGAAATGTCTCGTCGCTTATATCATGCTCGATCTTGCAGGCGTCCTCCGCGGCGGTTTTTTCGCTGACGCCCAAGTTTACAAGCAACTCCGTCAGCAGCTTATGCCGCTCGTATATCTTGTTGGCTACCTCGCTTCCCGCTTCGGTCAGGAGAAGATGTCCGCTTTCATCGAGGGTCACGAAGCCGCCGCTTTTCAGTATGCTCATAGCGCGGCTGACGCTCGGTTTTGAAAATCCCATATACTCTCCGACGTCCACGGCTCTTACTTTTCCTATTTTCTGCGAAAGGATCAAAATAGTTTCAAGATACATCTCTCCAGATTCCTGCAAAGCCATAATGCTGTCCTCCGTTCATTCAATGTCTAAGAAACATTGTAACACACTTATTGATGATTTGCAATAAAAAATAACAAAATTTTAAGAAATTACACTTATTGATAAACTTAAATACCCGTCCACAAATACTCCGACATTATAACTCTGCCGTCCTTGTCGAACCTTACGCCTTCCTCCTCGAGCATAAGCCGCTGTATATCGCTTCCGCCGAACGCGAACGCGGCAGCCGTTTCGCCAAAGCGGTTAACGACGCGGTGACAAGGTATCACAGAGTTATCCGGATTGACGTGCAAAGCATAGCCGACGACCTGCGACCAACGCGGATTGCCTGCGATAGCTGCTATCTGACCGTATGTTGCGACCTTGCCTCTCGGTATTAGTTTTACTGCCTCGTATATTTTTTCAAAGGTATTCATTCTTATCACCCATACAATAGTATACCACATCGCGCAAAAGTTATCAACCGCTCATAGTCGGCACGCAAAAAAGCAGCCCCCGAAAGGACTGCTTTTTATGTTTTGTAAAATTAGTTGAGTTCTGCGAAATACTTGATAGTTCTTACCATCTGAGAAGTGTAGGAGTTCTCGTTGTCGTACCAAGAAACTACCTGAACCTCATACAGATCGTCAGCAACCTTAGCTACCATGGTCTGAGTAGCGTCGAAGAGCGAACCGTACTTCATGCCGATAACATCGGAAGAAACGATAGGATCCTCGTTGTAGCCGTAAGACTCGGAAGCAGCAGCCTTCATAGCGGCGTTAATGCCTTCCTTGGTAACGTCAGTACCCTTAACAACAGCGGTAAGGATAGTGGTAGAGCCAGTAGGAACAGGAACTCTCTGAGCAGAACCGATGAGCTTGCCGTTCAGCTCGGGGATAACAAGACCTATTGCCTTAGCAGCGCCCGTAGAGTTAGGAACGATGTTGGCAGCACCTGCTCTTGCTCTTCTCATATCGCCCTTGCGGTGAGGACCGTCAAGGATCATCTGGTCGCCTGTGTAAGCGTGGATAGTGCTCATGATACCGCTCTGGATAGGAGCGTAATCGTTAAGAGCCTTAGCCATAGGAGCGAGGCAGTTGGTCGTGCAGGACGCAGCAGAGATTATCTGATCGTCTGCGGTGAGGGTCTTTTCGTTTACGGAATAAACGATAGTTTTGAGGTCGTTGCCTGCGGGAGCAGAGATAACTACTTTCTTAGCGCCTGCATTGATGTGAGCCATAGACTTATCCTTTGAGCAGTAGAAGCCTGTGCACTCGAGAACAACGTCAACGCCTATCTCTCCCCAAGGAAGCTCGGCAGCGTTAGCCTTAGCGTAGATAGTAAGGGTCTTACCGTCAACGGTGATAGTACCTGCTTCGTCGTCAGCGGAAACGGTGTGAAGATTATCACCTATTTTGCCGCAGTAACCGCCCTGAGCGGTATCATACTTCAGAAGATTAGCGAGCATAGAGGGCTTAGTGAGGTCGTTGATAGCGACAACTTCGTAACCCTCAGCGCCGAACATCTGTCTGAAAGCAAGACGTCCGATACGTCCGAAACCATTGATTGCAACTTTAACTGACATAGATTATTTACCTCCTAGAGAAATGTTATACAAATATTATACAACATCTCCGAAACTATTTCAAGTATTTTCGGAAAATTTTCTGATAATTAATTGGAGCATACAAGAAATACGCTTCATTTGACAATTTTCGCGCGCTATGATATAATGATAGCGAGGAGCTTCGGCAAAGTGCGAGAACGGAAGCGGTTAGTCTCTCTTTTCTCCTCGGTCAGAGGAAGAGGGGAGGTGGTATGATGGATTTGACATCTGTTATACTTATAATTATTATCTTGATATTAATAGATGATATCATACATAATATAATAAAAAATAACCGCACGCCCTTGCAAGATGTTGCGGTTATTTTAACCAATTCATGAGAGGGAGACGACCGCTTTCGCACAGCCGAAGCTCCTCATCTGTATATATTATACACCACACGAAAGCATTTGTCAAGCACAAATATACAAAACACCCTTTCTCTCCGCCGAGCGCTGCCGCCCGACGGACTTTTTTTGCGTCGATTTACATTCATTTGCCGCAGAGGAAATATATGCCATTTGGTTCTTTGCAAACGATTACTTGTGCATACTTGTGCATTTTCAACAAAAAAAAAAAAAAGTTTTATGTACAATGTGCCTTGAAAAAGAGGCTTTTTTCATGTAAAATATAAGTATAAAATTTATTTTGAAAGGAATGTTCAATTATGAAATTGAGAAGAATTTTCGCAGCTTTGGCAGCCTGCGCCATTGCTGCAACGTCCGTTATCTCAGCTAGCGCGGCTGACGCTATTACTATCAAAGGTCAGTCTGATATGACAAAAGATAGCGGTACTATCGGTAAATTTGACAAGGCAACAGAGCCCCATGCTAAGGACGATCTTACCGCTGCCGTTAAGCTTTCTGATTTTGGAATTGACGCAGCTAAGATCGACGCTAAGAGCGTAGTCAAAATAGAAGTAACTGTAAAAGCAGATACCGGTTTTTGCAACGGCGCTATAGGTGCAAACGTAGCTGGTGGTTCTTGGACTTCTGCATCCCAGACTTACGATGAGAGCAGTAAGAAGACAGCCGCTTGGTCATGGGAACTTGATAAAGAACTTGACCTTGCTTCTTTGGAAGTACAGATTCACTGGGTAAATCCGAAGGCTACTTGGTCAGCAACGGGCGAACTCGTATCATACGACGGACCGGGTACTGTTACAATATCCGGCCTCAAGCTCCTTGACAAGGACGGCAAAGAAGTAGTTGCAGCAGCTGGCGGCGCTGCCGGTGGTGCTGGTGGTGCTGGCGGTTCTTCCGAAACTCCTAAGACAGGTGCTTCCGCAGGTCTTGCACTTGCAGGTCTCGCACTCGCAGGCGTTGCAGTAGTTGCTACAAAGAAGAGCAAGTAATCAAATTTGACTTATTCGGTGCTTTCCAAAGCCGAATAATATAAGATTGGCAGAAAAGTCGCTTTTTGGCGGCTTTTCTGTTTTTATGCAGAATTATTAGATTTTATATACATTTAATAGAATTGCAATCGTTTACTTGTGCAATTCGCCTAAAACCAAGCTCATATTTTCGTCACCCGAAAACCTGAAAACAGGTTGACAAAGATTGAAAAACAAGGTAAAATTAAATTAGTGATACGGCGCGGACTGACCGCTGCCGAACGCTATACGATCTTATATTATTTGGAATTTGGAGGAAAGTACAATGAAATTGAGAAGAATTTTCGCAGCTTTGGCAGCTTGCGCCATTGCTGCAACGTCCGTTATCTCAGCTTCTGCTGCTAATACTGTTACTATCAAAAGTAACCCAGATATAAACGCAGCAGGTTCCGATTTCGGTAAACCCGATCCAAGCGACCCGCATATTAACAAGACTTATGGTACAGCTTGCTTTTTCCTTAAGGATTTTGGTGTTGACACAAGCAAGATCGACGCTAAGAGCATAGCTAAAATGCAGGTAACTATACAGGTCGATTCTGCTAATGCTAATGGTTGTATAGGCGGAAATGTCGGAGGAAATTGGACTGATACTTGTAAATGGGAGTGCAAAGATACAGACTCTCATGTAGTTGAATGGGCTATTGAGGGCGAAGTTTCTGACATTGAGTCTCTTCAGGTACAGATATACTGGATAGATCCTGTAAAAGATGAGACCAAAACACCTACTAAGCAGGGTACTGTTACAATATCCGGTCTCAAGCTCCTTGACAAGGAAGGCAAAGAGCTTGCTGCTGGCGGCGCAGCTGGCGGTGCTGCTGGCGGCGCTGGCGATAAGAAAGACAACAGCAACAAGCCGACAGGCGCTTCCGCAGGTCTTGCACTTGCAGGTCTCGCACTCGCAGGCGTAGCTGTAGTTGCTACAAAGAAGAGCAAGTAATATCCACTAAATTTAAAATGACCGCTCGCTTGGGCGGTCATTTTTTTGCTGTCATAAGCGCATAAATGCGCATAAAAAAGCCGCACGGCGGAGATCCTCCCGTCATAATGCGGCTTCTTTCATTTGTCCGATATAAAGGTCTGTCAATGAGAACCTGCCGTTCAGATAGCTGTGTTCGGTGCAGCTTACCTTTTCTTCATCGCCTGCCGCCTCTATCCTTACCGATACTGACGTGCCGCTGTCGAGCTTTGAAAGTATGGCAGCGCTGCCGCCAAACGTCCGCCCGAATTCATATATCAGCGGCAAGCCGAGCCCCATACCGCTCTGGGCAATATCGCAAAGCGCATAAGGCACGAACGCTTTTTCTATCTCCTCCAGCGACATTCCGACGCCGTTGTCGCTCACCGTTATATGCACCTCTTTGCCTGCCTTTTTCATCGAAAGGTGTATTTCCCTCGTTTCGGATATGTTGTACTTAACGGCGTTTACAAACAGGTTCATTATCGCGCTGCAATATCTGTCGGGGTCGCAAACGGCGTGACAGCCTTTTTCTATATCATACGTTATATCTATCTTCCTTGCAGTATAAGCAAGCCTTGCTATACAGTAATTGCAAAGGCTCTCCGTATATTTTGACAGGTCAACGCACACGGGTCTGAGGTCGTTCCTGAGATAATGCAGATACTCGTCCTTATTTATGATCGCGGACATTATCATATCGCAGCCCCTGTTGAAGCACTCCTCGCCGCTTTTGTTATATATCCCTGCCCTGAAAAATGCTTCGGTCGTCAGCTGTATGCCAGAGTTTACGTTGTGCGTCGCCTCGCGCAGTCTCGAAAACATATACATCTCAGCCATTCCCGCAGGCGAATAGTGCAAAAGCTGTGTAACATCGCGGCTGTCAAGTATTTCGATACAGTAGTAGCTCTCGCCCTCGTCCTCTATCGGCCGCACCGTTGCAACGTACTTTACGCCGTTGTCCTGCAAGGTCAGCACGCGTTTTTCTGTTATCGGAAAATCTGGCGTATCGCGCGGCTCCCAAGAAGTCTTGCTGAACATACTTTTATCAAGCTCTGTAAATATGTTCGGGCACGACGAGTACAGTATATTCAGCTCGCTGTCGGCAACGATGAACTTTGTTTCATCGCCGTAAAGTCTGCGTATTTCATCTATTCTCTGATCGATCATTTTTACTTCACCTGCTCCGCCCTTTTTTGAAAAGCCGTGTCGTTTTCTCTTGCAATTTCTATTATAACATATTTTTTTGTCGAAAGTATAATCATTTCGTGAATATTTGCACCCGAGTTTTTAACACTATTGCCTATAATTACCCATTCTGTATAAAAAATACGTCACTTTATGCGATACCGTCCGTTTTTCAAAATGCAAGCCTTACCACTCTATGGTTGAAACGTCTTTGGGTTTTTCGTTTATGCTTACACTCTCTATCCTGCTGTTTTTCAGCCGTATCACCCTGTCCGCCATAGGTGCGATAGCGAGGTTATGCGTTATAACTATAACGGTCATACCATCCTCGCGGCAGGTGTCCTGCAAAAGCTTCAGAATGTTCTTGCCTGTGTTGTAGTCAAGCGCGCCCGTAGGCTCGTCGCACAGCAGAAGCTTCGGCTTTTTCGCGAGCGCTCTGGCTATCGACACCCTCTGCTGCTCCCCTCCCGAGAGCTGCGAGGGAAAGTTGTTCATTCGCTCCTCCAGTCCTACTTTTTTGAGCATTTCGTCGGCTGGGATATAGTCCCTGCTTATCTGCGAAGCCAGCTCGACGTTTTCAAGCGCGGTCAGGTTGTTTACCAGATTGTAAAACTGGAAAACGAAGCCTATATCGTATCTTCGGTACGCGGTGAGCTGCTTGTTATTGAAGCGCGCTATATCCTGCCCGTCTACCGTTATGCTGCCCTCGTCGCAGGTATCCATGCCGCCCAGCATATTCAGAACGGTAGTCTTTCCCGCTCCGCTCGCCCCTACTATCACGGCAAACTCGCCTTTTTCTATGTCGAACGTTACCCCGTCCGACGCTGTTATGGTAACTTCTCCCATTTGATAACGTTTATAAACGTCCTTAAAGCTTACAAAACTCACGGCTCATCTCCTGCCTCTTGTACAAACTTTTCTTCAAGCTCTTCCAGACAAACATGATAATGCTTGTAATTTTTGGGGTCTATATACACCTGTATCTCGTCTCCCTCTGCAATATACAAATTCGGGTCGGTAAACGTGAGCCGCGATTTTAGCTCATGCTCCGCGCCGAGCTCGTCCGTCCAGTTTGCTTTTACATGGTATGCTTTACGGCCGTTTACCTCGACGTTTGCTTCTCCTGCATATGTAATTGTTGCATACACGGGCTCGCCCCTGCCCCCGTCTATCAGCTGTTTGCGGTAGTCTTTGCATTTTATCAAGAATATAATTCCTATCGTGCCGAATACCGCGCCCATGCCGCCGAATATCGCCATCATCACCACAAAGAACTCCACGGTCTCTATGCTTTTGGGGTCGTCGGGGTCAACATATATGGCAACGGTCTGCCCTACTCTCATCGAGCTGTCGGTGCTTGGCAAAACCTGCTGATACATCTCCCCGCCTAATCTGTATTCAACGGTGACTCTCTTTTGCGACTCACCGTCGTTATTTTTGGTATATGTTATGTCGTATATGGTAGAGTTGATTTTTTCATAGCTGCTCGTCACCGCAAACATGCGTATCGCCATGCCTATGAATACTATCAGCATTATCGCGCCTATACCCGTGAATGCTATTCCCAGATAGCGCGGTACTTTGTTAGCGTCGAGCTCTTTGTATGAAGCCATTTTGTCCTCCTTATACGTTAAAGCGGAACAGAACTACATCGCCGTCCTGCATAACATACTCTTTTCCCTCCGAGCGCACAAGACCTTTTTCCTTTGCCGCCGCCATAGAACCGCAGCTTACGAGGTCGTCAAAATTCACCACTTCGGCGCGTATGAAGCCTTTTTCAAAGTCGGTGTGTATCTTGCCTGCCGCCTGCGGAGCTTTCGTGCCCTTGCGTATTGTCCACGCTCTCACCTCCTGCGGACCTGCCGTAAGAAACGACATAAGTCCGAGCAGGTCATAGCCGACCTGTATAATTCTGTTGAGACCCGACTCTTCAAGGCCCAAGTCGCTGAGGAACATAGCCTTGTCCTCATCGCTCATATCGGATATCTCGGCTTCTATCTGCGCACAAATAGGCAGTACTACCGAACCCTCCGCTTTTGCTATCTCGCAGACGGTATTGTAATGCGCGCTGTTGTTTATATCCCCCGTGAAATCCTCCTCCGAGAGGTTGGCGGCATATATAACGGGCTTTTGCGAGAGCAGCGGCGTAGTTTTTATAGCCTCCAGACCCTCCTCGTCAAACGGGAAAGAGCGAGCCGACTTGCCGCTTTCAAGGTGCTCCTTCAGCGCCTCGAGCATTTCAAGCTCAGCCTGATATTTTTTGTCGCCCTTTATAAGCTTTTTAGTCCTGTCGATACGTCTTTCGACCATTTCCAGATCGGATAGTATAAGCTCCAAGTCAATGGTCTCGATATCTCTTTTGGGGTCAATGCTGCCGTCAACGTGTATTATGTTCACGTCCTCAAAGCAGCGGACAACGTGCACAATGGCGTCAACTTCCCTTATATCGGCAAGGAACTTGTTTCCAAGTCCCTCGCCTTTTGAAGCTCCCTTTACAAGTCCTGCGATATCAACAAATTCAAGCGTTGCGGGCGTGAACTTTTCGGGGCTGTACATCTGCGCCAGCTTGTCCAGTCTTACATCGGGAACGGACACTATACCGACGTTTTTTTCTATCGTACAAAACGGATAATTCGCCGATTCGGCTCCTGCATTAGTAAGCGCGTTGAACAGCGTGCTTTTGCCGACATTCGGCAGACCGACCATACCTAATTTCATAATATATTACCTGATCTCCTTTCAGAATTTTAAAACGAGTAGGAATTCGTTTCGTTCTCGACGTCCTCCATATTGGTCTGTGTAAGGCCCTCGTCGGCTTCCTGAAGATCCCAGAGATCGTCATACACTTCCTCGTCGTCAGGGCCGTCCGGCAGCTCATCTTCTTTACGCAGACCCATATAGATGAGCAGACCCGTCAGCACACCCACCAAGAACGTGAGTATCAGAGTCAGAGCGTCCGACACATAGTTTTTCTCCTCGCTGCAATTGCAGTTGCTGCAGTTACATTTTTCCATAATTATACCTCCGTTAAAATTTATTCTATAGATTTGAGTGACTCAACCATATCTATCTTTTTGAGCTTGAAATGCAGTACCACATTCACCATAACGGCAAATACCGCAGTCAGCAGAGCCGAGAGAATGTATCCGTACCACACCATTTCCCTTGCGAACATAACAAGGTCTACTTCCGCTGTAAGCACGACGAACCTGTGCAGAACAAGTCCCAGCGCCCAGCCGAGGATTATGCCTATCACCGTAGTATATATATTCTCACGGTAGATATAGGCCGATGTTTCCCCGTCGTAAAATCCCAATACTTTAAGAGTTGCTATTTCTCTTACTCTTTCGGTTATGTTTATATTTGCAAGGTCGTAAAGCACTATGAACGCCAGAAGCGCGGCGCATATTATCAGCAGCCAGACTATCGCGTTAAGGCTGTCTATCGACGAGAAAAAGCTCTCCGCCTTGTCGTCCATAAACACTATTCCCAAAAACTCGTCCTGCGCTATGAGCCGCTCCGAAAACGACGTTGTATCAGCGTTCTCCGCGAGCTTTATATACGCCTGATTGTACTGCGCCTGCTCGCCGTAGATATCCTCGTATGTCTGCGGAGAAATATAGATATAGTGCATAGCATAGTTTTCGGCTATACTGCTTATTTTCAGCTTGACCGTCTTTTTGTCGGTGATCTCCAGCTCTATCTCATCGCCGACCGACACGCCAAGAAGCTGTGTTATTTTCTCCGTTATAACTATCTCGCCGTCGCCGAGGGATATATTCTCTCCCGTTTCGCAGTCGCTGATCCTTATAAAGTCGTCAATGACATCGGCATTTTCGGGAACGATAAGGCTCGCGCCGTAAGAAAGCCCGTTGGCTTTGACGGTACAGTCGGTCTCGCTTATCCGCAGGTGACTGTCCACATCGGGGTCTTCATCGAGAAGCGGGTCGACATTGCGGTCGATATCCTCGCTGTCCCTGTTGAGTACCGTCACAGCGTCGTACTGCAAAATGCTCTCAAACTGGAGATCGACTATCTCGCTTATGCTGTGCTTTATGCCAAACGCGGTCATTATCAGAGCGGTACAGCCGGCAACACCGATAAGCGTCATAGCGAACCTCTTTTTATAGCGAAGCAGATTTCGCAGCGTTACTTTAGTAAGAAATCCCAGACGCTTCCACAGCGGCGTTATCTTCTCAAGAAATACCCTCTTGCCTGCCGCAGGAGCTTTCGGTCTCATAAGCTGCGCGGGACGCGCCGACAGCGCCGCATAGCAGGAGGCTATGACCGTAACGCTGACGGATATCAGCGCAACTACCGCGCACCAGAAAGCCAGATCCACACGGAACGGAGTATCTATCGACGGGATATTGTAAAGTATCTTATAGCTGTTATAGATGATATACGGAAAAACTCTGAAGCCTATCGCAGTTCCTATCAACGTTCCCGTGACCGTCGGCACAATGGCGTATATAAGATACTTCATTACTATCCTGAACGACGAATATCCCAGAGCCTTATATGTTCCTATCTCTATGCGCTTTTCGTCCACCATTCTGGTCATGGTGGTAAGGCACACCAGCGCCGCTATGAACACGAAGAACACGGGGAACACCTTTGCGATAGCGTCTATCTTTTCACTATCGCCTGCGAACGAAGCGTAATCGTTGCTGGAAAATCTCGTGAACTCGTATATCTTGGTCTCAGGTATCTGTTCAAGCTGCGCTTTTATTTCTTCCGTACTTTCCTTTGCGGCGGCTATCTCTCCTGCGAGCTGTTCATCAGCGGAGCTGTCGCCTGCCTGCCTTGCCATAATAAGCCCTTGAAGTGTACGCAGCTTTCTCTCCTTTTGCGTGAGCGCAGCCGCCGACAGCGCGTCCGAACTGTTTTCCAGCTTTGCTCTGAGCTGCTCTGTCTCCTCTGACAGCGCTTCTGTATACCGAGCAAGCTCCGCGTCGTCCATAGCAAGTATGCTCTCCAGCTCCGATATCCTGCTTTCGGCGGAGTCGAGCTGTTCTTCCGCGTCCTTACGCGTATCGCTCATACGCTCGTCAATAGAGCTTTTAAAAGCCTCAACTATCGGCTTTTTCTTTTCTTCGACAGCGTCGGTATACTCATCGGAGAACGGTCCCAGCTCGTCCGTTCCGTCAAACGCAACATACAGCTCGGTATAGTAGCTCATCGAAAAATCGTCCTCGGGGATAAGTATAAAGCTGTTTATGCTGCCGCTGCCTATCGTTGTTGCATCTCTCTCATAGCCTATATAAAGCGGTGATGCGACTATACCCACCACCGTAAAAGTATCGTGCGTGAAATACTCCGATATATCGGTATCACTGTACGGAGAAGAGAGCGTCAACTGTTCGCCTATCTTGTATGAATCAGGCGTTTTCATCGTGTTTTCAACGACACATTCGCCGCTGTTTTCGGGCAGTCTGCCCTCTATGAGTATCGGTCTGTTAAGATAGTCATTGCTGCCGCTGTCAGAATCAGTATCATAGGACATTACCTTTACCGCCTGATTCTGACCGTCATAATTATAATAAACGTCGCAGGAATATCCTGCCGACACGCCCTTTACGCCCTCAAGCCCTTCGACAGCCTGCAGGTCGCTGTACTTAAAACCAACGTTAGACACCAGCTTTAAGTCCATAAGGCAGTTTTCCTTAAAAAACTCTGCCGCCGACTCCTTCATGTCGGGCATGGTCGATTTTATGCCCGCAAAGAAGCCCGTGCCCAGCGCGACTATCAGAAATATTGACATAAATCTGCCCAGCGATCTTTTTATCTCACGGAAAATATCCTTCCCGTAAGCAGACCGCGCAGATCTTCTTTTCCTTTTTGCCGACAATTCTCTCACCCGATCCGCCGTCAGCCGTTTTACGTCTCGCTGACAGGCTCTTCTTCCTGCTTTGTATCCATTTCTTCCGCCGTTTCCTCTGACGCTTCTTCGGTCTCCTCGGCTTCTTCCGTAACTTCCTCTGCCGCTTCTTCGGTCTCCACGGTTTCCTCCGCGGTTTCCTCTGACACTTCTTCGATTTCCTCGGTTTCTTCCGCGGTTTCCTCTGTCGCTTCGGCAGTCTGCTCGGTTTCTTCCGCGGTTTCTTCTGCCTTATCAGCTTCAGCTTCTGCCGCTTTAGGCGCAGCATTTTCCTTTTCCTCTTCATCGGGATCGGCAAAGCCTATCTTACGCGAATCTATTATGTACTTCACCGCGCCCGCTATGAATATCAGCACTCCGCCAATGACAATTATCAGCGCGGGGTGTTTAAAATACTTTGAGAAAAACATCACGAACGCAAATATCGCCGCGATATCCACCGCTATAAAGCACATATACGTTCTCGAAGCCGATATCAGCGGATAAAGCTGTTCGGGCTTATCCGTATCGTCCTCGCTGACGCATATCTTCGGATCAAAAATAAGCACAAGGAATACCGCCAGCAGCAGTACGCACAGCGCCAAATTCACGGCGTAATAATACTTTCCGCCGCTGTCCTGTCCGGCTGAGACCAGCTTATAAATGTCGCATACCGCGACAGCGATCTCCAGCGCTATAAACAAGACCGTCATTATCTTCTGAAAAACCGTAAAATTATGTTTCATACTCTCTCCCCAATGTTTCTGTCTTTTCTTTTTTCGCACGGTATATATCTGCATACATACCCAGTTTATATTATAACACATTATTTTCCGAATTGCAATAAAAAAGGACGCATTTATAAAATGCGCCCAAAAAACCATGATGATCAGACATACCCGTCAGCTCACTCGTTCTTGCCAAGCTCTGAAATTATATGTATAAAGCTGTCAACATCGTTGAAATCCTTATAGACCGACGCAAACCTCACATAAGCGACATGGTCGAGCTTTTTCAGACCCGCAAGCACCTTATCGCCTATCTCCAGCGTTGTGGTCTCGGTCTGCATAGCATTTGCGTAGGTATTCTCGATATCGTCTACCAGTTCGTTCATCTGCTCAACGCTTATAGGACGCTTTTTTATAGCGTTCTGTATGCCCTTTGCAAGCTTGCCTTTATCGAAAGGCTCAAAGCTTCCGTCTTTTTTATACACCATAAGCGTCGGCTTTTCTACTACCTCATATGTAGTAAAGCGTTTAGAACATTGCGGACACTCTCTTCTCCTCCGCTTTTTTTCATCACTAGGCCGCGAATCTATCACCTTTGTATCCTCACAGCCGCAGAACGGACATCTCATTTTTATCCCCCTTACTTTTAACTATCATTGATATTGCGATACACAACACCAATAATTTTGTATCTCTCATACTGATATTGTAGCATATATTGTGGTCAAATGCAAGTTGTTTTATTATTTTTTCATGATTTTTTCAAATTTTGCCCCGTGTTTTGCTCGGGCAAGGCTGTTTTTGAGGGTCACACGCTGTATTTTTCACACAGGAAATCCTCTGCTGCATACTCCAGCTCGGAGGGCAGAGCCGTATATAATACGAGCCTTTCAAAGAGCTGCTGCGCGTACTCGCGGTTTTCAGTCACGTCACATATCTCCGCACATTCGGTATCCGCCGCAAGTCTGCCCGTTATCCTGACGCCATACGACACAGGATATTCGCTGTTATCCGTTTCATCGCCGAACAGCTCATACCGCAGCATACCGCCCGGAAGCTCTTCGGTCATGAGCGTGCGCCTTTTTACAGCCTGAGCTAATGTTTTTCCCAGTTTCTTCACCTCCTCCGTCCAATACGCCGTCGGCGCGCATTTTAGTTGCTTTCTTTTATTATCTCCGACTATATGATATCATGACGGCAAGCAGCGCTTCCACAGTTTTAATTCGACAACGTTCTGTATAAAAAGTTAATATATGGCAAAAAGGAGCATACAAAAAAGTATGCTCCCAAATGATGTGTTATCTATAACTGCTATAAATTATTTTTTATAAAAAGGTAATTTTCTTTAAGCTCTTTTACGCTCTTGAACCCCGAGCAGTACAGCTCCAGTATCACAGCCGCGCTGACCGAGTTTTCCTCCATTGCCGCGATGAATTTTTTACAGTCCAGCTTTCCCGTGCCGACAAGCTTGCAATCGCTGCCGTCGTCATGGTCGCTGATATGCACATGACAGATATTGCTCCCCAGCTCTCTTACCATATCGTAAGGGTCGTATCCCGCTCTGACCGCCTGCTTTGTATCCAGCACGAATTTTGCCTTATCGCCGAGCGCGTCTTTCATTTTCTTCAGAAACTCGATATCGCCGCTGCTGCACCTTGCGACGTTCTCCTGAGCAACGGTAACTCCATACTCTGCGGAAGCCTCGTTGAAACGCAGAAAGCGTGAAAAATATACGTCGTCGCGGCATTTGTTATGCTTATTGTTGCCGTGCAGCACGAATATCTCCGAGCCCAGATACTCCATTGCGGAGAAAAATTTTCTGTAATAGTCCAGCCCGTCGTTAAAACGTCTCGGATAATCGGTAAAAAACATCATAGACTCTATCTCGCAGGTAAATGGGTGCATAGATACGGCTTTTACTCCGTAATGCTCAAGCATACTTTTCAGCTCGCGAAGAGGTCTCTTTTCCAGCTCGCAGGGAGCGTTTATGAATATCTCTACCGTGTCTATACCGCTTTTGCACAGCTCCAAAAGCGCCTGCTCGGTAAGCATTGGGTACAGACAGGCTGTTGAAACTCCGACAGTATAGCTCATTGACGCACTTCCTTTCCGCTTAAATAATTATAACACCGCTCGCCGATAAAGTCAATCGTCCGCGGAGCATTGGCCGCAGATGGGCTGTCACAGGCATATTTTCACGGGCAAAATAAAATAGCTCTTGACTTTTTGGCAAATTACATCTATAATAGTAGAGTGAATGATATTTTCTCATAAAGTTTATTTACAGGAGGATAAGTAAAAGTGCGACGTGCCAAGAAAAAGACTTTTTTTATCGTCGTTGTGCTGATAGCGCTGTTTTCGTATCTTACGATAGCAGGATTTCATATCACATACGGCGATATTCCCAAAACATATATAAAAAGCGTTGATGAGATACGCTGGGGAATAGATATACAGGGAGGCGTAAACGCTACATTTGAGCCTGCGGACGATGTTGATGCTTCCGCGGACGAGCTGGAAGCGGCAAAGACCGTTATCGAACAGCGTCTTGTAAGCCTCAATATCACCGACAGCGAGGTCTATGTCGACGCCGCAAAGGACAGGGTAATGGTATCATTCCCTTGGGCTTCGGGAGAAACTGATTTCAACGCCGAGCAAGCCGTCAACGAGCTGGGCGATATGGCTGAGCTGAAGTTTGTCAAGGGTCAGGAGGCTGACGGAGAGCTTATAATGACGGGTACTGCCGTTGATAACGCCACAGCTTATCAGAACCCCGACACGGGCAAGTGGGAGGTAGCTCTTACACTTAACAGCACGGGTACAAAGGCGTTTGCCGACGCGACCAAAGAGCTTCACGCAAGCGGAGGATATATATCCACCTGGATGGACGACACCAATATTTCCACGGCTACCGTAAGCGCTGACATCACCGACGGACACGCTACCATATCGGGAAACTTCACCTATGAGAGCGCGAAATCTCTTGCGGACAAGATAAACGCAGGCGCGCTTCCTATAAAAATGACCGCCACCAGCACGAGCACTATTTCTCCTACACTCGGCACGGGTGCGAGGACGGCTATGGTGTACGCGGGCATAATAGCGATGATAATAATCGCGATATATATGATAGCAGTATACAGGCTTCCGGGATTTGTTGCCTGCATTGCCCTCTGCGGACAGGTCGCAGGTTCGCTTGCCGCCATATCGGGCTTTTTCGCTCCGTTTGACAGCTTCACGCTGACTATCCCGGGTATCGCGGGTATCATACTTTCGGTAGGTATGGGCGTTGACGCAAACATAATCACCGCTGAAAGAATAAAAGAAGAGCTTCGCAACGGCAAGTCGCTCAACGGAGCCATAGAGCTTGGTTACAAGAGAGCTTGGTCAGCCGTATTTGACAGCAACATAACGGTAGTATTCGTAGCCGTTATACTCATGGGCGCGTTCGGCCCTACCGACAGCTTGTTCGGTACTCTGCTGAAGCCGCTGTTCTTTGCCTTTGGCGCTTCTACGGCAGGTACGATATACTCTCTCGGCTACACGCTCCTTATCGGCATACTCCTTAACTTTGTATTCGGTATATTCTGTTCCAGACTTATGCTCGCTTCGCTTTCAAAGTTCAAGGTGTTCAGAAAGCACGCGCTGTATAACGGAGTAGCTCCCGAAAAGAAACGCCGCACGCTGAATGTCAATAAGCACAGCGTAAAGTTCTATATAGCTTCATGCACGCTGATAGTGCTGTTCCTTGTGATTACCTTTATAAAGGGACTGAATATCGCGGTCGAGTTCGAGGGCGGTACTATCATCGAATACAACTACATCGGAACGATAGATACCAATGCCGTCGCACAGACGGTCAAGGACGTGTCAGGCGAAACGGTCACAGTTACCACGGGAGAGAGCATGGCGGACAATTCAAAGACCGTAAAGCTCACATTCGCGTCAAAGCAGGGAATTTCATCAGAAAAGCAGCTCGCCGTCAAGGAAGCTCTGGACGAAACGTTTGCGGACAACGAGCTGGAGCTTCTCAGCTCTACGGACGTTGCAGCCTCCAACGGTAAGGAATTTTTCTTCAAGTGCCTTGTTGCCGTAATATTCGCCGCGATAGTCATGGTAATATACATCGGCTTCAGGTTCAAGAACATCGGCGGTATATCGGCAGGCTGTATGTGCGTTGCCGCCCTCATTCACGATATGTTCTTCGTTTACGGAGCGTTCGTGCTGTTCGGATACAGCATAGATTCAAACTTTGTTGCCGTTTTGCTTACTATCCTCGGCTACTCCATAAACGCAACTATCATAATCTACGACAGGATACGCGAAAACAGACGTATAATGGGCGCAAAAGCGGAGATAGGCGAGCTTGTGGACAAGAGCGTTACCGAAACGCTCGGCAGGTCAATACACACGACCGTAACTACCGTTGCGGCTATGCTGACAGTATGTATAGTATGCTATATTTCGGGAATAACCTCGATAATGAGCTTCTCGCTCCCGATAATAGTCGGAATGATATCGGGCGTTTACTCCTCCAACTGCATAGCCCCGACGCTGTGGGTAAAATGGCAGCGTCATAAGCTGAAAAAAGCTGCGGCGGCACGCCCTGCAAAGGCACGCAAGTAAAACAGTCATAACTTTAAAAGCTCCAGACGTCTTTATGACGCCGGGAGCTTTTTGTTTAAGCATATATACCGCTTCTACCTGTTGGGAAGCAAGGGAACGTTGCTTCGATATATCCTGTCTACTCCGCCTCGTATCACCTCGCACTCGGAGAAGAATTCGTCATTGTCTTTTTCATAGAGATACGCTATCTTAGCGGCAGCGTCGCCGATACCGCTAAGGCTCTGCGCGCTCTCAAAATACGCCGCAAGAGAAGCCATATCGCTCCAATATCCGCTCAGCTCCTCTATGACCTCTTCGGTTTTTGGATCGCGCGTTTCAGCAAGCTGCTGTGCCTTATCTATAAGTTCGTTTATCTCGCTGCTGAAGCTTTTCAGATACGCCGACCAGCCTATACCGAACAAAAATATCGCAACAAGTATCCCGCAGCACAGCCATACCCTTTTCATACGCCTTTCTCCTTTTCTATTATCTTATAGCTGCCGTCGGATCTCGCCGTCATGAGGAAAACATCATGCGGCGTCTTTTTTTCTCCGTTGAGTATATCGGACAGCCATGCTTCGGTAAGTCCCAGAAAGCCCAGCGAACGCTTCACGACATCTCCGTCGTCTATGACCACCTGCGGAGGGTCGTCGGTCGGGCGGACGCTCTCGCCGTTGCGCGGCTGCTTTGATGATTTAAGATACGCGCTCACCGCTCCCGTAGTTTCTATCACAGCGTACTGCACTTCCGAAACATCAAAGATCCCCTGTGAGCGCAAAGCCTCAAGGACGTCGTCGGCGGTATAACGAAGCTCCTTGAGCTGTTTCTGGTCTATCTCGCCGTTGGAGATGATTATCTTGGGACTGCCGGAAACTATCCTGCGCAGCTTGCGCGATCTCAGCGTTGCAGCCGACATAATGACGTCCAGACATACGAGCGTGAGTATAGGGACTATCCCGAGAAGCATAGGCGTTCCCGGATCTTCTATCGGGAGCGTGGCGATGTTGGATATCAGTATGGTGATAACGAACTCCGACGGCTGAAGCTCTCCCAACTGCCGTTTTCCCATAAGACGTATCGCAAAAACGACCACAACGTATAAAAGCGCCGCTCTTAAAAATACGATAAGCAAAACGATATCTCCTTTCACAATAGCGACCAAAAGTCTGTTTGTATTTTTCCGCGAAATGTGCAAATAATACATTGCGAATACAAAATTGAAAGGAGCATTTTTATGCCTCGATTTCCCGACTGCACAAATTATGAGGATGTCAGAATAGCAAGTTCTCTGGAACAAGCGCTTCTTGATCTTCGCTCCATAACAGGCTCTACAATGGATCTGAACATCATGGAGGTGCTTGTAAGTTCTCATAAATGCGCCGTTGTTTCAATAGAAAGCATGGCTTCAACATCTATTATGACGGAGCTTCTGTTCCACCCGCTGACCTCTCTTTCGCTGCCCGACGGTTCAACTGCGCAGGATATAGCCGACTACCTTACAAAGCAAAGTCTGCTATCCGCCGAAAGACGTACCTGCTTTGATTACGGCGAGGCTGTAACTCAGCTTTTTGCCGGCTTTGCGCTCGTTCTTGTGGACGGTCTTGCCAAAGGTTATCTGTTTGGCATACAGGGATTTGACAAGCGTTCGATAGACGAGCCTACGAGCGACCTGAACGTACTGGGCGGCAGAGACGGCTTTATAGAAGTATTGAGGACTAACGTATCTCTGGTAAGGCGGCGGCTAAAGACCCCCTGCCTGCGCTTTGAGCTTTCAAAGGCGGGAACAAAAAGCAAGACCGATGTCTGTATTGCATATATGGCTGACCGCTGCTCTCCCGAGCTTGTAGACAGCGTTCGCAAAAGGCTCGCCTCTATAAAGCTGGAGACCGTTCTCAGCAGCGGCTACGTTATGCCGTATCTTATGAAGAGCAGCAAGAGCCTGTTTTCGGACGTTCAGACTACCGACAGACCTGACGCGTTCGCAGCGAAGCTTTGCGAGGGCAAGGTAGGAGTTATCATAGACGGGACTCCGTTCACGCTGCTTGTACCGAGCTTTTTTATCGAAAACTTCAACACCGTAGACGACTACGCGCACCGCCCGTATTACGCGGCGTATATACGATGTATAAAGTATCTGTCGTTTATTCTTGCCGTAATGCTCCCGGGAGTATATGTGGCTTTGGCGACGTTCCACTCCGAAACATTCTCCTACAAGCTGCTGCTCAGTCTTGTGGTATCGGAGGAAAGCACCCCGTATCCGCTGATGTTCGACGTAGTGATAATCACGCTGATGTATGAGATACTCAGAGAAGCAGGCATACGTTTGCCTAAAACGGTCGGCGGAGCGGTCTCGATAGTAGGAGGACTTATAATCGGCGACGCGGCAGTCAACAGCGGACTTATCTCCGCTCCGATACTGATAATAATCGGTCTTACGGCGACGGCTTCGTTCGTTATACCCAACCTTAATCAGCAGACCTCGATACTTCGCATAGTTATGATAATAGCGGGCGGCATTGCAGGTCTTTACGGTATAACTCTTGTATCGGCAGCCGTGTTGGTAAACGCCTGCGCTCTTTCGGACAACGGTATACCCTACACCGCGCCTGTGACGCCGTTCTTCGGCTCGGGCTTCAAGGATATATTTATCAGGGCAGGATTTAAAAAGCTGGAAAAAACTCAAACGCTCGTCAGCGACTTTAAGGCTTCCGGCGAAAGTTCAACAGAGGAGTGATAGGCAAATGAAAAAAACTACCGCCATTTCCGGAGTACAGCTTATATGTCTGCTTCTTGTAGGCAGGCTGTTCATAACTATGACCTACTCTCCGGCAGGCAATGAAAACACGCTGATAACTATCTTGGGCGGACTTTTCTCAAATGCGCTGCAAGCCTTACTGCTGATATTCCCTCTTTTGCTGATAAGAAAATTCCCCGACAAAAATGTTGTAGAGGTAGGCTACGACGCCGCCGCACCCGTAGGAGCGGTTTTATCCGTCTTATACGCAGTATTTCTTTTGTGGGTCAGCATAAAGCTGATGTGTGATTTCTCGGAATTCATCACCGTCGCTTTCCCTATATTCTCCGCCAAAAAGCTGATAGTTCTGTTTATGGCTCTGACAGCTCTTTATATTTCAACGCTGGGCGCAGAACCTATCGCGAGAAGCTCCGCAGTCGCAGCGGCGCTGTTTATCGTTATGCTCATACTTGTACTTTTGGGCACGAGCGGAGAATTGGATATCCACAATCTGAATATTTCCGTAGAAGACCCTATGGGCGATATCCTCAGCAGCGCGGCTGACACATTCGGGCGGAACGCGGAGCTTGTAACAGCCTGCCTGCTGCTTCCTTATCTGCGCTCGGGATACGGCAAGACCGTATACAGCTATATCGCGATAAAGTATGCCGCAGTTGCGGCTATAGCAGTTTTGTTTACAGCCATTCTCGGCAATTTCACATACTCTTCTCCGCTTCCGTTCTTTCATCTCAGCTCCTACTCAGACTCGGCTGTAATAGCACGCTTTGACGCGCTCTTTCTTATCACATGGACGCTCTTCGCGGTGATAAAGCTGGGGATATGTATATTCCTTGCGGGACGCTGTCTGAGCTATATCTCGCCGAAGGCAAGACCCGCTTATGCTAACTGCGTGATAACGGCTCTGGCGCTGATATGCGTTTTCTTCATAATAAGATACTCAGACATACGCAGTCTGGAGAACAGCAAATTATGCGCGGCGGCTCTGATACTTCTTGCCGCCGTGATACCCGCGCTCGCGCTCCTCGTGCCGAACGGCAAAAACAGTAAAAGCGGCAAAAAAGACAAAAAAGAAAAAACTCTGCAAAAGGAGGCTGACGAAAATGAAAACTCCTGACAGACTTAAAAAGCTCATTATTATAGTGCTTGCGGCTATGGTAGCCCTGAGCATAAGCTCATGCTCATCGGTTGTGGAGCTTGAAAAGCAGGCTATCGTTTCCGCGGTCGGCATAGACAAGGGAGAAAACGCGCGGTTCAAGGTATGCGCACAGATATTCCAGTCCATGGGGGCAGGCTCTTCAACCCCGATAGACAGCAGTCAGACGAACACTATTGTGGTATCCGCGGAGGGCAACACCGTGGCGCAATGTATGGATCAGATGTCGGTCATTCTGGGGCGCAAGCTGAATATCGGTCACAGCAAATATATCGTTCTCGGAAACGATATGCTGTCCGTGCCGCTTTCCGAAACTCTGGATTATTTTATACGGAGCGAACAGACCTATCTGGGTGTTCCCGTGATATGCAGCAGTACAACGGCGCGCGATATCCTTGACGTAAAGCTGAAAAACGAGGTAGAGACCGCCATAGCTGTTGAAAACATCATACGCACGGCTATCGAGGACGGCAAGGCGCTGAAAACGGATCTGCTAAGTATCGCTAACTCCCGTACTGCCGCGATACCGATCATCAGAAAGGAAGAACCGTCCCAAAAACAGAGTGAGGGCGGCGAAGGTGGAAAAGAAAGCGAAGGCAGCGAAAGCGCGGAGGAAGAGGATATAAAGCTGCTTTTCGAGGGCACACAGATAGTAAATGACGGAAAGATAATTTACACCGCTTCGGCGGAAGAGACGGAGGGCTACTGCTGGCTGGAGGGAAAGCTCGAACGCTCGCAGATATGTCTGAGAGAGGATACCGACCCGCTGAATGTCGGCATAGATCTGGTAAAGCGGACTGCTACCGTAAAACGCATAAACGGCGAATACGTTATGGTATACAAGCTCAGGATAAAGGCAAAGCTGGTCGACAGTCTTGCATACGCCTCAAACTGCGGAGATATTTGCGGCGAGGTGGAGGAGCGTCTGGAAAAGCTGTGCGCTGACAGCTTCACGGCTCTTTCATCAAAGCCCGACGGCGACTTTCTGGGCGTTGAAAAGATAACGCGCAGCGTTTACCCTTTCACATCGCTGCACGATGACGATATTTTTTCAAGCTGCTCCGTATCTGTAAATGTAGAATGTACCATTGATAAATGACCTCCAAAACGGCTTCCTCCTGCCGTTAACGGAATATTTACAAGCGCAGTAAATAAAATTTGTCCTCCGCTCTTGCAAAAAAAGCAGCCGTATGTTATAATAGTATTGTATGTAACTATGACGGAAAAGGAGTGTTCGTTATGATAAAGGTCAATAATCACATTGGCTGCATAGAGCTTTCATCGGGATACCTGAAAAAACTCATAGCTAAAACCGCCTCCGGCTGCTTCGGAGTTACGGGGCTGAGCAGTTGCTCTCCCGTGCAGGGGATATGTTCGCTTCTGGGGAGCGAGAACGCTCAGAACGGCGTCGCTGTCCGTCAGAACAACAATAAGCTTACTGTCGATCTGCATATAACCGTTGCATACGGCGTAAATATCACCGCGATAGTTGACAGTATCATCAACAAGGTGCGCTTTACCTTAGAGGAGAGCGCCGGGATAGAGGTCGCAAAGATAAACGTCTTTGTGGACGCTATGCAGTCGTAAAATAGGAGGATACCATAGTGATTAACGGCAAGCTTCTTCGTGACGCGATCATCAGCGGCGCACATTCCATAGCAAATAACAAAAAATCCGTAGACGAGCTGAACGTTTTCCCCGTTCCTGACGGAGATACGGGCACAAATATGTCGATGGCAATAGGCAATACTCTTTCCGAACTGAAAATAATGCACGACGATGTTACCGTTTCAGAGGTAGCGGCGTCGGCGGCGTCGGCTTTGCTGAGAGGGGCGAGAGGAAACTCGGGAGTTATACTGTCGCTGATATTCAGGGGCTTCGCAAAAGGTCTTGCAGGCAAAAAAGAGGCAGACTGTGCCGACCTGACAAATGCTCTCGGATTGGGTGTAGAGAACGCATATAAGGCGGTAATGAACCCGACGGAGGGCACTATACTTACCGTTGCGAGAATGGGCTATGAAAAGGCTAAGTCGCTCGAGGGCAGCGTTACCGACGAGGTACAGCTCTGGGAGGAGATATGCAAGGAATGCAAAACGGCTCTTGACAATACGCCCGACCAGCTCCCCGCTCTCAAAAAAGCAGGCGTTGTTGACGCGGGCGGAAAGGGCTTGCTGATAATATTTGAAGCAATGCTGGGTGTTTTCAAGGGCGGCGAGATAGTTCAGCCTGCAAATCCGGAAATGAAAAAAGCCGTTACCGTTGAGACCTTCGCTTCGACAGTCGGCGACTTTGACGAGGTAATAAACTTTACCTACTGCACGGAAATGCTCATTACAAAAGAAGAGGGCTGCGACGACGCAAGCAAGCTCAGAGCTTATCTTGAGACCATAGGCGACTGCGTTGTCGTTGTTGACGACGACGAGATAATCAAGGTACACGTTCACACGAACGACCCGGGCAAGGCGATACAAAAAGGTCTGGAATTCGGAAGCATAAATCTTCCGAAGATAGAGAATATGAAAATGCAGCACAAGCAGCGCAAGCAGGACGCGAAGCAGGTATTCGTTCCTGCACAGCCGGAAAATGACTACGGCTTCGTTTCGGTATCGGCGGGTGCGGGTATAGAAAGCATGTTCCGCGATATAGGCGTAGACTGCATAGTGAGCGGCGGTCAGACGATGAACCCGTCAACGGACGACATATATGAAGCTATATGCTCCGCTCCCGCAAAGACGGTATTCGTTCTGCCGAACAACAAGAACATCATTATGGCCGCGGAACAAGCTGCAAAGCTGGTCAGCGACAGACAGGTGTGTGTTTTGCAGACGCGCACGATACCTCAGGGACTTTCGGCTATGCTGGCTTTTGACCCGAGCGCTGATTTCGTTACCAACCGCAACGCTATGACGGAAGCTCTCAACAACGTATCTACGGGTCAGCTCACTTTCGCGGCGCGCGACTCGGAGTTTGAGGGACACGCCATAAAGAAAGGCGAGATACTCGCCATTGAGAACGGCAAGCTCTCGTTTATCGACAGGGACTTGGCAAAGGCGGGTTACAAGCTTACAAAGAAGCTCGTCAAGGGGGACAGCTCGTTCATCACCATAATATACGGCGCGGACGTAAACGAGGATATGGCGCAGGCACTTGCGGCGCAGCTTCAAAACAAGTATCCCGATCTGGAGATAAACGTTGTCAACGGCGGACAGCCTGTATACTATTACATTATTTCGGTAGAATAGGTCAGAACATATGTAACACAGCAAAGCGGACATCGCACAAACGACGCCCGCTTTTTTTACATTAAGTTGTTTAGCTTCAGCCTTTGTTTCTGGAAGACGCGCGCTGAACGAGTTTTACAAGCTCGATTATCGGTATCACAGTAACTGCAAGAGCCATAGCCACGAAATATTCCTTGAGGCTTATTGTGGTAAAGCCGAAAGCATTGCGCAAAAACGGAATGTATATAACTCCCGTTGTGCATACGAGCGACAGCGCCATAGCCGCCCAAAGTATGGGGTTTTGCTTCTTGAAGCTGAATATCGACTTGCGGCGCGACCGCATATTGAACGAGTGGAAAACCTCTGTCATTGAGAGGGCTAAGAACGCCATTGTCATGCCGTCGTTTGACTGCGCTATCTCCCACACTCCGCTCTCCATGAAGTGACCTACAAAGTATGCCGCCATGGTGATTATCGTTACCAAAAGTCCCTGCAAAAGCACGTCTACGCCCAGTCCGCCCGAGAATATGCCCTCGTCGCTGCGGCGCGGCTTGCGTTTCATTACGTCCTTTTCGGCGCGCTCCATGCCAAGCGCCAGAGCAGGCAGGCAGTCGGTGATAAGGTTTATCCACAACAGGTGCACGGGTTTGAGTATTACAAATCCCAGCATAGTCGAGAAGAATATTGACAGCACCTCCGACAGGTTTGAAGAAAGCAAAAACTGAATAGACTTTCTTATGTTGTCGTAAATGCGCCTGCCCTCCTCAACGGCGGAGATTATCGTTGCAAAGTTGTCGTCGGCAAGAACCATATCGGCAACGTTTTTGGTAACGTCCGTGCCCGTTATGCCCATGCCTATGCCGATGTCAGCATTCTTTATAGAGGGCGCGTCGTTTACGCCGTCGCCTGTCATAGCGGTGACTTTATGCTTTTGCTGCCATGCCTTGACTATGCGAACCTTATGCTCGGGCTGAACGCGCGCGTACACGCTGTAAAGCTCTATCTTCTCGGCAAGGTCTTCGTCCGATATCTCATCGAGCTGCGCGCCTGTTATGGCCTGCGAAGCGTCCGTTATTATGCCGAGGTCTTTCGCTATTGCGACAGCGGTGTCCTTGTGGTCGCCCGTTATCATAACGGGTCTTATGCCCGCGCCGAGACATCTTTCTATTGCGGCCTTTACCTCGGGGCGTATCGGGTCTATCATTCCCGTAAGACCTATAAAGCAAAGCTCCTGCTCGAGATATTTGTCCTCAAAGCTTTGCGGCTGTGTATCCCACTTTCTGAAAGCGCACGCAAGCACACGCAGCGCCCTGTCAGCCATGTTTTTGTTGGCAGACATTATATCGTTTCTTATCTCGTCTGTAAGAGCGACCACCTTGCCGCCTATCCAAGCGGTGGTGCAGCGGCGAAGTATCTCATCGGGCGCACCCTTTGTAAACTGCGTAATACTGCCGTCCTCGCTTTGGTGTACGGTAGACATCATCTTCCTCATGGAGTCAAACGGTGCCTCACCGATACGCGGCATGGCTTTCTTTCTCTCTGTTTTAGGCAGACCGAGCTTGTTTGCATAGTTTACCAGAGCGCACTCGGTAGGCTCACCGATAGCCTCGCCGTTCTCGTCAAGGTCTGCGTCGGAGGAAAGCGACATACCCTCTGCAAGAAGCTTTTCATCGTCACCGTAATGCTCAACGACGGTCATTTTATTTTGCGTAAGAGTACCCGTTTTATCGGAGCATATTATCTCCGCGCAGCCGAGAGTTTCAACAGCCGTAAGCTTGCGGATAACGGCGTTTCTCTTTGACATATTCGTAACGCCGATAGACAAAACTATCGTTACCACCGCCGCAAGACCCTCGGGTATTGCAGCGACCGCAAGGCTCACAGCGACCATGAACGTGTCGATAAGAACATCGCCGTTAATGCTGTCAGCCCTGATAAGGCTTACGCCGAATATTATCACGCATATCGCAAGCACCAGAAACGTCAGTATCTTAGATAGCTGCGCAAGCTTTATTTGCAGCGGAGTGTCGTTGTCCTGCGCCTTTGTGAGAGCGTCGGCTATCTTGCCCATTTCGGTGTCCATGCCCGTTGCGGTTATAACTGCGGCGCCTCTGCCGTAAACAACGGTACTGCCCATATAGACCATGTTCTTTCTGTCGCCCAAGGGCACGTCTTTGCCGTCGGCGCTCTCCAGAGCGTTTATCTCTTTTGTTACGGGCAAAGACTCACCCGTGAGAGCGGCTTCCTCAACTTTAAGGCTGGCGCACTCTATAATTCGTCCGTCGGCAGGTACGCTGTCGCCTGCTTCGAGTATTACGATATCGCCCGGCACGAGCTCTTCACTACGCAGCGTTACCTGCTTGCCGTCACGCAGCACCTTTGAAGTAGCCGCCGCTATCTCCTGCAATGCTTCTATTGCCTTTTCGGCTTTGCTCTCCTGAAAAACGCCAAGCACGGCGTTTATTATCACGACCGCCATTATTATTATGACGTCTGCAAAGCTTTCGCCCTCGTATACGGCAGTTATGCCCGATACCACCGCCGCGACGATAAGTATGATTATCATCGGGTCGGCTATCTGCTCTAAAAATCTGCGAATGAGCGACTTTTTCTCGCCCTCTTTCAGTTTGTTGAGACCGTATTTTGCCCTGCGCTCCTCTGCCTGCGAGGTCGTCAGTCCTCCCTCGGACGTGCCAAGTTCATTTATCACAGCTTCGCTGCTTTTAAGATATTCTTTCATGCTGCTACCTCCGATATAATGCTGTATATATTCTGTCCCGAAATTTAGAAAGGTATTACTCCGTCATATCTGCGGCGGCTTGCTCAGCTCCACGAGCTTGCCCATGATATCGCTTTCGCTGCACACAGGCGCGCAATAAAATCCCTGACAGTAGTCAAAGCCGAACTCCTTTATATGCTCGGCTATCTGCTCGGACTCAATACCCTCTGCCACCGTTTCTATCCTTATGCTCTTGGACATACTTACCGAGCTGAGCAAAAGCGTTCTGTCCTTTGAGCTTGTCATGGCGCGCTTTATAAAGCTGCCGTCGAATTTTATAAGTCTTATGGGAAGTATCGTGAGCTGCTGCAAGCCCGACTGACCCGTGCCGTAATTGTCGAGCGCAAAGCTTATTCCCAGTCTTCTCAGCTCTTTGATATTATTCACCATGACGTCTGGCGGATCGGCAGCCGCTATTTCGGATATCTCAAAGCATATCTTTGACGGGTGCACGTTATATTTCTGAAGCAGCGATGCTACCTCGTTTACAAGATCCGTCTGCATACACTGCATGACCGAAAGATTGACGGTCACATACTTTATGCCGAAAACGTCCAGATCGTTGTTTGATATAAATCTGCACACCGACTCCAAAATATACTCGCCTATCTTTATCATAGCGCCGCTCTTTTCGGCAATGGTTATGAACTCGTCAGGCATGATATAGCCCATGAGGCGGTCTCTCAGCCTTACAAGAGCCTCAACGCTGACAAAGCGTTTCTCCTTATTGGAATATATCGGCTGATAAAAGATCTCTATGCTCTTATTTACGTCCCCCGACGAAATAGCGCGTTCTATATCCGCTTTTCTTCTTCTGTCCTTTACCGCAACATTGTCGGCATATATGACATCGGGCTTATAATCGCTCCTGTAAAAAACGTTATCGGCAAGCTCCATAAACGATGAAAAATCGTTTGCGTGCATAGGGTAGCTTATTATACACATAGACGCCGACAGTCTTGTGGTTATCTCCTCGAAGCCCCAAGGCTCTTTCATTCTTTCGCTGAGGCTCTCCAGAACGTTTTTCGGGTCGACGTTCTCATTGACAAAGCACAGACCGAAAACTCCTCCGCCCAGGCTGTACGCATTCCCGAAGCGGACGAAACGGCTGATGTAATTTGCAAATGCCTGATACACCTTTACGCAGAACTGGTTGCCGAAAGCGTCCGTTATGAACTTCGCGTCGCGCAGCTTTATCATCAGCACGGAAAAATTCAGGCTCGACGCTATATAAGCTTTACAGTCGCTCTCAAACGCCTGATACGACAAAAGCTTCGTCTGATTGTCTATGCTGTTGTCCTCCATTTGATACAGCACAAAGGTAGTGAGTATAAAAAGCGTTGCCGCAAAGCACTCGATAAGAAGCTGCGGACGCAGCACCTGCACCACGATAGGTACTGTATACATCACGGAAAACAGTATTATAACAAAGCGCATATTCTTATCAAAGAAATCGTTATGGTGGATAACGAAAACTATCATATATATAAAATAGTATATGGTCACGGCGTAGCAAAACCACATCATCGGGCCTCTTACATATTGACCCTGCTCGTCAAAGTAGAAAAGTATCCTGATTATCGGGTTGAAAGCTATAAGCACTATCTGTATGCCGAACGGCGCTATAAGCTGCGCCTTTCTCGCCGACGACATCTTTACGAGCGGTTCAGCCATGATGATGAAATACATCACCCCGAAAAACGAGGTCGCGCTGTGCACCGCATAATAGCACATATTCGTTATCCATTTTATCATCATGGGGCAAGCCGACGCATTTGAAAAAACAGCTAAAATATCCATGAGCGCAGCTCCCGCGTTTGCCCAGAGCAGCCACTCGAACACCGTCGTCTTGACCGAGGCGACTGTTTTTCTGTAATAAAAGGTTATCAGCATTATGATACCGACGCACAACGCGCCTATGTCAAAATAGATGTTATAAGTCATAATAAGTACGACGCCGCTCCTTTCATAGAATGTCAAAAAAACACACAGTAATTATATCACAATATCAGCAAAAATGCAATAGGGCATTTTCAAATACTTAAATATTGTATTTCGGCAGCCAACGTCATTTCAAATCGTTGTTATATATGCACTAACAAAGCTTCTTTGTATACTTAAAAAATGTTAAAATTGCATAAGAATTGTTACAAAAGCCTGTGTATGTCCGCCTCACGCTTGACAAGTTGTATGTAATGAGTTATAATTGTTACATAACGGTTACAATGATTACAAACTATCAACAGTAACAATAGTAATAATAGAAAGAAAAAACAATGTACAGATAACAGAAAGGCTTGTGTAGACAATAATGAACACTAAAAGAACAGTAAAAAAGCTACTCGCGACTGCTCTGGCGGTAATTATAGCGCTCGGCTCTGCTACGCTGTTTATGAATAATTCAGAAACGGTGATAACTTCTCTTGCCACGCCGACAATGGCTGAGTATCAGCAGAAGCTGGACGAGCTGCAAAAACAGCAGGATGAGCTTACCGCCCAGATAGACAGCGCTTCGACGGAGCTGGAGGGTCTGAAAGAAAAAAAGGCAGCCCTTGACGAAAAGATAGCAGTCATAGAAGAAAAGATACAGCTCGTTAACGAGTATACCGATCAGTTGGCTCTTCAGATAGCGGATCTTGATCTTGAGATCAGGAATACTAAAGACTCTCTCGAAGATACTCAGACTGAGATAGACACAGGCATAAGCGACTATAAGCAAAGGCTTCGCGCTATGTACATAGCCGGTAACACTTCGTATGCCTCCGTACTGCTCGAAAGCGACGACTTTTATGATATGCTTATGAGAATGGAGCTTATCAAGAGAGTTTCGGAGCATGACGACGCTATCATAAACGGACTTGTCGATCTGAAAGCTCAGTATCAGGATACCGAAACAAAGCTCGAGGGCGAGCAGCAGGATCTTACCGCTACAATGTCAACTTACACGGAGCAGTTAAGTCAGCTGCGCGGCGACAGAGAAGAGCTTGAAAAGCTGAAAGCCGAAAACGAGGCTGCCGCTCAGGAAATAGATTCGCTTATCAACGATCTTGAAAACCAGAGGGGCGAGGTTTCCCAGCAGCAGGCGCAGGTAAGTCAGGAAATGCAGACGCTCACCACTACTACCACTACTACCACTACCCGCGCTCCCGTTGTTCCTCCTTCAGGCGGCAACGGCGGATACAGCGGCGTATCTCCCAGCGAGATACCCGTTTCACCGACCGGCGATCTTCAGACGGTGCTCGATTATGCAAAGGGAATGGTAGGCGGAAGATACGTCTTTGCGGGAAGCCAGTACGCTGCAACAGACTGCTCGGGTCTTGTAATGCTCAGCTATGCGCAGATAGGTATATATCTGCCGCACTATGCAGCTTCACAGGCTTATTACGGAACGGCGGTATCCTATGACGAAATGAAGCCGGGCGACCTTATATTCTTCGGCTACGGAAGTTACAGCAGTATCTATCATGTTTCCATGTACATAGGCAACGGACTGATGGTACACGCTGAAAGCACCGAAACGGGAATAGTTATTTCTCACATTTACCAGAAGGACAGGATAGTCGTTATAAAAAGACTTGTAAACTGATACAACGTTATAAACATAACAAGCAGGCTCTGCGTTCACCACGAACACAGAGCCTTTTGCGTGTCAACAAAGTATACCCATCTGCGAATGTTGATTTTTATTCAATTGCGCCGAAGCTTTCCGCTATACTGATAGCTGTCTTTATTCCGTCTACCGCCGAGGAGGTTATACCGCCCGCATAACCTGCTCCCTCTCCGCAGGGATACAGGTTTTCAATGCCGACTGCGTTCAGCCGCTCTCCCCTGACTATCCGTATCGGCGATGACGTCCGCGTTTCGGGGGCGGTGAGCAATGCGCCGCCGTCGCCGAAACACTTCATTCTTTTTGCAAAAACGCTTAATCCTTTTTTGAGCATATCCGTAACATTGGAAGGAAATATTTTTTCAAAGTCCGCGGCTTTTACGCCTCTCGCATATGTCGGTGAAACGGAGCAGTCAAGCGACGGTCTGCCTTCAAGAAAGCCCTTTACCGATGTTGCAGGGGCAAAATATCCGCCCGTTTCCGCGAAAGCTCGGCGCTCTATTTTTCGCGCAAATTCCATTCCGTCCAGAATACCGCTGCCAAAGCTGCTGGCGTTGACCGCCGTTACCAATGCGGAATTTGCGTTCTCGCCGCTTCTTGCAAACTCGCTCATACCGTTCACGACCACGCCGCCGCTCTCGCTCGCCGCAGGCACTACCACTCCTCCGGGGCACATACAGAACGTATAGCAGCTCTGCCCGTCCTTTTGGGTATATGACATCTGATACTCTCCCTTGGGAAGCCTTTCATCGCCCGCGTATTTCCCGTACAGGCTCTCGTCCACCGCCGACTGCTTATGCTCTATCCTCACCCCGACCGCGAACGGCTTCTGCTCTATCACGACGCCGCTTCTGATAAGCATTTCAGCCGTATCACGCGCGCTGTGACCTATTGCGGCAACAAGGCATGAACATTCTATATCCATGATATCTCCGCCGCTATCTACACATCTTACTGACTTTACTCTTCCGTCAGACACAGTAATGCCGTCCAGACGCGTATCAAAATGCACCTCTCCGCCGACTTCAATTATCCTCTCGCGCAGGCTCTTCACTATGCCTGTCAGCTTGTCCGTACCGATATGAGGTTTTGCGCGCGACAATATTTCTTCGGGCGCGCCAAAGCCTACAAGTCTTTCAAGGACGTATCTGCAAAGAGGGTCTTTTATGCGGGTGGTCAGCTTACCGTCGGAAAACGTGCCTGCTCCGCCCTCGCCGAACTGCACGTTGGTGTTCTCGTCAAGCTCTCCGCCGTTCCAGAAAGCCGACACCTTTTTTACTCTTTCGTCAACTGCTGAGCCGCGCTCGACGACTATCGGCTCATAGCCGTTCTCCGCCAAAACGAGGGCGCAGAACATTCCCGCAGGTCCAAATCCCGCTATAACTATCCTGCCGCCGCGCTTTTCTTTATCATTAACGCGGCGCACCTTTTTCATCATATCGGGAAAGAAGCTTGCGTCGGGAGAATATGTCAGCTTATTTCTGTCGGCTTCAAACTGTTCCCTGCTCTTATCTTTAAGGCTCACCATAACGCTGTACACGAAATGTATGCCGTTCTTATCGTGCTTGCGAGCGTCCACGGATATCTTATATATATCGGCGGAGGAAACATCGCTTTGCTTAATTCCTGCCGATCTGACGGCTTTTTCTATTATCTCATCTCTGCTGTCCGAAAGCTCTCCCTTTATCTGCGGGATCAATATCGGCATATGGCGCACGCCTCCTTAAATCACTATACGCCCCCGTTTACTGTCGGAGGCGTATATATTTTTACACACAAAATTATCTTGCCGTCGTTGTCGTTGTGGTAACGGTCTGCGCGGCAGTCGGGTCAGATCTTTCCGAAACGGTGAACATTATCTCATAGTTGCCGTAGCACCAGACGGTATCCACCTGCGGAGCATATATCCTTACGTTTCTGGTATACGTTCCGTTTTCCAGAACAGTTGACTGCATATCAAACTCGGCGATAAGGTCATCGGCTGTCAGGGTTTCCATAACGTCCGCAGGACCGTAGATAGTTACCTCCGATATCGCCTTTGTTGAAAGCTCGGCAGTACGGTTCGCAGGAACGTTTATCATCTTGATATTGCTCTCAGGGATAGTGAACTGCTTGCTCACAAAGCCTGTCGGGTCGAACGTCACCGTAACTGTCCGTATTCCCGACGGACTTGAAACGCCGGAGTCGAGATTTACATCGAAAGTAAAGCTCTTTTCGAGATTGATATCACTCAGGTTTATATATCCCAAATGCAGAACGTCCTGATTAAGCACGCTTTCGTTCGCCGTCATAACATCTATGCTGTCTTGCGAGAGCTTATACTTCAGGATATCCGTATCAAAATTATCCGGCGCGCCCTGATAGTCGAACGAGAACTTCAGCGTTTTCATAAAGTATACCGGGAACGTCACCGAGATCGGGTCATAGTCCAGCTCGAACGAGCTGTCGTCGATAAGAGAATTATCGTTGGAATACAGGTACAGTTTTCCGTCCGAAGTGGTATACGTTTCGGAAAGCTTTTTCTTCTGATCTACGGCAAACACCGCATATCCGAGGCTGTCAACAAGCTTTTCCGGGCCTCTTACGGTTATCGTTTCCGGCGTCACAACGGCGTCTCCCAAAGAGTATCCGTCCTCCGCGCTCACTGATGTAGCTCTTACCTGAAGCGGGATAGTCACCTGCTTTATATAGTCAACTTTTACTCTTACGGTAGACGGCGTTATCTTCGTTACACTACAGGAAGCTGCTGACGAAGTTACGTTTATATTGAGATCGTAAGTACCCGCCTGAGTGACCCCCGACATATCCACGGTCGCTTTGAGATCATCCTCGGTAAAGCTTCCTATCTCATATCTCATTCCGCTTATGCTTACCTCTACCTTGGTATCCTCATTAAATTCCGTTATGGCAAGACCCTGAGCTTCGGCAGTCGTTCCCTCGAGCGATATGGTCACCGGCACGTCCTTGATAGTCATAAACACAGTCGGGAACATGGTTATTGAAAGCGCGAACCATATTATTATCGCTATAACGACCGCGCCGACCTTCATCGGAAAGTCTCTTTTCAGTATCTTACCTAACCTCATGCGTCTTTTTTCCATTTTGCCCTCACTTTCTCCGCGAGCGGCATTTTAGGCGCGGTATTTTTTTCGGGTATCAGTCTGTCGGTCAGGAGCTTTTTCAGGCTGTCTCTGGTATAGCCTCTTGTCAGCTCGCCGTCCTCCGCGACGGATATGGTACCCGTTTCCTCCGATACCACGATAACTATCGCGTCGGAGTTCTCGCTCATTCCAATAGCGGCTCTGTGTCTTGAACCGAGCTGCTTATTTATAAGCTCCTCTTTCTGCGGCTTTGGCAAAAAACATCCTGCCGCGAGCAGCATACCGTCTCTCATTATGACAGCTCCATCATGCAGCGGAGTATTGGGGAAGAATATATTCCCGAACACCGCCTCGCTCGGCGTACAGTTCAGGATAGTTCCCGTATCTATCTGTTCACCCAGCCTTGTCTGTCTTTCACAGACTATCAATGCTCCCGTTGCGGAAGCGGAAAGGCTCGCCGCTGCGTCGCATATAGCGTTGATAGCCTTTGTCCATGCTTCGCTGACGTCCTGCGGATCGGTCGAGTTAAAGACGTTGAAATCCATTATCTTCGCTCTGCCTATCTTTTCGAGTATACGCCGCAGCTCGGGCTGGAACATTATGATTATCGCAAGTATTCCCCATTGGAAGCACTTTGTCAATATAAACGTCATTATAGTAAGCTCAAGGAATTTAGCTATCAGGTACGCTACTATCATCACGCATATGCCCTTTACGAGCTGCTGCGCTCTTGTTTCGCGGACGAGCTGCATAAATTTATAAAGCAGATATGAGAGCAGTATCATATCGACGATATCAGACAAAGATATCGACTGACACACGCTTATGAACGCATTAAAAAAATCTCTCATACCGCTTCACTTCCTTTCTTTAAGGTCTTAACTGACTACAGCCTCTTTTATTGTACCACAACTGAACAAAAATCACAAGACCTTTTTTCAAAAAAGTGATAATTTTTTTACATAGTCCGCCAGTCTTGCGACCTGCGCCTCGTTATTGAACACCGACGGAGAGAACCTGACCACACCGCAGTCGAGAGTCCCGAGAAAATGGTGCGTTACCGCGGCGCATTGATATCCTCCGCGCAGAGCGAAGCCGTGCTCTCCCAAATACTGTGCCGCGTCATCGGAATGCATATCTCCGACATTGAAAGCAACTATCGGGGCATACTTTCCCTCTTTCTCCCTATATATCTTTATACCGTCAATATTCTTTATCCTGTCGATAAAAAGCTCGCACAGGACTTCTTCTTTTCTGTGGATATTATCTATGCCCTTTGCCTTTACAAATCCTATGCCCTTTCCAAGTCCCATTATTCCGGGCACGTTGACAGTCCCGCTCTCAAGACGTTCTGGCATGATATCTGGCTGCGCCGTTTCAAGAGAAGTCGTGCCCGTTCCGCCCTCCATAAGCGGTGTGATAGGATACCTGCCGTTCGTTATGAGCAGTCCCGTACCCGAGGGGCCGAACAAGCCCTTATGACCTGCGGTACATATTATATCCGCCGACGTATCCAGCGATAGTGGTATAACGCCCGCCGCCTGAGCCGCGTCGCATATAAGGCATATACCCTTTTCTCTGCACAGCTTTGCGAGCTGTTCAACGGGGAGTATCTTGCCCGTAACGTTCGATACCGCCGTACACACTATCGCTTTGGTATCCCCGCGGATAAGCTTATCAAAATTGCTTACGGTCTCGTCGTCGCTTTCCGCCGCCCGCGCTACCGAACAGCTTACGCCATTATCCAGCATGGCGTATATCGGGCGCGATACGGCGTTATGCTCCATTGACGAGATGATGATATGTCCGCCGCCGTTGACAACTCCCTTTATCGCGGTGTTGAGGGCATGGGTACAGTTGACGGTGAACACGGTATTTTCCGGCTGAGCGCCGAACATTTCGGCTGCCTGCTCTCTTACTCCGTATACCGCTTTTGCGGCATTGACCGCCATACTGTGTCCGCCTCTGCCGGGATTTCCTCCAAGCTGCACAACAGCCGCCGCCATTGCCTGCGGCACGGAAGCGGGCTTAGGATAGCTTGTCGCCGAGTTATCGAAATATATCATATTTATCATACTTTTGCGCTTTACCTCCTTTCGGATCATATTCGTGTGTCATTCTTCTGCGTTTCATATTGCTCTGCTTGCTTTTATCTCAATGCCTGCTCTTTGCAGGAGCTGCTCCGCATTTTCTCTGCTGCCTATCACCATTATACTGTATCCGCAGCCCTTTGCCAGATCCTTTGGCGTTCTTATCACCTCGCAGCCGAAGCCGTTAGCACGGAGCAGCGACTGCGCTTTGACGGCATATGTCACAGAGGACATCGCGAAAACGGTCTTTTCATGTTTGCTTCTCATATATTCAGCCGCTATGCGGCGTTACGCCTCCTCCCGCAGTAGTATATTACTGCATATAACTGCTACATTATATTATGTTGAATATCGGCATATTGCCATAGCCGTCAGACATATAAATTGTACAAGACAGGCAAGCGAAAGGAGATATACTGATGTTGGAATATTTCGTTGAAGAAATAAAGACGGACGAAAGCTCTGCGCTCGGACTTCCCGAAGAAATAGCGCAAAGACGTCTGGAGGAGGACGGCGAAAATATCCTCGAAAAAAAGAAAAACAAAAGCGCCGCGAGGATATTTGTAAATCAGTTCAGAGACATAATGGTAATGATACTTCTCGGCGCGACGGTGATATCTGTATTAATGGGAGAGTTTTACGACGCGGCTACCATACTTCTGGTAGTTCTGCTCAACTCTGCGCTGGGCTTCATTCAGGAGTACCGCACGGAAAAAACTCTCGAGGCTCTGGAACAGATGACCTCGCCTACCGCAAAGGTGTACAGAGACGGCAAGCTTACCGTTATACCTGCGAGCAAGCTGGTGCGGGGCGATGTTATCGAACTGGAGAGCGGCGACAGGGTGCCTGCCGACTGCTATGTGACAGCTTCGCAGGGGCTTATGTGCGACGAAGCGATACTTACAGGCGAAACTCACGGCTGCGCTAAACGTCCGCGAAACGGAGAAAGCGGCTGCTCCGCTCTTAACCTGCCGTATGTTGCATACATGGGTACTAACGTATTAAAAGGAACTGCAAGGTGCGAGGTCGCGGTCACGGGGAAAGCCACACAGATAGGACAGGTATCGGATATGCTGTCAGAAATAGAGGAGGAACAGACCCCGCTGCAAAAGCGTCTGGGCGAGCTGGGAAAGCTGCTCGCCGTGATATGCCTTGCGATATGCGTGATAGTTTTCGTTGTTGGAGTGATACACGGCGAACCTGTTTTCAATATGCTGATGACGGGGATAACGGTCGCCATAGCGGCTATACCCGAGGGGCTTCCCGCAACGGTGACGATAGCTCTTGCTCTCGCGGTACGCAGTATGCTGAAGAGAAATGCGTTCGTTCACAGGCTCCACTCCGTTGAAACGCTCGGCTGCGCGTCCGTTATATGCACCGACAAGACGGGTACTATTACCGAAAACAAGATGACAGTTACGCACATATCTACCGCCGACCTTGATTTTACCGTAACGGGCAGCGGCACGCAATGCGAGGGTCAGATACTTTCCTCCGTTCGCCCCGATAAGTCCGTTTCCGCTCTGCGTGAAATGCTCATATGCGCCTGCGTTTGCAGCGACTCCTCCATTACAAAGACCGTCGGCAAAAACGGCGTACACCAATGGGAGACCTCAGGCGACCCGACCGAGACCGCTCTGCTTATCGCCGCCGCGAAAGGCTCTGTAACTGCCGAAGCCATTGGAGCGGTAAAGCTTTCGGAAACGCCTTTTGACAGCGACAGCCGAAAGATGTCCGTAACAGCAAGAATAAACGGCACTACCGCTACATATACAAAGGGCGCGTCGGACGTGATACTTGACGGCTGCGGATACGTTTATCTGCAAAACGGCATAGCACCTCTTGACGCGGCTATGAAAAAGTCGCTTATCAGAAAATGCGACGAAATGGCTGCAAGAGCGCTGAGAGTGATAGCTTTCTCCGAGGAGACCGACGGACAAACGGTCTTTCTGGGATTTGCAGGCATGATAGACCCGCCGAAAAGAGAGGCAAAAAACGCCGTCAAGCTTTGCTCAAAGGCGCACATAAAAACGGTCATGATAACGGGAGACCACAGGCTGACGGCGGTAGAGATAGCAAAGCAGGCAGGGATATTCCACAGCGGCGACATCGCTCTTACGGGCGAGGAGCTGGCTGCTCTCTCCGATGACGCGCTAGCAGAGATAATAGAAAAAGTGACCGTGTTCGCGCGCGTTAGTCCAGCCGACAAGCTGAGGATAGTAAGGGCATATAAGGAAAAAGGACACGTCGTTGCAATGACGGGTGACGGAGTGAACGACGCGCCTGCGGTAAAGGAAGCGGATATCGGCGTATCAATGGGCATAACGGGTACCGATGTTACGCGGTCGGCGGCTGACGTAGTGCTACTGGACGACAACTTTGCAACGCTTGTAAACGCCGTTGAACAGGGGCGTACAGTTTACGCCAACATACGCAAATTCGTAAGATACCTTATCTCCTGCAACATCGGAGAGGTCATAACCATGTTTTTCGGCATAATCATGGGGCTGCCGATAGTTCTTCTTCCTACGCAGATACTTCTTGTAAATCTCGTCACGGACGGACTGCCTGCGGTGGCGCTCGGCCTTGAACCGACCGAAGAAAGCGTAATGACAAAGCGTCCGCGCAAAAAGGACGAAAGCTTTTTCTCGGGCGGTCTTATGTCGAGGATAATATTCCGCGGACTGCTCATAGGTCTTAGCACGCTCGCCTGCTTCGTAGCCGTTTTCCGGCTCTCGGGCAGCGTTGAAACGGCGCGCACGGGTGCGCTTTTCACTCTGGTGGCTTCGCAGCTCCTGCACGTTTTCGAGTGCAAGAGCGAAGAAAAAAATCTCTTCACCGTTCCGCTTTTCAATAATATTTTCATGCTCGCCGCTGTGCTTCTTTCACTGACCGTTATACTCGCTTCGATATATGTACCGTTCCTGCAAACGGTATTTTCCACCGTTGCCTTAGGCCCTGTTTATCTTGCCATAGCTCTCGGCTTCTCGTTCGCGGTTCCTCTGCTGTCAACGGTCGTATCAAAGATATAAAGTAAAAATCAGCCCTTGAATATTAATAAATTGTAAACAATCCCGAAATCCGTTGCAATCTATGTGAAATTGTTATATAATTAAGTCGTGCAGTTGAATTTAAATTAGTCATTTTTAATAAACATATGCTTGTATTTCTGTTACGGCTGCATAAATCGCAATGACGGGAGAGAATTTCAGTTGAAAAATTATGAACGCTCAAAAATCAAAAATATAGCGCTTGCGGGTCACGCAGGCTCGGGCAAGACTTCGCTGACAGAAGCTCTGCTTTATAAGTGCGGAGCTACCGACAGGCTCGGAAAAGTAGCGGACGGCAATACCGTTTCCGACTACACGGCTGACGAGATAAAGAGAAAATGCTCGGTTTACACATCGCTTTCTTGCTTTGAGACAGCGGGCGCAAAGCTGGGTCTTGACGAATACAAGATAAACCTGCTGGATACTCCGGGACTGTTCGACTATGCGAGCGGTATGACGGAGGGTATCGCAGCGTGCGACTGCGCGGTAATAACCGTATCAGGCAAATCGGGAGTAAAGGTAGGCACGCACAAGGCGTATGAGTGCGCCGAAGCTCTCGGCAAGCCGAAGATGTTCGTTGTTACAAAGCTCGACGACGACAACGCCAACTTCAACAACGTGCTCACGCAGCTCAAATCCGAGTTCGGCCCGACGGTATGCCCCGTTGTAGTTCCCGTTATCGCCGACAGAAAGATAGTTTCTTATGTCAATCTCATAGAGATGAAAGCCTACAAGTACGACGGCAAGGGAAACGCGGTAGAGACCGATATGCCGACCGCCGAAGTAGCGGCAAATATGGAGTACCGTATCGACGGACTTGTTGCGGCTGTTTCTGAGGCTGTGGCAGAGACGGACGAGGAGCTTCTGGAGAAGTTCATACTCGGCGAGCCGTTCACGCAGAAAGAGCTTATCGACGGCATACACAAGGGAATGAAGTCGGGCGTTATAACTCCCGTTACCTGCGTTTCCGCGGCTACAATGGAGGGCGTTGATATGCTCCTCAAGGAGATGACGCTGCTCGTGCCGAATCAGAGCGACGACGACGTTATCGAAGCTGCTACCGACGATGATATCGTTGAGATAAAGTGCAGCGCCTCACAGCCGCTGTGCGCGTTCGTGTTCAAGACGGTCGCCGACCCGTTCGTAGGCAAGATGTCATTCATAAAGGTACACAGCGGAAAGCTTACGGCGGGTATGGACGTTGTTAACGCTTCTACGGGAAACACCGAAAAGGTCGGCAAGCTGATGACGCTGGTAGGCAAAAAGCAGATAGATGTCAGCGAAGCCGTTTCGGGAGATATAGTGGTCGCCACAAAGATGAACGTCAACACCAACGACACGATATGCGCCCCCGACAAGGTTATCGCGCTTGATAAGATAACATTCCCCAAGCCCTGCTACGATATGGCGGTAAAGGCAAAGAAACAGGGCGACGAAGCAAAGATAGCTTCCGCTATGGCAAGACTTCTGGAAGAGGATATGACCATAACATACGCTCTTGACAACGCCACCAACGAGATGATACTGAGTACCCTCGGAGGACTTCACCTTGACAGCATAGCGGGCAGACTGAAAGACACTTTCGGCGTTGAGATAGTAACCGCCGTACCGAAGATATCCTACCGCGAAACTATACGCAAGAAGGTCAAAGTCCAGGGCAGACACAAGAAGCAGTCGGGCGGTCACGGTCAGTACGGCGACGTATGGATAGAGTTTGAACCGTGCGTATCCGATGAGCTTGTGTTTGAAGAAAGAGTATTCGGCGGAGCTGTTCCGAAGAACTACTTCCCTGCCGTTGAAAAGGGATTGCAGGAATGTGTAAAGAAAGGTCTGCTGGCAGGCTTCCCTGTTGTTGGACTGAAAGCGATACTGGTCGACGGCTCGTATCACCCTGTTGATTCTTCGGAAATGGCGTTCAAGATAGCCGCTTCGCTGGCTTTCAAAGAGGGTATACCACAGGCAGACCCCGTTCTTCTTGAGCCGATAGGCGCTCTGAATGTTTGCGTACCCGATGAGAACACGGGCGATATGATGGGCGAGCTCAACAAGCGCAGGGGCAGAGTTCTGGGAATGAATCCTGCGGATAAGAAGGGTCTTACAGAGATAGTTGCGGAGGTGCCTATGAGCGAGATGACAGATTTCGTTCTGCTGCTGCGGCAGATGACGCAGGGCAGAGGCTACTTCACATTTGAAAAGCTGCGCTACGAACAGCTTCCCTCGCACCTTGTTGCAGGCGTTATAGCAAAATACGCCGCAGAGAACAACGCGTAAATATCAGCACAAAATCAAAAGCAGTACGCTAAAAACGTACTGCTTTTTTATATACTATATATACTTTAAGCTGCTTACTGCGGCTTGTTCATGGGCGCGCCGCACGCCATACAGAAAAACGGTGCGGAGTTGTCCTCTTTTCCGCAGCGCGGACAAACTGTAACGGGCGCAGTCTGTGCAGGCTGTTGCTGCGTCGGCTGCGCTGTCTGAGGTATCTGCACTTCGTCCATAGTCGGGGCAGGTTTTGCCTGACCGCAGCTAGAACAGAATTTTGCTTTGTTCTTGCTTCCGCAGTTGGGGCAGGTCCATTCTTCGCCAGTCTGCAAGGCTTTCGGGGCGGCGGGCTGCTGTATCGCTGCTCCTGCGCGCTGAGCTCTCAAAGCCTCCATTACCTGCAAACGCGCGGTTATAAGCTCGCGGTAGTGATTTTGCAAAACTTCGTTCGCTGATATCGGGTAGGAAGAAGCTATCTGACCGTATACATACTCAACGTTCTCGGGGGAATAATTGGGCAGGCTGTCACACAGCTTGCAAAGCTCTGTAAAAGCCTTTTTGCCCTGCGATTTGCTCATCGCCTTATAGTTGAATTTTAGCATTTTGTATTCAAGCTTGGATATCTCTTTGCCTCTCTCGCAAGTGCCGCAGCAGATGTAGTGACCCTTTGTCAGCATGAATATCGGTATGTAGCATATGTGTATACGAAAAACAACTTTAGCCAGATATGCGGGCATAAAGTCGCAGCAGCTCGCGCAATACTGATACCCCATAAACTGCTTTTTCTTCAGCACATTTCCCCAGCCGTAAACTATCATGGCCATAGCACATTCTCCTTTGCGTTACTTTATATACTCTGCGATAGCGTCGTCGCTCCACACCTGAACTTCTATGTACCTCTCGGGGCCCAGCTCTCCGTTTGGGTTCCACTCCTGCGGCAGACCGTATTCCTCGATAACTTTAAGTATCTGCTCGTAGTTATACACCTTGCCGCGGTAGGGTTTGCTGTCGCTCTCCTCCAGCGGGCTGAAATTCAACGGCATATCGCCGTATGTGAACGAGATAGTATCCTTGTTGAACTTCTCTATCGGTATCTTTATGAACGCGCTGTTCTGATACCATTCGCTCATCCATTTGCAGTATTCTACTACCATGTACTGCGGATAAGTTCTCTGCGGTTTGCCGCCTATCTCAACGAATTTGTCATAAGCTATTTTTTCGTACTGGCGGCGGCGCATCATATAAAGAACGTCTCTCTGCGCAGGCTGAGAATAAGGCTTTGTCTCGCGCATATCGAGAAGTATCTGCTTCGCCTCCTCGTCGGAAAGCGCAGAAAGGTTTTTGAAAGGGCCTATCTCCTGATCGTAATAATGATAAAGGTATATCGCCATGTTGTTGCTCCTTAAATGTAAATGTATATATTTTGCATAAAGTGTTCGGTATTACCCAAATTACATTATAACACGTCAGGTTCTTAAAAGCAAGAGTAAAATTAAATTTTTTATATAATTTTGTCAGGCAGAGCTTTTGAACATACACTTAGCAGGATGTCTCTTTTTTAAAACCTCTTGACAAATAAATTTTCATAGTGTATAATATAAATAGAAAAAGGAGCACCGGCTTAGACTAAGCGGTTGTCTCCCTGCTAGTTATTGTAAATAACCGCACAGTTTTGGAGGCTTGCGGTTATTTTTTATGTATGTTCTTAATAATCTCGTTTATCAACGCGAGAATTATTATGATCAATACTGCCGTAGCAATATCCATATACATTCCCCCTTTCTTCCTCAGTCTGAGGGCAAAGGGAAGAGAAGTTTTGTGGTTTTCAGCGACTTCTATGAAGTCGCGTAAAAATTGCCGACCCTTTGTCGGCAAAACAAAACTTATAAGCGGCTTCGCAAGAAGACGCTGTTACCGACTACCGATGTCGTATTTCGTCGGTATTCCGTAAATATATTATAACATATCTTGTCGCCTTATGTCAAGAAAAACGCCCTTACTCACACCACCGTGAGCAAAGGCGGTTTTATAATCTCGCAATGTGTTCTTAACTTCATTTTATTCCTCGCCTAACTTGTCAAGCTGCTCCAGCCAGAGTTTAGCGCACGCGTCCGAGGGCATACGCCAGTCGCCGCGAGGTGAAAGCGTTACAGAGCCTATCTTTGCGCCGTCGGGCAGGCAGGAACGCTTGAACTGCTGCGAGAAAAATCTGCGGTAGAAAACTTTCAGCCACTTCAGTATGACATCATTTTCATAGCTGCCATCAAATGCTCTTAAAGCAATTCTGTACACTTTTTTGGGCTCAAATCCCCAGCGTATAGCATAGTAGAGGAAAAAGTCGTGCAGCTCGTAAGGGCCTACAAGATCCTCGGTCTTCTGCGTTATCTGCGTGCCGCTCTCGTCGGTAGGCAAAAGCTCGGGAGAAACGGGCGTTGCCAGAATATCATTCAGCACCGCCGAAAGCTCCTCGCTCGTGCAGGTGTCTGCGTAATACTTGACGATGTGCCGCACAAGCGTTTTCGGTACGGAAGAATTTACCCCGTACATAGACATATGATCGCCGTTGTAGGTCGCCCAGCCGAGAGCAAGTTCGCTCAGATCGCCCGTGCCGATAACCATGCCGGACGTTTGGTTTGCAATATCCATAAGCACCTTTGTGCGCTCTCTCGCCTGACCGTTTTCGTACACAACATCGTGAACACTTTCGTCGTGACCTATATCTTCAAAATGCTGCCGCACCGACTTTGTTATGTCAACTTCGCGAAAATCAGTTCCCAGCGCGCGGCAAAGTATCTCGGCGTTCGAGCGCGTGCGCTTTGTCGTACCAAAACACGGCATAGTCACCGTGACAATATCGCTGTGCTTCCTTTTGAGAAGATCCATAGCCATAACGCATACCAACAGCGCAAGGGTAGAATCCAGCCCGCCCGAAATGCCTATAACAACGCTCTTTGAACCCGTGTGCTCTATGCGCTTCATAAGCCCGTGCGACTGCATCTGCAAAATAAGGTGACAGCGCTCGTCTCGCTCTGCCGCGTTTTGCGGTATGAAAGGCGTTTTCGCAAAGCTTCTTGTAAGCTCGCACTTAGCCGCTTTCATCTCAAATACAGAAAAGCAAATGTGCTGAACTTCAACGCTGTCGGCTTCGTAGGTCGATAGTCTGCTGCGCTCGAATGTCAGCTTGTTTATATCTATCTCCGAAACAGTAATGCCGTTTTCAAAGAGCTTGCTCTCGGCGAGTATAACGCCGTTTTCGGCAATAATGTTGTGCCCTGAAAATACCATGTCCTGCGTGCTTTCGCCGTCGCCTGCGGAGGCGTATATATACCCTGCCGCCAGCCGCGCCGACTGGTTCGCGACAAGCTGTCTGCGGTACTGCTCCTTGCCTATCGTTTCATTTGAAGCTGAAATGTTGCATATAACCGTCGCTCCCGCCTTTGCAAGGTAGTTGGATACAGGGTCAGCCACCCACAAGTCCTCGCATATCTCAAAGCCTATCTTCAGCTGCGGCAACTGCTTGCATTGAAAGACCATCTGTCCTATAAATACGTCGCTCTCACCCGCAAGCGGCAGGTCTATCCACTCGTTTTCACCCGTGTACGGGGCAAAGTGGCGCGCCTCGTAAAACTCGCCGTAATTCGGCAGATGAGTTTTCGGTATAAGAGCCTCTATCCTGCCGTCAAGCAGTACCGCGACGCAGTTGTAGATCTTGCCTTTCGCCTTTACGGGAAGTCCCACGGCTATCATCATGTCAAGTCCTTTGGAGGCTTTTTTTATCTTGCCCAGACCCTCCTGCGCCTTATTAAGCAGCGCGTCCTGAAAGAACAGATCCTGACAGGTGTAGCCGGTAAGACAAAGCTCGGGGAACACCGCAAGCTTAACGCCCTTTGCGGAGCAGTCCTTTATCTGCTTTTTTATCTGCGATACGTTGTAGTCAACGTCCGCGACCTTTATTTTCGGCGTGCACGCCGCGACCTTTATAAAACCGTCTTTCATAATGAGCTCCTTGTATTATATGATATAATTGTCCGATACGAATGTAATCATTTGTAATTTCATTATAGCACTTTTTATTGCGGCTTGTCAATAAATCGGCTCTTGGCTACGCGGTGCTTTTATTTTTATGCTTATATATTCGTATCACTCCGCCGCTTTGGCTTTCTTCTTTTGCAGAAGTCTTGTTATAAAACTTATTATTATCGAGACAATCATAATACAAGCATTCAACTGTAGGCTTATCAGCTCTATAAGTCCGGTGACTGCACTAGGCTCTGAGTACTTTCTGTGTAATTTTCTGCTTACCACTACATACAGGTTGTAAAGAAAATGTGCTCTGAACAACAATAATGATATCGCTAAAGCAAATATCACCGTCAATATAACACAAAAGTAGTATCTGCTGCTATTTCTGCGATTCAGAAAAAAGCATAGCTGTACAAAAAAGTACACAGCAGGAAAAATCATAAGTGCAAAAACAGGGTGCAGAACCGCGCCGAGAAACGCTGTAATATTAAACAGAAAACCGCATAACAAACATTTGAATATCTCGCCGAATAAGTTTTGTGAACTGTCCATATTTTTCCACCTCCGATTTTATTGTATCACATTAAGGCAAGTTTTGTCAATACATAAGGCAATATTTGCGCTCCTGTACCTGTTTTCTTTTGGGGGAGACCCTTTTGGAAAAGGGTCATCCCCCAAGCCCCCTCACTAAAACTCATATATTTTTGGCGAGGGGTAATTATACTATATAATACACGCAGAACTTACAACCTATAACAGATTTATAAAAACAAATTGCCCCTCGCCAAAAACAATATAAAAGTCTTTGGAATAGGGGTTACTCTTCCTTCGGAAGAGGGGGAACAAGCCTTTCGCAGTTGCGCAGCAACTGTGAGAAAGAGTTTTCCCCAAAAAAGCAAAGGAGAACGTCAAGCGTTCTCCTTGGTATATTATTCTTTTTTGTCGTTGCGGTGGAGCAGATAAATTATCGTTTCGCCGAGTATCCAGCCTATCGCGACCGCTATCACCCTGCCGACTTCAAACAGACCGTCTACCAGTCCTGTCTTGTCAAGCACGAATGTTATCAGCGCGAACAGACCTACAAAAACCACAAATCTTATAACTATCTTTAAGACCTTGTTCATTGCACGCCTCCGTTATCTGCCGAGGGTTATCTTTACCTCGGTGTTGTCCGTCAGCTTGTCAGCCGAAAGGAAGTTGCCCTCTACCTTTTCGCCGTTTACCAGCATTGTCTTAACTCCGCTCTCAACGTGGTCGGGGTTGGCTATCTCTATGTGAACGTTCTTGCCTCTGAACTTCTTGTCAATGGTGAAACCGTCCCACTTTGAGGGGATAGACGGGCTTATAACAAGACCGTCAGCGTTCGGGCGCATACCGCAAATACCCTCAACACAGCCTACCATTACGGTAGAGCCCGTACCCGTAAGCCAATGAACGTGTGAACGTCCTGCAAAAGGCGAGCGTGTAGACTCTGTAAACTGACCGTGAACATACGGCTCTAAAACTCTTATTTCAGCCTTGTCGTTCATAGCCGCAGGCGAGCTTTCCATAAAGTATTCAAACGCCCTGTCGCCGTGACCGAGCAGAGACTCAGCCAGTATCGCCCAGCCCTGTGTCTGCGAGAATATACCGCCGTTCTCCTTGGTGTCGGGGTTGAATATGTGCATAAGCGCGCCGTCAAAATAGTGGTCAACATACGGCGGTTCCATGACCTTTACGCCATACGGAGTATTGAGTATCTCGTGGACGCTGTTCATAGCCTTTTCAGCCTGCTCTTTCGTAGCAAAGCCCGAAATCACCGACCAGCTCTGCGGGTTGAGCCACATACTCGCCTCGGGGTCTTTCTTCGCGCCGACGATCGTGCCGTCCTCTCTTATGCCTCTTATGAACCTGTCCTCGTCCCAGCAAGCCGCAAGACTCTCTCCCAACTGCGGCTGTACCTTTTCAATGTATGCAACATAATCGGTGTCGTTCTTTTCCTGCGCGTATGCCTTGATTATAGTCATCGCGTAGTACAGCTGGAACGCAACGAACGTTGACTCGCCCTTCTTGCCAAGGCGCAGGCAGTCGTTCCAGTCAGCGTGCAGACCGGCAGGCATAGAGTGCGCGCCGAGCCTGTTCATTGAAAATTCTATTGCCTTTTTAAGGTGCTCGTAAACGGTATCCTCGCCGCCGTTGGCATACACGATGACCTCATCTAAGAAAGCCTTGTTGCCGCTCTCGCCTATATACTTGTATACCGTCGGGAACAGCCACAGAGCGTCGTCTGCACGGTAGCAGGGGTGACCGGTTTCTTTTGCGTATACAGAGTTCTCGTCGTTCTCATCGGGGCAGTTTTCGTGACCCGCATTATGGTCAAACTTAACGAGAGGCAGTCCGCCGCCGTTATCTACCTGAGCCGATATCATAAACCTTATCTTGTCCGCGGCAAGCTCGGGGTCGATGTGTATAATACCCTGAATATCCTGAACGGTATCGCGGTAGCCGTAGCCGTTGCGCAGACCGCAGTAAATGAACGAAGCCGCTCTTGACCATATAAACGTTATGAAGCATTGGTATGCGTTCCATACGTTTATCATATTGTTGAACTCTTCGCTGGGCGTTTTTACAACGAAGTTTTCAAGCTTGCTGTGCCAGTAGTTTTTAAGCTCTTCTATCTCTTTGTCAGCCGTGCCTGCCTGCTTGTAGGTGCCCAGTATCTCTTCCGCCTCGGCGTTGTTTCTCTGACCGAGAACATAAACAAGCTCTATGCTCTCGCCGTCTGCAAGGGTAATATCGCTTTGCAGAGCGCCGCAGGCATTTGAGTTGTAGTTGAGAACATTGTCACACTTGCCGCTCTCAACCGCGATAGGGTCGCTGTACGTTCTGTAAGGACCTATAAAGCTGTCAAGGTTGCCGTTGTATGCGGTAACGTCCGCGCCCACCATGCCGAAAAATCTTTCCTTGTGGTTAGAGCCCGCGGCGTCCTTGCCGCTGTTTTCGTTTATATGCTGTACTATCTTGTTGCCCTCGAAAGAAGTCCTCGTTATAAAGAGGGTGTATTGCAGGTTTACCTGATCCTGCTCGTAGTTGTTGTCGTTCGTAAACTCAACAAAGCCGTATGTCGAAAGCTTTCTCTCTCTGCCCGAGATGTTCTTTATCTTCGCGCGCCATACCTCGTAAGTCTTGTTCAGCGGTACATAGTATGTGACCTCCGAAACTATGTTGTCATACTCCGCGCTTATTACGGTGTATGCAGTACCGTGGCGGCACTTTGACTTGTATGTGTCAAGCGGCTTGCCAACGGGCTGCCACGACGCCGACCAGTAGTCGCCGTTTTCGTTGTCTCTGATGTACACATATCTGCCGGGAAGAGCCATGTTAGAGTTGAAGCGGTAACGCGCGATTCTTCCGTTAGCGCCGCTCTGGACAAAGCTGTAACCGCCTGCGTTGTTGGAGATTATCGCTCCGTATGCGGGAGAGCCGAGGTAGTTTGCCCAAGGCGCAGGGGTATCGGGTCTTGTGATGACGTATTCCTTGTTTTCAAGGTCAAAATAGCCGTACTTCATATTTTTTCACCTATACCTTTTTATATTTTTTCGGCTGCCGCACGCACTGCAACAGCTAATATTTCCACATATAATAATTGTAACATAATCCGCGCGGTTTTGCAATAGCAATAAAAGCACATCGAGAGCGCCAAATGCAAATTTATGAACCTGCGCTTTCCTGCGCCTGCGGAAAGATGACCGATATCCTCGTACCGACGCCGAGGGTGCTTTCCACCTTTATGTCGGCGTTATGGTAAGCGGCTCCGTGCTTTACTATGGAAAGACCCAGCCCTGTGCCGCCTATCTCCTTTGAATGGCTCTTGTTCACGCGGTAAAATCTCTGGAAGATATGCTCGGTATCCTCGGGCGGTATGCCTATCCCCGTATCGGAAACAGAAAGCACATTTCCGCTCTCGCCGCTGTACACCCTTACGGTTATCCAGCCGTTTTCCTTGTTGTACTTTATGGCGTTGTCGCACAGGTTGTAGATTATCTCGTCTATTATCTGCTCAACGCCTATTATGCTGACGTGCTCTCCCTCCAGCGTGAACCTTACGCCGCGTTTGTCGGCGGTGCTTTTAAGCTGCGATATAACAGCCGAGCAGGATTCATAGAGGTCTATCTGCTCTTTCTGCGCAGGCACGGCGTCCTCGTCAAGCTGCGAGAGCTTCATTATATCCCCCACCAGCGTAATTAGCCTTTGTGTTTCATCGTAAATGTTCCCTGCAAAGCGGCTTATATCCTCCTGCTTTACAAGACCGTTCTGTATTATCTCCGCAAAACCCGAAATAGACGTCAGCGGCGTTTTCAGCTCGTGGGAAACATTCGCCGTAAACTCACGCCTCATCTTGTCCTGCGCCTCGTGCTCTTTTTTAAGCTCGTTTTGCTGCTCTGTAAGCACCTTGCGCATATTCTCGGTCTCCGCAAGCATTTTCCTGCTTATCACGGTAGCAAGCACAAACGCTGAAGCCGCCGTGAATACTATCCCTATACCTGCAACTGCCCATATCGGCATTTCGAAGTGCGCCGCCAAAGCTATAACAGCCGCCGCAAATGCCGCCGTCAAAAATATGCTGAAAAAAATTCTCTCTCTCATTTGTCTGTGTCTCCGCTTATCTTGTAGCCTATGCCCCTTACCGTTTCTATAACGTCGCACGGCTTCAGTTTGTTTCTTAGTGTTCTCACATGAACATCTACCGTTCTGTTCTCACCGTCAAACGCATAGCCCCACACCTTGTTGAGTATCTGGTCGCGCGTGAGCACTATATCCCTGCTCTCCAAAAGCAGGCAGAGCATTTCAAACTCTTTCAGCGTCAGCGTAATGTTTTTCTCGCCGACCTTTACAATGTGCTTTGACGGACACACATAAAGCTCGCCTATCCTGTACTCCCTGAACTCGTCCTCACCGTCGTCGGTACGGCGCAAAAGCGCTTTTATCCGCGCGATAAGCTCCATCATTCCGAAAGGCTTGGGCACATAGTCGTCCGCGCCGAGGTCAAGTCCTACGACCTTGTCATACTCGCTGCCCTTTGCGGTAAGCATCATTATCGGCGTTTTCTTTGTCGCCTTTGACTGCCGCAGCTTTTTGAGTATGCTCAGACCGTCCTCCTCGGGCAGCATAATGTCCAGAAGTATCATGGTCGGCAGCTCGTTTTCCATAGCCGCCCAGAAGTCCGAGGGCTTTGCAAACCCGACTGTTTTCATACCCGAATTGTTCAGCGTGTACACCACAAGCTCTCTTATGCTGTTGTCGTCCTCAACAAGATATATCATCACATCACCCTATCTCTGCGCTGTCAAGCACTATCGTAAAAGGGCCGTCGTTCACAAGCTCTACTTTCATATCCGCGCCGAAAACGCCCTTTTGCACGCAGCCGTCAATGCGCTCATCTACACACCTGCAAAAGTATTCATACAGCTCATTGGCCAAGTCGGGCGCAGCCGCTTTTACAAACGACGGTCTGTTGCCTTTCTTGCAGTCCGCATACAGTGTAAACTGCGATACCGCAAGCACGTCGCCGCCAATGTCGTTTATTGAAAGATTGGTCTTTCCGTTTTCATCGGAAAATATCCTCAGCTTTGCAAGCTTGTCTGCAAGCCTTTCACAGCGGCTCTTGTCGTCGCCCTCGCCTGCCCCGAAAAGCACTAAATATCCGTTTCCTATACTGCCTGTAACAGAGCCGTCAACGGTAACGCTTGCCCTGCTCACCCTTTGTATAACGAGTTTCATTTACTTTCCCTGCTTTACCTCTATATCATATCTGTACTCAAACACCATGCCGCTCTCCAACATCACCGCGTGCGGCTTTTCTTCAATGTTTTCAAAAGCGTCGTCGCAGTATACGGGAACGGAAGTCCACGGCTCTAAGCACACAAACGCCGCGTCGTTATCCCCCGTTACAGACCACACCGCTATGCAGTCGGAGTCGGGGTAATACAAAGTAACGCTCTTTGCGCCCTTGTCGCTTTTTAGTGAAATACTCTCCGACATCGGCATATTCTTCATAATAACGTCGTGGTCGAAAAGCTCTCTGCTCAGCGGCAGTTTGTTTTCGCCGCAGATTATCGTGCGCATACAGTCGCCCACCGTCTGCTCTATTATCTCGTTTTGCTCGTATTCAACGTAGTAGTCGTCAAAGGTAAGCCCCTCTTCCAACGGGCAGTTGAACGCAGGGTGACCGCCGAGGTAAAAATACATATTCTCCTTTCCTGTATTCTTGACCGTGCATTTTGTGACGAGCCTGCCGTTTTCAAAAAAGTATCTCACCGTCAGTCTGAAAGGATACGGGTACTGCGAAAGCGTTTCTTCATTTTCGCAAAGGGAAAATTCGCAGAAGTCTTCGCCGCTGTCGCAAAGGGAAAATTCCATATCCCTCGCAAAGCCGTGGTTGGCTTTCATCGCGTACTCCCTGCTACCTGCTTTATACTTCTTTCCACTCGGTGAGCATATGAACGGGAAAAGCAGCGGAGCGTGCCTGTTCCACGCTTTACCTGCCTGCCAGATGTACTCCGTACCGCCGCAAACGAGCGAATGTAATTCTGCCCCGAATGAGGATACCTTTGCCGTCAGCTCTCCGTTTTTTATGGTGTATAACATCTTACGTCATATCCTTTCATTATATTACTTCTTATCCCAACGTGTTTTTGCGGGTCTTTCTATACGCCGGGCAAATATCCCCCACGTTACATACAAGACCACCCCTGCAAAAAATCCTATAACTATCGGCAGAAAAAGCAGTTCGATATAGCCGAGCAGTCCAAGCGGCGGACGTTTGAAAATGCAAAGCAGCGCCGTTGCTATAAAGCACGCCGCAAGTCCTGCCGCACCTATGACGCTGGCAGCCGTTCCGCTCTCGCTCTCGCAATGATAACCTATCATAAAAGAGGCGAACGCTATGCAGTCGCACACCGTAAGAGGGATAAGCGGTCGGTAGTTACTGCCCTGCTTTGAGAACATGAGTATATATATCAAAGCGGTGAGTACAACGAGAAAGCAAGCCGCGATACAGCATATCACCTCATACCGCTTGCGCCTGTTGTATGCTTCCATAAGGCTGACGCTTTTTTCGGCATACTCTCTTGCATAATCCTCCGCGCCCTCTATATCGGAATACTTTTCTCTCAGTTCCTTTGATATATCCTCGAGCCGCTTTGACGCGTCGCGCTTTTTAAGTATCTTTTCGGCACGCTTTGCGTCCTCGCGCAGTTCGGCATACCTTGCGTTTTTCTGCGCGGCCTCTTCGGCTCTCTTTTCGTCGTCGGCAGCTTTTTTCTCCTTTAGCTTTTCAAGCCGCCGCGAGCATTTTTCAAGCCTTTCTTTGCTGTCGGAATAATCGCCGAGCTCTCCGAACAGCTCTGTCAGCGTTTCGAGCTGAGATATAGCTTCCGTGCCGTCGCTTCCCGCATACGCGGTCTCGCTCATAAGGTGGCACGCCTGATAATATTTTTCCGCAAGCAGACCCTCGCCGCTTTGCGTCGTTTCCTTTTCTTTTTGTATTTCGGACATCAAAACACATCACTTCCTTACTATATATCAATTATACCGAAAAATGCCGCCGCTGTCAACATCGGCGAATATAAAAAGCGCTCCGCATATTTGCGAAACGCTCAAGCGTGTCGACAAAGTCGCCACTTCACGGGGGCACCCCGAACTGGTTCCCCTGCTTCTTTTCCCTTAAGGGAAAAGAAGTGCACCCCCTCCTGCGTCGGCTCCGTTACCCTCACGCTAAAAAATACATTATAATGTATTTTTTAGCTGCGCCGACAGCGGTGTAAAATCCGAGAAATGAATTCCCGGATTTTACATATATTTTAAAGCTTCTATAACAGACATAAGCGCTCCGCATATTTGCGAAACGCTCAAATTTGCTCGTCCTGTTATTTTTTATCTTCGCTGTCAAACTCCGCATAGATATCGCTGCTGACGGTAAGTGACAGAAGCCTGCCTTTTTTATCTGTACGCAGAACATACTCACCGCACGGCACTTCACCGCTTATGAGGATATCGCCGTCGTCCTCCGAGTATTCTGCGTCAGACGAATTTGCCGCATGGTCGAGGCACGACGCTATCGCTCCGACTATCGAGCCGCGCGGCATTTTATCCACCGAAAGGCTTTGCGTCAACCCCTGAGAAGCGACCGTATACTCCTGCGCCGTCAAAGATATTTTCAATCCGCTGACCGTTTCGGGCGCGGTAAAGCTTGCCGACCACGAACCGTTCCCGTCACGCTGAATATCCGCGCAGAAGCTTTGTTTATTTTTCGTTATCTCCGCCGTGAAGCTCTCTGGAATATCTATCTTCACCTCATCGGACATTTTTGTTTCCGAGCAGCCTGCCGCCATTGCGCACAGCATTGCCGCCGCTGAAAATAAAGCAATTATTTTTCTTTTGTTCAAACGAAGCACCCCGTTATTTTTCAATATCGCAGAGTACCTCGGGCAGAGCGTTCAAAATATCTTCGGCGATAACACCTCTCGGCGACATTTTTTCACACAGCTTTTCAGCCGCTTCACCCAAAATATAGGAAGCCAGCGCTCCGCAAAGCTTTGCGCCCTGCGCCGCCAGCCCTGCCGTAAGTCCTGCCAGCATATCGCCGCTTCCGCCCTTTGAGAGAGCGGTGTTGCCTTTCGCTGTGATATAGTCGCCCTCGCGCGTTACATAAAACGTCTGCGCGCCCTTTGCCAGCACCGAAACTCCGTACCTTTCCGAAAGCTCCTTAGCTGCTTTGTATCTGTCCGCAGGGGGCTTTTCCAAGCCGCACAGCCTCGCCAGCTCCATCGGGTGAGGGGTCAAAAGCACGTCAGCCCTTGTACTCTTTAGTATATCTATATTCGCCGAAAGACAATTTATGCCGTCCGCGTCTATAATTACAGGACATACCGCATTTTCAAGAACCGCTGCCAAAAGCTTTTGCGTATCTTCGCCGCAGCCGAGACCGCAGCCGAAAAGCACGCTGTCGGCAGTTTTAACTTCCTGCACCAGAATTTCTGTCGCCGAGGAAGATATATACCCCTCGTCGTTTTGCGGCAGAGCTTTGAATATCGCGCCGTACATATTCCCTGCCAGCCTGTCAATAACCGTTTTTACGCTGCACAGCTGAACCAGCCCCGCGCCGCTCCTCATAGCCGCTTTTACTGCCATAGCCGCCGCGCCCGTGTACCTCTCGCTGCCGCAAATGCACACAACTTTCCCAAACGTTCCCTTGTGACCGTCAGGCGGTCTTTTTGGAAGAGCATTTTTAACATCATCTTTATCTATCAAAAATACGCCTGAAACATCGCTGTTTATGCCTATATCTGCGACCGTTATCCCGCCGAAATATTTGCAGGCAGGGTACAGCGCCGCAGCCGTTTTAGCCCTGTGCATAGTGACGGTCTCGTGCGCCGCAAAGGTGTTCTCGTCCGCTTCGCCCGTTGCGCCGTTAACGCCCGAGGGTATATCGCACGCTATGCGGTATACATCAATACTGTTGTATCTGCTGAAAATCTGTGCAATATCTTCGGGCAGACTGCCCTTGAACCCTGTGCCGAAAACGCAGTCAACAACAATATCGAAATCCTCATCGGGCACGCTTTCCGTAATGCTGACGCCGTATTTTTTCATGCTCTCAAACGCCGCCTGCGCAAGCTCGGTTTTCGGCATACCACAGCAAAGAAAGACGGTCGTATCAATGCCGCTGAGAGAAAGTATCTCAGCCGCAACAAAACCGTCGCCGCCGTTATTGCCCTTGCCGCACAGCAAAAGCGCCCTTTTAAGCATTTTTTTATTGCAGACGCTCATCACCTTTGCGGCAAGAGCTTCGCCCGCGTTTTGCATAAGCACATCGAGAGCCGTGCCGCCGTTTTTCTCCGCAAACGACATCTGCCCGGGGGTATAAAGCTCAGTCATCGCTGACGCTCCCTTTCCTGCTTTCCTGCGTATACGCTAATACCACCGCTGTGGCATAGTTTTCGCTGTGAGATATAGACACCGCAAATCCAAGACCCATTTTTTTTGCTATCTTTTCGGCGTCTCCCGAAAGCTTTATATACGGCGCGCCCAATTCGTCGCGAAGCACTTCGACCTCGGCAAGCTTGAAATCGCGCACGCCCGTGCCCAAAGCCTTTGAAAAAGCTTCTTTCGCCGCCCAGTTGCCTGCCATTGAGGGGTACGGAAAGCTTTTTTCTTCAAACATCTCCCGCTCCTGCGGCGAATAAACGCGCTCAACAAAGCTTTGCCTCTGCGCGCTTTTCTTTATCCTGTCTATCTCGACTATATCCGTGCCGACTTTGAACATACTTTTTCACCTTACTGTATTGCTGTCTTACTATCCTCTGCCTTTAAGCTCGCGCGGGAAATACGGCTTCAGCTCCTCTACGAACTCTTCGCTCGGAGTAAAGATAAGGTAACACATACCAAGGCTTTTATGCTTACATTCAAGGTAATAGTCATTATCTGACTGCATATTGTCCGAGCCGTCTATCACCGTTCTGTCGGACGACAGTATCTCTGCTCTCTTTTGCTCATCGAGCTTGCCAAACTGCGTAAGCGTTGCCATATCTATTGTCGCAAGACGCTTTCTCTTGCGCTGACCCATTATCTTGTCAATGTCGAGATCGCCGTTTGTAAAGATATACTCATACTCTATTCTTCTGTACAGCGCATAGATATAGCAGCCGTAGAATCCTGCCAGTATTCCGAATATGACAAATCCCATAAACTCCGCAATATAGTTTATGAACACCAGCGAAGCCGTCAGCGCCAGACAGCAAAGGAAGACTAGCCCGAACACTTTCAGCCTGTCCTTTCCGTCCTGCCGCCTTGTTACCATATATTCCTTGAAAATATCCATAATACCACCCACTTAACAAGTTATAATGTTATTGTACCACACATCGCCGCGAATTTCAAGTGGGCGCGCAAAACAAGTGAGTACGCAAAAAAGACCCGACACATTTTGTATCGGGTCTTTCATTAATGTAATTGCCTGTAATTACTATTACTCAGCAGCGGGAGCCTCAACCTCAACGGGTTCGTCAATTGTAACGCTTAATACGTTGATACCGTAGGTCTGGAATACCATACCGCCCCAAGAAGAACCGTCGTCATTTGTCGTAACGTCAGCTTCCATAGCAGCTATACACTCAGGAGTGAGGTTGAAAGTAATGCTGTCGCTTGACCAGTTGCCCTCAGCGTCCTGGCAGAATACGATAAATCCGTCAGACTGGAGGAAGTAAGAGCCTGTGAAGTCTGCTTTAGTAGCTCCGCCTATAGATTCTCTTGCGTCGAGCTCTTCGGGGAGTCCTGTAACATAAGGAGTTCCCTCGGGAGCTTCAGCATACATCTTGCCCCAGCTGCAAGCAAAGCAAGGAGCAAGCAGATAGTACTCATAGTAAGACTCTTCAAGAGTAGACATATCCATAGTCTTCTCAAACTCATATTTAAGAGTTACAGAGCAGCCTGTCTCTTCATAATCCTTGAGAAAATCAACGCTGAAGTAGTTAGGGTTAGGAATCTCTCCGCTTTCATCAACAACGAAGTTAGGTGTGCCCCAGTCGCCGGGGTATTCGCCGTCGGTATTCAGAGTGCCTGTGAACTCAATGGGTTCAGCCTCAGACTCAGCGGCAGTTGTAGTTGTTGTTTCCTCGGGTTCGCTGCTCTCGGGAGCAGTAGTGGTCTCTGCGGCAGTAGTAGTTTCAGCGGCAGAGGAAGATGATGAGTCATCGCCGCAGGCAGCAAACATAGAAAGCGCCATCATAGCGGCAACAAGCATCGCAAGCTTCTTTTTCATTTTAATAACCTCCATTAATAATGTTATTCAATGTTCGAATAAAACTTATTCTATGCTCATTATACCATTTGAAAAATCAAAAGTCAACAGCATAAACGTTGGGAAATTTTATGAACTTTCAGCATATTTTCATATATTATGCACAAGTAAACGTTATCAAAAGGCGCCTGCGTCTTATTCTCTCCGAATACGCTAGGCACATCATACGCTTTTTGTCCGTACTTATAAAAGGCATATCCCATATATCACATTTTCCGCAGGCATAAAAAGTAAACCGAGAGAACGATCTCTCGGTTTACGATATAAGCTGTTATTTTACATACCTCTCTTGACGTATGAAGTATGAAGAACGTGGTGTGCCTTTTCAGAGCCGGGCTTGCCGAAGTACTCAGCATATACCTGCTTGATAGCGGGGTTCTCATGAGATTTTCTTATCGGCATATTTGCGTCCAGATCGTAAAGCACCTTAGCTCTCTTAGCTCTGATGTCTACTGTATTTCTGATATATCCCGGCTGCTGCGGCTGACCGCCGCCGTTTACGCAGCCGCCCGGGCAGCCCATTATCTCGATGAACTGATAATCAGCTTCGCCTGCCGCAACTTTCTTGAGTATCTCCTTGGCATTTGCAAGTCCCGAAGCAACTGCGACCTTTACCTTCATGCCTGCAACGTCGTACTCAGCTTCTTTAATACCCTGCGTACCTCTTACCTCTTTGAAGTCAACTGCTTTCAGTTCCTCGCCTGTAAGCGTTTCAACGGCAGTTCTGAGAGCGGCCTCCATAACTCCGCCCGTTGCACCGAATATAACGCCTGCGCCCGAAGAAAGTCCCAAAGGCTCGTCAAACTTCTCATCAGGCAGCTCGTTGAACTTTATGCCTGCCTTGTCTATCATTCTGCCGAGCTCTCTGGTAGTCAGAGCATAGTCAACATCGGGCACGCCTGCCGCGTTCTCGTCGTCTCTGCCTATCTCGAACTTCTTAGCGGTACACGGCATTATAGCAACTACAACGAGGTCTTTGGGGTCTATGCCCATTTTCTCTGCATAGTATGTTTTAGCCGTTGCGCCGAACATCTGCATAGGCGACTTGCAGCTTGAAAGGTTCTCTGTCAGGTCGGGGAAATAATGCTCGCAGTATTTTACCCAGCCCGGTGAGCAAGAGGTTATCATCGGCAGAGTGCCGCCGTTCTTAACTCTCTCAACGAACTCGTTAGCCTCTTCCATTATGGTAAGGTCTGCTGCAAAGTCGGTATCGAACACCTTATCAAAGCCGAGTCTTCTGAGCGCGCTTGCCATTTTGCCCTCAACGTCGGTACCTATCGGCATACCGAAGCACTCGCCGAGACCTGCTCTTACAGCAGGCGCGGTCTGAACTATAACGGTCTTTGTCGGGTCAGCGATAGCGGCGAACACGTCGTCAATGCTTTCCTTTTCTCTCAAAGCTCCTGTCGGGCAAACTGCGATACACTGACCGCAGGATACGCAAGTCGTATCAGCCAGACCGTTTTCAAAGCTTGTGCCGATAATAGTTCTGAAGCCTCTCTCGTTAGCGCCTATAACGCCAACAGACTGTACCTTTTCACATACGGCGGAGCAGCGGCGGCAGAGTATGCACTTACCGTTATCTCTTATCATATGCGCGGCGGACTCGTCGACCTCTGTTTCTGTCCTTACGCCTGCAAAGTACTCCTCATCGTCAACGCCGAGGTCGCGGCAGAGCTTCTGCAATTCGCAGTTGCCGCTTCTCACGCAGGAGAGGCATTTCTTATCGTGATTGGAGAGCAGCAGCTGCAAAGTAGTCTTTCTGGACTCCAGCACCTTCGGAGAGTTCGTGAATACCTCCATGCCCTCGTTTATCGGGTAAACGCAGGAAGCCACAAGGCTTCTCGCTCCCTTTACCTCAACAACGCAGATACGGCACGCGCCGATCTCATTGATGTCCTTCAGAAAGCAAAGGGTCGGAATCTCTATGCCTGCGTACCTTGCCGCTTCCAGAATGGTAGCACCCTTGGGGGCGGAAACCGCAGCGCCGTTGATCTTTATATTAACCATATCCATTATACTTTATCCTCCCTATTACTTCTTGGAAATTGCGCTGAACTTACACTTCTCCATACAAGCGCCGCACTTCACGCACTTATCGGGATCGATAGCCAGAGCGGGCAGCTTCTTGCCGGGAGCAACGTAATCGGTCTTTGATATAGCGTTTGCGGGACACTGTCTTGCGCACATACCGCAGCCGATACACTTTTCCTTGTCGATCTCGTATTTGAGCAGATCCTTACATACTCCCGCAGGGCACTTCTTATCAACAACGTGAGCGATATACTCGTCCTTGAAGTAGCGAAGTGTTGAAAGAACAGGGTTAGGAGCAGTCTGACCGAGACCGCAGAGCGAATTGTCCTTTATATAGTAGCAAAGCTTTTCTATCCTGTCCAGATCCTCCAGAGTAGCCTTGCCCTTTGTTACCTTATCGAGCATTTCAAGAAGTCTTCTTGTACCTATACGGCAGGGCGTACATTTACCGCAGGACTCATCAACGGTGAACTGGAGGAAGAACTTGGCTATATCTACCATACAGTTATCCTCGTCCATAACGATAAGTCCGCCGGAGCCCATCATAGAGCCGATAGCGATAAGGTTATCGTAATCAATAGGAACGTCGAGGTTCTCAGCCGAGATACAGCCGCCCGAAGGTCCGCCTGTCTGTGCAGCCTTGAACTTCTTGCCGTTGGGTATGCCGCCGCCTATCTCTTCTATGATAGTCCTCAGCGTTGTACCCATAGGAACTTCAACAAGTCCGGTATTGTTTATCTTTCCGCCGAGGGCGAATACCTTAGTGCCCTTGGACTTTTCCGTACCCATTTCAGCGAACCATTCAGCGCCGTTGAGAATTATTCTCGGAACGTTTGCATATGTCTCAACGTTATTAAGAATGGTAGGTCTTTCAAACAGACCCTTTACTGCAGGGAACGGAGGTCTCGGACGAGGCTCGCCTCTGTTGCCCTCGATAGAGGTCATAAGAGCGGTCTCCTCACCGCAGACGAATGCGCCCGCGCCGAGTCTCAGACCTATGTCGAAATCAAATCCCGTACCGAATATATCTTTACCCAGAAGTCCGTATTCATGCGCCTGATTTATAGCAATTTCCAGACGCTTAACAGCGATAGGATACTCTGCACGGACATAGATGTAGCCCTGCGAAGCGCCTATTGCGTAACCTGCAATAGCCATAGCCTCCAGTACAACGTGGGGGTCGCCCTCAAGTACCGAACGGTCCATGAACGCGCCCGGGTCGCCCTCGTCCGCGTTACAGCAGACATACTTCTGTCCGCCGTCCTGAACGAAGTTTCTGGCCATCTGCCATTTGCGTCCTGTCGGGAAGCCTGCGCCTCCTCTTCCTCTCAGTCCCGAAGCGAGAATGGTATCAATAACCTGCTCGGGTGTCATCTCGGTAAGAGCCTTTCCGAGAGCTTCATATCCGCCCGTGCCTATATATTCCTCGATATTCTCGGGGTTGATAACGCCGCAGTTGCGAAGCGCTATTCTCTTCTGATTTCTGTAAAAGTCGGTATCCTGGAGCGATTTTACGCCCTCCGTGGTAACGGTCTCGTCATAAACGAGTCTCGATACGACACGGCCCTTTACAAGGTGCTCGGAAACTATCTCTTCGATATCCGCTTCCTTTACCATCGAATAGAAAGTACCTTCGGGGTAAACTATCATTATCGGTCCCAATGCGCAAAGTCCGAAGCAGCCTGTCTTGACTACCTGTACTTCCTTATCCAGACCGTTCTTGGCGATCTCGAAATTCAGCTTTTCGATAATAGCCTGACTTCCCGAGGAAGTACAGCCTGTTCCGCCGCAGACCAAAACGTGTGAACGATACATATTATGTACTCCTCCTTAAATTACTTGAATGTATACTCGGCAACTATCTGACCTCTTACAAGGTGCTTGTCTATTACCTCGACAGCCTTTTCGGGGGTCATCTTGATGTATGTTACCTTTTCCTTGCCGGGCTCCATTATCTCAACGATAGGCTCATACTGACAAAGACCTATGCAGCCTGTCTGAGTAACTACTACCTTATCGTTCAAGCCCTTTGCCGCAACTCCCTCAACAAATGCGTTGAGAACGGGTCTTGCACCCGACGCTATACCGCAGGTCGCCATTCCCACGACTACTCTTGTCGTAGTTTCGTCCTCCTTGCGAAGTCCGACCTGACCCTGCATTTTTTCGCGTATAGCCTTCAGTTCTTCCAAAGATTTCACTTAAATCACCATTCCTTTACTGATTTGCATTTACACGCCGACAGCCCTTGACTATAAAATTATATCGCCGTCGGTCTCTTTTTTGTTTTCGGAAAGATATTCCCTGATGTAATCCGAAACATCGGGCACGTTGAAGGGTACCCCCTCCAGTATCTCCCGAAGCTCTCTCGTATCGAGAACGAACTCTCTTTCGTCGACTCTGTATCTGTATACAAAATCTGTATCCGTGTTCAATGTGATAAGGCTGTGCATCGTTGAGGTCATATCCCCAAGCGGCATTCTGTCGATACTTGATATCACGAAAGTCGCGGTTACGGTAGTGCCGACGCCTTTTTCCGAGGTTATCTCAAACTCTCCGCCCGCACTTTCGGCGGCAAGCTTGAAAAACGATACCCCAAGCCCCACTTTTCTTGTGGTGCGTGTGGTATAGAACGGGTCGCACACTCTTTTGAGCTGCTCCTCGTCCATGCCGCAGCCGTTATCCTTGATAACTATCGTCATAAGGTCTTTCACCGTATCGCTGCACACCGATATCTCTATCAAAGTCGCCTTTGCCTTGACGGAGTTTTCCGCTACGTCAAGCACATTGAGCGAAAGCTCGGTCATCATGAGTTGCGGTATTTCTCGAGTATTCCCTCGATATCGTCTACCTTGAGCCTGCCGTAAACGTCGTCATTTACGGTCATTACCGGTGCAAGACCGCAAGCTCCTATACAGCGGCAGTCTACCAGCGTGAATTTTCCGTCAGCCGTGGTCTCGCCGCCCTTTATGCCGAGAGACTCGCTGAGCTTATCGAAAATGTCGCCGCTTCCCTTAACGTAGCAGGCTGTACCGAGACATACGGAGATAGTATATTCTCCTTTCGGATAAAGTGAAAACTGAGAGTAGAAGGTCACTACGCCGTACACTTTTTCCATAGAGATGTCCATCTCGGTAGCGATTATCTTCTGCACCTCTACCGGCAGATATCCGTAAATATCCTGCGCTTTCTGAAGGATAGGCATAAGCGCGCCCTTATCGGACTTGTGCTCCGCAATGACCTGACGCAGCTTCGCTTCCTGCTCGGCTGTGCCCTTGAACGGGATAGCTATGTTTTTAGCCATTTCAAAACCTCCTGTAAAATTTATATGCACATATGGCAAACAAAACAGCTTTTGCGGCGGCGCATATACGCATACCGCATTAGTAATATCTTACTCTGCAAGCAATAAAGCTCAATACGCTCATTGCCCGCAGTATCACAGCTTCTATTATAGCATATTCGCATTAAAATTTCTATAAACATTTCATACATACAAGTCGAACGTTTTTTGTGCAATTTCGACATCTTTAATAAAAAAGAAATTTTTCAGCCTGCATTTTCCGCGATATGCACAAAAATCTTTCCATAAAATTATTGGCAAAACGACTTGAAAAGTATCGGGAAAAATGTTATCATTATAGTATATCTATAATTTCGGCTATAAAGAACATTCAAACAGTTAGGAGTTTTATTTATGACTATTTCCGATATCAAGAAGCTGCTCGGCGCAGAAGTGCTCTGCGGAGAGGAATTTATTTCAAAGAACGTACATACCGCCTGCGGTTCGGATATGATGAGCGACGTTCTGGCATATGTAAAAGATCAGTCGCTTTTGCTGACGGGGCTGTGCAACCCACAGGTGATAAGAACTGCGGAGATGATGGACATAATCTGCATTTGCTTCATCAGGGGCAAGCGGCCGTCCGAAGAGGTATTGGAGCTTGCAAAGGAAAGAGACCTCGTTATACTGGCATCGAATATGAGAATGTTTGAGGCTTGCGGCATACTGTACTCAAACGGTCTCGCAGGGGGTGCGGTGCTTGAGTAATCTTGTTTTCAAATACACTATAGACGGCAACGACTTCACCCGTGCAGGGGAGGCATCGAGCGACACCAAGGGCAAGCTGAAAAGAATGGGGCTGCCGCCCGAGGCTGTGCGCAAGGTAGCTATCGCTATGTATGAGGGTGAGATAAATATGGTGATACACGCAAACGGCGGCGAGATAACCGTTGAGATAACCCCCACACAGATAATCATGACACTTGCCGATAACGGGCCGGGCATTGCCGATATTGAAAAAGCTATGCAGGCAGGCTGGTCAACAGCTTCGGAGAACGTGCGCGCTCTCGGTTTCGGCGCGGGAATGGGTCTGCCGAATATGAAAAAGTATTCCGACGAAATGACTATCGATACCGTTCTGGGCAAAGGCACAACAGTTACCATGAAAGTAAACATTTAACCTTGAAAGTTGATAATAAGATAAATCGGGGTTTTGTCTACTATATCTGCTCTGCTATTGGGGGAGACCCTTTTGGAAAAGGGTCTTCCCCCAAACCCCCTCACTAAAACTCATATATTTTTGGCGAGGGGTAATTTTACTATATAAAATACGCAGGATTTATGGTATATAGCAGATTTATAAAAATAAATTACCCCTCGCCAAAAACAATATAAAAGTCTTTGGAAAGGGGTATGGGGAAAAGCCTTTCTTCAGAAAGGTTTTCCCCAAAAGAAAAACAGGCACAGTAGATAAATTCCGATTTATCTTATGAACACTTTTGTATAAAGGGAGTTTAATTATGAGCGAAAAATACACAAATTCCGTGCGGCTCGACCCTGACAAGTGCATGGGGTGCATAAACTGCATAAAGCGCTGTCCCACTCAGGCGATAAGGGTGCGCGGAGGAAAGGCGCATATCATACAAGACTTCTGCATTGACTGCGGAGAATGTATCAGGGTGTGCCCGCACCATGCAAAAAAGGCGTTTTACGATCCGCTTGACGTGCTGGACAACTATAAGTACACCGTGGCACTTCCTGCGCCGTCATTCTACGCGCAGTTCAACAATCTTGACGACATAAACATAGTTCTGCGCGCATTGAAGCTTATGGGCTTTGACGACGTGTACGAGGTATCCGCAGCGGCTGAGATAGTTTCCGAGCTCTCGCGCGATTATATAAGTAAGCACCCCGAAAACGCGCCGTTCATCTCCACCGCCTGCCCCTCTGTGGTAAGGCTCATACAGGTGAGATTTCCCAATCTTTTGGAACATCTTATACAGGTGAACGCGCCCGTTGAGATAGCCGCTTCGGAGGCTAGGCGCATAGCCATGGAGAAAACAGGTCTGTCGGAAAGTGACATAGGCATAATTTTCATATCCCCCTGCCCTGCCAAAGTTACGTCCGTTAAAAACCCCCTCGGCTGCGACAAGAGCGCGATAGACGCCGTAATAGCGATAAAAGATGTATACCCTAAAATACTGCCGCTAATGGTGCAGACAGCCGACGAAAGCTCGGAGCTTGCGCATTCGGGCAAGATAGGCATAAGCTGGGGCGCGTCGGGCGGCGAGGCAAGCGGTCTGCTGCTTGACAACTATCTTGCTGCCGACGGCATAGAGAACGTTATAAACGTTCTGGAGGATCTTGAAGATCAGAAGATCTCGCATTTGCAGTTTATAGAGCTCAACGCCTGTTCGGGCGGCTGTGTTGGCGGCGTTTTGCAGGTCGAGAACCCATACGTTGCCAAAAGCAAGCTGAAGCAGTTAAGAAAATATATGCCCATTACCAAAACCCACGTGGGCGAGGCTCTGCCGTGCAACGCGTACATCGAGCAGGCGATAGAATACAAGCCTGTGTTCAACTTAGGCAAAGACTTCGCCGACGGCTTGAAGAAAATGGAGCAGGTCGAGGAGATATGCTCGCGCCTGCCTGGGCTTGACTGCGGCTCATGCGGCGCGCCTACCTGCAAAGCCCTCGCGGAGGACGTCGTGCGCGGTCTTGCGAACGAGAAAGACTGCGTTCATCTGCTGAGGGAATACATTCACAAAATGGCAAGCGACCTCAACGGGATATAAATTAGAAGCAAGATGTTAGAAGTGAGAAGTTAGAAATGGTCTTGCGGCGATAGCATAGGCTTTTCATTACTGCGGTTCAGATAGAAGCAAGAGGCAAGAAGTTGCAACTTCAACTTTAGCACTAATTATAAAATCTTGTCAAGAAAATAAAAGTTTTCGGTCAAGCCTTTTTCAAAAGGCTTGCGGGGTCAAGGGGCGGAGCCCATTGTCGCCCTCCGCAGAGGGCGAAATCCCCATACGGCAGGCGCTCTGCAAGAGGTGAATTTATAAACAGTCCGGTGGACTGTTTATAAAGAGGAGAGGCTCTGCAAGAGAGAGCCTCTCCTTTGAGAAGACCCGACTATTCTTCCGCGTTCTCTCAGAGAACGCCGAACCAAGTGATAAGCCTTAACATCTTGCCTCTTGCTTCTCGTTTTCTTGCTTCTAAAAGCTGAGCCGCTCCTTTGAAAAGACCTTAGCTTTTTCCCTGCGCACGCTTGCGTGCGCAATAGCATTATGAAAAGTTTACGCTGCTCCGCAGGCTACGCGGAAGCGCAAATAATATTACAACCCCCACTTTTGTATAAAGTGAAAAATCCAATACAAAAAGGTGATAATATGACAGTAAACGAACTTATAGAAAAAACAGGATACCGTCCGCTTAACGTTTCCTCCGGCTACAGAGAGATAAGCGGCATTTACAACTGCGACCTCATGAGCGTGGTAATGTCAAAAGGCTTTGCAGGCGCGGCATGGGTAACTATAATGGCGAACATAAACGCCGTGGCAGTTGCGGCGCTTACAGATATGGCTGTTATAGTGCTCTCCGAGGGCGCGGCTCTTGACAGCGTTATGGTCGAGAAAGCCAAAATTCAAGACATCAACGTTGTGCAGTCTGACAAGCCTATTTTTGAGACCTCGCTCGAAATTTACGAGCTTATGCAAAATGCTTAGTCTTTCGTATGACCTGCATATACATTCCTGCCTCTCACCCTGCGGCGACAACGAAAGCACCCCTGCAAACATCGTCGGCATGGCGTATGTAAAGGGGCTTGATGTTATCGCGCTTTCAGACCACAACTCCTCCAAAAACTGCGTGGCGGCAAAGGAAGTCGCCGACGCATACGGGGTCACGCTGATATGCGCCATGGAGCTTACCACCAGCGAGGAATGTCATGTGCTTATGCTTATGCCCTCTCTTGAAAAGGCTTTGGAGCTTGACGAGTATGTGCACCAAAGAATAATGCCTATACAGAACAGCCCCGGGCTTTTCGGCGAGCAGCTTATAAAAAACAGCGACGACGAGACGGTCGGCATTGAAGATACTTTACTTATAAGCGCGACCAGCATATCCTTTTCGCAGGCTTTCCCATTGGCGGAGAGCTTCGGAGGGGTGGCTTTGCCTGCGCACGTTGACAAATCGACGACTTCGGTAATTTCAAACTTAGGCTTCATACCGCCCGACAGCACATTCAAGAGCTTTGAGATGAAAAACATCTCGCGGCTGGAGGAGTTCAGAAACGGCTATCCCTATCTGCAAAACTGCAAGGCTATAACCAATTCAGACGCCCATTATTTGCAGGATATAAACGAGCCTGTGAATTTCCTGCACGCCGAGGAAAAGTCTGCCGCCGCTGTTATTGAGGCTCTCAGACACCCGAATATTTTGCAAGAGTAGCATATGAAAGCGTTTGTTTCTTTTCTTAAAAGAGTATTTTGCCTGCCGCCCGTGCCTACCCTTATCGCGGCTGTAATAGGCTTTGGCACTATACTTTGCGTGGCGATATTTCATATACATCAGCCTGTGATATGCTATTTTGCATATTTTGCCTCTGCATATGCTCTGACCGTTTCAATAACAGGCTTTAAGTACCTGACGGCAGCTTTCTGCTGGCTGAAAAAATATGTAAACGACAGTACGCCTATGAGGAAATTTCGCTCAACAAAAATAGGTCAGCGCTATTTTTCGGACGTTCGTTTCCGCACGGGCGTATCGCTGTATCAGGGCTTTTTTGTAAGTATTCTGTACATAGCAGTAAAGCTGTTTTCGGGTATATACTACCGCTCGGAGTGGTTTGTTGCGCTGGCGGTGTACTATATTTTGCTTGCTGTAATTCGGCTTATGGTGATACACCGCATATCAAACAGCGACATTGTAGCCGAGATAAAGCGTTACCGCCTTTGCGGAATAATGCTGCTTCTGATAAATCAGGCTCTGGCAGGTGTGGTTATTCTGATAGTCCACCGCGGCAACGGCTTTGTGTACCCCGGCGCGCTTATTTACGCCATGGCGTTTTATTCGTTCTATATGGTGATAACGTCAGTCATAAACATTGTAAAATTCCGCAGGCACAAAAGTCCATTGCTTTCTGCCGCAAAGGCAATAAATCTAGTCTCTGCGCTGGTCTCTATACTTTCACTTACAACTGCCATGCTTACGCAGTTTGGCGGTAATGACAGCGCAGACTTCAACAAAACAATGACCAGAGCGGTCGGCGGCGGAGTGTGCACGATAGTTATTTTAATGGCGGTGTTTATGATAGTCCGTGCGAACGCTATGCTGAAAAGTATTAAAAAGCAAGAAGAATAAAAGTTTTCGGTCAAGCCTTTTTCAAAAGGCTTGCGGGGTATGGGGCGGCGCCCCCGAAAACACAGCGTGCGCTCCGAAAATAGGTGTAGCGTCTGCAAGCAGCCGCGGGAAGAATTATTTCGCTTTTAATTTTTGGGGCGAAATAATTCTTCGGGCGTTCCCTTTGGGAACGCTAATCCCTTGCAAGAGAGGGATTTTCCTGTGAGAAGATATCGCTCTCTTTCTGCGTTCCATTCTGGAACGCCGTGGTAAGTGAAAAACCACGCCCCTTGCCTATCGTTATTTTGTTTCTGATACCCACCCACAGTCCACCCGTTAACAGAAAAGTAGCTGGCAGAATATTCTTCCAGCATTTTGTTTGGGAGGATAGTAGGTGGGATTTCCTTTTTAAACCTGTTTATAGAAACTTTTCACTTTGTTTGGCGTTCTCTGAGAGAACGCGGAAAGAGAGCGTTGCGCTACAACAAGGGGAGGCTCTCTCTTGCAGAGCCTCCCCTCTCCAGAAACAGTCCACAGGACTGTTTCTGAATTCACCCCTTGCAGAGCGCACGCTGTAAGGGGCTTTCGCCGTCTGCGGACGGCGACGAGGGTTTCACCCTCGACCTGACGACCCTTTTGAAAAAGGGTCGACCGAAAACTTTCAGTTTTTTGACAGGAACTTAAAGTTTTGTATAAAGTCAAAAGAATAATATCTAACAAACGCGCATACCATAAAGCAGAGAATTTTTTAAGGAGCTTTACGGTATGCGTTTTGTTGATAAGATAAAGTACGCCGCTGTGGCATTGCTGGCGGCTGGCGGCACTCTCGCTCTGTCAGCCCTTGCAACTATGAACAGCAGCAAGGTCTACGAGCAGATCAAAAAGCCGTTTTTCGCGCCCTCGGGCAAGGTCTTCCCTATCGTGTGGGGAATACTTTTCCTGCTTATGGCGGTGTCTTCCTACATCGTCCTAAAGGGCGGCGCACCGAACCGCAAAAAGGCGCTGCTCACCTACTTTGCACATCTGCCCGTGAACTTTCTGTGGGGCGTTATATTTTTCGATATGCAAAACTTTATGCTTGCATTTTTATGGATACTCCTTTTGCTTGCGTGGGTGATATGCTTTGCATACGAGTTTTACAAAGCCGACAAGCTTGCGGGTCTTTTACAGATACCCTATGCGGTGTGGGTAGCTTTTGCGGCTGTACTGAACGCCGCAGTATGGCTACTGAACAGATGAGCTATCGTTTATCATATCACACAACATCTGCGCCGTTTTGTCAACAGATGAGAAATCCATAGCGGCGATGTAATATTTCTCTATCTCGTCATGCACCGATTTTGCGTCCGCGAGCGTCTGCACCGCTTCGTCAAGAAGCTTTGAGCAGGCGCTCCTGTTCATTTTAAGACGCTGCTTTTTGACTGCCATGCTCTTTTTATCGTAAAATCTCATAATGTTCACTTTCACGGCATTTTCCACCGCAAGACCGTTCATCGGAGTAGACATTGCAAACGCCATTCCAAGCTCCTTGACAAGCACGAATTCATAAACGCTCTGTGTGAACATATTACACTTGCTTACGGTAACGTCATATCCTCTGCGAACAGCCTCATCGGCAAGCTTTTTCAAAAACATATCGCCTGCCGCATAGTAGTCGTCCTTGAGAACAAAGACCTTGTCGTAGTCCTCAAGAGTACATTTTTGCGTCATATAGCCTTTCGGGGATACGGCGGCAAGCAGCGAGAAGGTTACCTTTCCGTGCTTCGGCGCACACTTTTTGGGCATGAGCTTCGCGGCGGTCTTTTCTGCGAAAACCTCTATCCTTGAAACAGCAGCGTCGTCTTCCGCTGCAAAATATGTATCGTCGAACAGCTTAGTCATCGCCGCAACATAGCTTTTCACGGTGTTCATGTATCCGCGGTGCTTGAGGGTAACGCCTATTATATCGGACGTATTTTCCCTGAGCTTTTCCGTATCCCAATGGTCTCCGAGATTGACTATCCTTTGCTTGACTGCGGGAAACTCGGGGTCGAACGTGTGCGGAGCTGTGCCGTCCACCACCAAAGCGTCGGCGGCCTTGACGTATACTGCGTCCAGACTGTCGGGGTCGGACGAACAGCAGTATGTTACGATATCGCTCTTATCCGCAAGCTTCTGCGCGACCTTTTTCATCAGCGAGGACTTTCCCGTTCCCGCTCCGCCTTTGAGTATGTAGGTGTACACTCCCTCCGAAGAGATGAGCTTGTAAAAATCGCTGCGGAAGCCTTCCTCAGCCATTGAGCCTAAAAAATATTTTTCCATAAATATCCTCCTTTTTGATTTGCTCAGTCTATTTTATGAAAAAACGCCCTCCGTTGCTACCTCTTTGCGAAAAACTCACACCGCTCGTCCGCGCTGATATCCTTTGCCGTCACCGTATCCAATGTGCAAACTCCCTCCTGCTGATATCTGCAATCATCATCACATCTTATAAAAGTCATGCTTTCAGCTCCTTTCGACGTTATTATCTGCTCGGCCGTCCGAAAAAATACGCGTAAAAAAACTCCCCGAATTTTTTCGGGAAGTTTTTCATTTTCATTCATGTTCTTATCTGACCGTTTCCGTTTATCAGCCACTTTATCGTGGTAAGCTCTTTAAGACCCATAGGGCCTCTGGTGTGGAGCTTCTGCGTAGATATGCCTATCTCCGCTCCCAGACCCATTTGTTCGCCGTCCGTAAATCTCGTCGAGCAGTTTACATAGACGCAGGCCGCGTCTATACGCCGCTGAAATTCCTCCGCCGCATACAGGCTTTCGGTTATGATACATTCGCTGTGACCCGTTGAATACTTGCGGATATGCTCTATCGCCTGCGCAAAGTCGTCAACGACCCTGACGGCGAGTATATAATCCCCGAACTCGGCGGCGTAATCCTCCTCCGTAACGGGAACTACGTCGCTTCCCAGTATCATTCTGGTCATTCTGTCGCCGCGTATCTCAACGTTATGCTTATCCAGACGCTTTTTGAGCATGAGCAGAAATCTTTCCGCGACCGCTCTGTGCACAAGGCAGGTCTCAATAGCGTTGCACACCGACGGCCTTTGCGTTTTGGCATTATCTGTGACCTCGACCGCCATATCCAGATCCGCGCTCTCGTCGATATATATATGACAGTTTCCCTTTCCCGTTTCTATAACGGGAACAGTAGCGTTCTGCACGACGGTATTTATCAGACCTGCTCCGCCTCTCGGTATCAGCACGTCTATATAGCCGTTGGCTTTCATCATCATCATAGCTACTTCTCTTGCGGTATTCTCCACGAGCTGTATTATATTCGGATCAAATCCCGCGCGCTCCACCGCCGTTCTCATAAGGTCAACAAGGCACTTGTTTGAATGGTAAGCCTCGCTGCCGCCCCTGAGTATGACGGCATTTCCGCTTTTAAGACAAAGCGCAGCCGCGTCCACGGTAACGTTCGGGCGAGCCTCGTATATTATGCCTACGGTACCGAGCGGAACTCTTGTTTTTACTATCTTTATGCCGTTGGGTCTCACACCGCCGCCGTCGACCATTCCGACAGGATCGTCAAGCTTTGTGATGTTCTCGCAGGCGGCTGCTATGGCTTCGATACGGCTCTCATTCAGGGCGAGCCTATCAAGCATAGACTGCGACATACCCTTTTCCTTAGCGCGCTTTATATCCAGCAGGTTCTGCGAGATTATTTTTTCGCAGCTCCTTCGGAGTATATGGGCTATCTCGGTAAGAGCGTCGTTTTTCTGCGCCGTCATGGCGGCTGCCAGCTCCGCTCCTGCTATCCTCGCGTTAGTGCCCAGCACCTCGATGTAGTTAAGGTTCATATCGTACCGACCTCCTTGTTCATCATTTTTCCTTTGCCTTGAACAGTGTTCCGACCGGTTTGCGCTCGAATATATCATACAGCACATCGGGGTCTCTGCCGTTCACTATCAGCATATCTATACCGTTCTCGACCGCTATCTGAGCGGCGTTTATCTTTGTTTTCATACCGCCCTTTCCGAGCGCCGTGCCTGCCTCACCGGCAAGCTCTCTTACGGCGTCGTCTATCTCGTAAACTGCCGATATCAGCTTTGCGTCGGGGTTCTTGCGCGGGTCGTCGTCATAAAGCCCGTCTATATCGGACATTATTATGAGCATATCCGCCTGCGCCAAAACAGCCACCGTTGCGGCGAGAGAGTCGTTCTCCCCTACCTCCAGCTCCAGCTCGTCTATAGCCACCGTATCGTTCTCGTTGACTATTGGTATAACGTTGAAGCTGAGCAGCTCCTTCAGCGCGTTCTGGACGTTTTGTCTCCTGTCCTCCAGCAATATATACTTCGTCAGCAACATTTGCGCTACATTGAGGTTATAATCCGAGAACAGCTTATCGTAAAAATACATCAGCTCGCATTGACCTACAGCCGCGCACGCCTGCTTCAGAGGGGTCTCCTTAGGCTTTTCCATAAGACCGAGCTTCGCCATGCCCAGACCTATCGCGCCGCTGGACACGAGTATTATCTCCCAGCCGCCGTTGTGCATATCGGCAAGGTTCTTGACTATCTTCTCGATACGTCTTATATTCAGCCTGCCCGTTTTATGCGTCAGCGTTGATGTTCCCAACTTAACGACCACTCGTTTCTTTATATCGTTACCGTCTGTCATTTACACAACTCTCCTCATGCGCCTTATGTTATTATCCATACGTCTATCTCATTTTTGGCAGGCATTTCAAACATACCGTTGAATTTTTCTATGAGCTTATCGTCGATATAGTAAGCCTTGCCCTGTTTTACCTCTGCGGAAGCGTTGCGCTTTTCTATGAGCTTTGCTCTATCCTCGTCGCGGATATCTATATAGTGCATATCGCACCTTATATTTCGCTGACCGAAAAACTCCTTTACCTTTGTTCTGTTATCCTTTGTCCAGAAGCCCCAGTCAAAGACAACATCAACTCCCGCTTCAACTATCTGTGCCGCCTTTTCATATAGGTAATCGTATATCTTATGCACATACTCCTCGTGCTTATCGCCGGTATACTGTCCGAATATCGCGAGCATTATCTCATCGACAGACAGCAAAACGGCATTATTATCCCTGCACAACCGTTTCGCATAGGAGGTTTTCCCTGTACACAATCTTCCGCAAACACATATCACTCTTGCCATTAATAACATCTTCTTTCTTGATTTGATACTTGATCTGATAATAGGTAATAGCGTTTAGAGTCAGTTAACTTTATTCTTCGGCTCTCCTCTGAGCCAGCTCTCAAGGTTCTCCGCGACCTCTTTGAGCAGCCTTATCCTTGTTTCCTTAGGCGCCCAAGCGATATGCGGAGTGATAGTACAATTCTTTGCATACCTGAGCGGACAGTCCTCTCTCATAGGCTCATTTGCAAGAACGTCCAGACAGGCGGCTGCGATCTTTCCGCTGTTCAAGGCGTCTGCAAGCGCCTGCTCGTCCACCAGTCCGCCCCTTGCGGTATTTATAAGCACCGCCGTAGGCTTCATCATTGCGAGAGTTTCGCTGTTTATCATTTTTTCGTTGTCACCGGTCAAAGGGCAATGCAGCGACACGATATCGGCTTCGCTCAAAAGCTGCGGCAATGTGCACGTCCTCGTGCCGTCCGTCACCTTTTGCGGCGAACGTGTATGCGTTATGACGTTCATTCCGAAAGCTCTTGCTATTTCGGCGGTTCTTTTTCCTATCTCGCCGTACCCCACGATACCCATTGTAAGCCCCGAAAGCTCCGTAACAGGTATATAAAAGTACGAAAACAGCTTATAATTCACCCAGTCGCCCCTTGCGACCGTCGCGGCATATTCAGCAGTTTTATTGAAATGATTCAGTATGAACGCGAACGTATGCTGCGCTACCGCCATAGTAGAATACCCCGGCACGTTGCACACCGCTGCTCCGTACTCGTTTGCGGCGGCGATATCGACGTTATTATACCCCGTTGCGAACAGCCCGACATATTTCAGGTTCGGGCATTTTTCAAACACTTCCCTTGTGATAGGGCATTTATTGCATATGACCGCATCGGCATCGCCTATTTTGTCCGCTATCTCGTCATCGGGAGTATAGCCGTAGACCCTGCTTTCGCACAGCGAAGTTACACAGTCCAGCGAAACGTCGCCTTTAGTTACCGTTTCGCTGTCAAGGATAACAAGCTTTTTCATTATTCGTCCTCATCATCAAAGGCATGATCCACCATGTTTTTGCCAAAATTCTTTTCTATATACTCCTGCTTTACGAACAGCCTTTCGGATCTTAGCCTTTCTTCTCTTTCAAGACGCTTGCGGCGGGCTTCATCTTTTACTCTTTCCTCACGCGCTTTGTCCTCCTTAGCGCTTTGGTAAGCCAGCACCGCGGCGACGATTATCATTATGACCTCCGCAAATCCTACCGCAAATATAACTATCTCCTGTGTCCAGAACTGTGTCATGAGCGTCAGGTCGATAGCTATCATAAGCACCAGATAGTGCTTCTTTCCGCGGCGGTTGAACAGCACTGCATACAGAAGCGTTGCAAGCACGCAAAAAACAAGGTGCGCTATGAACGGCAGCGGAGCATATACATTCTGCATACCCTCGCTTGCCGCAAACACGGTCATCATACTATCCAATTTATATTACCGCCTTTCGGTCATGATAGTTCTCACATTCTCACATATGATATTATATACCATTCCCGCAAAGATTTCAAGAGCAAAAGGCACATTTTTTACCAATCGACGATCCTGTTGACTATATCACGCTGTTCGGTAGCGGTCTTTCGCAGATATATCCTCGTTGTTTCTATGCTCTCGTGACCCATAAGATCGGCGAGAAAGGCTATATCGTTGCAGCGGTCGAGAAAGCTTTTTGCAAATCTGTGTCTGAATGAATGAGGATAGACCACGGCAGGATCTATCCCGTATTTTACAGCAAATTTTTTTAGCTGACCCGCTATCCCGCGGGTGGTTATACGTTCTCCGTACTTATTGAGAAAAACAAAACCGCTTTTTATGCCGCTTTCCGCCAGCCAGTCAAGCGCCTCGTTCTGCAGGACGGTCGGAAAATATATCCTCCTCAGCTTGCCGCCCTTTGAATAGAGGTCGAGATAACCCAGCCGTATATGCTCCGCCTTTATCTGTATAAGCTCGCTGACGCGCGCTCCCGTTGCGGCGAGAAAGCGTATAACAAAGTACCAGAACAGCTCGCCGTCCTGCTTCAGGCAGCTTTTGAAATACTCATAGTCAGCTTCGCTTATGACGTTTTCAAGAAAAGTTTTGTTCTGGATCTTCACAGTAGGCTGTCTCCATTTTTCTTTCCCGACATATTCGAGATAGCAATTCATAGCCCTGAGCCGCAGATTTACTGTCTTTGGCTTATAATTCTCGATCAGCCATGTTTTGTAGGAACGAAGATTTTTTAGTGTGACCGAGCCGTACTGCTCATGGAACTGCCTTACCGCGAACATATAAGAGTCCACCGTGTTTTTTGACAGTTCCTGTTCTTTTAAATGTCTTTCAAAGTTTTCAAGCATAGTGAAAGACCTCCTTTCACTATAATTATACAATATTCGCGGTTTTTTAACAAGAAAAAAAGAGCACACCTCGGCGGTATGCTCTATGTTGTATGCGCAGATTATTCTATGCACAGGACTTTGTATTCCTGCGCTTCAACTGCGGCTTTCAGCGTTTCGTTGTCTACATCTTTTGTAAGAGTAACTTTAGCCTCGCCCTTTTCGTGGCTTGCCTCTGCCTTTGAAACGCCGTCGATAGCTTCGAGAGCTTTCTGAACGTGCATTTCGCAATGGTGACACATCATGCCCTCTATCTTTATAGTCTTTTCCATGGCTTCTCCCTCCTCTCTTGTTACTTGTATATCTGTTTTGGCGTTGACCGACTTGCGTGCCTTTCTGCATTTGCGTATGTTGAACAGGTTCAGCCTTAAAGCGTTGGTCACTACGCAAAAGCTTGATAAGCTCATCGCTGCGGCGGCAAACATAGGATTGAGCTGCCAGCCTAGCAGCGATATGAATACCCCTGCCGCAAGCGGTATGCCGAGTACATTATATATAAATGCCCAGAACAGATTTTCGTGAATGTTTCGCAAGGTGGCGCGGCTGAGCCTTATAGCGGCAGGAACGTCCGCAAGGCGGCTGTTCATAAGCACTATGTCTGCCGCGTCTATGGCAACATCGGTTCCCGCGCCAATGGCTATGCCTACATCTGCGGCTGTAAGGGCGGGGGCGTCGTTTATTCCGTCGCCGACCATTACCACCTTTCCTTGCTCTTTCAGGCGGCTGACGGCTCTTTCCTTGCCCTGCGGCAGAACGCCTGCTATTACCTCGTCAACGCCTGCCTGACTGCCTATAGCCCTTGCGGTGCGCTCGTTATCGCCCGTAAGCATTACAACGCGCACGCCCATATCTTGCAGCTCTTTCACCGCCTGCGGACTGTCCTCTTTTATGACGTCTGCAACAGCTATAACGCCGCACAGCCTATCACCCTTTGCAAAGAACAGCGGCGTTTTGCCATTTTCCGAAAGCTGTTCCGAACGCTCTTTTATATCGCTCGGTATGTCGGCGGCGGTTTTGATGAACTCATAGCTTCCGCCCGAAAGCTTTTCGCCGTCTGCAAAAGCTGTAAGACCGTTGCCTGCCAGAGCTTTGAAATCCTGCGTATCTGTAAATGCTATACTGTTCTTTTCTGCATACTGAGTTACTGCACGCGCGAGAGGGTGTTCGCTCTTTTTTTCAAGAGAATATGCAAGGGAAACAAGCTCGCTTTCGGAAAAGCCGTCTGCGGTAACAATATCAGTCACCTGCGGCTGACCCAAAGTTATTGTACCCGTTTTGTCGAGAACTGCGATAGTCGACCTGCCTGCTTTTTCAAGAGCAGAAGCAGTTTTGAAAAGTATGCCGTTTTTTGCGCCAACGCCGCTTCCGACCATTATCGCAACGGGCGTAGCGAGACCCAGAGCGCACGGACAGCTTATCACGAGCACCGAAATTCCCCTTGCTATTGCAAAACCGAAAGGCTTACCCAAAAGAAGCCATATAACGGTGGTAATGAAAGCGATAGTTATGACCGCAGGAACGAACACGCCCGACACCTTGTCTGCCACGCGCGCTATGGGAGCTTTTGTGGCCGCGGCGTCGCTGACCATTTTGATTATCTGCGAAAGCGCGGTGTCCTCTCCGACTCTTGTTGCGCGGCATTTTATATAGCCCGACTGATTTATAGTTCCTGCCGAAACCGCCGAGCCTACAGCCTTGTCAACGGGTATGCTCTCGCCTGTCAGGGCGGACTCATCTACCGCGCTGCTGCCCTCTGTAACAACGCCGTCAACGGGTATGCTCTCGCCCGGGCGCACGGTGAAAATATCGCCCTTTGTCACCTGCTCTACGGGCACGGTAGTTTCAACGCCGTCTATAATAACGTTCGCGGTCTTAGGTGACAGCTTCATAAGGCTTTTGAGAGCGTCGGTGGTCTTGCCCTTTGAACGCGCTTCAAGCATTTTGCCAAGCGTTATCAGCGCAAGTATCATAGCCGCCGACTCAAAATAAAACTCGTGCATAAGGCTCATTACCTTATCGCTGTCGCCTTTGATCTGCGCGTCGGTCATTACAAAAAGTGCGGCGGTGCTGTATATGAAAGCCGCGGCAGAACCGAGCGACACAAGCGCGTCCATATTCGGCGAGCGGTGCCACAGGCTCTTAAATCCGCTTATGAAGAACTTCTGGTTTATCACCATGATTATCGCGGTAAGCAAAAGCTGTGCCAGCCCCACCGCGATGTGGTTGCCCTCAAGAAAGCTCGGCAGCCGCCAACCCCACATGGTATGACCCATTGAGATATACATAAGCGCGGCGAGAAAAATCAGCGACGACAGAAACCTTTTCAGAAGCAGAGGTGTATCGCGATCTTTGAGCTGGTCTTCATCGGCGGTGTGAGAGGTCTTTTCAGCGTCCTTTACACTTGCGCCGTACCCTGCTGCCGTTACTGCCGCTATTACATCATCGGGCTTTGCGCTGCCCTGAACCGCCATAGAATTTGTAAGCAGGCTGACTGAGCAATTCTCGACCCCCTGCACCTTTGAGACAGCCTTTTCAACTCTGCTGACGCAGGCGGCGCAGGTCATGCCTGTAACTATATATTGATTTGTGTTTTCCATGACTGCACCTCTATTTCATCAGCCGCTGCATAACGTCGGCAAGCTCGTCTATAACGTCCTCCTTGCCCTCTTTAAGGTCGCGGACGACACAGCTTTTTATATGCCGCGCAATTAAATCGCGGTTGAAAGCGTTGACAGCGGCGTTTACGGCGGCGCATTGTGTGAGTATGTCGGCGCAGTAGGCGTCTTTTTCAACCATGCCTTTTATGCCGCGTATCTGCCCCTCAATGCGGCTCAGGCGGTTGAGAAGCTTTTTCTTTTCATCGCTGCTGCGCTCGGTGGTCTTGTGACATTCACAGCAACATTTTTTATTGTTTTCTTCCATTATATATGCGCCTCCCTGATATACCCCCATGGGGTATTTACAGATATATTATAACACCGTTTATTTCGTTTGTCAAGATATTATTTGACGTATTGAAAAAATTATGATAAAATATCAGTTGAGACATTATACAAAAGGAAATTATCTATGCTTTCTGAAAAGATAAAAAGAGCAATAAATTATTTTTCGCGCGGAGAAAAGGCGCTGTGGCTGTGCTCGGTCGCGCTTATTGCGGCGGCGTTTTTGGTGTTTGACAGGTCAAACTACATAGCGGCGGCAAACTCGCTTATCGGCGTAACATCGCTTATTTTCGTTGCAAAGGGCAATCCGATAGGTCAAGTTTTGGCTATAATCTTCAGTATGCTGTACGGCTATATTTCGTACACATACTCATACTTTGGCGAGATGATAACTTATCTCGGAATGACCATGCCTATGGCTTGCATTTCGCTTGTTTCTTGGCTGAAAAACCCATACGGCAGCGGACATTCGCAGGTGAAAGTCAACAGGCTGAAGGCGAGAGAGTACGCTTTTCTTGCCGTGCTGACGGCGGCGGTGACGGCTGTGTTTTACTTTATTCTGCGCGCGTTCGGTACTGCGAACCTGCCGCTGAGTACGTTTTCGGTAACGACTAGCTTTGCGGCGGTGTACCTGACTTTCAGGCGAAGCCCCTACTATGCGATAGCGTATTCGCTCAACGACATTGTGCTGATAATACTGTGGTCGCTGGCGACTTTTGACGATATTTCGTATCTTTCTGTGGTGATGTGCTTTGCAGCGTTTCTGGCAAACGACATATACGGCTTTTGCTCGTGGCGGAAAATGCAGCAGCGGCAATCCTCATAGCTTCATAACTTCGTAAAACAAAGATCTCCGATATGCAGGTATCGGAGATCCGTTTTTATATTCGTATATTTTGTAAAATGAACAGCCGCTCGTATCATATATACATAGCGGCAAGCTCCACCGCGAAAACCGCCGCGCATGAACATATCGCCACCGTAAGCAGGCTGCGTTCCATATATGCCAGCAAGACCGCCGTACAGAAAGCTGCCGCGCCCGCTATGAGCATATCGGGAGAAAAGAATATCTCGGGTACGGTCATTACCGCCAGCACCGCGTAAGGAACATAATAAAGAAAGCTTTTCACAAAGCGGCTCTTTATCTGCCGGTTGAACATCGCGAACGGCACGGCGCGTATGATATATGTAACAATCGCCATTACCGCAAGATACGGAAAAAACTGCCCGAAGCTCATGCCGTCCCCTCCTTTTCCTCAACGGGGAACAGCGCCGCTCCGATAGCTGCCGCTGCCGCTGCGCATATTATTATCGAAAAGCCTGCCGATACCCTGTTCAACACGGGAAGCCACTTGAAACAGCAGCTCAGCAGTATACCTATCCCTACCACCGCCGCTATGTTTTTGTTCTTTTTCATCGGTGGAACAAATATCGCTATGAACATCGCGTATATCGCGACCGAAAGCGCCGACTGCACCGACGGCGGCAAAACATTTCCCGCCAGCGCGCCGAGAGCCGTGCCGAGCGACCAGCCGACAAACGGCGTTGTTATAAGTCCTGCCATATACGAAGCGGATACCTCGCTCAGCCTGCCGCTCGCAACGGCGAATATCTCGTCGGTTATGCCAAAGCCTGCGAGCCAGCGTTTTCCGCCTGTGAAGCGTTTGTCAAGCTTCTGCGTCAGCGAGAGCGACATCAGCGCGTACCGCATATTTATGACTATCTGTGTCATGGCTATCTCTATGAGCGAGCCGCCAGCGGCAATTACGGATATTCCCGCAAGCTGTCCTGCCGAGGTGAGGTTCGTCATCGAGATGAGAAGCGCCTCCCACCAATACAAGCCGTCGTTTACAGCCTTTATGCCAAAAGTGAACGACACAGAAAGGTAGCCCAAAGCTATGGGTATGCCGTCGCGCATACCGCTCAAAAATTTGCCTTTCATATGTAGTCCACCGCCTTTGGTAAATTGTTGCACCCTTTATACATATGTGTTCTTAAAATAAATCAGCATTTGTTTACTATACCTACCTTGCTATTGGGGGAGACCCTTTTGGAAAAGGGTCTTCCCCCAAGCCCCCTCACTAAAACTCATATA
>CANRNT010000001.1 GCA_947631995.1 uncultured Clostridia bacterium | reverse complement strand
AACGCCGCCCAGCACAGCCTGCCGTGCCCTGAAATGCTTGTCGTATATCGCCGCGCCGCCGCGCTGGACTATCGCGCCGCTCATCACGGCAATGATGTACTCTGCGCCGCTTTGGCGTGTTTGTTCTATGTGATATCTGTGACCGTTGTGGAACGGGTCATATTCGGCAATAACAGCCGAAACCTTTATGCCGTTTACCAAGATACGCGTCCTCCTTACATATTGTTAAATATGTTAAATAAGAAAAAATCTTGCAAAACACTTGAAATTTTCTTTATAATGTTATAATATAATAAAGACAGACTAAAGTCAATATCTGCTTTAAAATTTTGAAAAAAGGAGAAGTACAATGAAAATACTTGTTGTCAACGCGGGAAGCTCATCGCTCAAATATCAGCTTCTCGATATGGAAAACGAAGAGGTAATAGCAAAGGGTAACTGTGACAGGATAGGTATAGGCGGTCATGTTTCGGCAAAGACCGGCGACGGCAGAAAATATGAGGCTGACTGCGATTTTCCTACACATACGGAGGCTTTTGAAAAGCTCGTAGAGATACTTACAACAGGCGATACAAAGGTCATAGATTCTATGTCCGAGATATCGGCGGTAGGCCACAGGATAGTGCAGGGCGCGGATATATTTGACCACTCCTGCATAGTTACCGACGAGATAATAGACCAAATAGACGCTCTTGCGGAGCTTGCCCCCGTACACAATCACCCGCACGCTCTTGCGCTGAGAGCCTGCAAGAAGGTCATTCCGGCTGACTGCCCGCAGGTAGTTGTTTTTGATACGGCTTTCCACCAGACAATGCCGCCAAAGGCTTATATGTTCGGTCTGCCGTATGACGTTTATGAGAATTACCATGTAAGAAAATACGGCTTCCACGGAACATCGCACAGATTTGTTTCCTCCGAGCTTGCAAAGGCTATGGGTAAGGATGTAAAAGACCTCAAGATAGTTTCATGTCATCTCGGCAACGGCTCTTCTATCACCGCTGTTGACGGCGGCAAGTCGGTGGATACTTCCATGGGCTTTACTCCGCTTGACGGCGTTGTAATGGGTACGCGTTCTGGCGCCGTTGACCCCTCCGCAATAACATATGTAGAAAAGAAGCTTGATCTTTCTCCGTCGGAGATGAGCGAGTATCTGAATAAAAAATCGGGCTTCCTCGGCGTTTCGGGTGTCGGAAGCGATAACCGTGACGTTCAGCAGGCGGCAAACGACGGCAACGAAAGAGCAAAGCTCGTAAGCGATATGCTCGTATATGAGATACAGAAGTATATCGGCTCGTATGCAGCCGCCATGAACGGTCTTGATGCTGTACTGTTTACAGGCGGTATCGGCGAGAACTCATGGGAAGTAAGAGAGGGCGTCTGCACTAATATGGATTACTTCGGTATAAAGATAGATAAGGAGCTGAACCGCTCCGTAAGAGGCAAGCTCATCAAGATATCTACACCGGATTCTAAGGTCGAGGTCTGGATAGTACCTACCAACGAGGAGCTTCTCATAGCAAGAGATACGCTCGCTTTGGTGAATGCGAACAAGTAATTTATGCTCACCGCCGTGACTTATTGCCGCGGCGGCGTTTTTTTGTCAAAAATATTTCCCTGCGGGTATTGCAAAGCGTGAACGTTTGTGGTATAATAATACTATATGTGATAAAAAAGAGGAACTGTTTTGAAAAATCTTTCTATATCTTGTGGGTCGGGCGATATACTGTCTCCCGACAGGATAAGGCTGTCGCAGCTTATAAAAAGCAGATATGCTCAGCCTCCTGCCTGTTATATACATACATACGGCTGTGCCCAGAACGTCAGCGACAGCGAGAAGATAATGCACGTCCTTTCCGACTGCGGATATGTGTTTACCGATAAGCCCGAAAACGCCGATCTTATCGTGCTGAATACCTGTGCCGTCAGAGAGAATGCCCATGACAGAGTTTTCGGCAATCTCGGCGGCTTTAAAAAGCTGAAGCAGAAAAATAACGACCTGATAATATGTGTCTGCGGCTGTATGACACAGCAGAAACAGGTAGTGGATATAATGGAAAAAAGCTATGGCTTTGTAGATGTGGTATTCGGCACTTACGGAGCAAAGCAGCTTCCCGATATGCTGTATGAGGTCATGAAAAACGGAAAGAGAGTTGTCCGTTCCTTTGACGAGGGAGACCTTATTTCCGAGGAAATGAAGCAGCTCAGAAGCGACACCGTAAGAGCTAGCGTGCCGATAATGTACGGCTGCAATAACTTCTGTTCTTACTGTATCGTGCCTTATGTCAGAGGAAGAGAGCGCAGCAGAGAGGTGTCCGCGGTATGCGATGAGGTAAGGGAGCTTGTCGGAAACGGCTGCAAGGAGATAACGCTGCTGGGTCAGAACGTAAATTCATACAGTTACGGTTTTGTAAAACTGCTGGAAAGAATAAATGATATTGAAGGCGATTTCCGTGTGCGCTTTTTAAGCTCGCACCCGAAGGATGCTGGCAGGGAGCTTATAGACGCTATACTTTCGCTCGATAAGGTGTGTAAACACCTGCATCTTCCCGTGCAGTCGGGAAACGATGAGATACTTAAAAAAATGAACAGGCATTATACCGTAGGCGAATATCTGAAAATAGTTGACTATGCAAGAGAGAAAGACCCCTCTTTTTCGTTTACTACCGATATAATAGTAGGTTTTCCGGGCGAGAGCTACGAGCAGTTCTGCGATACAAAAAAATTGCTGCATAGGGTGAGATTTGATAATATATTCTCTTATGTATACTCGAAAAGGAGCGGCACTAAAGCGGCGCAGCTCGAAGATAATGTGTCCGATAAGGAAAAGGGTATGCTGCTAAGAGAGCTGCTGGAGGAGCAGAGAGACATTACGGAAAAGTGGCTCGGCAGGTTCGTTGGAAAAACATTGACCGTTCTGCCGACGGAAAAGGGCAGGACAGGAGAAGGATATATTTCGGGAAAATCAGATGAAAATATCATCGTTGAATTTAAAGGCGGCGAAAGACTGATAAATTCATTCGTCAGGGTAAAAATAATAAAAGCAATGAACTGGGCGCTGCTCGGTGAAATTGAGGATAAATAATTTTGTATAAGGAGAATAATTATGACAGTTATCGAGCTTACAAGAGAATTGGGAAGAGCATTGCAGTGCGACGAAAGATATATCGCATACAATATGGCAAAGCAGACTAATGATAACGATACGGAGCTTCAGAACCTCATAGGAGAGTTCAATATCGTAAGAATGAAGTACAGCCAGCAAATGCAGAAGAGCGAGTCCGAGCAGGACGCGGAGCTTATGAAAAAGCTGGACGAGGATATGAGGGAAATATACGGAAAAATAATGAAAAATGAGAATATGGAGCGCTTTAACGACGCTAAGGACGCTATGGATAAGCTGCTAAATTCCATAAATTTCATAATCACAATGGCGGCAAACGGCGAAGACCCGATGACCTGTCCCGAAGAGCAGCCGTCATCATGCGGCGGAAGCTGCGCAACCTGCGGCGGCTGTCACTGACGTATCGTTCTTAACGGAACTGCCGATATAAAGGGGAGGTGCGCGTGTGCTGCGGCTTGCAGATTTAGATATAGATAAACTTTCTCCGATGATGCAGCAGTATGTCATCATGAAGAGAAAGTATATGAAGCATATACTTTTTTACCGTCTCGGTGATTTTTATGAGATGTTTTTTGACGACGCCATAACGGTCGCCGAGGTTTTGGAGCTTACGCTTACAGGCAGAGACTGCGGTCTGAGCGAACGCGCTCCCATGTGCGGAGTACCATACCATGCCTGCGATGTGTATCTAAAAAAACTGATAGAAAAAGGCTTTATGGTAGCGATATGCGAGCAAATGGAAGACCCCGCAACGGCTAAAGGACTTGTAAAGCGCGAGATCGTGAGAGTAGTAACTCCGGGAACGCTCATTGAAAGCAGCCTGCTCGATGAAACGAGCAATAACTACCTGTGTGCCCTGTACGCGCAGGCTAAGGAATGCGTGCTATGCTTCGCCGATATATCAACGGGCGAGGTGCATTTGTTTTCAATAGACGGAAAGGATATGTCCGCTAACGTTATAGACGAGCTTTCAAGGTTCTCGCCGTCCGAATTGCTGATAAACGATTATTTTCTCGCAATGAAGCCGGTGGGCGATTTTGTCAGGGACAAGCTCAAGGCGTCTGTGTCGCTGCTCAGCGAGGACGATTTTTCCGTGCAGAATAACGGCAGCGTTACCGCAAAACAGTTTTCTGTTGACAGTATAGAGCAGCTTGGTCTGCAAAACGATACCGCCGAGGCAAAATGCGTGTGCGGTCTGTTTGCGTATATCGGTGAGACCCAGAGAGCGGCTGTCGGAAGATTTTCAAAGATAATCACTCACGACAGCGACCCGATAATGACGATAGGTTTTACTGCAAGGAGAAACCTTGAAATAACGGAAACCCTGCGTAATAAGGACAGAAAAGGCAGCCTTATATGGGTGCTTGACAGCACAAAGACCTCTATGGGCAAAAGACTGCTGAAAAGCTATCTGGAGCAGCCGCTCGTGAACCCTGCGAGGATAATGGCAAGGCAGGACGCGGTCGAGGAGCTTACGCTGTCACCGGTCGTGCTGGGCGAGCTTACTTCGCAGCTTGGCGGAGTTTACGACCTTGAACGTCTGATGACGAGAGTTATGTATAAGACCGCCTCGCCGCGCGACCTGAAAGCGCTTTCACTTACCGCGCTGAAGCTGCCCGAGATAAAAAAACAGCTCTCGGAAATGTCCACAAAAATGCTTTGCGGACTGAATGAGAAGATATCAACGCTCGACGCGATATCCAATCTTATAGAAAATGCGATAGTCGATGAGCCGCCTGCAAGCGTCAAGGACGGCGGAGTTATAAAAGACGGCTTTAATAGTGAGCTCGATACGCTTCGCAGTATGATAGACGGCGGCAAGGATATCATAAAGGATATCGAGAACAAGGAAAAAGAAGCTACCGGTATCAAAAATCTGCGTGTAGGATATAACAGAGTGTTCGGCTATTATATCGAGGTAACAAAGTCTAATCTTTCGCTCGTTCCCGAAAGATATATCAGAAAGCAGACGCTTACAAACTGCGAGAGATATATAACAGATGAGCTGAAGACCGCCGAGAACGCTATTCTCGGAGCAAGCGATAAGGTGCTTACTCTGGAGGGAGAGATTTTCGCTGAGGTAAGGGATTTTGTAGCAACACAGCTTCGCTTGGTGCAGGAGACGGCTTCGTCAGTCGCCATGCTGGACGTTTTGTGTTCGTTTGCGAATGTTGCATTGAAGAACGCCTATACAAAGCCGGAGATCGCTATAGACGGCATTATCAATATAAAGAACGGCAGACACCCGGTCGTGGAGCTTATGCAAAAGGACGAGGTGTTCGTTCCGAACGACTGCTATCTCGATCAGTCAGCCAACAGAATGCTTATTATCACAGGGCCGAATATGTCGGGAAAATCAACATATATGCGTCAGGTGGCAATAATAACGCTTATGGCGCAGATAGGCTCGTTCGTTCCCGCCGATTACGCTAAGATATCGGTGGTGGACAGGATATTCACCAGAGTAGGAGCGAGCGACGACCTTACTGCCGGTCAGTCAACATTCATGGTAGAAATGAGCGAGGTCGCCGAGATAGTAAAGCACGCAACGAAAAACAGCCTTGTTATACTGGACGAGGTAGGCAGAGGTACTTCTACATTTGACGGCATAAGCATTGCCAGAGCGGTGTGCGAGTATATATGCACTTCTAAGTCGCTCGGCTGCAAAACGCTTTTTGCTACGCATTATCATGAGCTTATCGGTCTTGAAAACGACCTTGTAGGAGTTAAGAACTTCTCCGTTGCCGTAAAGCGTTCGGGAGATACGATAAAATTCCTGAGAAAGATAGTTGAGGGCGGCGTTGATGAGAGCTACGGAATAGAGGTAGCCAAGCTGGCAGGACTTCCGCCTAAGATAATAAACCGTTCAAAAGAGCTTCTGGCGGAGCTTGAAGCTGAAAACAGAAGAAAGAACGAGCTTGTCGAAAAGGAAAAGCGCAGCGAAGAGGAAAACGGTCAGATGAGCCTTTCAAGGATAGGCGAGGGTATCGTGATAGATAAGCTGAAAAAAACGAGTATCGACGAGTTTACCGACAGCGAGCTGAGAGAGTTCTTCAAGGATTTGATAAGATACATAAACTAAGGCGGTGAGCGCGAGCTATCATGGGAAAGATAAACCTGTTGGATAAAGAGATATCGGAGCTTATTGCTGCGGGAGAGGTCATAGACAGACCGTCAGCCATAGTAAAAGAGCTTACCGAAAATGCAATAGATTCCGGCGCGGGACTTATTACTGTCGAGATAAAAAACGGCGGCAGAACATTTATCCGCGTCACCGATAACGGAGCAGGTATCGCCTATGAGGACGTGCCTACCGCTTTTCTTCGTCATGCAACAAGCAAGATATCTTCACGAGCCGATTTGGACGATATAATGACGCTGGGCTTCAGGGGTGAAGCCCTTGCTTCCATATGCGCCGTGGCAAAGGTAGATGTTCTTACAAAGCGAGCCGAGGACGCTCTCGGCTGTAAATACCGTATTTGTGCCAACGTTGAGGAGGAATACGAGCAAACGGGCTGTCCCGACGGTACTACTATAATAGTCAGGGATATTTTTTATAACGTCCCCGCAAGGCTGAAGTTTCTGAAAAAAGACGTCACCGAGGGCAACGCGATAGCCGCCATAGTGACCAAACTCGCGCTGTCGCACCCTGATATATCTTTCAGATTTATACGCGATAATAAAAACGAGCTGCTTACGGCGGGCGACGGAAAATATATGTCTGCCGTCTACTGTGTGTTCGGCAGGGAATTCGCTTCAACACTTGTGCCCGTAGATTACAGCTATAACGGCGTCAAAGTAACGGGCTTTACGTGTAAGCCGCTCATGGCAAAGGCAAATCATTCCTTTCAGAATTTTTTCATAAACAAAAGATATGTCAAGTCTCTTACCTGTATGCACGCCGTAGACGAGGCGTATGCCAATCAGATAATGACGGGTAAGGTGCCGTCCTGCGTGCTTTATCTGGAAATACAGCCGCAAATGGTGGACGTAAATGTCCACCCGACAAAGATAGAGGTCAGGTTCACTAATGAAAAGCTGGTGTATGACAGCGTATATTTTGCCGTGAAAAATGCCCTTATGGCACAGGATAAAGAAAACAAAATGGATATATCCGCCGCTCAGCCGCAGAAAAAATTTACCCAAGAACAGCTCCACCCGATGTTTAAGGGAGATACGGCGCAGCAGCTTAGCTTGGACAATGCCGCTCCTCAGCCACAAAGAGTTGAAAGCGTTATGCCTGCCGAAAACAGGGATATCGGTTATTCCCCGAATGTTGAACTGAGCAGCAGAGTTATCATGCAAACGCCAAAGCCTGCTCCGAAGAGTGATGAGGAGTTCAGCGGAAACGTTATCCTCAGGGAGGAGACAGAGCCGCAGAGCGAGAGCTTCAAATACATAAACGACTCTTCGTTTGAAAGGCCGCGCGCCGCTTTTGATACCGACCCGACAGCTGCAGATGAAGATCCGCAGAGCACAACTGTAATACCTACGGTTATAGGTGAGGTGTTCAAAACGTATATCATCGTTCAGGCAGGGGACGATATGTATATGATAGATAAGCACGCCGCCCATGAAAGATTTATTTTTGAAAAAATAAAAAGCGATGTCAAAAGCCTGGATACGCAGCTTTTGCTGGAACCCGTCATGGTGCAGCTCTCGTTTGAGGAGTATGACGCTATAAATAATGCGCTTGATATAGTGAGCAGAACGGGATTTCTTATCGAACCCGACGTCGCTCCGACAGTTGCGGTAAAGGGTGTGCCCGTGTTCCTTTCGGATATAGATCCTAATGATGTAGTTTCTGAGATAGCGGAAAATCTCATAAATTCAAAGAACGATCCGCAGCTTGATATATTGGACGAGCTCTATCATTCGGTAGCCTGTAAGTCGGCAATAAAGGCTAACGACGATTCCTCGTTCAGCGAGCTTGAGGTCATTGTGAAAGCCGTGTTCAATAACGATAATATACGCTACTGTCCGCACGGCAGACCTGTTATAATAAAGCTTAGCAAGCGCGATATAGAAAAGCAGTTCAAACGCATTGTCTGAGTCGGTGAAAGCTGTAAATATGAGTGATAAGAATAAAAAGATACCGCTGATAGCGGTCGTCGGACCTACCGCGTCGGGAAAGACCGCGGCAGGCGTGATACTTGCAAAAGAATTTGACGGCGAGGTGGTCTCTGCCGACTCCATGCAGATATATAGGGGTATGAGCGTCGCTACTGCCGTGCCTGACGAGCAGGAAATGCAGGGCGTGCCGCACCACCTTGTCAGCTTTGCTGACCCTTCGGTCAGCTTCTCGGTCGCCGATTATGTAGCTCTTGCCAAAAATACGATAGAGGATATTTCATCACGCGGAAAACTGCCGATAGTCGTCGGCGGAACAGGTCTGTATATCAATTCGCTGATAGACGATATAAGCTTTGACGATACCTGCGGCAGATCGGATATAAGAGAAAAGCTGGAGTCGTTCGCCAAAACCAACGGAGCTCACGCTCTTTGGGAACGCCTGAACGATATTGACCCCGAAGCCGCCGCCGAGATACACGAAAATAATGTGATACGCGTTATACGGGCGATAGAGGTGTATGAGCTGACAGGCGAAAAAATGTCCGTTATGAAAGTAAAGAGCAGAGGCGCAGATAAACCGTATAACTGCTGTATGATAGGTCTGACATACCGCGACAGGGGAAAGCTGTATGACAGGATAAACGAGCGAGTGGATAAAATGCTTGAAAACGGTCTGATAGACGAAGCAAGAGAGTTCTTGAAAAGGGAAAACGTCAATACCGCAAAGCAAGCAATAGGCATTAAAGAGCTGAGACCATATTTCGACGGAGAGGAAGATCTCGGTAGCTGTATTGAGCGTATCAAGCAGGAAACCAGAAGATATGCAAAAAGACAGCTTACTTGGTTTAGAAAGAGAACGGATATAAATTGGATATGCCTCGACGATATTAATTTGTTAAATTTTAATGACTCGTTCACAAAAATTTTAAAAACAATAGTAGCCAAATCGGATATTTTGTGATATAATTAAAATATGTAAGTATGGACAGACATAAGAATCGAATTAAGGAGACATAAAAATGAATAAGAATTTGAACCTTCAGGACGTTTTTCTGAACCAGGCAAGAAAAGACAGGATACCCGTTACGTTTTTCCTTGTAAACGGATTTCAGTTCAAGGGCGTGGTGCGCGGCTTTGACAGCTATATCGTTATAGCCGACTGCGACGGAAAACAGTATGTGATATATAAGCATGCTATTTCCACTATAGTTCCCGCACGCGCTATCAATATCCTTGACTCCAATCCGCAGGCCGAATAAATGCCATGTCGCGAACGTTAAAGATAGTGGGCGTTCTGCTGTCACTTTTTCTTATCGCAACGGTGTGCAGCCAGATATATTTTGTTACCCACGATAAATGTACATATAACGTAGCGCTGGAGTATTCCGTGTCACAAAGCGTGTCCTTTAAGGGAGTTATAGTCCGCAATGAGACTGTGGTGACTTCCTCGGGCGGCGGAGTTATAGATTATTGCTGCTCCGACGGCAGCAAGATATCGGCAGGCTCTGTTATAGCAAACTGCTATTCCTCAACGGCTGAGATACTTTCAAAGCAGAGAAAGGACAGCTACGAAAAAGAGATAGCAGGCCTGAAAGAAGCCCAGGGCTATGCCAATGCCGAGTATTCTGACGCGGACAGCATGAGAAGGCTCATCGACGAAAAGTACAGCGAGATGACCGACCATATACAGCTCAGGGAGTTTGAAAAGGCAAAAGCCGATGAGGAAGAGCTTCGGGTGCTGATGAATAAGTATAATATCATTACGGGCGTAGATACCGACTATCAGCAGCTCATAGATTCGCTTCAGGAAAAAATATCGCTCGTCGAGCAGGTGTATCGTGAGCCTACAAGCTCTGTAACAACGGAAAGCGGCGGATATTTTGTAGCCTCTACGGACGGATATGAGCAGTCGCTCAACTATGATACTATTTACAGTATGACCAAAAGCGATATCGAAAACGTCATCAACAATGCGGGTCAGCCCGTGCCTAACGCTATCGGCAAGTGCTTTGACTCGTATAGCTGTAAGATAATCGGCGTTATAAAAACCGATAACCCGTTCTTTTCGGATACCTATATCAGCTTTAAGCTTTCATCGAGCAGTAACCTTTACAGCGCCTATGTCGAAAAGGTCGAGAAGATAGACGACGGAAACGAGTATATCGTTATTCTCAACTGCGATATGATAGACGATTTCATAATCCGCAGCAGAGTTGAGCAGATACAGCTTATTTTCGATGATTTTGACGGTATAAGAGTGCCGAGAAAGGCTATCCGCTTCGTCGATAATCAAAAGGGCGTTTATATAATTTACGGTGAGGATTATATATTTAAGAAGATAGACGTCATTTATGAGGGCGACGATTTCGTGCTTTCAAAAATAACCGATGACGATGACTATCTCATGATATACGATCAGATCGTATTGGAGGGACGCGGCGTTGGAGTATAATATAATAACATCGTGCGACAGCCTCGAGGATAATTATAAGCGTATATGCGATAACGTCAGAGAGGCGTCGGAGAAGTACAGGAACGGCGAAAAAATACGCATAATGGGAGTTACAAAAACAGTAGCGCCCGATATAATAAACCGTTCCATAGATCTGGGGATCGACCTTATCGGCGAGAACCGCGTGCAGGAGTATATGTCCAAAAAGGACGCGTATAAGCCATGCGAGGTACACTTTATTGGAAACCTGCAAACGAATAAGGTCAAGTATATCATCGGCTGCGTTTCCATGATACAGTCGGTGGGAAGCATAAAGCTCGCGGAGGAAATAAATAAACTCGCGGGCAGAGAGAATAAGATCATGGATATCCTCGTGCAGGTCAATATCGGCGAGGAGGAAACAAAGGGCGGTGCTGCCGCCGAAAACGTTGACGATATGCTCTATGAGCTTGAACAGTATAAAAATATACGGGTGCGCGGACTTATGACCATACCACCTCCGCTCTGTGACGAAAATGTTTTCGAGCAAATGCACAGACTGTATGAGGATATGCGCTCAAAGCACGACGCGGCCGGCTGCTTCAATACGCTTTCAATGGGTATGTCGGGAGATTACGGGACAGCTGTTAAGCATGGCTCTACTCTCATCAGATTGGGAACAGCTCTGTATGGAGCAAGAAAATATATGGAGGAGAAATAAAATGAGTGTTTTTGACGGATTGAAAAGTATGTTCGTTGGAACCGATGAGGAGTACGAAAACGAGGAGATCGGATATACGAACAACATTCAGACGGAACGTCCGACAACAAAAGAAGGAAAGGGCAGGGAAGTAAAGATGATCGAGGCAACAACAACATTACAGATAGTTTTGGCAAGACCGAACGATTTTTCTGAAGTAAAATCTATCGGTGACGACCTTAACGACCAGAAAACGGTCCTGCTCAACCTTGAGAGCGTCAAGGGAGAGGACGCAAGAAGAATACTGGACTTTCTTTCGGGCGTGGCTTATGCAAACGGAGCCGATATAAAGATGATGGCTCAGAAAACATTCGCTATAATGCCGAAGAACGTAGGTTTTCAGGGCGTTGACCTTATGAGCGAGCTGGAGAATAACGGTTACAGCTTCTGATGAGCGAAGAGCTTTCGTTTCTGCATGACCTGTCTTATGAGGAAGAACTGTTCGCAGCTAATATCTCCGACAGGATATTGAAAGCCGAAAATGCCGGATATTGCAGATACACAATGTTCGTCGGCGAGAGAAGAGCACAGATCGCTTTGTCCGTTATGAGAAGCAAACGCTTTTCGGGGTATAAGTTTTTTGGCGGATATAAAAGCGATGACTTTGAGTGCCGCAGAAAAATGCTCGCTGTCTTTGGCGAATACGGCGAACCCGATACGGAGGACTTTCCAATAAGAGCGGTGACGTACAGATACAGACCTTGCTATAAGCTGACGCATAGGGATTTTCTCGGCGCGCTTATGTCATTGGATATAAAGCGCGAGTGCGTCGGAGATATAATAGTAGGCGAGGGAGCGTGCGTTGCGTTTCTTGCCTCGCAGACCGCTGACGGCGCTCTGCTGATATCAAAGATAGGAAATGTCGGCGTAACGGCGCAGGAGGGAGCTTCTGCTCTTGAGGATATGGATCTGTCCGAACGCTTCGATATTATAAGCGGTACGGTGTCATCTCTGAGACTGGACTGTATTGCGGCTTTGGCGGCAGGTACGGCTCGCGGCAAAGCACAGCAGCTTATCAGCGGGAAATGTGTTGTCTGCGAGGGTAATACCGTAACCAGCGACAGCTTTAAGCTTAGTGAGGGTGACTCGTTTTCCATAAAAGGTCACGGAAGGTTCATGCTGGCTCAGGCAGGTCAGATAACGCGAAAAAACAGGATATATGTCAAAATAAAAAAGTTTAAGTGATATAGGGAGGCTTTTGCAATGCTCAATCCAAGTGAGATAAGAGGCAAAACATTTGAAAAAACTACATACGGTTACAGACCCGAGGAGGTAGACGCTTTTCTTGCTCAGGTAGCAAATGACTATGAGACGCTTTATACCAACAATGCGGACAGCGAAGAAAAGATAATGAAGCTCGTTGATAAGATAAACGAGTACAGAGAGGACGAGGACGCAATAAAAGACGCGCTCCTTTCCGCACAGAAGGAAAGCAAGCATATCCTTGCCGACGCCAAGGCGGAGTCGGAAAGGATGATAGCTGAGGCTACCGCAAAACGCGAGGAGCTGGAAAAAGAGAGCGAGGCTGAATGTGAGCGTATTATCGCGGAGCATAAGGAGTATTGCGCAAAGGTCATATCCGAGAATACCGCGGATACCGAGAAGAAGATACAGCAGGTCAAGGACGAGTATGCCCAGCGCTCAAAGGCTCTCAAGGAGCTTAAACTACAGGCGGCTCAGTTCAAGGAACAGCTCACCGAGATCTATAGCCAGCAGATACAGCTCGTTATGCAGCTCCCCGATGAAGAGGAGTTGGAAATGGAAGAGGCAGCCGCGGAGAGCAGCGCTTCCGAGGCAGCCGCCGAGAGTGTACCCGCCGAACCTATAATTTCCAAGGAGAATGACGCGGAGGAAGCTTCCGAGACGGAAGAGGAAAAACCTGCGCAGGATATACCGGCTTTGAAGGACGAGTCGCTTTTTAACAGCCAGAAGCCCAGAGAAGTCAAGTTCTCCGATCTCAGATTTGGCAACAGAAAGTAATTTAGAAAAGAAGTTGTCATTTTTAAAATGGCAACTTGTTTTTTGAGAGGATATTTTTCATAATGATGTTGTTTGTATCTCTGGCAGCTGCCGCGCTTCTGGTCGTAATAGACCAGCTCAGCAAAATGTATATCACAAACCACTATGAAATAGGGCAGATAAAAGAGCTGATCTCGATCGCCGGGCATAAGATGATCTCAATTACCCATGTTCGCAATACAGGCGCGGCATGGAGCATAATGGAGGGCAAGACGGTGTTTCTTGTCGTTCTGCCGATAATTCTCATTGTCGGTATTATCGTGCTTATGATAGCAGGTAAAATAAAGTCCAAGCTTGAGTACGCCTCTATCGCGCTGATAATAGCAGGCGGCGTGGGCAACCTTATCGACAGGATACGTTTCCATGAGGTCGTGGACTTTATCAAGTGGGAAGTGTTTAAATTTCCCGTGTTCAATTTTGCCGATATCTGCGTAGTCTGCGGGGCGATATTGCTGTGCGTGTACTTTGTTTTCTTCGATAAAAGCGACTCAAAAACGGACAGCAAAACTGACGAAGTGAAAGACACCGAAGGCTCTCCAAAGGAAGATAACAATGTGCAAGAGCAGTGAGTTTGAGCTTTCGGTAAGCGAGCAGTACGAGGGTATAAGACTTGACGTGTTTATCGCCGAAAGCTGTGATGTCACACGTTCCGCTGCCCAGAAGCTCATATCAGATGGCAATGTCAATGTAAACGGCGTGTCGGTCGGTAAAAGCTGTAAGCTCAGAACAGGCGATAACGTCAGCGTGACCGTTCCGCCGCCGCAGGAGCTTTCTGTGGCGGCGCAGGATATACCGATAAAGATAGTCTATGAGGACGACGAACTGCTTGTCGTAGATAAACCGAAGGGTATGGTAGTCCACCCTGCCGCAGGCAATGAGAGCGGTACGCTTGTAAACGCTTTGCTCTTCCATTGTAAAGGCAGACTTTCGGGCATAAACGGCGTTGTAAGACCCGGTATAGTCCATAGGATAGATAAGAATACCAGCGGTCTGCTCATGGTCGCAAAGACCGACAACGCGCATAATCACCTTGCCGCGCAGATAAAAGATCATACCTTTACAAGAGAGTATAATGCTGTTGTTGTCGGCAGCTTTAAGGACAGCGAGGGCGTTATTGACGCCCCGATAGGCAGACACCCAATAGATCGAAAAAAGATGTGCGTAACGCAGAAAAATTCAAAGAATGCCGTAACGCATTATAAAACTCTCGAACGCTTTGACGGATATAGCCTTGTAAGCTTCAGGCTCGAAACGGGCAGGACACACCAAATTCGGGTACATTGCGCCTATATGCACCACCCCGTGCTGGGCGACGATGTCTACGGTAAAGCGGTAAGATATTTTGACGGGCAATGTCTCCATGCTTGCAAGCTCGGTTTTGTACACCCTAAAACAGGCAAGTATATGGAGTTTGAAAGCGAGTTGCCCGATTACTTCAATAATATTTTGAACAAGCTCAGGGACGGCGAACGGATTTGAAAAATGTGTCTGATATAGTTTTGCTGACGGATATGGATGGTACGCTGCTGCCGCCGTCTAAAATACCGTCGCAGCAGGATCTTGTGTCAATAAAAAGATTTGTAGCGGCAGGCGGAAGATTTTCTGTCGCCACGGGCAGAGCATTGCAGTCTGTTGCGCAGTATTTTGGCGAGATACAGGTCAATTTTCCCGCTATCATGTGCAACGGCGCTCTGGTATATGATATCAACGAAAAATGCGGCAAAATGAATGTCTATCTGCCTACATCTACAAAAGATATCATCGCAAAAATTCTTAAAGATAACCCGAATATCGGCTGCGAGATACTCACGATAGACCACGTCTATGTTCCGCAGCTCAACGAAGCCGAAAGCACACATATATCCATTGCAAAGGTAACGCCGGACTACATACCTATCGAGGATACCCCGCCGGATAAGTGGTATAAAGCGCTTTTTGCGGATAAACAGGAAAAGACCGATAAGCTTGTGGAATATGTCGCAAAGCAGAATTTTGAGGGCGTGGATTTTGTCCGCTCCAGCAAGCATTATTACGAGATACTCCCCAAGAATATCTCAAAGGGCAGCTGCGTTGACTTTATACGCGATCATTACTGCACCGATAGCGATGTTATCATCTGCGCGGGTGATTATCATAACGATATAGAAATGCTCAAGGCCGCTGATATAGCGGTGTGTCCGTCAAATGCAGTCGACGCCGTCAAGGAAGTGTGCGATATAGTGCTTGAAAGCTCCTGTGAGCAAAATGCGATCGCTGAGCTGATCGACGGGATACTTGACGGAAGTCTGATAAAAAAATAAGATAAATAATATATATTTCGGAGGTTAATTTTATGGACGAAGCTTTGAAAAAACAACTGCAAATTACTGCCTGTAAGGTGCGTATGGGCATTATCGAGGGCGTGTACAATGCAAAGTCGGGTCACCCGGGCGGTTCGCTCTCAATAGCGGATACGCTTACCTATCTGTACTTTGCAAAAATGAACATCTACCCCGATAAGCCCGATCTTCCCGACAGGGACAGATTTGTGCTTTCTAAGGGACATACCGCTCCCGCGCTCTATTCGACCTTGGCGCAGAGAGGCTATTTTGACGTAGAGGAAATGAAGTCGCTGCGCCATGTAGGTGCGCTTTTGCAGGGTCACCCCTGTATCCATATCCCGGGCGTTGATATGTCATCGGGCTCGCTCGGTCAGGGCATATCGGCAGCCGCAGGTATGGCACTTTCGGGTAAAATATCCTCGCAGCCGTATAAGGTGTATGTAGTACTCGGCGACGGCGAGATCGAAGAAGGTCAGGTGTGGGAAGCGGCAATGTTCGCCGCTCACTACCAGCTCGATAACCTCGTTGCTATCGTAGATAACAACGGCTTGCAGATAGACGGCAAAATAAGCGATGTCTGCTCTCCGTACCCCATAACCGATAAGTTCAAGGCGTTCGGCTGGCACGTTATCGAAATGGACGCTCACGATTTTGACTCCATAGAAAAAGCCTTTAATGAAGCCGAAACCGTTGCAAATCAGCCTGTCGCTATAATTCAGAAGAGCGTTAAGGGCAAGGGCGTTTCGTTTATGGAAGATCAAGTATCGTGGCACGGCACAGCCCCCAACGCGGAGCAGTACGCTGCCGCTATGGAGGAGCTTCAGAATACTTTGAAAGGCTTGGAGGGTTAATATATGTCAGATGTTGTAAAAATAGCCACAAGAGAAAGCTACGGCAATGCCCTTGCTGAACTTGGCGATAAATATGAAAATCTTTATGTCCTCGATGCGGACCTCGCAGCCGCCACAAAAACGGGCATATTCAAAAAGAAATTCCCCGATAGATTTTTTGACTGCGGCATTGCCGAGGCGAATATGATGGGAGTAGCGGCAGGCCTTGCGGCTACGGGCAAAATACCTTTCGCTTCGTCGTTTGCTATGTTCGCCGCAGGCAGAGCCTTTGAGATAGTCAGAAATTCCATAGGCTATCCGCACCTTAACGTAAAAATAGGCGCGACCCATGCGGGTATCTCTGTCGGCGAGGACGGCGCAACTCACCAGTGCAATGAGGATATCGCCCTTATGCGCACCATTCCCGGCATGACTATCATCAACCCTGCCGATGACGTCGAAGCAAGAGCGGCAGTCGCAGCAGCGGTAGAGTATGTAGGACCCGTATATATGCGCTTTGGCAGACTGGCTGTACCCGTTTTCAACGATAAGGATACCTATAAATTCGAGCTCGGAAAGGGCATACAGCTTCGTCAGGGCAGCGATATAACTATTGTCGCTACGGGTCTTATGGTGAACGAAGCCCTCATAGCCGCCGATACCCTCAAAGAGCAGGGCGTCAGCGCGCGCGTTATAAATATCCACACCATCAAGCCTATCGACCGCGAAATTATCGCAAAAGCTGCCGCCAAAACAAAGCTTATCGTAACAGTTGAGGAGCATAGTATAATCGGCGGTCTGGGAAGCGCGGTAACGGAGGTCGTCTGCGAAGAATGTCCCTGCAAGGTCGTCCGCATAGGCGTCAACGACGAGTTCGGCTGTTCGGGCCCTGCGGTCGAGCTTCTCAAAAAGTTCGGGCTGTCAAGCGATAATATCATAAAGACGGTCAAAGAGCTTCTCGGCAAATAATGATCTTAAAGAGCGTGTCACAGCATACAGCGGACGCGCTCTTTTTTGTAAGGCTTGTATTTTCACTACTTTTTCACTCGATGAATACAATAAAATATCCATAACATCGGAGTGAGGATATGAGAAGATATGTCACAAGAAAGACCGTGCTGTTCAGACGGCTGCTCATTGCCGCGGTAATAATAGCGCTTATTGCCGTATATGCCGCAGACGCAAAGGTCAATCAGTATGCCGATATGATATGTAAAAGCAGTTGCTCTCGGCTGGGCGAAGAAATGATAAACGAAGCTGTAAGTACGGCAACAAAAAACTATGACCTTGCAAAGCTCGTAAATGTGGACGATGACGGCTCTTTTGCCGTCGACAGCCAAAGCGTTAATGAAATTACATCTATGCTGATATCTTATATAAACGACCGCCTTTCCGACGAGGGCGTGAGCTATGTAGATGTTCCGGCAGGCGCGTTTACGGGGATAAGCTTTTTCAGCGGCAGAGGGCCGAACGTCCGGATAGATATATATTCTGTTGGAAGCCCAAAGGCAGAGCTTTCTCACAGCTTTGTGAGCTCGGGTATAAATCAGACGCTTTTTGAGCTTTACGCAGTCGTTGAGATAGACTTCAATGCCGTTATGCCGTCAAAGAGCGTGTCGGTAACAGTCAAGCGCAAGGTACTGCTCGTGCAGCGAGTGATAGTAGGAGATGTGCCGCAGCTTTACTATGATAAAATATCATAAAGAATACTTAGCAAAACTTGCATTTTGAATGTTTTTGTGTTATACTAATACAGTATGGATATAGCGTATTGCTTTATTAAGAGGTGTAAATATGGATATTGGCGAAGCAAAGCGTGAAATAGATAAACTGGTCGATACTCTCAACTATCACGCGCGGCTGTATTATGTTCTTGACGATCCGCAGATAGACGATCACGAGTATGATATGATGAATAAGCGTCTGCGCGAGCTGGAGGAGCAGTTTCCGCAGCTAGTCAGGGAGGACAGTCCTACCCACAGAGTCGGCGGAGAGATACTTTCCGGCTTTGAAAAGGTTCAGCATACCGTGCGTATGGAAAGCTTGCAGGACGTCTTTTCTTATGATGAAGTGCGAGCCTTTGTAGATAGGGTGCATACTGAACTGCCGAGCGCAAAATTCTGCGTTGAGCCTAAAATTGACGGTCTTTCGGTATCTATTGAATATACGGACGGCGTGCTGACAAGGGGCTCTACGCGCGGCGACGGCAATATCGGCGAGGACGTTACCGCAAATATACGAACTGTCGGCGCGATACCGCTGAAGCTTTCAAGACCTGTCGCGGAGATAGAGGTCAGAGGCGAGGTGTATATGCCGCGCAAGGCGTTCGAGCAGGCGGTAGAGCAGCAGGAGATAAACGGCGAAAAGCCTTTCAAAAATCCGCGAAACGCGGCGGCAGGCTCGCTTAGGCAAAAAGACCCGAAGATCACCGCAAAGCGCAAGCTTGATATTTTCTGCTTCAACGTTCAGAGGATAGAGGGCGAGGAGATAACTTCGCATAAGCAGTCGCTTGATATGCTCAAAGAGCTTGGCTTCAAAGCTATCCCCGAGTATGAAGTATTTTCAACAGCCGATGAAATTATATCTAAAATTGAGAAGATAGGCGAGAAGAGATTTTCTCTGCCTTATGATATTGACGGCGTTGTCATAAAGCTTGACGACCTTGCGCAGCGCGAGGTGTTCGGCTCGACCGCAAAATACCCTCGCTGGGCGGTGGCATATAAATTCCCGCCCGAGGAAAAGGACACAAAGCTTTTGGACGTTGAACTCAACGTCGGCAGAACGGGCGCTGTTACGCCTGTTGCAGTGTTTGAGCCAGTTTTTCTGGCAGGAACAAGCGTTTCAAGGGCAACGCTTCACAATCGAGACTTTATAATAGAGCGCAATATCGCGGTCGGCGATATAATACGCGTGCGCAAGGCAGGGGATATAATCCCCGAGGTGCTGTGCGTTTCCGAAAAGAAAGGCAGTCAGGCGCATTTTGAATACCCCGAGTATTGCCCCGTGTGCGGCAGTAAGCTTGAAGTAAGCGAGAGCGAGGCGGCAATTCGCTGTGTTGACCCCTCTTGCCCCGCGCAACTTCACCGCAGTATAGTGCATTTTGCTTCAAAGAATGCTATGGATATAGACGGCCTCGGGCCTGCGATAGTTGACGCGCTCTTGAAAGGCGGTCTGATAAGCTCGATCGCAGACCTTTACGAGCTCACCGAGGAAAAACTGCTGACTTTGGAGAACTTCAAAGAGAAATCTGCTTCTAACCTGATAAACGCTATACAGGCTTCCAAAAACAACGGTCTTGACAGGCTTATTTACGGTCTTGGAATACGCAATATAGGACAAGCCTCTGCAAAACTGATGTGCGAAAAATTCGGCAGCCTTGAAAGCATACGAAACGCGACTGCCGATGAGATTGCGCAGATAGACGGCTTCGGCGAAATTATGGCGCAGTCGGTGGCAGATACCTTTAAAGAGCCGCATTTTAACGCACTTGTGGACAGGCTCATATCTTACGGGCTGAATACCGTTTATGAGGGCAAAAAGATAGACGACAGATTTGCAGGTCAGACATTCGTGCTTACGGGCACTTTGCCGACCTTGAAACGTCAGGAAGCTAAGGAGATAATAGAAAGCTTCGGCGGCAAGGCGGCAGGGTCGGTATCCAAAAATACTGATTATGTTCTTGCAGGCGAGGACGCCGGCAGTAAGCTCGTAAAAGCACAGCAGCTCGGCATAAGGATAATCACCGAGGAAGAATTTCTTGAAATGACAAAATAAACACGGAGGAATGTTTTATGGATATCGACATCAGGCATATCGCAAAGCTGTCGCGCCTTAAAATAAGCGACGACGAGTTTGCAAAGTTTGAAAATGAAATGAAAGGCATAGTTGATATGGTCAATACTCTGCCGCAGCTCGGCGAAGACCTTGCCATTGACGAAAATAATGTTATGGAGCTGCGTAAAGACACAGCTGAAACAGGCAAATTTACCCGTGATGAGCTTTTCAAGAATGCTCCGCAGGTAAAGGCAGGCTGCCTTGTTGTGCCTAAAACGGTAGAATAGGGGGCGGCAGTATGGAACTTTATGAAATGACAGCGGCGCAGCTTTCACAAAAGCTTGAAAGCAAAGAGATAAGCTCCTGTGAGCTTACAAAGGCTGTAATAGACAGGATAAACAGCGTTGACGAAAAGGTGAAAGCGTATCTTACCGTGAACGAAGAAGAGGCTATCGAGCAGGCAAAAGCGGTAGATAACAAGCGTATCAGCGGCGAAAAACTGTCCAAGCTCGCAGGCATACCCATAGGCATAAAAGACAACATCTCAACCAAGGGCATAAAGACCACCTGCGCTTCAAAAATGCTTGAAAACTATGTTCCGCCGTTCGACGCAACGGTAATAGAGAAGATAAAGGCGAACGATATGGTACTGCTCGGAAAACTGAATATGGACGAGTTCGCCATGGGTTCTTCCACAGAAAATTCATACTTTAATGTAACGCACAATCCGTTCGACCTCGATAAAGTGCCTGGCGGTTCATCGGGCGGTTCTGCCGCGGCCGTTTCGGCAAGAGAGGCAATAGTCGCCCTCGGTTCCGATACCGGCGGTTCTATCCGTCAGCCGTCTGCAAACTGCGGAGTTGTAGGTCTTAAACCTACATACGGAAGCGTTTCAAGATACGGTCTTGTGGCGTTCGCTTCTTCGCTTGACCAGATAGGCCCCATAGGCAAAAGCGTCAAGGACGTTGCCATGGTGCAGGATATTATTTGCGGTCGTGACAAAATGGACGCAACTTCTGCCATAAGAGAATACACTAGCATAGCCGACAGCCTTACGGGAGATGTCAGCGGCGTTAAAATAGGCATACCGAATGAATATTTCGGCGAGGCTATCGACGACGATGTAAAAACTGCCGTTATGAATGCCGTGCACGAGCTTGAAAAAGCGGGCGCAAAGGTGTGCGAAATTTCGCTGCCGTCTGCAAAGTATGCTCTGCCTGCGTATTACATTATATCGTCGGCAGAAGCTTCTTCAAACCTTGCCAGATTTGACGGCGTAAGATACGGATACAGGGCAAAGGATTACACAGACCTTGTTGATATGTACGAAAAAACGCGCTCCGAGGGCTTCGGCGACGAGGTAAAGAGAAGAATAATGCTCGGCACTTTCGTTCTCAGCTCGGGATATTATGACGCGTATTATAAGCAGGCAAAGCTTATGCAGAGGAAAATAGCAGGGGAGTACAAGGCCGCTTTTAACGAGGTGGACGTTATAGCCACCCCGACCGCGCCTTTCACAGCCTGCAAAATCGGTCAGAATATTGACGACCCTCTGAAAATGTATGCCTGCGATATATGCACCGTTACCGTAAATATTGCGGGTCTGCCTGCGCTAAGCCTGCCGTGCGGTATGGACAGAAGCAATATGCCCGTGGGCTTGCAACTCATAGGCGACAGCTTCCGCGAGGATAAAATACTCGGTGCTGCGTATGCGTATGAAAAACTGGTCGGCGGTTTTGCCGCGCCTGCGCTTTGATGTGGGAAAGGAGAGCTTAAAATGAATGACGAATACGAAGTAGTTATCGGTCTTGAAACTCACGCAGAGCTCAGCACCGAATCAAAGATATACTGTTCCTGCAAAAACAAATTCGGCATAGAAGTAAATACCGAAGTATGCCCTATATGTATGGCTCTGCCGGGCACTCTGCCAACGCTGAACGAGCGCGTGGTAGACTATGCAATAAAAATGGGTCACGCGCTGAACTGCAAGATAAACCGCGTGTGCAAGCAGGACAGAAAGAATTATTTCTACCCCGACCTGCCCAAGGCTTACCAGATATCGCAGTCTGATATACCCCTTTGTGAGAACGGCTATGTAGATATTCTGGTAAACGGCGAGAGCAAACGCATAGGCATAACGAGGATACACATCGAGGAGGACGCAGGCAAGCTTCTTCACGCAACCAGCTTTGAGGGCAGCTCGCTCGTTGACCTCAACCGCTGCGGTGTGCCGCTTATAGAGATAGTTTCCGAGCCCGATATGCGCAGCAGCGCCGAGGCTAAGGCATACCTTGAAACGCTCAAGTCTATACTCAGCTACCTTGACATATGCGACTGTAAAATGCAGGAGGGTTCTATCCGCTGCGACGTAAACGTTTCTGTTCATAAAAAGGGTACGCCGTTCGGCACGAGGACGGAAATGAAGAACGTCAACAGCTTTTCGGCTGCCGTGCGCGGCATAGAGTACGAGCAGAAACGCCAGATAGCCGCTTTGGAGGCAGGCGAAACAGTCGTTCAGGAAACACGCCGCTGGGACGACGCTCAGGGTGTCAGCGTTTCAATGAGGACCAAGGAGGACGCCCACGACTACCGCTATTTCCCCGAGCCCGACCTGCTCACTATTTCGGTAGACGAAAAAAGGGTAGAGGAGCTCAAAGCGCAGATACCCGAGCTGCCCACGCAGAAGATACTCCGCTATGTGCAAAAGCTTGGTCTGCCGCAGCAGGACGCCACCATTATTGCAGAGAATGTAGATCTGGCAAACTTCTTTGACGAGTGCACGCAAAAGGGCGGCGCTTCGCCTAAAATAGCCGCAAACTGGCTGCTCGGCGATATTTCAAAGTACCTTAACGAAACGGGCAAAACGCTTGGTGAAACAAAGCTCACGCCCGAAAAAATGAGCGAGCTTATCGGCTATATTGAGAAGAACACGATCTCCACCGCCTCGGGTAAAAAGATATTTGAGATAATAGTCGCCGAGGATAAGCCTATAAAGCAGCTTATAGACGATATGGGTCTTGCGCAGGTGTCCGATACATCGGAGCTTGAAGCCCTTGCTGACAAGATTCTCGCCGAGAACGAGCCGTCTGTAACAAGTTATAAAAACGGCAAGACCAACGCTCTGGGCTACCTTGTAGGTCAATGCATGAAAGCTTCAAAGGGCAAGGCTAACCCGGGCATGATGAAAGAGATAATACTTAAAAAGCTCGGCGAGTAACGACTCGTGCAAACGCATGTTATTTCGTATAATATTAAACGACCCCCATAGACTTTCAGGTCGATAGGGGTCGCACTTTTTTATATGACGTTATATAAATTCTTCGCCGACAGTCTGTACTTTCAGCAGATTGGTGTTTCCCGAAATGCCCAGCGGTACGCCTGCCGTAATTACAACAAGGTCTCCCGTGTTTATAAGACCCTCCTGTACGGATACCTCCAAAGCGTTTCTAATAAGGTCGTCGGTGTTTTCCTGCTCCGAGATGAGCGACGGGATAATTCCCCATGACATATTCATCTGACGGCAGGTGGTCTCATCTGTGGTCAAGCCTATTATCGGGCATGACGGACGGTATTTTGATATCATTCGCGCCGTGCCGCCGCCCTTTGTAACGGTGATTATCGCCTGCGCTCCAAGGTCGTGAGCGGTAGTGACAGTCGCGTGAGAAATAGCGTCCGTCACCGAGGGCGAGTAGTTCGGGTCGCGCTTTATAAAGCTGTTTTTGTAGTCGATGTCGTTCTCTGTGGTCTCCGCTATCAGAGCCATAGTCTTTACCGCCTCAACAGGGAACGAGCCCGCCGCAGTCTCTCCCGAGAGCATTATTGCCGATGTGCCGTCGTATATAGCGTTAGCAACGTCGGTTATCTCGGCTCTTGTCGGGCGCGGATTGTTTATCATCGACTCAAGCATTTGCGTTGCGGTTATTACCTGCTTGCCTGCGTTGTATGCCTTTGAGATTATCTCTTTCTGTATGGCAGGTATCTGCTCGAAAGGTATCTCAACGCCCATGTCGCCGCGCGCTATCATAACGCCGTCAGCAGCCTGAAGTATCTCGTCAATGTTCTTAACGCCGTCGGCATTTTCTATTTTGGCAATTATGCGCGGCTCGTACCAGCCGAGGCTGTGAGTAAAGTTGCGCAGATAGTTAATATCCGCAGCCGTGCGCACAAACGAAGCCGCAATAAAGTCGTAACCCATTTTTGCGCCGAATTGCAGGTCTTTCATGTCCTTGTCGCTGATGTACGGCATTGACAGCATAACGCCGGGAACGTTCACGCCCTTGTTGTTTGATACTAATCCGCCGTGAATAACTCTGCATACTATCTCGCAGCCGTTTATCTTCTCTACCGTCAGGTCGATAACGCCGTCGTTTATAAGTATCTTGTTTCCGGGCTTTACGTCCTTAGGCAGCCCCATAAAGGTTATAGAGCATTTCTCCGCCGTGCCCTCAACGTCCTCGGTAGTCAGCGTGAAAAGGTCGCCGTCGCGTATCTCAACAGGCTTGTTGTCCTTGAATGTTTTCAGGCGTATCTCGGGGCCTTTGGTGTCAAGAAGCGTGGCTATCGGGAGCTTCAGCTCGTCGCGCAGCTTTACTATCTGATGAAACCTCCGCTCATGCTCCTCGTAATTTGAGTGTGAAAAATTGAACCTCGCAACGTTCATTCCTGCTTTCATAAGTTCGCGCAGTATCTCGTCGCTGTCGGTCGCAGGGCCTATGGTGCAGACTATTTTGGTTTTTCTCATATATCTTTACTCCTATCATAAAATTTCATTGTATGTACTAATTATACTATACAAAAACATCTACTGTCAATATTCAGCGTTATAAAAAATTGTGTAATCTGCTTAAAATGTGTGAAAAGCCTTGACAATCGGGGATAAAGAGTGTATACTTTAATACATAAAAGCTTAAAAGCGTAAAAGTGAAACAGAAAGGTCATGATGAGATGATAATCGTACTTAACAGTGAAGCAAAGCAGGAGAATATAGACAGCTTTGTTGAAAAGCTCCACAGCGACGGACTGCAAACGCACGTCAGCGCGGGCGAGCATACTACAATAATCGGTCTGGTCGGCGATACCTCGCGACTGGATATCGGAACGATACAGGCTTTGCCGTTCGTAGAGGACGTAAAGCGGATATCCGAGCCTTATAAGGCTGCAAACCGTAAATTTCACCCTATGGATACCATTGTCGATATTTCGGGCAAAACAAAGATAGGCGAGGGAACGTTCAGCGTCATAGCAGGACCGTGTTCCGTTGAAACGGAGGAGCAGATAATAGAGGTCGCCAAGGACGTAAAGGAGAGCGGCGCAACGCTTCTTCGCGGCGGCGCGTTCAAGCCCCGTACTTCGCCGTATTCCTTCCAAGGACTGGAGGGCAGGGGACTTGAGCTTCTGCTTCTCGCAAAAAAGGCGGTCGGACTTCCCGTCGTCACCGAGATAATGGATATAAATACGCTGGATATGTTTGCGGACGTCGATGTAATACAGGTCGGCGCAAGAAATATGCAGAATTTCAATCTCCTTAAAGAATTGGGCAGATGTGATAAGCCTATACTTTTAAAAAGAGGTCTTGCAAATACGATACAGGAATGGCTCATGAGCGCTGAGTATATCATGGCAGGCGGCAACAATAACGTTATCCTCTGCGAAAGAGGTATAAGAACGTTTGAAACAAAAACGAGAAATACCCTCGATATTTCGGCTGTTCCCATGCTCAAAAGGCTGACGCACCTTCCTGTCATAGTAGACCCAAGCCATGCAACGGGTATCGCGTGGATGGTGCCTAAGCTCGCCAAGACGGCAGTTGCGGCAGGCGCGGACGGAATAATGGTGGAGGTCCATAACGACCCGTCAAAGGCTCTGTGCGACGGAGACCAGTCGCTTGACCCAAAGCAGTTTGACGAGCTTATGAAAGACCTTAAAAAGCGTGCCGAATTTGAGGGCAAGCAAATAGTTTGATATCGCAGACAGCACATCACCGAAAGATAGTTTTCGGTGATGTTTTTTATTATTTTATACAATATTTTTCACTTTGTTTACTCTTTTTTCTGCCAAATCACGAATTGGAAGTATTTAGGCGTCCGCCCTTGACATAAATCGTCTGATATGGTACAATAAATAATATATAATCAGATAGTGTGTCTTATTGTATCTTTTAAAAGTATTTGATGAAAGGCGCTTTTCCGTAATGATAAATAATGAAAAATGTCATGTGCGTCCAAAGATAGATGTGCTTATCTCGTGTATGTTCAGGGATAATATGGATATCGTCGAAAAAAGCGGCATAACGGGCAATGCGGTCGTGATAGATCAGTGCGACGAGCAAAAGGTCTCCCGATGCAGTACAGCGCACGGACAAGCAGTTATGTATTCCGTTACGGACAGGGGTCTTACAAAGAGCCGTAATCTGGCAATAGAAAAGTCCGATGCGGATATATGTATGCTGTGTGACGACGACGAGCTGTTTGTGAAGAATTACCGCGAAAAAATATGTAAAGCATATAAAATGCTCCCTCAGGCGGACGTGATAGCGTTTAAGATAACAGATGCTGAAGATGACGCCATGAGCGACAGACCGCAGAGCTTTCCCGATAAAGTCATAAGACTGCACTTTCCGCAGACTATGCACATCGCCTCGTGGCAGATATCGTTCAGAAGAAGCTCGCTTGTCAGCAGCGGCGTCAGATTTGACGAGCTGCTCGGAGCAGGCTCGGGAAACGGCGCGCAGGAGGAGCTGAAGTTTCTGCTCGACTGCGAAAGAGCAGGGCTCAAAATATACTACGTCCCCAGCGAAATAGCCTCCGTAAGGAGGACAAGCTCAACATGGTTCAAGGGATTTGATGAGCAATTTTTTGAGCAGAGGGGAGCAACAACAAGGTATATTCTGGGCTTTCCGCTCGCCTCGCTGTATGCGGTGTATTATGTCGTAAAAAAGCGTAAAATGCTCGATGTTTCACCGTTCAAAGCGATTAGGGCGACCTTTCGCGGTATACTGAAAAACAGTATAACAAAGCAAAAATGCAGACAGCAATCGTTAAAACAAGGAAGTGAATGTTAGAAGTGTCTAAAATACTTACGTTCGTTGTGCCGTCGTATAATTGTGAGAAATTCTTGGATAAGTGCCTGTCATCGTTCGCAGACAGCGAAGTTCTGGATAAACTGGAGATAATAGTAGTGAATGACGGCTCCTCGGACGGTACCGAAAAGATAGCTCTGAGCTATGCGGAGAAATATCCCGATAGCTTCCGCGTTATATCGCAGGAGAATAAAGGACACGGCGGAGCTCTGAATACGGGCATTGGAGCGGCTGAGGGCAAGTATGTCAAAGCCGTTGACGCCGATGACTGGGTAGAAACTGGCGAGCTTCCGACGTTTGTTTCTATGTTGGAGGAGTGCAGCAGCGATGTCGTCCTGACACACCATTATACGATAGACGTCGGAACAGGAGAGATAAAGAAATGGAAAAGCTTCCCCGAAAAGTTCGGCGTGAGCTACGACTTTATCCATATAATGAATAACTGGAAGTCTTTTGACCGAAGCCTTACCTTCCACGGAATAACGTATAATACCGCATTTTATAAAAAGTACGGCATGCAGCTCTCGGAGCACGTTTTTTATGAGGATCATGAGTATGCGACAGTTCCCTGCTGCTATGCAAAAAGCATAACTCCGTTCGATATCTTTGTGTATGATTACAGAGTTGGAGATGTCGAGCAGAGCGTGTCCGAAGCAAATCAGCTCAAACGTCTGGGACATACTCAGACGGTGCTGGAGAGATTTTTGTCGGAGTATCCTAAGCTGCGGCTGAAAAAAGGTTGCTACGGACGAAAGTATTTCTGTATGAAAGCTCAGGGACTTTTGCTTAGTTACCTGAGAACGGCCCTCCTTGTAGAGCTCGACAGAAAAAAGGGCAGAGAAGAAGCAAGGTATATTACCGATAGGTTCAAAAACGAGATAAGGCCCGTTTATGATCTGGCAAAAAGGCAGTATAAAGCGTTTATGATGATGAACAGATCTCATGTAAGTCTGAATACGTTTGAAAAAATTCTTTCCTCAAAGCTCTATAACAAGCTGAGAGGTAATCACGATTTTAATTGATATAATTGACGGAGGCAGAAAAATGTCATCTACTTCAAAGTCGATATCGCCCAAAGAAGGCTCTTTTTGGGAGGTATTCAAATTTAAGGATCTTTTGTATCAGCTTGTGTCGAGAGATATAAAGCTGAAATACAGAAGAAGCTTTTTGGGATATGTATGGAGCGTTCTTAATCCGCTCCTCATCATGACCATAATGGCGATAGTATTTTCATTCCTGTTCCAAAGAAATCTACCGCTGTTCGCGCTGTATCTTCTCGCGGGCAGAACGGTCTTTGAATTTGTTAACGGGGCAGTCGGCAAAGCGCTTTATGCGATAACCGATAACGCTACTTTGCTTAAAAAGACCTATGTTTCAAAATTCATGTTCCCGCTCTCGAAGATCACATCGACGCTGGTGGATTTCGTGTTCAATCTCGGAGCGCTGGTAATAGTTATGCTGGTGTTCTCGTTTGTCGAGGGAAGATGTCTGTTCTCATTCTGGAATTTAGGAATAGTCATACCGATATTGCAGGCATATATTTTCGCCTTGGGACTAGGATTTTTCTTGGCGCAGCTCCATGTTTTTTTCAGAGATATAGGATATATCTATAATGCGTTCGTTACAATGTGGCTGTATTGCTCGGCTATATTCTACGATATAGGAATGTTCTATGAAAAAGCAGAGCAGCAGATAAACGCAGGCGGAACGCCTTATGCAAAGTATATGGCTTTCATTATTGAAAATCTCAACCCGCTGTATATCTATATAAAACAGTTCAGATATTTTGTATGGGTGCCGGGTATTGAAAGCGTGCCTTATTGGTCAGTTGTGAATGTTTGGGATTTTGTTTTGGGAGCGATATATGCCGTACTTATGTTCATTGTAGGAACATATTTCTTCAAACGCTCTCAGGATAAATTTATCCTGTATATTTAATGCAAAGGCAGGTCAGTATGGATAATATTTTCAGCGTTCCCGATTTGGACGAAAACGAATATATAATAGACGTCAATAACGTTACCGTGCGCTTCAATAAATCGACGGAGAATATCAACGACCTTAAAGAGTATTTTGTAAAGCTGATAAAGCATGAGCTTATGTTTCAGGAATTTCTTGCACTTCAGGACGTAAACCTGAAGATAAAAAAAGGCGAAGCATGGGCTATAATTGGTACTAACGGAAGCGGAAAATCAACGCTTCTGAAGGTCATAAGCAAAATATTGAAGCCGTATAAGGGAAGCGTAAAGGTAAACGGTACGGTGGCTTCTCTTATAGAGCTGGGTGCAGGTATCGACCCCAAGTTGACCGCCAGAGAGAATATATACCTCAACGGCTGTATATTGGGTTATAACAAGAAGTTTATCGACAGCAAATTTGATGAGATAGTGGAGTTTTCCGAGCTGGAGGATTTTCTCGATTCCCCGGTGCAGAACTTCTCTTCGGGAATGACCTCCCGTCTGGGATTTTCCGTTGCAACGGTAGTACAGCCGGATATACTTATAGTTGACGAGGTGCTCTCGGTAGGAGATGTCTTGTTCAGAAAAAAGTGTATGAATAAAATGAATGAAATGCTGTCAGTCGGTACAACGCTGCTGTTCGTGTCGCACAATATGCAGCAGGTGCGTGAAATGTGCAATAAGGCTATATGGCTCAATCACGGAAAAGTGCTTCGCGTAGGCGACGCGGAGGGAATATGCAACGAGTATGAAACAAAGATAGCAGCAATAAAAGAAGAGGAGAGAGCCAGAAGAGCAGAGCAGGAAAGGCTCCTCAATGAGCAGGCTGAAATGATAAAACAAAAGAGAAAATTGTCTGCGACCGATAAAAAGTAGAAAGGAAACAAAAATGAGCATTAAAACAGTTAAGCTTCAAAACGTTATTATGCAGCATGACGCGGATGTTAATCTGCGTGATTATACAGAATTGATGTACCGCGATGCCGCAACGGGCGAAAAAGCAGAGGTAATATATGATGCGGAGAACGGCTGTCATGTTATACCCGAATGTAAAAGTGTCGATCTTACAGCGTATCTGAACTGCCTTCAGATAAAGTATTGGAAAGAGCATACCGCAGCTAAGTCTTTCAGATTTAAAATGACGTATTCCGGCAAGGGCTCTATCGAGTTTACCGAGGTGTTCAGCAATTCAAAAAGTCTCAATTATTCGGTTATATTGCAGGAAACGCTGAACAGCCGCGGCAAGACGGTGCTTGATGTTCAGCTCCCCGAGTCCAATAAGCCGCTTATTTCGTTCTCGCTGGTGTCTACGGGCGGATTGTGTATCTATGACGCAGCTTATTACGCCGATGTTGAAGAGGAGGATATAAGAGACGTAAGGATATCGCTCGTTTCAACTACTTTCCGTAAAGAGGACTTTATAAAGCATAATATAGCCCTGCTGAAGAAAACTATCCTCAGCGAGGACTCCGATATGAAAGGCAAAATATCCGTCAACGTTATGGATAACGGCAGAACGCTCGATCCTGATGAGATAGGCGGCGACGGTATCAAGGTGTATCCTAACCAGAATGTCGGCGGAGCAGGCGGATTTACAAGAGGTATGATAGAATCTCTCCATATGGAGCAAAAGCCTACTCATGTGCTGCTTATGGACGACGACGTTATGGTAATGCCCGAGAGTATACTGCGTACCTACTACCTTTTGAGCATATTAAAACCCGAATATGAGAAGTTTTTCGTCAGCGGAGCTATGTTCGATTACGATGAAAGAGAAGTACAGTATGAAGATGTGGGATTTGTCCATAAGAGTGACGGATCTTACGGCCCGCTGAAAACAGACCTGGATATGACGGAAACGGAGTCTCTTATCGCAAACGAGGCAATGTTGGGAAGAGTATGCGACTATAAATATGCAGGCTGGTGGTTCTGCTGTATACCTGTGACCGCAATAGAAGAAAACGGACTTCCTCTGCCTGTGTTCGTAAGAGGCGACGATGTAGAGTTCAGCATAAGGAACAATGCGGATTTTCTGGCTCTTAACGGAATATGTATCTGGCACGTCGGCTTTGCAGGCAAATTCAACGCAGCTATGGAGCTGTATCAGGTGCATAGGAACAGCCTTATCATTCAGGCAGCGAGCGGCATATGCAAAGATGTCGATTTCATAAAGAGAATGAAAAACTTGTTCTGGAAAGAGCTGACGCGTTTTGCGTATAATAATTCGGAGCAGATAATCGACGCTGTTGACGATTTTATGAAGGGTCCGGATTTCTTAAAACAGCTTTCGGGAGAACAATGCCTGAAAGAACATTCCGCAAAGAATGAAAAGTTTCTTCCCATAGCGGAATTGCCGAGCGAGTATAATCTTTCAAAGGCAGATCCGTATGAATATGAGCGCCTTAACCTGTTCAAAAAGGCAATGTATGTATTAACGATTAATGGACATCTTTTGCCGAATTTCTGTTTGAGAAGATGGCCGGAAATAATATCGTATGATTGGTTCTTCGTTCCGGGCAAGAATTTCCGCAGGAAAACGCTCATAGCTTATAACGAAAACGATGAGACCGCCTGTATGCGGCATATCAACAGAAAATGCTGTTTCAAGCTCATAAAAAGGTATAGAAAAGTTATGAAGAATTATAAGAAAAATCATGCCAATGTTGAACAGGAGTATCTGACGGCGTTTCCAGAGTTGACTTCTGAAGAATTTTGGAAGGGGTATTTGGGTATATGAAAAAAAGGGGCAGAATATACAGAACGCTTGCTGCAGCCAAGCACGCATTTTTTGAAAAGCCCCCTGAGGTTCAGCCTGATAATGTTCAGCCCGATGACAATGCTGCTCCGAAGCCGGAAGAGCCTGTCGATGAAGGGCCGAAGATACTGCTGAATTACCCCCCAAGACGGTAAATGATCTTTCAAAAGATTACTGTACAGGCTGTACAGCGTGCTGCAATATTTGCCCTGTCAATGCGATAACTATGCAGTTTAATGAGCGCGGGTATTCAAATCCCGTTATAGACACTGACAAATGCATAGGCTGTACAAAGTGTGCGAAGATCTGTCCTGTTATCAATACAAAATATGAAAATTCTCCCGAGCCGGAATGCTATGCTGTAATGGCAAGCGATGAGATACGCACGAACAGTTCATCCGGCGGTATGTTCACTCTTGCCGCAGAAAATATTCTTGATAAAGGCGGATATGTTTGCGGCGCGGCGTATACCGATAATTTCAAAGTGGAACATATCATTATTTCCGACAAAAGTGAATTGCAGCGTATGCGTGGCTCAAAGTATACACAAAGCTTGCTCGGCAATATTTTCAAGGATATAAAGTCGCTCCTTGATGATGGAAAGACTGTGCTTTTCAGCGGCTGTCCGTGTCAGGTTGCGGGTTTGCAAAGTTTTCTGGGAAAAAATTATGACGATCTGTATACGCTTGATCTTGTCTGCCACGGAGCGCCTCCTCAGACTGTGCTCTATAAATATCTTGATGAGTATTACGGCAGAGACAACCTTGCAGATTTTCGCTTTAGAACAAAGGAATTTGGGTATAATTCATTCCACCAGACTGCGTATCTTAAAAACGGTGAAAAAGTAAGCGGAAACATATGCTTTGACCCATATGAAAAAGCTATGCATTCGGGGCTTACGCTGATGGATGTCTGTGCCGACTGTATGTTTGCTTCCGCGCCAAGACAAGGTGATATTTCTATAGGCGACTTTTGGGGTATCTCAAATTATGATCAGGCGCTGAATGACAATTTGGGTACAAGCGTCGTGCTTATAAATAATCAGAAGGGCAAACAATTGTTTGATGAGATATCGCAAAATACAAAGTTAGTAAGTGAAGTGCCGTTTTCTTTTGCATGCGCCAATAATCGTTTTGGCAGAAAAATGGATATACCTGTCCGCGGAAGAAGATGGTTTTATGAAATGATAAAAGGCAATTCGTTTGAAAAATCGGTATATTATTCAGTCAACCGTCATTTTGACATTGGCATTATCGGTCTGTGGTATGGCAGAAATTATGCAGTATGGCTACTTATTTTGCGCTGCATCAGGTGCTGACAGAAAAATTTCATCTGTCGGTGCTTATGATAGAAAATCCTATCAAAGAGATATGTCCTGTAGCATCACGGTCTGATCCGTACTTTATTGCAGACGAGTTTTACAAAGTCAGTTCGCAATACCCACTGGCAGAGATGAATAAACTGAACAGTTGCTGTGATGCTTTTATGGTCGGTTCAGACCAACTGTGGAATGCCTGGCTTTCGCGCCCGTATAGGCAGATGTTTTATCTTGATTTTGTAAACGACAATATTAAAAAGATAGCCTATGGCACATCATTCGGTATAGAATATATAGGTACTAGTGAAGAAAAACTGCTTAGCTCTTACAATCTGCGCCGCTTTGATCATATTTCGGTGCGTGATAAACTTTCTCTGGAAATTGCGCGGGATCAATTTGGCGTTAAAGACGTTGTAGATGTATGCGACCCGGCTTTTCTGTGTCCGCTGAGTGAATATCAGAAGCTTGTTGATATGGCGCAGCTTGAAGAACCCGATCCGTATATACTTGCGTATATTCTCGACCCGAATGACTTGGTAGGACAAGAGCTTGAAAATATTGCTAAGGCAAGCGGCTGCAAGATAGTTGCCGTTCTTGACGAACTGCCGGAGGTGTGGGAAAATAATAAAGAAAAACTTGCGCTTGATCCTGAAACAACAAAGGTAGATGTAAAATGTGAAGTGACCTTGCAGGAATGGTTGTGGTATTGTTCTAATGCAAAGGCAGTAGTTACCGATTCGCTCCATGGTACGATATTTTCAATAATCTATCAAAAGCCGTTTATTACTCTTATCAACCAAGAACGCGGTGCACAGCGTTTTATTTCGCTGCTTGAACCTATAGGTCTCAGAGGTCGTTTGTTTGATACACCGCAGCAGTTTGGCGAGAATATAAGCTTGCTTGACAGACTTGATTATACTGAACCAAATAAAAAGCTTGACGAGATAAAGAGCAAGTCAATGTCATGGCTTGAAAACGCGCTGTTCTCGCCGAAGAAGTATCACTCGCATTGTACTTATGCAGCCTATGACGAAAGAATGGAGGATAAAATATGAACAAACATTACGATTATTTGATAGTAGGTGCTGGCCTTTACGGAGCAGTATTTGCCTATGAGGCTAAAAGACACGGCAAAAGCTGCTTGGTCGTTGATAAGCGAGGCCATGTTGCGGGCAATATCTATACCGAAAACAGAAGCGGTATAAACGTCCATGTTTACGGCGCGCATATCTTCCATACAAGCGATAAGTTCGTGTGGAACTATGTACAGAGGTTCGCGGAATTCAACCGCTATACCAATTCGCCTGTCGCGAGATATAAGGACGAGCTTTACAATCTTCCGTTCAATATGAACACATTCTCAAAGATGTGGAATATCGCCACTCCCGCGGAGGCAATGGCTATCATCGAGGAGCAGAAAAAAGAGATACAGGGCGAGCCTAAAAACCTTGAGGAGCAGGCTATATCGCTCGTCGGCAGAGATATATACGAAAAGCTCGTCAAGTGCTATACCGAGAAGCAATGGGGAAGAGACTGCAAAGAGCTTCCGGCATTCATAATAAAAAGACTGCCCGTCCGCTTCACCTATGATAACAACTACTTCAACGACAGCTATCAGGGTATACCTATCGGCGGCTATACGGCTGTTATAGAGAAAATGTTGGAAGGTATTGACGTAATACTCGATACAAATTATCTTGACGACAAGGAAAAATTTGATGCTATGGCTGATAAGGTCGTATACACCGGCGCAATAGACGCGTATTTCGATTATTGCTTCGGCAACCTTGAATACAGAAGCGTCCGCTTTGAAACGGAGGAGCTTGACACACCGAACTATCAGGGCAACGCGGTGGTGAATTATACCGACAGTGAGCACCCGTATACAAGAATAATCGAGCATAAGTTCTTTGAGTTCGGTACTCAGCCGACTACTATCATTTCAAAGGAGTATTCCGCGGAGTGGAAGTTCGGCGACGAGCCTTATTATCCTGTAAACGATGAGAAGAACAGTACGCTCTATGCCAAATATAAAGAGCTTGCCGAAAAGGAGAGCAAGGTAATTTTCGGCGGAAGATTGGGCGAGTACAAGTATTACGATATGGATAAGGTCATAATCGCCGCTCTGGAAACCGTTAAAAAAGAGTTTGGCTCGGTCTCTGAATAACGAAAAGTAAATAAATAAAGTTATCCCCATAGCGGAGTGTTCGCCATGGGGATATTTGTTATTATATAGCTTATACAGCTTATACAGCCATGCCTGCCAGAATACATATCGCGTGTACAACGTAAGCGCATATCCATGCTATGCCGCATTGGAAAAGAATTATGTATACCGACCATTTCGCGCCAAGCTCCCGCTTTATCGCGGCGATAGAAGCAACACAAGGGGTGTACAGCAGGCAGAATACCAATAGCGACGCCGCCGCAACAGGGGATAGCGTTATCAGAAGCTGATCCGTTCCCGTGAAAAGCACCGAAAGCGTAGAAACAACGCTCTCTTTTGCCATAAATCCAGTCATCAGAGCCGTGGATATCCGCCAGTCTCCAAAGCCGAGAGGAGCGAATATCGGGGCTATAAAGCCAGCTATGACAGCGAGTATGCTGTCCTGTGAGTCTGAAACCATGTTGAACTGTCCGTCAAACGTCTGCAAGAACCAAATAACTATCGAGGCCGCGAATATAACCGTGAACGCGCGCTGTAAAAAGTCCTTTGATTTGTCCCATAGCAGACGCGCAACGTTTTTCATACCCGGCAAACGGTAGTTCGGCAGCTCCATTACAAACGGTACAGCCTCGCCGCTGAATGTGAAAACTTTTGATATCAGCGCGGTAATTATTCCGACGAATATTCCCAGCAGATACAGCCCGACCATGATAAGACCGCTGTATTTTGGGAAGAACGTGTGCGTGAAAAATCCGTATATAGGCAGCTTTGCGGTACAGCTCATAAACGGCGTAAGCATGATAGTCATTTTTCTGTCGCGCTCCGAGGGGAGCGTTCTGCTCGCCATGACCCCCGGAACCGTGCAGCCGAAGCCTATCAGCATGGGAACGATACTTCTGCCCGAAAGCCCGAGCTTTCGCAGCAGCTTATCCATAACGAACGCCACCCTTGCCATGTAGCCCGTATCCTCCAGCAGCGAGAGGAAGAAGAAAAGCGTAACTATTATCGGCATAAAGCTCAATACGCTGCCGACGCCGTTGAATATGCCGTCGATTATCAGCGAGTGAAGAACGCCGTTTACGTTCATTGCGCTCAGTATCTCATCGGTCTCCTGCGCGAGAAAGTCAATGCCTTTTTCCAGAAGTCCCTGCAAAAACGCGCCTATGACGTTGAATGTCAGCCAGAATATAACAGCCATTATCGCAATGAAAGAGGGAATAGCCGTGTATTTTCCTGTAAGTATCTTATCTATCCTTCGGCTTCTTTCGCGTTCCTTGCTTTCAACAGGCTTAACGACCGTCTTGTTTACCAGCTCCATTATAAATGAGAAGCGCATATCCGCAATAGCGGCAGCCCTGTCAAGACCGCGTTCCTGTTCCATTTGCGTGATGATGTGCTCTATCATTTCCTCCTCGTTTTTAGAAAGCGACAGAGCATTTTTTATTACCTCGTCACCCTCGATGAGCTTTGTTGCCGCAAAACGCAGAGGAATGTCAGCCGCGGCGGCGTGATCCTCGATAAGGTGCATTATTCCGTGAAGCGCACGGTGTACGGCGCCGCCGTTGGTGTCGCTTCCGCAAAAATCCGTCCGTGCGGGACGCTCGCGGTATTTCGCAATATGTACCGCATGACCTACAAGCTCGTCAATACCCTCGTTCTTTGCCGCAGATATAGGCACAACGGGTATCCCGAGCTGCTCCTCCATCTCGTTTATGTGTACCGAACCGCCGTTGCCGCGCATTTCGTCCATCATGTTAAGCGCCAAAACAATCGGTACATCAAGCTCCATGAGCTGCATTGTAAGATACAGATTTCGCTCGATGTTAGTTGCGTCCGCTATGTTGATAATGCAGTCGGGTTTGTCTTTTATGATAAATTCGCGGGTGACTATCTCCTCGCTCGAATACGGCGACATCGAGTATATTCCGGGAAGATCTGTAATAAGCGTGTTCGGATAACCCTTTATTACGCCGTCCTTCCTGTCAACCGTAACGCCGGGAAAGTTTCCGACGTGCTGATTTGAGCCGGTGAGCTGATTGAAAAGAGTGGTCTTGCCGCAGTTTTGATTACCCGCAAGAGCAAACGTCAGCTTGTGATCGTCAGGCAGAGGCTGTTCTCCCGTTTCAACGTGATATCTTCCGCCCTCGCCAAGACCAGGGTGCTCTCTGTGTCTGCGTATGACAATGTCCTTTGTTTCAAATTTGTTCGCCGAGGTCTCATCGGTCAGCGGAGATACCTCTATCTTTTTTGCGTCGTCGATACGCAGCGTAAGCTCATAGCCGTGTATCCGCAGCTCCAAAGGGTCGCCCATCGGAGCTAGCTTTACCGCGGTAACTTCCGCTCCCGGGATAACCCCCATATCAAGAAAATGCTGCCGCAGCGAGCCTTCTCCGCCAACGGTCAGTATCTTGGCGGTCTTGCCTATCTGTAATTCGTTTAAGTTCATATACACCGTTTCTTTCGTAAATTAGCTTGTCCTGCCTAAGCTATTATATATCACCAAAAGAGTTTTGTCAATACGGCCCTATACATTATATTTTCTATTGACATTTTTTATGACGTGTGTTATCATTATATATGGTTTAATGTTTCAACATTTTATGAGGAGATACGGATATGATGACATTCGATGAAGTAAAGGACTTTTTTATAAAAGACCGCTTTGCCATGGTAACGACAGGTATAGAGATTTTGCAGGCGGACGAAAACGGCGTAAGGTGCAGCTTAAAGACCGATGACCGCCATGTGAATGCAACGGGTCATATCATGGGCGGAGCTATCTTTACGCTTGCTGACTTTACGTTTGCCGTTGCGTCAAATATCGGCGGTGTGCCTACCGTTACGCTTTCAAGCAGTATTACATATCTTTCTTCACCCAAAGGCGACACACTTTTCAGCGAGATAAAGCTCTTGAAAGACGGCAAGCGAGCCTGCTTTTATGAGATATCGATAACCGATAATCTGGGAAATAAAGTAGCTTCGGTCACTTCTACGGGAATGAGACTGGCAAAATAATTTTAAGGAGGACAAAATGAGCGAATATCTGCTTACAACGCAAGACCTTACCAAAACATACGGCAGGCATAACGCAATTGACCGCGTGTGTATGCACATACCGAAGGGTGCGGTGTACGGCTTTATAGGCCGTAACGGCGCAGGAAAAACCACTCTTATGAAGATAATCGCAGGGCTTTCTACACAGACGAGCGGAAGTTATGAGCTGTTCGGCTGCTCGGGCGCGCAGCTTGGCGCGGTGCGTGAAAAAGTCGGCTGCCTTATTGAAGCACCGGGCATATACCCCGATATGACGGCATTTCAGAACGTTAAGGCAAAGTGCCTTGTGCGCGGCGTTTATAACGTGGGTTATGTGAACGAGCTTTTGCAGGCGGTTGGGCTTTTTGACGCAGGCAAGAAAAAGGCGAAAGAATTTTCTTTGGGTATGCGCCAGAGGCTGGGCATTGCAATAGCGCTTGTCGGCGACCCCGAATTTATGGTACTCGACGAGCCTATAAACGGTCTTGACCCGCAGGGTATAGTAGAGGTCAGAGAGACCATACACCGCCTTGCAATAGAGCGGCACATAACCATTCTCATATCCAGCCACATACTTGACGAGCTTGCTAAAATTGCAACGCATATCGGCATTATAGAAAACGGCGTGCTGCTCAAAGAGCTTTCGGCACAGCAGCTCAAAGACGAGTGCGCCGCCAAAATTGAGATAGTTGTAGATAACATTGCCGCCGCGATGAATGTGCTTCAGAACATGGGCATAACGCAGTTTCAGCAGGTGAGTGTAAACCAGATAAACGTTACTCAGCGCATAGAAGAGAGCGCGGCTGTAAACAAAGCGCTGGTAGAAGCAGGCATAGCGGTGTCAAAGCTGAATGTCAGCGGCGAGGCTCTGGAAGACTACTACATAAGAATTACGGGAGGTGCAAGATAATGATAAACCTTATCAGAATGGACCTTTACCGTATGATAAAGACAAAAGGTCTGTATGTTGTGCTCATCATCTCAACGCTTTTGCAGTATCTGATGACAAGAGGTATGGTCTTGATGTTCACTATTGGAGCCGATGTCACGGACACTCCTGTGCTGGACTCCGATTATCAGTTCAGCAATATTATGCAGACCGTTATGGGCGGGGGCTTCTTTCAGCTTTTTGTGGGAATAATCGTAATTCTGTTTTTGACGAAGGATATGCACACCGGCTTTATAAAAAGCTATATAGGTCAGCTGAAAAGCCGCCTTCAGTATATTTTTTCAAAGCTCATATGCTGCGCGATATTTTTGCTTGCCTATTATGTGCTGATAGTTGTGCTTGAATGTTTATTGCTTGCTATATGCACAGACGGCTATGAATTTGGCGATGTGGCAGAGCTTTTGCAGATAATGGGAATGTACTATCTGCTGCAATTTGCGCTTATATGCGTATTTCTGATGTTCTCGGTGCTGATACGTTCGCACGCAGGCTCAATAATGCTCACCGTTGTAACGTCGCTCGGCTTTGCAAGCATGATAACTTCGATACTTATGATATTCTCCTACAAATACGACTGGGATATAGATTTTGACAAATATCTCATCACGCAACAAATGGTGCAGCTCGGCGAGTACGGCATAGACGTTGGCGAAATGGTGCCGCTCGCGCTTGTGTACATTATATTGTCGCTGCTCATAAGCTGCCTTGTGTTCAGGAAGAAAGATCTGTAAAACAGCATAACAAAAGGTCTCCTTTGAAAAACAGAGGAGACCTTATTTTTTGTAAGCGGACTTTTTTCTTTTTCGCACCGAGAACCCGAAAGTGCCCAGACTTTTCCCTAAAGCAAAGTATTGTCCGTGAGCATAAGCCACCAGACCTACTTTTTCAAGAGCCAGCCTGCCGCTTCCGTCAATATAGCTCTCGTCAGCCGAAACCGCAACGATATCAGCAATGAACATATCGTGCGAGCCAAGCGGAACTATGTCGCATACCTTACATTCCAAAGCAAGAGGTGACTGCTCCAGTATCGGAGCCGCAACAACGCTTGCAGGCAGTGGAGTAAGCCCTGTTTTTTCAAGCTTGTTTTCATTTCTGCCGCTCTTTACTCCGCAGTAGTCAACAGCGCGGACGATATTTTCCGTAGTCAGATTTATGACAAATTCTCCGCTCTCCTTAATGATATTGTAGGAATATCTTTCCGGGCGCACGGAGATGTATGTTTTCGGGGGCTGAGTGCAGAGCGTTCCCGTCCATGCCACAGTAAAAACGTTAGGCTTTTCCATATCTCCGCAGGTAACGAGTACAGGAGGTACGGGAGCGGTCTGTACCGAGCCTTTCCATACCGCCCTAGCCATGCTTATACTTCCTCTCGGTGTCGCTCTGATAACCGAAACCGTTTATCTTCATAAAAAGCATATTGTAATCGTCGTACATATACTGTACCTGATTTTCAAGAAAGAAGTAATGCGCAATGTATGGGATAAGCAGACACAGCAGCATAAAAGTCAGTATAACGAACGCTATCGAATTCGTCACCGCAGTTGCGATAATAGTCATTACCGTCGCAAGCGCGAAGAGAAGGGTCACGATAAGGTGAATGAGCCGCTCGTGCTGAAAAAATTCTATCTGCCGCAAATGATATTCCAAAAGCCGTTCAAGGTCAACGCCGCTCTCAACAGCCTCTTTAAAATACTTTCTGTATAAAGTAAGATATCTTCTCATGCCGCACCTCAGATGTCAATTATCTCGGCGGGGTCGATATGTATGCCCTTGTCGCGCTTTGTGTACTTGTCGGGGTGAGCCTTAACGTCCTTTTCAAGCCATTTCAGCGCAGCATTGTCGGTAACGCCTGAAAGAGCGCCGTTTATGCGCTTGTAGTTTTTGGAAAGCTTCTTTTTCATTTTTTCGGGCTTTTTGCTGCTCGTAAGCAAAAGAGCCGCCAGAGCCGACGAAGCTGCAATGGCTATATATGCCGCGCCGTCGAGCAGTATCTCCTTGCCCTCGCGTTCTTTTTCGGTAAGCTTCATAAATATCATTCCTTTCGGCAACATAACATTTAAATATATTATAAACCATTTCCGACAAAAATGCAAGCCCGTCCGCATTTATGCGCCAACATCGGACAAGATGTAAAAAAAGTCTTAAATGCTCGGCAAGCTATTGAAAAATATATCAAAATGTGATATAATTATTATGTGTAAAATATAGTAACGAGGTGAAGCATGTGGCTGACCGAAGGCTTAATATAGCAGTAGCTTATGCAGGAGTAAATGCCGAATATCAGGATAAGATATGCAGCGGTATACTAAGAGTAGCTAAACTGAAGAATTATAATCTCGCTTTTTTCTGTCCGCTCAGTAATACGACAAATCATACTCTGCACGACAGCGGTGAGGAAAAGGTGTTTGACCTTATGAACCTTGAACTGTTCGACGTGCTTATAGTCCTGCCTGTTACGATACCTACGCAGGACGTCCTCGACAGAATAATAAATAAGGCGCGCTCAACAAATACGCCTGTCATCTCTATCGACAGGAAGATAGCAGGCTGCCATAGTATAGATATAGATTATAGCAGCGGTATCACGGATATAATGGAACATCTTGTTGTAAAGCACGGCTTTAAAGAGATAAACTATGTAGGCGCATATGAGAGCGACCTCGAAGATGACGAGCGCTTTTCAACGTTCAGAAAAGCGTTGAGAACTTACGGTATACCTTATGAGAAGAAGCGCGTGTGCTTTGCGGAATTTGACGAGTATAAAGCAGTTACCAGGATAAGAGAGTATATACAGCAGGGAAATAAGCTTCCGCAGGCGTTTGTCTGCGCCAACGACAATATGGCGCTGGGCGTGTGCGGCGAGCTTGCCAGAAACGGGATAGACGTCCCCGGTGACGTTGCAGTTACAGGATACGGCGGAACGGATTTTGCCGCGGGTCATTGCCCCTCTATAACAACGGTGAAGATAGACTTTGAAAAGACAGGAGAGAGCGCGGTAAATATCATTCCCGACCTGCTGAAGCTCGGCAAAGGAGAGTTTATCCACGCGCAGGTAAAGAACAGTCTTGTCTTTGCGGAAAGCTGCGGCTGCGTTGACAAAAACGACAGCATACATAATGAGCTTATGCATAAAATGAATTCCGAGAACGACAGGTTCAAAACGTTCTCTAAGCGTCTTATCAGAATGAGCGAGGACCTTACATATGTCAACAGCTTTGACGCCGCGTTCCAGAAGCTGAGATACTATATCGAGGATATTTATGTCAATAGATTTTATCTTTGTTTGAATACGCACTTTGAGGGCGGCGACGAGAAAAATTCCGAGAAGATCGACTTTTCGGAATACAGCGATACGATAGATTGTCGTATCGCAAGAGAGAATGGGGAATATCTCCCGAATACAACGTTCCCCAAAGACCGTATGCTTCCCGCGCTGTTTGCCGAAACACCTTTTTCAAATGTGTTCTTTATAACTCCCCTGCATTTTCAGGACAGGAACTTCGGTTATATCGCGCTAAGCTGCGACGGCTATATCGGAAGCAGTATAATATTCAATACATGGAAAATGAATATAAGCACCGCCCTTGAAAATATAAGAGTAAGATCAAAGCTGACGCTGTACTCCAGTATGCTTGAAAGAATGTATATCCGCGACCCGCTGACAAATCTCTATAACAGGCGCGGCGCATTGGGAAAGGCTGCCGAGCTGTTTGAAACGGCAAGATCGCGCGGCAAAAAGGTGTTCGTGCTGGCTGCCGACCTCGACGGGCTCAAGGTCATAAATGATAAGTACGGTCACTATGAGGGCGATAACGCTATCGTGCAGGTGGGAAATGCGCTCAACAGAGTGGCAAAACACAGGGAGCTGTGTGCGCGCTTCGGAGGCGATGAGTTCGAGGTAATGGCGTTCAACTATTCCGAAAGATTTGCAGAGGAATATGTCAAAGCCGTGCAGGATATGCTTGACGGATACAATAAGGTCAGCAATAAACCGTATACCGTCAGCGCGAGCTGTGGATATATCGTCGATACACCTAAGGAAAACGAAACTCTTGAAGATTTTATACGCAGAGCGGACGCTCTTATGTACGATACAAAGAAAAGCAGAAAGCGCTCTGCCCAGCAGTAATGAAAGGAAGTTTGTTAAATGAAATATGTAGTAATGCTCTGTGACGGTATGGCAGACCTGCCTATACCCGAGCTTGACGGCAAGACCCCTATGGAAGCCGCCAACAAGCCGAATATGGACAAAATGGCGGCAACCGGAGAGGTTGGACTGGTAAAGACCGTTGACGACGGCATGAAGCCCGGAAGCGACGTCGCTAATCTTTCCGTTCTGGGATACGACCCCGTTAAGTATTACAGCGGTCGTTCGCCCCTTGAAGCGGTATCTATCGGCGTTGATATGAAAGAGAGCGATGTATCTTTCAGGTGCAACCTCGTTACATTGTCCGATGAGGCGGAGTACAGCGATAAGACTATGGTAGACTATTGCTCGGACGATATTTCTACCGCCGAAGCCGCAAAGCTTATTGAAACTCTCGCAGAGCATTTCAACTCGGAGGAATTTCAGCTTTACTCGGGCGTAAGCTACCGCCATTGTCTTATATGGAACGGCGGTACTACCGATGTTGGCACGCTTACACCTCCGCATGACATAACAGGCAAGCCGATAAAGAATTATCTGCCGAGCAGTCCCAATTCCTCAAAGCTGCTTGATATGATGATAAAGAGCTATGACATACTCAAAGACCACCCCGTAAACCTTGCGAGAATAAAGGCAGGCAAGCGTCCTGCAAACTCCATGTGGCTGTGGGGAGAGGGCGTCAAGAAGCCGCTTTCGCCTTTTATGGATAAATACGGTCTGAAAGGCTCGATGATATCGGCTGTTGACCTGCTGAAGGGCATAGGACATCTCAGCGGTATGAATGTTATCGAGGTAGAGGGCGCAACGGGATATATCGACACCAACTTTGACGGCAAAGCTCAGGCGTGCATAAATGAGCTGAAAAACGGTCAGGACTTTGTTTATATACACGTTGAAGCTCCCGACGAGTGCGGTCACCGCCATGAGATGGAGAACAAGGTGCGCTCTATTGAGCTTATCGACGAGAAAATACTCGGCCCTGTTATAAAGGCTCTTGACGAAATGGGCGACTATAAGATACTTGTCTGCCCCGACCACCCGACGCCTATCTCACTTATGACACATACAAATAAGCCCGTTCCGTATCTCATATATCATAAGCAGGAAACAAAGCAGGGAGTACAATGCTTCTGCGAAAAAACAGCGGGTGAAACGGGTGTGTTTATCCAAAAGGGCTGTACGCTCATGGATAGATTTATCAAAGGCTGATATTGATCGGAGCTTACATATCTATGAAGAATAAAAAGCTTGTGAGCGTGTTGATCTCTGTAACGCTCTTTGTAACGTTTGCCGCTTCGTGCAAGGGCGGAAATACGGATTCGTCATCGGCGGAAAGCGCAGTCGGCGAAGCGAACAGCTCCGACGTCAGCTCGTCTCCCGTGCAGGAAATGACGAATACCGTAAATGCCGTGACGTTTTCCGAAAGCGAAACGCAGACGACAGATATTCGCTTTCTCAACGAAACGAGCCTGCTGGAGATATCGTTCCCCGAGGACGCAAAGGTTTATTATACGACCGACGGAAGCGAGCCTGACGAAAACGCAGAAGCATATACCGAGCCTATAAGTCTGAAAGCGGCGTCGGGCGATTTTCCCGAATGTATGGTGCTGAAAGCCAAAGCGTTCTATGCCGACGGAAGCGAGTCCGATACGGTCACGCATACGTTTTTTTCATCATCTGACATTGATACAAGATTTGATAATATAGTTTTCTCTGTTACGGGCGACCCTGACGACCTGCTCAATAAGCCTGACGGTATTTTTTACGGAAAAAATTATGAGCTTCGCGGCAAGCAGAGCGAGCGTGAGGTGTACGTTGAAGCGATAGATACCGACGGGTCTGTGATATTCGAGCAGAAAGCGGGTATCAGGATATTCGGCGCGGCTTCGAGAGAGTCCTCCATAAAATCGGTAAAGCTCTTTGCAAGAAAGTCATACGACCCCGAGCACGGAAAGTTTGAGACGGATATTTTCGGCACGCCCCATGTAAACGGCGGTACTGTTGATAAGTACGATAAACTTGTTTTGCGTAACGCGGGCAACGATTTTCAGTTTGCTTATATCCGCGACGAGCTCAATCAGCGTCTTGCGGCTCAGGCAGGATATACCGACTGCGAGGGCGTTGTCCCTGCGGTAATGTATCTTAACGGCGAATATTATGGGCTCATGTGGCTGCATGAAACTTTCTGCGACGACCTGCTCAAGGATAAATACGGCGGAGAAACAGGACACTATGAGGTCATCGAGGGCAGGGAACAGGTGAAAAAGACCGATGACGACGATGAGGATACCGCCGCAGCAGCGCAGGAGTTCAATGATATGTACGACAGGCTGGCGTATTCCGACCTTACCGACGATGAGAATTATAACGAGCTTGCCTCGCTCATAGACGTTGAAAACTACCTTGACAACTATGCTTTTAATATAATCGTCAACAACTTTGACTGGCCTAACAACAACTATAAGTGCTACCGCTATTACCCTGCCGAGGGTGAGGAAACGAGCGGTCAGGCTGACGGCAGGTGGCGTTTTATACTGCATGATACCGATTACTGTATGGGTCTTTATCAGCAGGACGTTACTATGGCAAATTACAATAACCTGCTCGATATAATGACCGATAACTATAATGTGTTGAACGAAAACGGTGAGAGATATTCTCCGCTGTTCACGGCTCTTATGGAGCGCGGCGACTGCAAAGAGTATTTTCTTTCAAAGGTAAAAGAGCTTCTGAACGGCGTGCTTACGGCGGATAATATTATTCAGACGCTGGACGATATGAACAGCGAACGCTACAAAGAAATGCAGATATATTATAAGCATTTGGAGAGCATGAAAAAGAGCGACCCGTCTATATGGTCGTGGTATGACGAGTATCTGGCGAGAACGGAAAATATACGCATATTTGCGCGTGACAGGCGCGACTATATTGTAAAATACCTGACGCAGCAGTTTGACCTGCCCGACGGATATTTTGACTAAAAGCAGGGGGCGTATTTGTTTGTTTTTACAAAAGTGATAAATTCATCACTTTTTTATTGACATTGAAAAGACTATGTGATATAATTATCACATAAGGTGATTTATTTATCACCTGAAAGGAGAAATTTCAATGTCAGAAAATGAAAAAAGAACTGCTGAAAAACCTGTCATCTCGCTTCTGAGCTTCCGAAAAAAACTGGCTGTTATATTCGGGCTGGGGCTGATAGCGGCGGTAACATTCATCGTGTTTGATCACTTCAAAATGGAAAGCGACCTTATTGCCATTATTCTGCTGATAATTATTGTTGCCGTTTTCTTTATGTACATGAGGATCATCATAAAATACGACGTTGAGAAAGACGATGAGCTTTCAAACATCAATATGCTGAAAGTGCACGACTTTATGATGAGTACGTTTATCGCGCTGCTGGCGGTGTTTGCAATAGTAAGCTATCTGGTAGATATAAAGTTTACGCTGAAATTTGACAAAACTTCTATCGGAAATGCGTGGCTTATCATATGGGTGAGCTATAATTTTCTGCAAAACCTGCTGTTTGTACTTATTGAAGGCAAAGCAGATGGCGAATAACAATTTAAAAGGTCGGTGACAATAATGATACGAAATTACAGAAAAAAGCACATTACAATTATTTTTACGCTTATTATACTGGTGATATTGCAGATACTGGGTATGCTGCCTATCAACATACCTAAAACTGCCGAGAAAATCATTTTTCTGGTGTATGCTTTCGGGCTGGGGTATCTGGGGTTAGGCGACAAGACCGAAAAGGGTGACGAACTGACTAGATATAATCTCTCACAGGCGAACACGGTGACAATGGTATGCTCGCTGATATGCATTTTTGCCTACTCGCTTTTATGCTTTGACGACAGCGACATTGTAAGCCTTAACTACAACGTGTTTGTGTTCAGCTTTTGCGGACTTGTGATACTGCGAAGTGTTATTTTTCTGATACTTGACAGAAAGGGCAGCGCGCCCGATGATGAGGTATAAATTGTGGCTGAGTTTAAAACAAAACTTAAAGAATACCGCGCGAAGACCGATATGCGGCAGGACGAGCTCGCGGCAAAGGTCGGCGTGCGAAGGGAAACAATAATACGTCTTGAAAAGGGGCAGTATAATCCGTCGCTGAAGCTGGCAATGGATATTGCAAAGGTGTTCGGCGTTACGGTCGAAGAACTGTTTATTTTTGATGAATAAAGAAAGAGGTGCATATCTTGAAGCTTGAAGACTATTTTTCGGAGCTTTCATATTTTGCCAAAGAGGGAAATGCCGAAAAATGTATGGAAATGATAGAATTAGTTGACACAGACAAAAACGACTATCAATTAACGCGTGCCTTTGCAAATATACTTATTACAGTCGGTATGCCGGGCGTTCGCTGTCCGGCGAATGAACAGGACGAAGCCAAGATACGCGCGCTCGAAAAGGCTATGGATATGCTGATATCCGTTGTTGACGTCGGCGAGGGCGACGCAGATTGGAATAAGTATCTGGCGTATGCGCTGTGGTTTTTGGGTTATACGCAAGAGGTGCTTCCCTATGCCTCGGCATGGCTGAAGCTGTCGCCGAATAATGATGACGCCATAGATCTTATTACAGATGTGCAGATAGAGCTGAATGAAGGCGCACCGCCTCTTATGTATGATGAAGATGACGGTAACTGCGTCGAAGAGCATATAACCGAGAAATTTGGCGAGATATCCAATGTTTTTCACGAGATGTATTCTCCCGATATACATTTGGATATATGCGTAGTTCAGCCCAATGAGGAGCGTGACACAAAGATACTGTGTACTATGGGTATGGGCTGTTATAAAATGGAGATACCCGATGATCTGACAGAGTATAAGCTAAACAGAGCGGAGCTGTTTGTCTGTCTGCCGCCTTACTGGAAGCTTGACGACAACAGTCTTGAGGATAATAAATGGTACTGGATAATAAACGTGTTGAAATCCGCTGCGCGCCTGCCAGTCAATGAAAATACCTGGCTCGCGGGAGGTCATACCATAAGCGCGGGCGAGGGAAATACCATAGCTGACTGCGTAGGCTATAATTCGGTGATCATAAAAAACGTCGGCGATAACAATGAGTGTATACTGCCAAACGGCGAAAACGTTAATTTTTATATGTTGATACCGATCTATGAAAACGAGCTGAATTTTAAGCTGAAATACGGTTCCGAAGCTCTTTTCGGGCTTATCGACGCTTCACCATATAAGGACGATGTTTATACGGTCAGTAACAAAAGAGCAGACCTGTGCAGCAAAGAGATGATGAAGCAGGACTGGGCTAAGAACTATCTGAGAAGCAGCGGAGCACTTGACTTTGAGGTTCTGGATTCCGCGCAATGGCACGCAGGCAAGATACCCGATAAAGGACTGCCATTAGATGAGCTTACCGCTTATAACCACCTTGCAATATATCTCCGCTGGTGTATCGAGCACGATATAATGAGCGAAGAGTTTATCGAAAAAATGAGCGATACGGTAAATAAGATCAAGTGCGGCGAAAAAGTGGATCTGCGCCCTATACTGCGCGATAATGATTATCTCAACTATGAAAAAGGCGCTCTGCTGATGAGCTATTTCAACGAGCAGGGTAAGGCGTTTGCGGAGTATTACTATAACCGCGGTACAATGCCGCATTTTCCGTGCGATATAGATAATTATGCCGAAGAATACTTTGGCAGCGAGCGGTATAATTCGGAGGAGTTTCAGGACGAAGCATATCTGTTCGTGCCGTTTGATGAGAAATATTATCAGGATATGGCGGATATCATACAAAGGCGTTGGAACGCTTGGACGGAAAACACCGCCGTGATAAGAGAAAGCGGCGGCAAAGAACCCTCTCTCGGAAAAGCCTTGCGCAAGCTTTTGGATTGCGAGTGTGAATATTTTCCGCCAATGCGCAATACCGACAGGGTAATGTCGTCATATAATTACGCTTTGTCACACTCGTCGCTGAGAAAAAACGGCGGCAAAGCTGTTGTACCGATATTGATACCTCTCGATGACGAATATCTCTGGGAGAATATAATGCTGAATATCAGTAAAAACGAGAGCGTCTATGACGACCATGTCTTTGATGAAGAGGAAGTACGGCAGTACAGAAGCGGACTTCTTGATACTTCTGCCGCCCATGGCGAAGAACTGCTGAATACGCTCGGTGAAATGCTCGGAAACAGCTTTGACCTTACTGATAAGAGAGCAGAGGAGCGCAAGACTGCTTGTCGCGGTGAAGAGTTGTTTCAATATATACGTCAGGGTGATACCGTCAGACCGTTGCTTCTTGCCAAAATACCGACGGCAGAGCCGAGCGATGTGTTCGCGTATCTTCCCGTGGGCGGGGAAAAGCGTGCAGACCCTGCCGATATGCGAGCGATAGCCAAATGTTGGTATGACAGATACGGCGCGATACCTGCTGTAATATCGGCGGACGAGCTAGAATTTATTCTTTCAGCTCCCGTTGATAAGGAAAGCGCGTTGAAGCTTGCTTTTGAGCATTTCTGTCTCTGCCCCGACCTTGCAAATGAAAAAAGTGTGGAGCAGCTTGCCGATGAGCTTTCCGAAGCGACCGTTTGGCATTTTAAGTGGAACAGATAATAAAATAAAAAGGACAGCTCAGCCGTCCTTTTTGTTTTGCTTTTTCCCTTTTTTGAAAAGCGAAGCTATACCGCTCAGTATAAGTATAACAGCGAATGCCTTTCTCAGCAGTCCCGAACCTATCGCGTCCGCCGCAAAAGAAAATACCGCCGCCGAGATACCGCCGAAGATCATAGCGGGGAGTATTTTCCGCCATTTAACTAAATGCGATCTTGTGTGTATAATAAGCGAAAGGCAGGCGATAGGCAGGAAGAAAAGCAGATTTATGCCCTGCGCCTCCAATTGAGCCGTTGAAAGTATCATAGTCAGATAGACAAGAAGTACCATTCCGCCGCCAAGACCCAGCGAAGCGGTCAGCCCCGAAACAAATGAAGCGATAGCAATTGCCGCCCAACCGCTCATAGAAACAACCTCACTCCCGAGTATATCATGACCAGTCCGAATATCCTTTTCAGAAGAGAGGGATCAATGCGCTTCATGAGCAGAGCGCCGGCGAGCGCTCCCAGCAAACCGCCGGGGATATACTTTATTGCCTCGGTAATATTCAGATTGCCTGATATCCCGTAGCCTATACAGCTTATGACAGAGAACACCGAGGTCAGAGCTATTGCGGAAGCGTGTGCCTGCTTCACTTCAAATCCTGACTTTTCAAGACAGGGAACAGCGACCAGACCGCCTCCCGAGCCGAAAAGACCGTTCATCACTCCGCAAAGCGCGCCGATCATAGCAAGAGAATGTTTTTTGATAAATCCCGTAATACGCATAAAGACCCACCCCATACCGTTATTATTGGAATGAGGTGGGTCTTTAATACATTATTCTGCGCTATATCGGAATATTGCCCGTCAGTCGATCTCGACCATTATTTTCTGGTCTATCCTGGCCGCGCCTGCGCGCATAACAGTCCTTATAGCTTTTGCGATCCTGCCTTGTTTTCCGATGACTCTTCCCATATCCTCGGAAGCAACGTGCAGATGATAAACTACAACGCCTTCTTCGTTGGGCTCGTCAACGGTGATCTCGATCGCGTCCTTGTTCTCTACAAGCTCGGTCACAATAGTTCTTAAAAGCTTTTCCATAGAGCATTACCTCCTGTCAGATAATAAGAGAATCAAAGGATACCGTTTTTCTTCAGCAAAGACTTAACGGTGTCGGTAGGCTGCGCGCCCTTGCTTATCCATGATTTAGCCTTTTCGCCGTCCACTTTGAAAACCACAGGCTCTTTAGTCGGATCGTAATAACCCAGCTCTTCGATGAAACGACCGTCTCTGGGATATCTGGAATCCGCAACTACAACTCTGTAAAAGGGAGCTTTCTTAGCGCCCATTCTTCTGAGTCTGATCTTAACTGCCATTATATATTCACCTCCAAAAATATTTCGTCAATTATATATCAATGTAAGGGAAGTCCCATACAAAGACCTGCTGTTACATAGGAAATCCGCCGTTGCCGCCGCCGTTGTTCAGGCTTCTCAGCAGAGCGGCTCTGCTCATTTTTGCCTTTTTGCCGTGAAGATTACCGCCTATGCCAAACTGCTTCATCATTTTCTGCATTTGCTCAAACTGTTTGAGCAGGCGGTTCACATCGGAAACTTCAGTGCCGCTTCCCGCAGCAATACGGCGTTTTCTCTTAGGATCTATTATAGACGGCTTTTTTCTTTCTGCTTTGGTCATTGAATTTATGATAGCTTCCGTCTTTTTAAGAGCCTTTTCGCCTGCCTCCGCGTCTGCGTCGGTAAGCTTGCTTCCAACGCCCGGGAGCATATTCAATACGGAACGCATAGAGCCGAGCTTGTTTATCTGCTTCATCTGAGCGAGCAGATCGTTCAGGTCAAAGCCCTCCGTCTGCATTTTGTCAGCGAGCTTTTTGGCATCGTCCTCGTCCATAGTCTGCTGTGCTTTTTCAATAAGAGTCAGCACATCTCCCATGCCCAATATTCTGGAAGCCATTCTGTCGGGGTGGAACACCTCAAACTCATCGAGCTTTTCACCCATGCCGACGAACTTTATAGGTTTGCCCGTTACCGAAAGTACTGACAGCGCCGCGCCGCCTCTTGTGTCGGAATCGAGCTTTGATATCAACACGCCGTCTATGCCGAGCGCCTCGTCAAAAGCCGAAGCCACATTTACCGCGTCCTGACCCGTCATAGCGTCAACAACGAGCATTATCTCATTAGGCTGCGCAATAGCCTTGATATCTATAAGCTCCTGCATAAGCTCCTCGTCAATATGCAAACGACCCGCCGTATCTATTATAACAAAGTCATAGCCGTAGTCTTTTGCATTAGAAAGAGCTTTTTTGGTTATCTCTCTGGGGTCTATCTGTCCCATTTCAAAAACGGGAACATTTGATTTTTCACCCAATATCTTGAGCTGTTCAATAGCGGCAGGACGGTAAACGTCGCACCCAACCAACAGCGGACGCTTGCCCTGATCCCTGAAATGCTTGGCGAGCTTTGCAGCATGGGTGGTTTTACCCGAACCCTGCAAGCCTACCATCATAATAATGCACGGACCTTTGCTGGGAATATTTATCTTCGGGTCGCCCGCTCCTCCCATAAGATCTATAAGCTCTTCGTTTACGATCTTGATTACCTGCTGAGCAGGCGTGAGGCTTTTCAGAACGTCCTCACCGACCGCTCTTTCTGTGACCTTATTTACAAAATCCTTAGTGACCTTATAGCTTACGTCAGCCTCTATCAAAGCGAGCTTGACCTCTCGCATAGCTTCTTTAACATCGCTCTCTGTAAGTCGTCCTCTTGACCTTAATCGCTTAAAAACGCCTCCGAGCTTGTCTGAAAGTCCCTCAAAAGCCATAACCGACCTCCTAATATCTATCAGTCAAAAATCTTCATGCCGTCCTCGATATTTTTTATCAGCGTGTCAGCCTTTTGCTGCATTATCCACGAGTAACTTACGGGGTTAAGATCCTTGCGGATACTTTTTGCCTGCTCGAGAATGACGCCCATAAACTCGTCGAATGCCTTTTGTCTGGCATAAAGCTTTAGTGTGTCCTCAAAATATTTCAATGCTTCTTCGCCGCGCTTTATGCTGTCGCGGACGCCTTGACGGGAAATACCCGTGTTCTCTGCGATCTCGGAAAGCGAAAGGTCCTCATTATAGTAAAAGTCAAGAACATCGCGCTGCTTTTCGGTAAGAAGCTGACCGTAAACACAAAGCAGGTCGGCGTATACCAGATCTTTTACAAAAGCCTCTGACGTTTTCGGTCCGCTCATTTGAATAAAACACCCTTTCGTCCGAACTTGTAAAGCAAAAAGCCTTTACAACTATGTATTATAACTCATATTGCCGCTTTTGTCAATGCTTTTTTTGAAAATAAATAAATTTGCCCATATATTTATTCAATATTCGATAAAAAACAGTAGACAACCGAGAAAATATGTGCTATTATAATATATATCGAATTATAATAATAAAAGGACAGGTGGATAATAGAACTATGATAACATTTACTCTTACAAATGATAAATATTCAATAAATGTCCCTGCTCTTACATATGGAACGGCTTCGTTCGAGCGTCACGACAATGATGACGAATACTTTGAAATGCTTGACGCTTATGCCGAGTGCGGCGGTACTTGTATCGACACCGCGAGAAGCTATTGCTCGTGGCTGGAGGGCGGAGAGGACTCCGCAGAGGGCGTTGTCGGCAGGTGGCTGAAAGCAAGGGGTAACAGAGAAAAAATGCTCATCGTTACGAAAGGAGGTCACCCCAGTCATGATGATATGCACGTTTCTCGCCTTTCAAAAGAGGAAATAGAGCATGATATTGACCGCAGTCTGGCGGTAATGGGTATTGACTATGTTGACATTTTCTTGCTCCACCGTGACGACGAAGCTATACCTGTTTCGGAGATAATGCCTGTTCTCAACGACCTTGTAAAGTCGGGGAAAGCGCATTTTATCGGCGTTTCAAACTGGCATACCTCGCGAATAGAGGCAGCCAACAAATTCGCCGAGGAAAACGGCATGGAGCCGCTGCGTATAAGCCAGATAAATTACAGCCTCGCGCATTTGAGCAGCGATATGCTCGGCGACGATACCCTCGTGTCAATGGATATGAGGGAGCATACATGGTATGCAAAGCATAATTTCCCCGTTATGGCATTTTCGCCGCAGGCAAAGGGATTTTTCTCAAAGCTTGCAAAAGGGGAGAGCGTAAAGAATATAATCGAGGGTCAGTTCGTGAGCACGGCAAACCTTGCCAGACTCGCTAATGTCATACGTCTGTGCAGCGCAACGGGCAAGCAGCCTGCCGCCGTAGTGCTGGGATATCTCAACAGCCAGCCTTTCCCTGTAAGCTCGGTGTTCTCGGCAAGCAAGGTATGGCAGATAAAAGAGGATATGGACGCTCAGGACGTAAAATATGATGATAAGACATTGAGAATGTTGGAACTTTAAATGGTGGTGTTCGTATGTTGAGAGATGTTCAGGATGAAATAATCCGTCTGAAAAAAGAAAAGGACGTCTGCATTTTGGCTCACAGTTATCAGACGCCCGATATAGTTGAGATAGCCGATTTTGTAGGCGACTCGTTCGCACTCAGCAAAATGGCAGCAGGCGCGGTGAATAAAAACGTGCTTATGTGCGGCGTCCGCTTTATGGCTGAAACAGCAAAGATACTTTCACCCGATAAGCGTGTGTATCTTTCGCATATAGACGCAGGCTGTCCAATGGCACAGCAGCTTTCGCCCGAGGTACTCGCACAAATGAAAGAAAAAGAGCCTGACAGGGTAGTGGTGGCGTACATAAATACCACCGCCGCGCTGAAGGAGCTTTGCGACGTGTGCGTAACTTCGTCGTCTGCGGTGAAAATAGTATCTTCGCTTCCCGAAAAGAAAATACTTTTCGTGCCCGACTGCAATCTCGGCAGGTATGTCCAGAAGCAATGCCCCGATAAGGATATAAAGCTCTACAACGGCTGCTGCCCCATACATAACGGCGCTTCTATCGAAGATGTTGCAATTGCAAAAATGCGCTACCCGAACGCTCTGCTGCTCGTTCACCCCGAATGCAGGGAAGAGGTATGCGAAAATGCCGACTATATCGGTTCTACCTCGGGAATAATGCAGTATGCCGAAAAGAGCGACGCCAAAGAGTTTATCATCGGCACCGAGAATAGCATAGTGACCCATTTGCAGTATAAGTGTCCGGATAAGAAGTTCTATCCGCTGTCGCAAAGGCTTATTTGTACGAATATGCGCCTTACAACTTTGTATGAGGTGCTGTCCGTGCTGAAAACTATAGGGGATAGCGATAACGAGAATGAGATCGTAATGACGGACGAGCAGATTGAGAGATCACGAAAATGTATAGATGAAATGTTGAGATTGGGCTGATCTCATAAAAGTGATATAACTGCAAAAATGACCCTCGGCTATGTCGGGGGTCATTTTGTGTTTAGTGTTGATTTTTAATGTACTCCGAAAAATCAGAATATCCTGCGCTTTTTCAAGATAATTACAGTTACGGCGGCAGCCGCAGCAAGTACCGCAGCGACACTTACAACTATCCATACTACACTTGAATGAGAGCCGCTTTCAGCCTGTGAACCGACGATCGCGCTGCTGTCAGTCAAACTGTTTTCCAAAGCGCTGTCATCATCAGAACTGTCGATGTCGCTGTCCGTAAGGCTGTCGCTCTTGGAAGAAGAACTGTCCGACTTAGACGAGCTGTTATCCTTTTTGGTAGCTTTCAGAACGGTATCGGCAAGCTTTATCTCTGTCTTGCCTTTGGCGTCCTTGTATATTTTTCCGCAGCCGTTGCAGATGTAGTATTCAATGTTGCCGTCCTCGGTCTCAGTAGGCTGTTTGGCTTCTATCTTCTGAACGCTTTCCATATGAACGAACTTAGGAACAACGTGACCTTTTTCTATCTCTTTACCGCAGGCGTTGCAGAACTTGTCGCCTGAATATCCTTCTTCCTCTTCGGTAGCCTTTTTCTCGTCCTTCAAAACTATGTCGGAATGATTATTCGGGTCGGGGTTTCCGCTTTCAAAGGTCTTTGTGTCAGCCGTTCCGCAGACAGAACAGCAGTAATGATACTTTGCAGGGCTCTGACAGTCCGCCTTGCTCGCAAGGTACTTTTCAGACGTGTCCTTTTTATCGAATTTATGCGCCTTTTTGGCAATAGTCTCCGCAGATACCGTTGTTTCCGAAGCGGCATTTTTATCCTTGAATACCTTGCCGCAGCCCGTACATTTGTAGTACGCCCTGTTACCTGTTTCCGTACAAGTCGACTCTTTAGCCTTTACCTCGGTAAGCGTGTGCTTGTGCGGGATATCTACCGTTACTTCGCAAACAGCCGTCTTGCCGCCGTCAGCAGTCGTTACGATAATGCTGGCTTTGCCGTTCGCTACGGCAGTTACAGTTCCGTCAGCGCTGACGGCTGCAACACCCGTATTGCTACTGCTGAAGCTGTAAGCTTTGTTTGAAGCGTTATCGGGAGATACGGTGGCGGACAACTGGAAAGTTTCGCCCTTTTCTCTGAGAGTTCTTGATGTCTCCGACAAAGTTACTCCCGATACGGGTATAACAACATTTATGGTCGCTGACGTTGTATCGCAGCTTAGAGGGTAAAAACTACTATCACTGACCTTTAATGTACTATTATTTACTGAAACCGTGTAGCTGCCGATATTATCCGCTCTACAAGTGATTGTGAACAGAACCGTCGGACCGGCTACAGGAGCTCTTGATGAATTTGAAATGGTAAGATACATCAAAGTATCTCCGTCAAAGCTTGGATCTTTGAGTGAAAGAACACTTTCTGCTCCGCCATTTAAAGAACTTCTGAGATATGTTAAACCGTTCGGAATACTCATATTAAACTGAGCGCCTGCTATAACGTCCCTTTCTGACAGGCTTACCGAGAAAGTAACTTCTTCTCCAATATTGACGGTCGTCCTGTCAGCCGAAACACTTATGGTTGCTCCGCCTGCCGCATAAGCAGTCGTGGCTGACGGGAGAGCGACAGCCGCAAGCGTCAGCAGACACACAGCCAGAGCAATAAATTTCTTTATCATCGTTATTCACCTACACATACTTTATATCAAATTCCTGCGCATATTACCACAGCTTGGTGGTACCTCTGATATGAGCGTTAACACGCAGGTAATCGAACAGATCTACTTCTCCGTCCTTTGTTACATCAGCCGTAGCAACTGAATAATCGTCAAGCTCTATCGTGTTTCTTATCAAAGCGTTAACACGCAGGTAATCATACAAGTCGATCTCACCGTCACCCGTTATATCGCCGTACAGATTAAGCTTAGCCGAAAGCTCTGCCGGCTGAGATTCCGTAACGGTTATCTCATATGTTCTGGGAACGTAATTCTGCATAGAAACTGTAACGCTGTAAGTGCCTGTCGGCAGGGTGGAAACGGATATAATACCGTCGTCCGAAATAACAGCGTCATATTCCTCGCCGTTCTCGTCTTTGAAAGTAATGCTAGCGTCCGTTATATCGGAATCGGCGAAATTCTCCATACCGCTCAGGTCTAATTTACCTACCTCCTGATCCGCCGGAGCTTCGCCGCCGCTTTCAACTATGCTGAAAGTAAGATCGAGAGAGCCGCTGTAATTGCCTATGGCAGTTACATTGACCTTAGCCGTGCCGATATCTACGTTTTCAGAATAGCTGAGCGTGTAGTCTGTGCCTTTTATAAGTCTGACAGAGCCGTTGTAGATCTTTACATTAGGATACAGCGGGCCGCCCGAGTAATTCTGAGGCGATATCTGAGTTATCTTACAGCCCTCCAACGGGCAGGGCGTTATATCGAACGTTCTGCTTATGCTTCCCGTTATTTTGTCCGAAGCGGCAGATACCGTTACGGTAGCCTTTCCTACATTTACATTGTTAGAGAACGAAGCGGTGTAGTCTGTGCCTTCCTGAAGCGTAACGCTTCCCATAACGACTGACAGGTTATTGCTCGGTATGAAGCCCGTAGCTCCGTCTGCCGTGCTTACGAGGTAAAATTTGCTGTCCGCATTGACCTCGCCTATAATATCTACCTTGTCGTTCGCAGCTACATTCGCGGCAGCTTTGGAAGTCGTTGTCGGCTGTGTATAGATCTGACCGTCCGACATTACAGCGCCCGAAACGTATGTATCCTTATTTACGCTTATCGTGGGCGTTATCTCGTCCGATGTATAAACAAAGCTGTCGCCCATATCTATGGTGTAATCGTCAAGGCTTTCGCGCACCGTGACCGTGCAGCTTGACTTTATGCCGTTTGTAGATGTTGCGGTAAGTGTCGCAGTACCGCTGCGAACTCCGTATACCTTGTCGCCGATAACGCTTGCTACCGTAGGATCGGAAGATGTTACCGTTACATTGTCACTATTTACCGCAGGAACGGCATTTACAGTAAATCCTGCGCTTTCGCCAGCATTGATATCAATGCTGCTCTCGCTGAATGAAAGCGATGTTATAGATGTCTGTACCATCCAGAAATCGCAGTCAACATATTCGCATTCGTCGTAATTGGTTTGTCCCTTGGAGCTGTACTGCCAGAAATCATACGCGCCCGTATAATCTGTCTGTGAAGTATAGTGAGCGAGCCATACGGGATACTGCGGAGTTATCTGACTTGTATCAATGTTGTTGGTAAGTGTATTCTTGTTGGCATACAGCATACCTTTGTATCCTGCCTGCGAGCAGGTATCAAGGAACACGCGTATTTGTCTTGTAGTCTGTTCTCTCGACAGACCAGCCTTGTAAAGTCTGCCGCTGTAATCATACTCAAAATCCATGATTATCGGCAGATCGATCTTGTAGCCTTTTAAATTATCGATACAATACTGAGCTTCGTTTCTTGCCTCGGCTTCATTTATTGCCTGTGAGTAAAAATATACTCCTACAGGTATGCCTGCATTAATGGCATTTTGTATATTCTGGTGAAATTTCGGGTCAAGATATACACCGCCTGACTCTGTACCTCTGTAGCCCAGTCTGATGAACGCGAACTCTGTGCCCATGTTTTTGAAGCCTTGCCAGTTGATATTTCCCTGCCATTGCGAAACATCTGTGCCTTGCCTTATAGTGTACCCGCTGAAGCGTGCGTCAACGGTGTATGTACCCGCGCCATAAATGCTGTTTATACGCTGCTCGGCAGCAACAGCGCTCGGCGCGCTTGTCAAAATACCCATAGCAGCCGTCAAGGCAATAGCGGCTGACAAACAGCTTACGATGAGTTTTTTAAACTTCATTTTGATCCTCCGTTTCCAAATACTCATGAACCTATCTTTATATACTGTCATGGTATACGGCGCAAAACATAGCAGCACCGCAGATCAATAACACAATTTAATGCATCTGAAAACCATTATATCACACATTTATGGTTATGTCAACGTTCAGCAAAAAATTTCATATTTTTACAATATAAAAATTTACTGTAACAAAAGCCCTGTAATTGGATATCTTGTACTATAAACCGTCAGAAACATTTTTAAATGAATAATTGGGTATATACTGCAAACAATATCTTCGCAAAAGAAAACCTGCAATATGAAGCATAAACAATTTATGGAGGAATAATATGAAAGCAACAGGTATAGTAAGAAGAATAGACGATCTTGGAAGAGTCGTGATACCAAAGGAAATACGGCGAACTATGAGGATAAAGGACGGCGCACCGCTTGAGATCTATACAAGCAATGAGGGCGAAGTCATTTTCAGGAAATATTCGCCGATAAATGAGCTTTCCGAGAATGCCGCTCAGGCAGCCGAGGTAATGTACAAGCTCGGAGGTGCGCCTGCCGTGATATTTGACAGGGATCATGTCGTAGCGGTGGCAGGAGTTGCAAAGCGCGAATACAACGAGCGTCGCGTTACGCCTGCGCTCGAGGAGATAATGGAGAGCAGACACGGTTATATAGCCGATAAGGATAATGCAATGACTGTACAGCCTATCGAGGGCATAGACCAGAAAGCGCTTGCCGTTTTCCCGATAGTGGCGTCAGGCGATGTTACAGGCGCGGTAGCTTATGTTTCTACCGAGGGCAACACCGAAGCTACACAGGCTCAGCACACTCTCGCACAGGCGACGGCAATGTTTTTGGGAAAACAGATCGAAGAATAGTATTTTATGACATTAAAATCTTTTATGTTACAAACAGCCTTTGACAAATTTCTGTGTCAGAGGTTGTTATTATTTATATGGACAAGCGGTTGCAGCAAGAAGAATAGGAAAGGAATGATAGTATGAACGTGGTTATTTATAACAATAACAACAGATGTCTTGTTGAGCTTCACGGAGAGCTTGACCATCATAACGCCTCCTGCGCCAGAATGAACATAGATATGGCAATAGACTCCAAATGCCCGTCGGAGCTTTATATCGACTTTTCGGGCGTTACGTTTATGGACAGCTCCGGCATAGGTCTTGTCATGGGAAGATACCGCATACTGCATGAATACGGCGGTACGCTTTATATCGTCAACTGTTCGCCGTCGATACGCAGGGTCATGCAGCTTGCGGGAATGAACAAGCTCGCCGTGTTCATAGATGAAGATGTCCGCGGCAGACTGTTTACAGATATGAAAGGAGAGATCAAAGATGAAAAGATCCGACAGGATATTAAATGAGATAAAGATCACGTTCCCCAGCCTCTCCGAGAACGAGAGCTTTGCACGTATGGCGATATCAGGGCTCGTATCGCAGCTCAATCCGCAGATAGACGAGCTTTCCGATATCAAGACGGCGGTTTCCGAAGCCGTTACCAACTGCATTGTGCACGGGTATAAAGATACCGTTGGTACGGTTGCGATGACCGCAAAGATACTTGTTGAAAACGAAATATACATACGCATTTCGGACAAGGGCTGCGGCATAGAGGATATCGAAGCCGCTATGACTCCTCTTTATACCTCCGCACCCGACGAGGACAGAGCGGGACTGGGCTTTACAATAATGGAGAGCTTTATGGATAAGCTCTCCGTAAAGAGCAGGGTAGGAAAAGGAACGAGCGTTACCATGCGCAAAAAGCTGACGACAAGAAAGGCTATTGATGAAAACGGAAGAGAAGCATAAGTTCGCGCAGGAGAATATGGGTCTGGTACATCTGTGCGCTAACCGTTTCAGAGGAAGAAACATAGAGTATGAGGATCTGTGCAGCGCGGGCTGTATAGGGCTTATGAAAGCTATAAACGCCTTTGACCCGACCTTGGGGTATAAATTCTCTACTTATGCCGTTCCTGTCATAATGGGGGAGATAAAGCGCCTTTTTCGTGACGGGGGAACGGTAAAGGTCAGCAGGAGCTTGAAAGAACTTTCTCTGAAGCTTTCGCGAATGAGAGAAAAATTTGCCAAAGAAAACGGCAGAGAACCGACTATCACCGAGCTTTCGCAGATGTCCGGAGAAGATACCGAAAGGGTAGTCGAGGCGCTCAATGTTTCCATGCCGCCCGTCAGCCTGACTGCCAACTCCGACGACGGAAGCGAGAGCGGCGGCGAAATAGATATCCCCGTAGAGCCGCCGGACGAGAAAATAATTATGTCCATAGCTCTGAAGCAGGCTGTTTCAGAGCTTGAGCCAAAGGACAGAAAGCTATTATATCTGCGCTATGTAAAAAACAAAACTCAAACGCAAACAGCGCTTGAGCTTGAAATGACGCAGGTGCAGGTGTCACGTCGAGAAAAGAAGCTGCTTCTCCTCCTCAGGAGCAAGCTTATTTAGGACGTCCGAAGCAAGATACAGGGAACCGCATATTACCTGTGTGTTATATTTATCTCTCATATCCTTCAGCATTTGCATAGCTGAAACGGTGTCATCGGCGGCGCAGGCTTTACCGCCCATAGCTTCGATATTCTGTGCCAGCTCGGAAGCGTTGACCGCGTTTGGGTGGAAAGAATCTACCGTAATAAACATATCACAAAGCGGGAGCAGTTGTTCAATAGACTGTGCCGCTTTTTTATCTTTCAGTATACCTACAACAGCACATCTCGGAGCGGGGGTCTTGCTGCTCAGCAGCTCGCCGAGCGCCTTGAAGCCGTCGGGATTGTGACCGCCGTCGAGTATCAGCAGAGGGTCAGCGGATAATATCTGTGTCCTCGCGGGTATAACAGCGTTAGAAACGCCCGCCGCTATGTTATTTTCGCTTACCCTTATGCTTTCGCTGCAAGCGCGGACGGCTTCTATCGCGGTAACTGCGTTCCTTACCTGATGTATACCGCACATAGATGTAGAGTAATGCTTACCTTTATATGTAAAGTCGCAGCCTTGCAGCGTGTCGGAAAATATCCCGACGTTCTTCATATCAGGTATTGTAAGACTGCTGCTTCTGCATATAGCAGTCCTGCGGACTACATCTTCCACCGCCTTGTCATTGCACGGCGACAGAACTACGGGGCAGCCGTGCTTTATGATACCGGCTTTCTGCGCGGCTATCTCTTCCAAAGTTTCTCCGAGAATTGCCGTGTGGTCGTATGATACCGAGCATATGACCGATACCAGCGGCTTTTGTATAACGTTCGTGCAGTCGTTCAGACCGCCTACGCCCGTTTCCCATACAACAACATCGCAGCCGCACTCTTTGAAATGCAAAAGCGAAATGCACATCGTTATCTCAAATTGCGAATAGTCATTTCCGTATGGAGTTCTGGCAGCCGCATTTTTGACCGTTTCGGTGTGGCGGATAAGATAATGGTCGGGGATATTTCGCTTGTTTATGCGTATCCTGTCGGCATATTCCAGCACGAACGGAGATGTAAATGTTCCAACCTTTACATCTTGCAGATATAGCATTTCTGTCAGCATTTCGCACACAGAGCCTTTTCCGTTTGTGCCCGCAACGTGAATGAATTTCAGTCCCTCCTGCGGGTCGCCAAGCTCTTTGAGCAGGCATTTGATACGGCTGAGGTTTTCTACCGGTTTTCCCGATTTTCCGTACCTGCCCAGATATTCGTAAACTTCGCCTATATCCATTTTACATCTCTCCAATTACGTTTTTTAGCTGCTGTGCTGTCTCGCGGTCTACCTTTGCAGTCTTCGCAAGCTCCTCTACTGACGCGTTTTTGAGCGCTTCTTTGGTCTTGAATTTTTTTATGAGCAGCTTTGCTTTGACATCGCCTATACCCTTGACCTCGGTCAGCTTCATGGCATATGCGGTCTTGCCCCTTTTGCTGCGCTGAAAAGTTATCGCATATCTGTGTACCTCGTCCTGTATAGCGGTTATCAGATGAAATCCCGCGCTTCTCTGCGACAGCGTTATCTCTCCTCCGCCCGTAGCGATAGCTCTCGTCCTGTGGCGGCTGTCCTTTACAAGTCCGTAAAGCGGTATATCTATGCCCAGCTCCTTGAGCAGCGGAGCGATAGTGTTCACATGACCCGTGCCGCCGTCAAGAAGTATGAGATCGGGCTTGAAAGCGAAAGCTTCATCGTTGCCCAGATATCTCTCAAACCTGCGTTTTACCACTTCTCTCATGCAGGCGTAATCGTCCTGACCTATAACGTCTTTAACGGCAAATTTGCGGTACAGCTTTTTATTTGGTCTGCCGTTTTCAAATACGACCATTCCCGCAACAACGTTTGTGCTGCCGAGATTTGAAATATCATAACATTCTATCAGCCGCGGAGGCTTTGGCAGATCCAGCGCCCTTGCAAGCTCGTCAAGAGCGACTATCTCTTTTCCCGTCCGCCCTACGTTTATGGAAAGATATTCCGAAGCGTTGCTTCTTGAAAGCTCGACCAGCTTGACGGCTTCTCCTCTCTTAGGACAGGATACCGTTACTGCATGACCGCATTTCTGCCGCAAAAACTCGGTGATATCGTTTATGCTCTCAAGCTCCGTATCTATATATATGAATTTGGGGATATATTCCCTTGAAGAGTAAAACTGCATTATGAACTCTTCGCGCATGTCGGCTGTGTTGTCCTGATCCTTGAGGAAAAAGCTTGCCTTGTCGAAAAGCCGCCCCTCTCTGTACATAACAACGCTTACACAGGCGTTCTCATTCATTACCGCCGCCGCGATTATGTCGCAGTCTCTTCTGTCCTCGTCGATTATTTTCTGTTCCATTGAGGTCTTTGTCACGGCGTTTATCCTGTCGCGCAGACGCGCCGCCTTTTCAAACTCGAGATTTTCCGAAGCTTCCAGCATATCCTTTGTCATTTTTTCTATCGAAGCTTCCGAGCCGTCCCTTATAAAATCTATCGCCTGACGTATAATGTCGGCGTATTCTTCCTTGCTTATTTTGCCGCGGCATACGCCCATGCACTTATTGATGTGATAGTTAAGGCACGGACGGCTTTTTCCTATGTCCTGAGGAAATTTCTTGTGGCAGTCAGGCAGACGAAATATCCTGTTTGCTTCATTGACAGCCTGCTTTACGGCATAAGAGCTTGTATACGGTCCGATGTATTCCGCGCCGTCGTCATACTTTTGAAGAGCGCATTCCAGCCGCGGATAGTCCGTACCAACTATCTTGATATAGCTGTAACCCTTGTCGTCCTTTAATAGAATGTTGTACTTTGGCTTGTATTGCTTTATCAGCGAACATTCCAAAACGAGAGCTTCAAACTCGCTGTCGGTTATGATAAAATCGTAGTCGTAAACGTTGGATACCATTTTTGCCACCTTTGGCAAATGGTCAGCGTCCTTGCGGAAATAGCTCGATACTCTGTTTTTCAGATTTTTAGCCTTGCCAATGTATATTATCTTGCCGCTTTCGTTTTTCATGATGTAGCAGCCAGGGCGCGAAGAAAGCTTCGAGGTCTTGCCGCGAAGATAGGGAAGTCGTTCATTTACCGCAAGCATGGCTCAAAGCTCCTTTCAATTATATGATCGAATTATTTAAGACTGACGAGAACTATCTCGGCAGGGTTGAACAGTCTGAATTTTCCAAGTCCTCTCGATACTATCATGTTCACTCCGAATTTTCTGTATACGCCGTGCGTAAATTCAGGGAAAAATACCCTTTCCGGCGACAGCAGTCCCTTTTCCGTAAACGGTATTCGTATAACGCCGCCGTGCATATGTCCTGAAAAAATAAGGTCTGCGCCCCATTTTTCATATTCCTCGAACGGGAGAGGGGAGTGCGCGAGAAGTATGCTGAAAACAGTTTCGTCATTTTTTCCGCAAAGCTCTTCTACCTCAGCACGCGTGACGGCGGGAAGATTGTCATAGCTTCCGTCATCGTTCCTGTAAAAATATGAGGGCAGCGCCAGACCGTATATGTCTATCTCACTATATCCGCGGTATAAACGCTCTTTTCCGTTTATAAGTATATGCGCGCCCATCCGCGCCATTTCGTTAAGCACAGGCTGAGAGTTGCTTCTGCTGTCAGCTTCGTGATTTCCCAGAGATATGTAAACAGGCGCGATCTTCAAAAGCTTTTTCACAAGTTCGATCTTCTGATCTGCCCTGCGTTCTTTTCGGCAGATAAGGTCGCCTGTAAAGAATATTATGTCCGGGTGAAGAGGTCTTATCTTGCTAAGCAGCTTGTCATAGTCTTTTCCGAAGCGTCTGGAGTGAAGGTCTGAAAGGTGCAGTATGCGAAAACCGCGGAACTCTCGCGGCAGACCTTTGCAGGCAACTCTGTATTTTGTGACTGTCAGTCGGCTGTTTTCCACGATAACAGTAACAATAACTATCGCCGCAACGATAAGAAACGGAACCACATTGCTCCCCCCTCGGACTTTTTAAAATAATAATGATACGCTGATATAATTATATACCAAATACAAAATAATTGCAACAGTTTTTAAATGTTATTATACATTGCATAAACGCTTGTTATGAATTGTATAAATAATATATATTTTACTTATGGTATAAACGGTGATATAATTATTAAGGCAGTTTCTGCCGATAAGAACATACCAATTATTTCGCAGGATAAGAAAGGAGAAAAACGATATGGTAAAGGCTATCGTAGGAGCTAACTGGGGCGACGAGGGAAAAGGCAAGATAACCGATATGTTAGCTCAGCAGTCCGACATAGTTGTAAGATTTCAGGGAGGAGCAAATGCAGGTCATACAATAGTCAATCACTACGGCAAATTCGCTCTGCACACCCTGCCGTCGGGCGTGTTTTACGACCATACGACAAGTATCATAGGCAACGGCGTGGCTTTGGACATACCGAAGCTTATGGAGGAGTATCAGACTGTCGTTTCCAAGGGCGTGCCCGCGCCTAAGCTGTTGGTTTCCGACAGAGCGCAGATAGTTATGCCGTATCACGTTCTCTTTGACGCCTATGAAGAAGAGCGTCTTGCAGGCAAGAGCTTTGGCTCTACCAAGAGCGGCATAGCTCCTTTCTATTCGGATAAATACGCAAAGATAGGTTTTCAGGTGCAGGAGCTTTTTGATGAAGAAGCGCTCAGAGAAAAGCTTGAAAGGATAGTAGCTACCAAGAACGTATTGCTTGAAAATCTTTACCATAAGCCGCTGCTTTCCGTTGATGAGCTTTTCGATACGCTCATGAAGTATAAAGAAATGATAAAGCCGTATGTCTGTGACACCTCGCTGTACCTGTGGAACGCCCTCAAAGAGGGAAAGACCGTCCTGCTCGAAGGTCAGCTCGGCTCGCTCAAAGACCCCGACCACGGTATATATCCCATGGTAACGTCATCGTCAACGCTCGCCGCATACGGCGCAATAGGCGCAGGCGTTCCTCCGTATGAGATAAAGCAGATAGTTACAGTAGTAAAGGCTTATTCATCGGCAGTAGGCGCAGGAGCGTTCGTTTCGGAGATATTCGGAGTAGAAGCAGACGAGCTTCGCAGACGCGGAGGCGACGGCGGAGAGTACGGCGCAACAACGGGAAGACCGCGCAGAATGGGCTGGTTCGACTGTGTTGCTTCTAGATACGGCTGCCGCTTGCAGGGTACTACGGACGTTGCGTTCACAGTACTTGATGTTCTCGGATACCTCGATAAAATACCCGTGTGTGTCGGCTACGAGATAGACGGCAAGGTAACGCAGGATTTCCCGACAACAGGACTTCTGGAAAAGGCAAAGCCCGTGCTCGAGGTGCTTGACGGCTGGAAATGTGACATTCGCGGAATAAAGAACTATGATGAGCTTCCCGAAAACTGCCGCAAGTATATCGAGTTTATCGAGGAAAAAATAGGCTTCCCCATAACCATGGTGTCCAACGGGCCCAAGAGGGAAGACATCATCTACCGCGAAAGCAAGCTGAAATAATTATGCTACTGTCGCAGCGTGCCACAGTACGCAAAGGTTTTAAACTTTGTCAAGAAAGGAAAAGTTTTCGGTCGACCCTTTTTCAAAAGGGTCGTGGGGTTGAGGGGCAAAGCCCCCATCGCCGTCCGCAGACGGCGAAAGCTCCTTACGGCAGGCGCTCTGCAAGAGGTGAATTTCAAAATAGTCCGGTGGACTATTTTGAAAGAGGGGAGGCTCTGCAAGAGAGAGCCTCCCCTTGTTGAGAGCATCGCTAATTTTCCGCGTTCCATTTTGGAACGCCGTACAAAGTGAAAAATGTTATAAAGAAAAGTGTCTTTACTTTTGCGTATCCCTTTGCAAGGGAAAATCATAGATGACATAGGGAATGTATGAGCAGCATTTAGTTTCACTTTACAATAAATATAACAGCGGATAAACGCCTTTGCGCGCTATCCGCTGTTTAATTATGCTATGTAATTATTCTTCAACTACCGCAGCTTCGGGAGCGTTTTTCTTTATGCTCTCAATGCCGTTAAGGCAGCCCGCCTTTGACTTGTAGCCCTCGCCCGTAGCGATTATCTCGCCGTTGCGCGCTTTCAGTCTGAACCTGTACTCGCCTTTCTTGTCAAGATATATTTCAAACTTAGGGTGCTTCAGAGCCTCGTAGCCCTCAACGGTTTGATCTTCAACGCCGCCGTCGCAGCATTTGCGAACGCTCTCAATGCCGTTTTTGCACGCAGCCTCGGAAGCGTATACCTCGCTTGTTGCAATGACCTCGCCGTTGCCTGCTTTGAGATCGAATTTAGTACCTGTAGCAGTTTTTTTGATGACAAATTTACCCATAGACTTTTCCTCCTCGATAATATCAATTTTTCGGAAATATACGGAAATGCTTTCCGATTTTGATTATATCACACGAACGTGAAAAAGTCAAGCAAAATTCGACAACTTTCGTGCAAATCCTACAAATCTACACTACAAGACATACCGCTGTTGCGGAAATGCCCAGGCCCTCTCCCGTGAAGCCGAGTCCTTCCTCGGTCGTAGCTTTCACCGAAACACATGAAATGTCCAAGCCGAGCGCGTTGGAGATGTTCTTTCTAATTTCCTCAATAAAAGGCGAGAGCTTTGGAGCTTGCGCAACTACCGTAGTATCAACATTTTCTACTATAAAGCCATTTGCCTTTACAAGCCGTACGACCTCTCTCAGAAGTCCCATGCTGTCAGCTCCTCGGTACTTTTCGTCGCTGTCAGGGAAAAGCTTGCCTATGTCTCCGAGAGCGCACGCCCCCAGTATGCTGTCCATGATAGCGTGAAGCAGAACGTCCGCGTCCGAGTGCCCCAAAAGACCTTTATTGTACGGTATCTCTACTCCTCCGAGAATAAGCTTTCTCCCCTCGACAAGCCTGTGTACGTCGTATCCGTGACCTATCCTCATTTGCCCCACCTGCTTTTTATGTACTGTTTTGCTATTTCCATATCCTCGGGCGTCGTAAGCTTTATGTTCGCGTAGTCGCCTGCGGTTATCTTTGGCATAACTCCGAGAGCTTCGCAGAGCGATACATCGTCCGTGTAGGATTTTCCAAGCGCAGCAGCCTGCATTATGGCTTTTGTATACAGCTCCTTTGACATCACCTGCGGAGTCTGCGCGGCATAAAGCCGTTCTCTGTCAGGCGTCGCAGATACAAAGCCGTTTTCCGCTTTCTTTATAGTGTCCTTTACGGGAACACATACCACCGCCGCACCCGTTTCCTGCGCGTCGGACAGGCAGGTTTTTATTATACTTTCGCTTATGAACGGTCTTGCCCCGTCGTGTATACATACCCAACCGCATTTGTCCGTAAGCATTTCCGCCGCCTTTTTAACGCTTTCCTGACGGTCGTTCCCCGCTTCGGCAAAAACTATATCAACAGAGAACGCACCCACTTTTACAGCTTCCTCAATAGCGGCGCGGCTGTCATTGCCGACGGGGATTATAATGCGTTCTATGTTCGGTATACCGATGAAATTTTCTATCGTCCTTACGATAACAGGCTTTCCGCACAGATCGTATGTGAGCTTGTCAAAGCCCATTCTTGAAGAGCTTCCGCCGCACGGTATGATAACGTTGACCGTTCCCTCCGTCGGCACGGCTATGTCCTCGGAAAGCAGCTTTTTTTGTCTGCCCCTGCTTATCGCCATTATGTCCTTGAAAAATTCAACGCTGCTGTCGGCAAAGCCCTCGCTTCTGTCAGCCGCTCTCCGTAAAATATCTTCTTCACGTCCGCTCTGCAATACGGAAGCGTTGGTGCTTTTCTTTTCAAGCGCGACCTTGTCGCAGATAGCCATTCTGCGTTCAAATAAACGCTGTAATCCAACGTCTATCTCGTCTATCTCTTTTCTAAGTTCGTCAAGACCCATAAGGTTCACCTCAAACAAATGTAATAAAATCTATATTTAGGATTGAAATTCACGGTGGTATGTGTTATAATACTATATAAAGTGTAAAAGAAAAATAAGGAGTGCCGCTCAATGATATATGAAAAGACCGATATTACGGTAGATTATAAAAAGGCAGGCTTGTCCGCAGAGGGCTGTAAAGCCGAGCTTATCTGTTATACATACGACGTTACCGAGGAAACAGGACCCAAAAAGCGTCCCGCCGTCGTTATATGTCCGGGAGGCGGATATGATTTCTGCTCCGAAAGAGAGGCTGAGTTCATCGCGCTGAGATTTCTCGGAGCAGGAATATGCGCGTTCGTGCTGCGGTATTCCTGCGTAAAGAAGAAATTCCCGACCGCCGCTCTCGAAGCCGCCGCCGCAATGAAATATGTTAAGGATAACGCAAACAGATATGATATTGACCCCGAGCTTGTCTATATCGCGGGATTTTCAGCAGGCGGACACCTTGCCGCGAGCGTTTCGGTATTCTGGAATGAAAAGTTTTTGTACGAGCCGCTCGGCTGTGCGCCGCAGGATATAAGACCCGCAGGTCAGATACTCGGATATCCCGTCATTACTTCGGGGGAGTTTGCCCATGAGGGTTCAATACTCAATCTCATCGGCGAGGAGCAGGACGAGAGCATACGCGAGACGGTCAGCCTTGAAAAGCACGTTACGGAAAATACTCCGAAAGCCTTTATCTGGCATTGCTCCGACGACGGCTGTGTACCCGTGCAGAATACGCTTTTGTATGCCGACGCTCTCAGCAGACACTCGGTACAGTATGAGTGCCATATATTTGAAAACGGCGGACACGGACTGAGCCTTTGCGATTTCAATACCGCTTCCTACGGCTGGGAGGGTCACTTTCAGCCTGTTGCCGCGTCATGGGCGCAAATGGCTATAAACTGGGTGCTAAGATATTACCGACCGCTCAAAAAGAATTGAGCCGATAAATAACAAATTTATTTTATCATAGTGAAAAGGCGTTGTCAAGTGACAATAAATATCGGTTGTAACGGTTTGTCGTAAACGGGCATAAAATGAACTGTCAGCCGTAATATGCAGAGCATAAGGCTGTTTAGATAGATAACAGTCCGCCGTGCCGCTGCATGACGGACTGTTCTTTAGATGTTGACTATTTTTTAAGTATGGAGTATAATATTTGTGTATTGCCTTTATCGTTAAAAGGCGAAACAGTTTTTTACAGGTGATGTGTTATGGAAATAAAGGTCAGTCCTTCGCTTTTGAGCTGTAACTTTTTGCAGTTGGAAAAAGAGGTGCGGCGAGCGTGCGCAGGCGGAGCGGATATGCTGCATTATGACGTTATGGACGGGGTTTTTGTAAATAATATAAGCTTTGGATTACCGGTATTGCAGGCGGTAAAAAAAGTCAGCTCTCTGCCGCTGGACGTTCATCTGATGATCTGCGATCCGCTGAAGTATGCGGAAAAATTTGCGGAATGCGGAGCGGATATCATAACGTTTCATATCGAAACAGGCTGCGATGTCGGAAAGACCATAGATAAGATAAGAAGCTGCGGAGCTAAAGCAGGCGTTTCTCTGAAACCGGAAACGCCCGCGGAAGCCGTAGCCGACCTTGTCGGAGAAGTAGATATGATATTGGTCATGACCGTTGAGCCGGGATTTGGCGGACAAGCCTTTATTCCGAGCTGTCTTGACAAAATATCAAAGCTGCGAAATGAAGCGCAGAAAAAAGGCGTTTTGCTCGATATAGAAGTGGACGGAGGTATAAACGCTCAGACCGCGGAACAAACAATAGCCGCCGGAGCTAACGTGATAGTTTCGGGAAGCTACCTCTTTTCCGCTGATGATATGGCTAAGGAGATAGCCCGTTTAAAAGCTCTGCAAGCTCTCTGACGGCATTTTTGCTTATTATGATCTCGTATTCTTCCGACAGCTTTTTTGCGCTTCGCCTGAACGTTGTTCCAAATTCTGACAGAAGTGAGCCCGTTCGGCGTATGTCCGTACTCTCCAAAGCGATGATAAAGCTTGTGCCGTCGCTGTAAAGATCGGATATTTGCTCGCTGTCATTACATAAAAAAGTGCAGCGGCACATCTTTATAAACCTCAAAAGCATTTCGGCGTTTTCAAAAAAACATAACAGACGGTATCGCGATTTGCCGATAAAAGTCATTCTGCGGCGAGGAGAAAGGTAATAATAAGGCTTTATCTCGGATATGTATATGACCGCACCGCTCGGAGAATCGAGTATCTCAACGTTCAGCTCGTTTCCGGTGAACTGTACGGGACATTCCGACTGCGCTGCGGCAAGTATTGCAGCGATGAGCATTCTGCCCTCTGCAGAGCCTTTTTCGGAAAGTCTGCTGTAAAGCAGAGCGGTCTCATCGTTGTCAAGAATGATCTTTATCCCTTTTTCCCATTGCGCGCCAATGCGTTCAAATCTCATTTCAGCTTTTCTCCGTTCTTTGACATGACCGCAGTCATGCCGATATAAGCGTATATATTATAGTACGCCCGAGAGCCTGTCAAGGTAATTGATTTTCGTTGACTTTTATCGCCAAATATTGTAGAATAGTATATGCAGCTGCATTAGCTGCGGAAAGGCACGGTCGGAATATGAAAAAGAATAATACAGCACAGTATCTTGTGCTGACGGTCATCGCGCTGACGGCGCTGATAGCATCGTGGAATATGTACAGATCGCCCGATTCTTCACAGTTCGGGCTTGTGTTGTTCATTGTCGCCGTGTTGGGAATTGTGGCAGTTGCGATAATGTGGGTCGTCAACGGGATAGCGTTGAAGAAATTTATCATACAGCGCACCAAGGAGATAACGCAGACGGAAAAGGAGTCATTGCTGAATTTTCCTGCGCCTATGGTCATAATAGACGACGCTAAGCAGATAGTATGGATGAACAGGGATTTCGATAAATATGTTCTCGATGAAATGCACGCCTATAAAATGTATATAGGCGACCTCGCGGATTTCGATTTCAATAAGCTTTATTCCGACGAGGGAGATAAGATACGGGTCAACAATAAGTATTATACCGTAAAAGCGGTGGCAAATAAAAATACTGGTTCAAATTTTTCGCTGGTGTATTTTGACGACAATACCGAGCTCCATAATATGACGACCGAGTATCTGGAGTCAAGACCTGCCGTTATGCTCGTAGCCGTTGACAGCTATGAGGAGCTTATGCAGGACAGTAGAGAAAGTGAGAAAGCAAAGGTCTCGGCACAGCTCGAACAGCTTATGGAAACTTTTTTTGACTCCACCACGGGCGTTGTAAGAAAGCTTTCCTCTTCAAGGTTTCTGGTCGTTCTGGAATACAGATATCTTCGTACTATGATAGAGGGAAGATTTCCCATACTCGATAAAGCCAGAGAAATAAATATCGGCGAAAGAATGACGGTAACATTGTCTATAGGCGTCGGCAACGGAGGAAAAACGCTTGCCGAGAACGCCGAGTTTGCAAGACAGGGACTTGATATGTGCTTCGGAAGAGGCGGAGATCAGGCAGCCGTGAAGACGGGCGACGGCTTTGAGTTTTACGGCGGCGTTTCCAAGGGCGTCGAGAAGCAGACAAAGGTAAGAACAAGGATAATCGCCAATGCCCTGCGTGAACTGGTGGGCGAGAGCAGCAGGGTGTATATAATGGGTCACAGTATGGCGGATCTTGACGCCATAGGTTCAGCGGTAGGTCTGTGCGCACTCATAAGAAGACTGGGAACGCCTGCGTTCGTAGCCGTGGATCCTAACAGAAATCTGTCAGATCAGCTAATAAGTTATATAAGGAGCAAGCAGAGCGACGAGTTTTTCGTGTCTCCCGCATATGCAAGGGATAACGTTGACGAGGATACGCTGCTTGTCATCGTTGATACGCATAATCCCGATTTCGTAGATAGTCCCGAGCTGCTTAAAATGTGCGGAAAAACTGTTGTTATTGACCACCACAGACGTATGGTAAAGGCAATAGAGAACTCGGTGATATTTTTCCATGAGCCTATGGCTTCGTCAACTTCGGAAATGGTCGCGGAGCTTGCTCAGTATTTCGGCAACGAATGTAAGCTGACCGCCTGCGAGGCAGAAGCTCTTCTTGCGGGCATTATGCTCGATACCAAAAACTTTGTTATGAGAACGGGCGTGCGTACCTTTGAAGCGGCGGCGTTCCTGCGAAAACTGGGCGCAGACACGGTGTCGGTCAAGAACCTGTTTTCAAGCTCTATTGAAACTTATCAGCAGAAATCAATGCTCATCACAAATGCTGAAATATACGATAACTGTGCCGTCGCTACGGCAAGAGCTACTTCGCCGACCATGAGGATAGCCGCTCCGCAGGCCGCGGACGAGCTTCTCGGTATCGACGGTGTAAAAGCCTCATTCGTAATGTATGAGGACGGCGGCAAGGTTCAGATATCTGCCAGAAGCCTCGGCGGTTTCAACGTGCAGCTGGTAATGGAAGCTTTGGGCGGCGGCGGACATCAGACAATGGCAGGAGCGCAGATGACCGCTACTCTGAGAGACGCAAAGCACCTGCTGCTCGACGCTATCGACGATTATATAGAAAAATCTACGGCTAAATGATAAGAAAGCAAGAAAGGAAAGTGTGATAAAATGAAAGTCATTCTTTTAAAAGACGTTAAAGGAAGCGGCAAGGCTGGGGATACTATCAATGTTGCCGACGGATATGCAAGGAACTATCTGGTGGCAAAGGGCTTGGCAGTTGAAGCTAACGCAAAAAATATTGCAGAGCTGAACAGCAAAAAAGCGTCGCAGCAGCATAAGCTTGATCTCGAAAAAGCGGATAATATAAGCCTGAAGGAAAAACTGGAGGGCAAAACAGTCGAGATAAAAGCCGCGGCAGGTGCTAACGGCAAATTTTTCGGCGCTGTAACGTCCGCTAATGTTTCCGACGCTATCGCAAAGCAGTATGGCGTGAATATTGAAAAGAAAAAGATAAATATGACCGATATAAAAAGCTATGGCGATTTTACGGCTGAGATAAAGCTCTCGCAGGGCGTAAGCTTTAAAATGACGGTAAAGACAATAGGCGATCAGAAGGCGGAAGGATAACGATGGAGCTTAACAATGCAGTATCGGGCAGAGAAATGCCCTATGCGCTTGAAGCGGAACAAACCGTGCTGGGCGGTATGCTCGTAGATCCTGAAGTGATACCAACGGTCGTGCAGCTGCTGAAAACCGAGTACTTTTATCAGGAGAACCACAGAAAGCTTTTCAGTATAATAGTAAGACTGTTTACGGTCGGCAAAGAGATAGACTTTGTTGTGCTGGTGTCCGAAGCGGTCAATATGGGTGTGTTCACATCGGAAGCAATGGCTAAGTCATACCTGAAAGGCATTATGGACAGCGTTCCGTCGCTGAAGCATATCGAACGTTATTGCGAAATAATCAGCGATATGTATGAAAGACGTATGCTCATCGGAGCTGCGGGAGATATTCTGGAATCATCTTATGACAGAGCGATAAGCACATCGCTGCTCCTTGACAATGCCGAGCAGAAGATTTATGATATACGTCAGGGAAAAATGAGCGAGGGTATGGTAAAGCTCAATGAGATAATCGTGCCGACGCTTGAAAGACTGTCGCAGATAAGCGGCCCCGATAAGGAAAAGTATCTCGGGACAAAGACGGGCTTTGATAAACTGGACTCTATAATAGTCGGTCTTAACGATACCGACCTTATCATCGTCGCAGCTCGTCCGGGAATGGGGAAGTCAGCGTTTGCTCTTAATATGGCGGTAAATGTCTGCCGCGGCGTGAACAAAAAAAGCGTCTGCTATTTCTCGCTTGAAATGAGCAGCGAACAGCTCGTCAGCAGAATGATATCTTCGGAAGCTCTGGTAAACAGCAACTCTTTGAGGAGCGGTACGATAACCGCAGAGGAGTGGAAAAATATTGCCAGAGGAGCCGATGAGCTTTCAAAGCTGCCTATCTATTTTGATGATACATCGGGCATGACCGTTCCGCAAATGAAAGCCAAGGTACGCAGGATACCTGATTGCGGTCTGGTAATAATAGATTATCTGCAATTGATGTCCTCACCCAATAACTATAACAACAGAGTGCTTGAGATATCCGAGATAACGCGTCAGCTCAAGCTGATGGCAAAAGAGCTTAAAATACCCGTCGTGCTGCTTTCACAGCTCAACAGAGGGGTAGAGAGCAGAACGGATAAGCACCCGCAGCTCGCAGACCTGCGTGAGTCGGGCTCTATCGAGCAAGACGCGGACGTTATACTGTTTTTGTACCGTGAGGGATATTATAATAAAGAGCTCTCCGATCAGACGACCAGCGAGTGTATGATAGCCAAAAACCGCCACGGCGGCACAGGCTCGGTAAAGCTGGCGTTCCTTGGCGAGTATACGCTGTTCAGAAATATAGAGTACCGTACCGATGATGAAAATGGTTGATATGCTGAAAAAAGTATCTGATACGTTGACCGAGTATAGAATGTTGAACGACGGAGAGCGCGTTATGGTAGGCCTTTCGGGGGGCGCTGACAGCGTTTCGCTGGCGCTGTGCCTGAAAGAGTTGGGATATGACGTGTGCTGTGTCCATGTCAATCATTGCCTGCGCGGCGAGGAAAGCGACAGAGATGAGAGGTTTTGCCGCGAGTTTTGTCAGCGCATGGGCATGGAGCTTTCTGTACATCGCCTTGATGTGGGAAAGTATTGTGCGGATAATAAGCTGTCAACGGAGCTTGGAGCAAGAAAACTTCGATATGAAGCTTTTGAAAAAGCGGCAAACGATATGTCGGCAAGTAAGATAGCTACCGCGCATACTCTGTCGGATTGCCTTGAAACAACGCTGCTGAACCTCGTGAGAGGCGGCGGAGTAAAGGGTCTTAGCGGTATACCGCCCGTCAGAGAACAGTATATAAGACCGCTGATAAACTGTACAAGAGAAGAGATAGAGAGCTTTCTGGAAGAAAGAAACGAAAGCTATGTAACAGACAGCACCAATCTCGTGGACGACTGTTCAAGAAATATCATAAGACTTAAAGTGATACCGCAGCTCGAAAGAGTTAACGCAGGTGTGTTCAAAAGTTACCTGTCAACTGTAAAAGTGCTGAGGGATACCGATGAGTATCTTGAAAAAAAGTGTCAGGAAGCTATAATTCGTTCAAGAATATCCAATAATAGCTTTGATGTGCAAAAGCTCACAGACTGTGATGAGCTTATCACGCGCACGGCAATAAGCCGTATAATGAAAGATTTCTGCGGTGAGAGCAGCTATGAGCGGGTGACCGATGTAATGAGGATATGCTCGGACGAAGGGAAAATTACGCTCAAAGGCGGCATTTATGCGGAAAACAAACGCGGTAAGCTGACGTTCTACAGCGAGAGCGAGCCTGTTGGAGACTATGAACAGAAGCTGTCTTTAGGAGAAACGCTGTGTGTTTTTGGCAAGAGCATTACCGTTAGAACGCGTAAAGCTGATGATAAATGTGATAATGTTCATAAAAAGTTTACAAATAAAGAGATCGATTATGATAAAATAGTAGGTAGCATTTTTGTGCGCAACAGGCGTAACGGTGACAGGGTAAAGCTTTCGGGCAGGGGAGTTACATCATCTGTAAAGACGCTGTTCAATGCTTCTGTTCCACAGGAAAACAGGCAAAAAATGCTGTTTGTCTGCGATGACGAAGGGATAATCTTTGTCGAGGGCTTTGGCTGTGCCGAGAGGGTAAAATGTACGGACAGTACGGAAAATGTGCTGGAGATATCCGTGGATACCGTCACAGAACCGTCACAATAACGCTGTATAATTATTTTTTGTATATATTTTCTTTGACGATTAAGGAGTGGTATATTGAATAAGAACGGCGGATTTAAAAGTCTCCTGATATATTTGCTTATTTCGGGAGCGATAATATTTGGTCTGATATATCTGCTTAGCAGTCTTGGCGGAAGCGGAGAGGATATCGACTATTCCGAGATAATGACGTATTTTGACGATCTGCGTGTTTCGGAATATAATCTCGATCTCGGCAGCGGAGAGCTGACCTATAAGCTTGACGGCTCAGATGAGGAGCATACCTATGAAGTGCCTAACGTTTCTTTGTTTGTGAACGAGGTGCTGGGCGAAGAGGGAAGCAATTACCGCCAGAGGTATAATAAGGCTCACCCCGACAGTAAACTGGTGTTCGACCTTGAACCTATCAACGATAATTCTTTCTGGCTCAATCTTATACCGACGTTGATAATGCTCGGCGTCATGATAGCGTTTTTCGTAATAATACTCAAATCAACGGGCGGCAGAGGCGGACTTAACAGCTTCAGCAAGACTAACGCGCGTCAGCGAATGGATCCGAGCAAGAAGGTAACGTTTGCCGATGTGGCAGGCGCTGACGAGGAAAAGGAAGAACTCATAGAAATAGTTGACTTCCTCAAAAACCCCAAGAAGTATCAGGAGATAGGCGCCAGAATACCCAAGGGCGTCCTGCTCATGGGACCTCCGGGTACAGGTAAAACGCTTATGGCGAGAGCCGTCGCGGGAGAGGCTGACGTTCCGTTCTTCTCTATCTCGGGTTCGGATTTCGTAGAGATGTTTGTCGGCGTCGGAGCTTCGAGAGTAAGAGACCTTTTCGATCAGGCTAAGAAAAGCGCGCCGTCTATCATCTTTATCGACGAGATAGACGCCGTAGGACGCCAGAGAGGTACAGGTCTCGGCGGCGGTCACGACGAAAGAGAGCAGACACTTAACCAGATACTTGTTGAGATGGACGGCTTCTCTACCAATGATAATATCATAGTTATGGCGGGTACTAACAGACGTGATATACTCGACCCCGCTCTGCTCCGTCCGGGACGTTTCGACAGACAGATATTCGTTAACTATCCCGACGTAAAGGGAAGAGAAGAGATACTGAAAGTTCATACAAGAAATCGTCCTCTCGCACCCGATGTAGACCTGAAGGTGATCGCGCAGTCAACTTCGGGATTTACAGGCGCAGACCTCGAGAACCTCGTAAACGAAGCAAGCCTGCTCGCAGCTCGTGAGAATAAAAAAGCTATCACGAGAAAAGAGCTCGAGGAGGCGGCTATCAAGGTCATCGCAGGCCCAGAGAAAAAATCCAGAGTTGTTACGCAGGAAGAAAAGAAGCTCACGGCATATCACGAAGGCGGCCATGCGCTCTGTCACTACTATTTGCCTACTCAGGATAAGGTGCACCACGTCACCATAATACCGAGAGGTCAGGCAGGCGGCTTTACGATGTCGCTGCCCGAAAAGGATAAGGCTTATGTAAGCCGCAATGAGATGTTTGAAACTATCATAGTCCTGCTTGGAGGAAGAGTTGCCGAAAAACTCGTGCTTGATGATATATCTACGGGTGCTTCCAACGACCTCGAGAGAGCGACTTCAACGGCAAGAAGCATGGTTACAAGATACGGCTTCAGCGATAAACTCGGACCTGTCGTTTACGGCAGAGGAGAGCATGAGGTGTTCCTAGGCAGAGATTATGGCAGTACGCCCGATTATTCCGACAGAGTTGCCGGAGAGATAGACGAGGAGATACGTTCTATCGTTGAGGACGCTATGAGCAAGTGTGAGGCTTTGCTTAAAGAGCATATGGATAAGCTGCATATGATAGCTAAGTATCTTATGAAGTATGAAAAGATAGACGGTATTGATTTTGATAAGCTCATGAAAGGCGAGATAACCGTTTCCGACGACGAGCCTGTTCAGAGCGAGGAAAGCGACAGCAGTACCGAGGAATAATATCAGTAGAGACCTGCATTTTGCGGCAGGTCTCTTTTATACATGGAGGTATCGGCGTGACATATGACGTAACGACACAGGAAAACTATTTGACCCTTGCAGACGGAGAGCGTATATTTTACAGAATGTATATCCCGCAGAGCAAAGCCGCAAAAACAGGGGCGGTAATACTTTCGCATGGCTATAACTCCTGCAGCGAATATCTTCACGATGTCGCCGAAGCCTTTGCCAAACGGGGCGCGCTGAGCTGCTGCTATGATTTCCGCGGCGGCTCGGTAAACTCAAAAAGCAGCGGCAGTTCGCTGGATATGAGCGTTTGCAGCGAGCTTAATGACCTGTTCGCAGTTGCCGATATGATACGAAGGCTTGATATGCTTGACGGTGAAAAGCTTTATCTGTACGGCGAAAGTCAGGGAGGGTTCGTTTCCGCTCTCGCAGCAGCCGAAAAGCCGTCGATGTTTGCAGGAGCGATGTTGCTTTATCCTGCGTTCTGTATCCCCGACGACTGGAGAAACAGGGGAATAAGCGACGGTGAAACATTTGAGATAATGGGCATGAAGCTTTCGGACATCTATGTAAAAGGTCTGCCGCAGTATGACGTGTTTGAGAAAATAAAGGATTTCGGCGGAGAGGTGGTCATCGGTCACGGTACCGCCGACAGCGTGGTGCCATACGATTATTCTGTCCGCGCAAGGGATAGTTTCAAAAGCGCAAAGCTCATCGCCTTTGAAAACGAGGGGCACGGCTTCTCGGGGGAAGCCAGAAGAAAATGGATAAACTGCTGTATTGATGTATTTTAGAAGTATCGACGGGCAAAATAACCTCATGAAAAAAATACCTGATAAATACTATATGTATCTCTCGGCATTTTCGGCTGTGCTTACAGCCTTGTCGCAAACGACGTATACATGGTATCTGTCGCTGTTTTGCCTGTCACCGCTTTTCCTGAGCTTGTTTTATCAGCCGCGCATATCTTTCATGAAGAGCGTCACGGTATTCATGCTGACGTATCATGGGATAATGTGCGGTTTTTTGATGACGCTCTATGATTATCTCGACCTGCCTGCGGCTGTAATGTCGATAATATGCCTGATAGCAGCAGCGGCGCTTGCAGCCTTGCAAAGCGCGGTCATGACGGCGGCGGTATATCCGTCGGTCGCTGCCGATATTAAAAGCAGAGCGGTAAGGATAATAGTGTTCTCGGTATGCTTTTCGCTCGGACAGTATTTTCTGGAGATAATACCGTACCTCTCATTCCCTTGGGCAAGACTTGAAAACGCGCTCGCTTACCAGCCCGTACTGCTGCAAATATCGGCGCTTTTAGGAGGAGGAGCGGCGGGAACTGTGATACTTTTGTTAAACGGTATGTTTGCCTGTCTGCTGGACGCGCTGTTTCATAAAAATGTCAGAAAAATGCTAAAAAATTCCGCCGCGCTGCTTGTGTGCTTTTCGGCGTTGACGGTGTGCGGAGCGGCGTATATGTTAAGTAAAGATACCGAAAAAACAATAAATGTCACGGCGGTGCAGGGTCCGCATGAGGGACTTGAAAAGAACAGTCAAAGTGCCGAAGAAGCGGCTGTGGAGTACTCTCATATACTAAGCGGACTTACCGATGATACAGACCTTGTCCTGCTTCCCGAAACTGCCGTATCCGATGAGCTGACAAAGCGCCTGACCGATATATTATCCCAAAGCACCGACAGTAAAACTTCAATAGTGACAGGCTGTATTTATGAGCAGGACGGAAAAAGATATAATTGTATGTCGCCGATAGGTGAAAGCGGTTCAAGACATCTCAAACAGGTGCTTGTGCCGTTCGGAGAGTTTATCCCGTTTGCAGACGTAGACGGTTTTACATCGCTTACGGCGTCTGATAGAGGAGACTGTATCACCGTCGGAGGACACAGATTTGCAGCTTCGATATGTATAGAAAGCATATATTCGTCGCTTCTCAGCGGTCAGATAGCTGACGGCGGCGAGATGATACTCATTTCAACAAATGATTCGTGGTTCAAAAACAGCTTCGCAAGAGAAGTACAGTTCAGGCACAGCATAATAAGAGCCGTAGAGTACGACAGGAGCATTGTGAGAAGCGGAAACTGCGGTATATCGGCTGTTATCGACAGAAACGGCAGGATAATTGCCGCCGAGTACGGTAAGGGAGCGGCGGCTGTAACTGCAAGCGCGGAGCTTTCTCATACCAGAACGCCGTATTCGGTTATCGGAAATATATTCCAACTGCCCGCGCTGCTGTTTGTGATATGGTATTATACGGTTTTGCTTACAGAAAAGCTGCTGAATACTGTGAAAATCAGAAAACGTTATTTTTCACGCAAAATTTTTTCGGAATAATTTCGCATAATGTGGTTACAATATAGCTGTCAGACATATATTCCCCTGACAAATATGTGCATATATCGAAAGGATAGAATTTATATGTTTAAAAGAATAACGTGTGCGGCAGCCGCAGCTCTTACTGCTGCGGTAATGCTGGCAAGCTGCTCCGGCAGAGATACCGACAGCAACGACAAGGCATCGTCCAACAATTCATCTGCGGGAAGCTCTTCGACAAGCATGTCCGACAATTCGGCAAGCTCGATGAACTCGTCCTCGTCAGGCGCTTCGGGCAGCACATCAAGCTCAAAGAACGACAGCAATACGGTAGCCGATGATATCGGTTCGACCGTAGGCGACTTGGCAAGCGACGTAGGAGATGCGGCAAAGGATACTATCGACGGCGCGTCGGAAATAGTTGACGATATCGTAAGATAAGACAGAGATAAGCGGCTTTTGGGCAGTCTGTAATAATTGCAGACTGCTTAGCGTGTCGACAAAGTCGACACTTCACGGGGGCACCCCGAATCGGTTCCACCTCTGCTTCACCGCAAGGTGAAGCAGTAGCCCCCATCCGGCGTCGGCTCCGTTACCCTCACGCTAAAAAAGCTCTTATATTTCGCTTTTTTAGTTGCGCCGACAGCGGTGTAAAATTCGAGAAATGAATTCCCGAATTTTACTGATATTTTTATGATAGTTCTGATGATATAGGCAGTCTGTAATAATTGCAGACTGCTTTTTGCTTTGGACAAAATGTTTAGAGCAGGCGTTTTTTCGGTTGACAAAAGTCTGATTATGTGTTAAAATAATAGAATATATCAGGCGCGGCGGGTCTGCGTCGGAAAGCGAGGTAAAGATGATGAATGTAAATGCGCGTGAGCTTCTTTGCAGGAAGTTCGTTGAGAACAATACGATAGCTCCCGAGCTTTTTGATAACTATATCGTAAAGAGAGGTCTGCGTAATGCCGACGGAACAGGTGTTGTAGCAGGTCTGACAAATATATGTAACGTTCACGGATATGTAATAAGCGAGGGCGAAAAATCTCCTATCGAGGGCGAGCTTATTTACAGAGGCTATAATATCCGCGACCTCGTAGGCAATGCTATCGCCGAAAACAGGTTCGGATATGAGGAAATAGTGTATTTGCTGCTTATGGGCGACCTGCCGTCTCAGCACGAGCTTGACGTGTTCAAGGCGCTGCTTGCCGCCAACAGAGAGCTGCCAGACTCGTTCTTTGAGGATATGATACTCAAAAATCCGTCAAAGAATATAATGAACCAAATGGGCAGGAGCGTTCTGTCGCTTTATTCATACGACGATAACCCCGAAAGCACCTCTCCCGATTACGAAATGGCGACCGCGGTCTCAATAATCGCCAAAATGCCTACTATCATGGTCTCGGCATGGCAGGTAAAGAACCGCTACTTCAATAACGAAAGCATGCATATGCACCCGCTGATAAAATCACAGTCTACCGCGGAGTCCATACTGTCAACTATCCGTCCTGACAGAGTTTTTACCGACGAAGAGGCAAAGCTTCTGGATATCATGCTTATGCTCCATGCAGAGCACGGCGGCGGAAATAATTCTACTTTTGCCTGCCGCGTCCTTACATCGTCGGGAACAGACCCCTATGCCGCGTATTCCGCAGCGATTGGCTCTCTGAAGGGTCACCGCCACGGCGGCGCGAACGCAAAAGTGTCCGAAATGCAGGATATCATAAAAGCCAACGTACATAATTGGGACGACGAAGGCGAAGTCGCTGACTTTTTAGTTAAGATAATGCGTAAAGAGGCAGGCGACGGCACGGGTCTTATATACGGTATGGGTCATGCCGTATATACGCTTTCCGACCCCAGAGCGGTCATATTGCGTGATAATGCCGAGAAGCTTGCAAAGGGTACGGAGTTTGAAGCAGAGTTCAGACTTCTGCGAAATATAGAAAAGCTCACTCCCGAGCTTTTTGCCAAAGTAAAGGGCAGTAAAAAGGATATGTGCGCAAACGTGGATATGTATTCTGGTCTGGTGTACAGAATGTTGAAAATACCGCCCGACCTGTTTACACCGCTATTTGCGGTATCCAGAATGGCGGGCTGGTCTGCACATAGGTTCGAGGAGATAGTAACGGGCAAGAGGATAATAAGACCTGCCTATAAATCAGTTCTGAGCAAACGTGAATATGTGCCTTTAAAAGAAAGATAAACTTTTTTGCTCAAAAGACTTTAAAAATCCTGAAGAATATGTTATAATATAACCGAGTGTAGCTTGCATTCGGTTATTCTTTTGAAAGGCGGTGTCCGAATATGAAAAAAATAGTTATATTGCTTATTTGCTGTTCGGCTCTGCTTTTCAGCGGTTGTTCGTTCGGCTCGTTTTCCGTTGATACTCTTCTTGCGGCGCCGAAGCTTTCGGAGGAGCAGGAGGGTATATATAAAGCGCTTATGGACAAGGTAGGCAGCAATATCACCCTTAAATACCCTAAGAGCGGTTCTTACAGAAGCGCATACGTCGTTGTCAATATCGACAACGAGCCGGGTGATGAAGCAATAGTCTTTTATGAGTATAACAGCAATCCTTCAATAAATAACAATGCTCAGGAAAGCGGCGTGCGTTACTGCGTGCTTGATAAGAACGAAAAGGGCAAGTGGGAAGCGGTGTACGACAGACCCGGAGCGGGTACCGATGTTGACAGGATAATCGTTTCAACTTTGGACGGCAGCGGAAATATAAACGTTATAGTAGGCTATTCTACTTTGAATATAAACGATAAGATACTGGAGATATATTCCTATTCCGACGGAAATATGACTACGGTCGCAGCTGACAGCTACAGCGTTATAGAAACGCTGGATATAGATAACGACGGTTATAATGAGATACTTACCGTTCAGTCGGGCGGTGACAGCGGTACGGCTTCAGCTTCGCTGCTCAGCGTTGTTGACGGTCAGATAGTCAGAATGAATATAATCCCGATGTCTGAAAGATTTCAGTCAGTAGCGTCGGTAGCTTCATATGTTAAGGGAAAACTCACAGAATATAATAAGGCGCTGTTTATCGACAGCAGTTATGACGAGAACAGCCTGCAAACGGAGTTTATTTATTACAGATATAATTCTCTGCAAAACCCCGTCGCTACCCTCGGCGAGGACCTTGTTTTGCAAACGGTGCGCCCCAACGGCTATTATTCAAAGGACGTAGACGGCGACGGTATCATAGAGATACCTACGGTCGTGCCGATGAAAGGCTATGAGCTTTTGGCGCCCGAGGATCAGATATATCTTACCACTTGGAGCGCGTATGAGGAGTTTTTTAAGCTGTCTCCTAAGTATGTCGGGTATTATTCGATATCTAACGGATATATGATATCATTTTCCGAGGACTGGCAGAAGAATGTTACGGTAAAACGTGATCCGGACAGCGGCGAAGCGGTGTTCTATCTTTTCGGTACAACTCTTGAGGATACCGATACAGAGCTTATGAGGATAACCGTCTGCTCGAGAAACGAAGCGGAAAAATACGAGAAGCTGGGATATCAGCGTATAACATCTGTCGGTGAGATAGATTATCTGGTAAGGATAACAGAGGACGGGCGAAATGATATGTCGCTTGACCTTTCGGCGGTCAAAAGGAAATTTTTCGTCGTTTCGTAAGGCTTGAACGGCGGTCAAAATATAAAAGAAGGAGAGATATAAAATGAGAAAGATCTTGGTCTGCGAGGACGAGGATTCCATAAGGGAATTCGTAGTGCTCAATCTGAAAAGAAGCGGCTATGAGGTAGTCAGCGTAAGCAGCGGAGAAGATGCGCTGTCAGAATACGATGCTGCACCCGGAAGCTTCGATGTAGCTTTGCTTGACATAATGATGCCCGGCATAGACGGGATACAGGTGTGTAAAACGCTTCGTGAAAAAAGCGAAACAATGGGCATAATTATGCTTTCGGCAAAATCGCAGGAAATAGATAAGGTGTCGTCGCTCATGATAGGCGCGGACGACTATATAACAAAGCCGTTCTCTATATCGGAGCTTGTCGCCAGAGTTGACGCGGTGTGCAGAAGAGTCAATATTTCTCATTCAAAGCCGGAATCCGATTCTACCATTGTGTCAGGACCGTTTACCCTGAATCTGAAAAGCAGAACGGTGTATCGCGATAACGAGCAGATAGACCTGACGCAGGTAGAGTATCAGATAATGGAGTATTTCTTTAAAAATCAGAATACCGCGCTTGACAGAACAAGCATACTCAACCATATATGGGGCGATTCTTATTACGGAGATGACAAGATAGTCGATGTAAATATCCGCAGGATAAGAATGAAAATAGAAAAAGAACCCTCAAATCCGCAGTATATCCTTACTATCTGGGGCTACGGATATAAGTGGAGCGCGCCTGCTAACTGATAAAATACGGACATTCAAAGAAAGGAGGATGACAGCCGTTGGCAAAGCTATTCAAAAAAAACAGTATAACTACCCGTTGGGCTGTGAATAACCTCGGCGTTGTAATAGTCATTCTTCTTTTGATAGATATAGTTGCTTCCGTGCTTATCAGATATTACTACTATAACTCGGCTCAGCAGTATGTCATAAACCAGATGAGCATAATAACCAGCGCCATTGACAGATATGCAAATGACGACAGAACAAATTATAATACCGAGATACGTGGCATTATAGAAAATTATGACCATAAAAGTCAGATAGAGCTTATGGCTATCAATCTGAACGGTCAGATAGCATTGACGTCCTCGGGATTTTCACCGTCGGGAAATATCGACCTTACCGATTTTGATACCGCAAAAAATTCAAATAACGGCTCGGCTTTGGTGAATACAAAGCTGCCTTCGGGCGAAAAGATAATGGCGTATACGGCTATGATAGCGCCTCTGGGAAGCGAGTTTCAGGCGATACGCATGGTAGTGTCACTGGAAAAGGTCAACAGACAGATAATGCTTATAGTACTGATAATAACGCTCGTGCTTGCTGCGATAGTCGCGCTGATGATATTTACGGGACGCTTTTTCGTGCGCTCGATAGTAAATCCCGTGCGCGACGTGAATATGTTTGCAAGAAAAATAGCAACGGGAGATTTTTCGCAGCGGCTCGAAAAAAACAGAGACGACGAGCTTGGAGAGCTGTGCGACAGTATCAACTATATGGCGAATGAGCTTTCAAATACCGAGTCGATGAAGAATGAGTTCATTTCTTCGGTGTCGCATGAGCTTCGCACGCCCCTGACAGCTATCAAGGGCTGGAGCGAAACGCTTCTGGATATGAGCGACGATAAGGAAACTATCGAAAAGGGTATGAAGGTCATCATAGGCGAAACGGAAAGACTTTCAGATATGGTGGAGGAGCTTTTGGACTTCTCGCGTATACAGGACGGCAGACTGCTTTTGAATAAAGCAACGATAGATATACTTGCCGAGCTTGGAGAGACCGTGCTCATATATCAGGAACGAGCAAAAAAACTGGGTATGACACTTGAGTATTACGAGCCTGAAATGCTGCCGTTTGTTTACGGCGATAAAAACAGACTGCGTCAGGTATTTATCAATATAGTCGATAATGCCGTAAAGTATTCCGATTCGGGCGCGACCATATCCGTTGAGGCTTATGAGGAGGACGGAGATATCGTCATATCTGTTTCCGATAACGGTATAGGTATTTCCGAAGAGGATCTGCCAAAGATAAAGACTAAGTTTTTTAAGGCGGAACAGACAAGACGCGGCTCGGGAATAGGTCTGGCAGTTGCGGACGAGATAATCAGAATGCACTCGGGTACGCTTACCGTAAAAAGCGAGCTGGGCGTCGGCACAACGGTAGTGATAACTTTGCCTGCTATCGAATCCTCTGCGAACCAAAATAAGAAAGATAAAACCGAAACGATAAACGTTGAGCTTATTACCAATAACGATGACGAAAGGACTACCATATATGAGCAGCAGGACGAGCAGTAATAAAGAAAATGCTAAATTCAAGTCCAAAATAGGCGGTCAGGCTCTTATTGAGGGAGTTATGATGAGGGGTCTGTATAAGTCGGCAATGGCTTGCAGACTGCCAAGCGGCGAGATAGACCTCGAGGTATGGGACATAAAGAACGGAAAGAATATGCCGTGGTATAGAAAAGTACCGTTTCTTCGCGGTATATTCAATTTTGCTATAACGTTCACCGAGGGTTATAAATGCCTTTCAAAGTCGGCAGATAAATCAATGCAGGGATTGGAGGAAGAACCGCAGTCAAAGTTTGAAAAGTGGCTCGATGAAAAACTCGGCGACAAATTGGGACCAATAGTTTCAGTAGTCGGAATGGTGCTCGGATTGGCTCTTGCAGTACTGCTGTTCGTGTTTTTTCCGTCGGGACTTACAAAGCTGCTGTCAAAGTTTATAAAAATCAATTCACTTGTAAAGACTATAATAGAGGGCGTTATAAAAATAGCCGTGTTCGTGCTGTTTATGTGGCTTACCAGCCTTATGCCCGATATGAAGATAATGTATCGCTACCACGGCGCCGAGCATAAGACTATCGCTTGCTATGAAGCAGGCGAGGAGCTCACCCCGGATAACGTAAAAAAACATATACGCTTCCACCCGAGGTGCGGAACGAGTTTTATGTTCCTGATATTGCTTATAAGCATAATAATATTCTCGCTTCTGCATTTGCCGTGGGATAATATCCTTTTGAGAATGTGCTTTAAAATTGCTCTTTTGCCGCTGATAGTCGGTATAGGCTATGAGTTTATCCGCCTTGCGGGAAGATATGATAATCTGTTTACGAAGATATTTTCAGCGCCTGGTCTGTGGCTGCAAAGGATAACCACAAAAGAACCAGATGAAAAGCAGATAGAGTGCGCCATAGCAGCATTAAAAGCCGTAATTCCGGAGGATACCGAGGAGGACAGATGGTAGAACGCAGAGAACTTTATGAAAGCTGCCTGAAAAAGCTTGCAGAAAAAGGCTTAGACAGCGCAGACTTCGACGTGAACTGTATTTTTTCGGACGTTTTGCAGGAGAGGAGTTTTATTAAAAACGGCGCACCTGTAAGCGATGAAAATGCCGAGCGTATCCGAAGTATGACAGAAAAGTATGTGAGCGGCTATCCGCTGCAATATCTACTCGGCAAATGGGAGTTTTACGGCCTGCCGTTTTATGTAGGCGAGGGCGTGTTGATTCCGCGGCAGGATACCGAAACGCTTGTAGAGCTCGTGATAAATAAGTTGGGTAAAGAAAAAGATCTCGCAGGGGTCGACCTTTGCGCTGGCAGCGGTTGTATAGCTATTGCGCTCGACAAAAAGTTAGAGTGCCATATCACGGCTATCGAGAAGTCGGAGACGGCGTTTGAGTATCTTGAGAAAAATATCAGGCTTAATAATAGTGATATCACGGCTATGAGAGCCGATGTTCTTGATGAAAAGATATCGTCAGGCTTTCGTGACCTTGACTTTATAGTCTGCAACCCACCGTATCTTACTAAAGATGATATGGAAAACCTGCAAAAGCAGGTGAGCTATGAACCTGCGGAAGCGTTGTTCGGCGGCGACGATGGCTGCGACCTCTATCGCGGCATAGTAAGATGTTGGAAAAGATCTCTTAAATCAGGCGGACTTATCTGTTTTGAGATAGGTATGGGTCAGGAGGACGAGGTTTCGGGCATATTGATACAGCACGGCTTTGAAAATGTCCGCTTTATAAAAGACTACTGCGGCGTTTATCGCGTGGTTTACGGATATGCACAGGCAGAATAAATTTTTGCTGTCCGAACAAATGTACAGAAGTTATGCTATAATATATATGGGAAAACCAATACCGTAATTTTTGATGAATAACAACAGGCGGAATTCTTCCGCAGAAAGGACTGAACAGAAATGGCAGCAGGAAAAAAAGAATCCAAAAAACAGTTTGAGATACCCGACAGCGCAGAGGAAAAGCAGAAGGCTCTTCAAGGCGCGATAGCGGAGATCGAAAAGAAGTACGGCAAAGGAGCGGTAATGCGCCTCGGAGCTACAAAGGCTCTCGACGTAGCCGCGATATCAACAGGCTCGCTGACGCTTGATATGGCGTTGGGTATCGGCGGCGTTCCGCGCGGAAGGGTAGTGGAGATATACGGCCCCGAAAGCTCAGGCAAAACCACGGTGGCTCTGCATATCATAGCAGAAGCGCAAAAAATGGGCGGCAATGCGGCTTTCATAGATGTTGAGCACGCTCTCGACCCCATATATGCAGCGGCTCTCGGCGTTGATACGGACGCTTTGCTAGTGTCGCAGCCTGACAGCGGAGAGGACGCTCTCCAGATAGCCGAGACTCTCGTCCGTTCGGGCGCTATTGACTGTATAGTGGTCGATTCCGTAGCAGCTATGGCTACCAAGGCGGAAATAGACGGCGATATGGGCGATACCCATGTCGGTCAGCTCGCAAGGCTTATGTCGCAGGCAATGAGAAAGCTGACAGCGGTCATATCCAAGTCTAACTGCGTCGCCGTGTTTATAAACCAGATACGCGAAAAAATTGGCGTTATGTACGGCAACCCCGAAACTACCCCGGGCGGCAGAGCGCTCAAGTTTTATAGCTCCGTCCGTATCGAGGTAAGACGTCAGGAGCAGCTCAAGGTAGGCTCTGAGGTCATAGGCAACAGAACTAAATGTAAGGTCGTTAAGAACAAAGTCGCTCCGCCGTTCAAGGAGTGCGAGTTTGATATCATATACGGAAAAGGTATATCCCGCGACGGCGAACTGCTCGACCTTGCCGTGGAGCTGGGCATAGTCAAGAAAGGCGGCGCATGGTTCAGCTATAACGATATGAAGCTGGGTCAGGGCAGAGATAATTCAAAGGACTATCTGCTCGCAAATCCCGAACTGTTCAAGGAGATAGAAATGCAGGTGCGCGAGCGCAGCGGCGAGCTTGTTATGAATACGAAAAAGAGCGCAAAGGACGCCGCTATTGCCGAGGCTGCAAAGGCTTCTGCGGGAACATCGGGCGCGCCGACTCAGTCAGGCTCAGGCGAAAACAATATCATTGTCAATGCGGACGACGATTTTGAAGAATTTGCCCCCGTTGATGTTGACTGATGAAGAACATAACTTCAATAGAAAAATATAAGGGCAGTACCTATGAGGTGGAGCTTGACGACGGTGAAAAGGAGTATCTGAATGCAGATATCATATCTCAGTACCATCTCAAAGCCCCTATGTCCGTTCCCGAAAGTGCATGGAAGCAGGTAGTGTATTCAAATAAGCTTCGCACCGCCAAGGAACGCGCGCTGTATCTGCTTGACTATAAGGATTATTCGTATACAGAGCTTTTTAAAAAGCTGGAGCAGAATTATCCCGAGCAGATATGCTTCGATACTATGTCAAGACTGGTAGAGATAGGCGTTATCAATGATAAGCGATATGCGGTCAATATGGCAAGACGGCTCGTCGAAGTAAAGGGCTTCGGATATTACAGATGTGTCCGCGAAATGCGGCTGAAAGGCCTTGACAATGAGTTCATAGAGGAAGCCCTCGCCCCGTATCGTGAAACGACCGTTGAAAGGCTCAAAGAGCTTGTTGAAGAAAAGTATGCCCATAAGATAACGGATAAAAAGTCGCTCGACAGAGTAAAAAATGCCCTTGTTCGGCTGGGATATTCATACCAAGAGGTCAAAGAGGCGATGAGCGAGTATAAATATCCCGCGGAAAATGACGAGTTTTGCGATACTTGACATTTTACGCAAAATGGGTATAATATATACAAGAGTGTTTGCGATACGATGAAAGGAGTGCCGTTGTATGGCTGTCAGAGTTGGTATGGTGTCTTTGGGCTGCCCCAAAAATCTGGTCGACGCGGAAAGTATGATATATGACCTCAGAGAAGCGGGATATCAGATAGTGCCCGACGCCGCGCTTGCCGATATCGTAATAGTCAATACCTGCGGCTTTATAGAGTCCGCAAAACAGGAGGCTATTGATACCATTCTTGAGTTTTGTACTCTCAAGGACGAGGGCAGGATAAAAGCGGTCGTTGTAACGGGCTGCCTTGCAGAAAGATACCGTGAAGAAATACTCAGCGAGATACCCGAGGTAAACGCCGTGGTCGGTATAGGAAAAAATTCCGAGATATGCGATATCGTAAAGCGCCTTGCCGACGGGGAAAGCGATATAATGACTTTTGACGATAAAGAAAAGCTTTGTATCGAGGGCAGACGTATAATCTCAACCGAGCATTATGCTTATCTTAAAATAGCTGAGGGCTGCAGCAATTGTTGTACATACTGCGCTATACCGTCAATACGCGGCAAGCTTCGCAGCAGAAGTATGGAAAGTATACTTGACGAAGCAAAGTGGCTCGCTAAGGCAGGAATAACCGAGATCATTCTCGTAGCGCAGGATACGACAAATTACGGCTTTGATCTTTACGGTGAACCGCGTCTTGCCGCTCTTTTGGAAGAGCTTTGCAAGATAGACGGCATAAAATGGATAAGAACGCTCTATTGCTATCCCGAAAGGATAACCGATGAGCTGCTGGACGTTATGGCAAAAGAGGATAAGATAGTAAAATATCTCGATATACCATTGCAGCATTGTAACGGAGATATCTTAAAGGCTATGAACCGCAGGGGTGATAACGCGAGCCTGCGCGCCCTTATAGAAAAAATAAGAGCAAGGATACCCGATATAACGCTGCGTACAACGCTGATAGCAGGCTTTCCCGGTGAAACGCAGGAGCAGTTCGAGGAGCTGTGCCGGTTTGTAAAAGATGTCCGCTTTGATAAGCTCGGTTGTTTTGCATATTCCGCAGAGGAGGGCACGCCTGCCGAAAAGCTTCCCGATCAGGTGGACTTCAAGACCAAGGAAGAGCGCTGCGACGAGATAATGAACGAGCAAATGCTTATAAGCTATGAGCTGAATGAGAAGAAAATAGGCAATACATATGAGGTCGTGTGCGAGGGCTTTGACAGATATGCCGAGTGCTATTTCGGCAGAGGCAGAGCCGACGCCCCTGAAATTGACGGCAAGATATTCTTTACCTCTGCTGACGGCAGGAAGTTCAAAGTAGGGGAGTATGTAAATGTAACGATAGATGACGTTCTTGATTACGACCTTATCGGTACGGTGAATTAGCCGCACAAGTTTTTCGGACTATACCGACAACGCTGTTTTACATATAACGAAAAGGCGGAATTGTTTATGAACACACCCAATAAGCTTACGGTGATGAGGGTCGTCCTCGTGCCGCTGTTCATGTTCCTTATATTGGCGGATTTTATACCGTTCAATATACTGTGGGCAGGAGCGGTATTTGCGGCGGCTTCGATAACCGATCTCATTGACGGAAAAATGGCAAGGAAGTACGGACTTGTCACGAATTTCGGAAAGTTTCTCGACCCTATCGCGGATAAAATACTTGTAATGGCAGCACTTCTTTGCTTTGCGGCAAAGGGCTGGATAGATATAGTCGCCGTGTTCATTATCCTCACAAGGGAGTTTGTCGTTTCGGGTCTGCGCCTTGTTGTTGCAGGCGAGGGAGTAGTAGTACCGGCAGGAATATGGGGCAAGCTTAAAACAGCCTGTACAATGGCGGCTTTCGGGATAATAATGGCGATAGAGTTCTTTTTGGTGCAGATATTCAAGATAGATTTTGATTTTTATATAATTAATGAGATACTGATATGGATATGTGCCGTGCTTACGATAATTTCCGGCACGACATATGTGTATGCGTATAAAGACCATATAAACCCGAATAAATAAAAAACACTTGCAATCCGTAACAAAATATGTTATAATTCATACAATATATCATATAGTTCAAAATGCTGTCAGCCAGAGTAACAGACGAAGCCTTGACCACAGAGAGGACGGTTAGCTGAAAACGTCCGTCGGGAAGCTGTGAAAGTGCGGCTGATATTACGGTACACATTGTATCGGGGCAGAGACGGGGAAATCGCCGCTTGTCGGTAAGTATCCGCCTACGCGTTACCTGCGTTATCGGGTAAAGAGCATTGCTCAAAGTATAAAACGGAGTGGGACCGCAGCAGTTAGTTGCCTCCTGGCGCATGGCGTCAGTGGGGCTTTTATTATTTTCAGGAGGGAAATCATGAATATAACAGATAAGATACGCGAGGATATACAGTCCATACGGGACAGGGACCCGGCCGCGAGAACTACGCTTGAGATAGTGGCGACCTATTCGGGTCTGCACGCTGTGTGGATGTATAGAGTGGCACATTTTTTCTATGTGCATAAGATGTTTTTCATTGCAAGAGCAATATCCCAGTTTGCAAGGCTTCTGACGGGTATCGAGATACACCCGGGAGCAAAGATAGGAAAAGGTCTGCTTATAGACCACGGCTCGGGGGTCGTTATCGGCGAAACGGCGGAGATAGGCGATAACTGCCTGCTGTATCAGGGCTGTACCTTGGGCGGTACGGGTAAAGACCACGGCAAACGCCACCCGACGCTGGGCAACAATGTAATGGTAGGCTGCGGCGCTAAGATTTTGGGTCCTTTCAAAGTCGGCGATAATGCCAAAATAGCCGCAAACGCGGTGGTGCTGGAGGAGGTACCTCCCAATTCAACGGCTGTCGGAGCGCCTGCAAAAATAGTAAGGCAGGACGGCAAGCGCACGCAGGACCTCGACCAGATACACATTCCCGACCCCGTAGCAATAGAGCTTTCAAAGCTGAATAAGCGTCTGAAAGCTCTGGAGGAAAAGCTGAACGGCTGACAGCGTGCGGTTTGATACTTAGACAAGACTAAAACAAGAAAGGACTTTTCATATGAGCGGATTAAAGCTGTATAATTCAACATCGCATAAGGTAGAGGAGTTTGTCCCGCATACCGAGGGAAAGGTGAGTATGTATACCTGCGGACCGACGGTGTATCACTATGCGCATATCGGCAATCTCAGAAGCTACATTATGGAGGATATCTTGGAAAAGTATCTGAGATATTCAGGCTATGACGTAAACAGGGTAATGAATATAACCGATGTCGGTCACCTTACGTCCGACGGCGATACTGGTGACGATAAAATGCTTAAAGGCGCAAAAAGAGAGCATAAGACCGTAATGGAGATTGCTAAGTTTTATACCGACGCTTTCTTTGCCGACTGCAAAAAGCTCAATATCCGCAAGCCTGATACCGTCGTGCCTGCAACATCGTATATCGGAGAGTTTATCAAGGTGATAAAGGCTCTCGAACAAAAGGGCTATGCCTATACGGCAGGCGGCAACGTGTATTTCGATACCTCTAAGCTGTCAAAATATTATGTGTTCGGCGATGTTTCGGAAGAAGACTTGGCAGTCGGCGTCCGCGAGGGCGTTGAGGCTGACGATAATAAACGCAACAAGGCGGATTTCGCTCTTTGGTTCACAAAATCAAAGTTTGGCGACCAGGAGCTTAAATGGAACTCACCGTGGGGATTGGGATATCCCGGCTGGCATATAGAGTGCTCCTGCATAAGCATGAAGAATAACGGCGAGTACCTTGATATCCATTGCGGCGGCATAGACAATCAGTTCCCGCACCATACCAACGAGATAGCGCAGTCGGAAGCTTACCTCGGCCACGATTGGTGCAGATATTGGTTCCATGTTCATCACCTTAACACCTCCGACGGCAAGATGAGCAAATCCAAAGGCGAGTTTTTGACGGTATCTCTTCTTGAGGAAAAAGGATATGACCCTCTCGTATACAGGTTCTTCTGCTTGCAGTCGCACTACCGCAAATCGCTGGTTTTCAGCTATGATAACCTGAATAACGCAAAGACCGCATACGATAAGCTTGTTGCAAGAACAGCTCAGCTCATAAAGGAAAAGGATACCTCGCCCGTTGATGAGAATGTTTTAAATGTACTGAAAAACAGCTTCATTGCCGCTATGAACGACGATATAAATACTTCAAACGCTGTAACGGCGTTGTATGACGTTTTCAAGGCTGACACAAATGCCGCTACAAAGCTTGCCGCTGCTGCAAGTATGGACGAGGTGCTCTCGATAGGTATTATCGACCGTGCGGAAAAGCTGATAGCCGCCGACGAGCAGCAGGATATACCCGAGGAAGTAATGGAGCTTGTCGAGCAGCGCAAGGAAGCAAGGGCGCGCAAGGACTTCGCAACAGCGGATATGCTCCGCGATAAGATAGCTGAAATGGGATATATTGTGGAAGAAAGCCGTCAGGGCACGAGAATAACGAAAAAAGTCTGATAAAGGGGAAGTATAAAGCTATGGCAATGACACCTATACAAAAACAACGGAATAGCATGAATGCTATGCGAGTGTTCAAGGCTTCAATGGTAATGGCGCTGTTGGCGGTCATAATGCTTATATCGTTCTCCTGCCTGCATACGCAGAGTCAAAGCTTGGAGGAAGCGGAAAAAATAAATTTTATCCAGTATACCTTGCCTGACGACGATGATACGGTAGTCATTTTTGAAACTACTATGGGTACTGTAAAAGCCGTGCTGTTCGAGGAGCAAGCCCCGAAGTTTTGCGAATATTTCAAAAAGCTCGTCAACGACGGCTACTATGACGGAACATATTATTTTTACATCGAGGACGAGCAGAAAGCCTATGCCTTTGCAGGTGGCAAAGCGCCGGACGGCAACGATACAGATGATACCGATAAGGAAATGCTTGAGCCTGAAAAATCAAACGACCTTTGGCCGTTTCGCGGGGCATTGTGTACTTTTGGCAGGGAAAAAGGCGTGTTCAATAAGAGAAACACTACGGGAAGCAGGATACTGTTTGTAAACTCCGTTGTGTTCGATGATGATATGATAAACGAGATGAACGAGCTTGACGCCAATGAGCAGCTTATAAAGTATTTTACAGAAAAAGGCGGAGTGCCGAATTTTTCGCAGCAGTTCACTATATTCGGTCAGGTATATGACGGTATGGACGTTGTTGAGAAGATAAACTCAGCCGAGGTCGATGAGAATAAAAAGCCGAAGCAGGAGATAAAAATAATCTCCGCAAAGCTTTCTACCTACGGTGAGAACAGGTCTGACAATGAGGAAGAGGCGTTCCCGGAAAGCTTCAAAAGCGATGACAGCGCCGCGGACACCGACAGTCAGGACAGCAATGGCTGAAAAAATGGCAGCAAGGCTATTGACATCTCCGTAAAAATGTGATATAATATTCAACGGACTTTTGAGAGTCCGTGTGGGGTTATAGCTCAGATGGTAGAGCGGTTGCTTCGCATGTAACAGGTCAGGGGTTCGATTCCCCTTAGCTCCACCACGTCGTCGCGGATTTCGTATCACTCGCGGCGACTTTTCTTTTATACTTGTGGAAAAGTCACCTCTCACTCACTCCATCGCTCCTCCTCTCCAAAACAAGTCTCGCTTGCTTATCCTGTTCGCTTGTAAACGCGCTCACAACGGCTAAGCTGCGCTACCAACTTGTTTTGGTTCTGAGAAAAACTGCACCCATTTCGGGATAAATAGTTTATAGTATACGTTTCTAGGCGTTTCTGTACTATTCACTATTTACTTTTCACTACACTTAGGCAAAGCCAAAGGACTATGGGTCGGCGATTTTGCTTTGCAAAACCATGATTTTTTACTATTTACTATGCTTTGGCTGTCTTAGGCGGTCAAAGTATCCAAAAAAGCTTTCGCCGTCGTAATACAGACGGCGATTTTCTTTGAAAACCGAAAATTTCTTCCCGTGCTATCAGCTTTTGCGCCTAGAAAAATCATTTCGCCGACTATGGGTCGGCGATTTTGCTTTGCAAAACCATGATTTTTTACTATTTACTATACTTTGGCTGTCTTAGGCGGTCAAAGTATCTAAAAAGCTTTTGCCGTCTTAATGCAGACGGCGATTTTTTCTGAAAACCGAAAATTTCTTCCTGTGCTATCAGCTTTTGCGCCTAGAAAAATCATTTCGCCGACTATAGGTCGGCGATTTTTCTATATCCGCCTCAGAGCCGAATATTTTCGCTTGTACCGGCATATCCATGAAATGAAAATATGCTTGGAACGGTGAGATGTATGGGAAAGTACAATGAAGAAAACGATATTACCGTAAGAGAGTTTATATTGTTGGGCGCTATGCTCATTATCATGATACTGTCTGTGATAGGTCTGATGAACGCGCTGGGCGATATAGCCGAAAGCAGTCTGTGGGAAATGCTCTCGCTTGATAAGATCTTTGACGCGTTCATAAGACTGCTTGGTAAAATGGCGTGCTGAAGTTTAATGTAAAAGGGCGCGATATAAGCCTTTCGTTCAGCTTTTTCGCTATAATTGCTTTAGCCGCCGCTTCGGATACAAAAGCAGTAATGATATCGCTTCTATGCTGTATGATGCATGAAGCAGGACACCTTGCCGCTATGCTGGGATTTGGCGTACCTGTAAACGGACTTTGCTTCTATGGCGGCGGGATAAAGATAGTTGCACCCGATTTTCTTGTGAATAGGTATAAGGAAGCTGTTATACTTTCCGCAGGATGTGCCGTAAATGCCGCCGCATATGCTGTTTGTGCCCTGACGGGCTTTGCGTCCTCGGAGTTTGCGCTTGCAAATCTTATGCTGTGTGTGTTTAATCTTATGCCGTTCAAAAAGCTTGACGGCGGCAGACTTGCCGAGCTGACGATAGGTATATCGGGTAAGCGTTACGCATTGTTCAGCACGCTTAGGTTTGCAGCAGCCGCAGTAATGATATTGCTGCTTGTAAAAGCATTTTTGCTCCATATTATTAGTTTTACACTTATAGCCGCAGCTCTGTATATCGTAATATCGGAGGCGTTGTGCTGATGTTAATGCTGATATTTGTGCATATTTGCCAAAACCGAGCTGTAAAATTTTTTCAAAAACGTTCATTTGGGTATTGAAATAGACGACCAAATGTGATATAATATTAAGGCATTTGAATATCCGTCGCTTTGCGACGAGAGTTAGTGCCTGCCGAAAGGCTGACATTAAAGCGGACAGTCCTCTGGCTTTATCGGATATATGCTTGAAGCCGATGTTATACAAAGCGAATGAATGTCTGAAAATATTAGGAGGTATTTAAAGTGGACGCTTTAAAACTTATTTCAAATTCAAGCCTTAAAGAAAATGCTCCCGTTATTAACATAGGTGATACCGTTAAGGTCCATGTTAATATCAAGGAGGGCGACAAGTCAAGGATACAGGTGTTCGAGGGAACAGTTATCGCCAAGAAGCACGGCGGCATAAACGAAACGTTTACAGTCCGCAGAGTTGCACACGGCTGCGGTATCGAGAGAGTATTCCCCGTACATTCGCCCGTTGTTGAAAAGGTCGAGGTCGTTCGTTCAGGTAAAGTACGCCGCGCTAAGCTGTACTATATCAGAAAGAGAGTCGGCAAGGCGGCTAAGGTTAAAGAAGCGATCAAGTGATCAAAGTTGGGAACAGTCATTGCGGCTGTTCTCATTTTTTATGCAAAATTTTCCGAAAGCCTTGAAAACAGCGTAATTTTCTGTTATAATATATGTGTATGTATGAAAGGAGAAGCGCCGCAGTCAGGCGTGTAGTGTTATGGACAGACGAACAAAAAGAGAAATGGGAATAAAGAAAATAGAGAACGCCCCCAGCGATGATATCCTTGATTGGTGCGATTCCTTTGTATTCTCGCTGTTTATAATAATATTGATATTCATGTTCGTGCTTCGTATAGTCGAGGTCGATGGCAGTTCCATGTATCCGACGCTCAACGATAAGGATACGATATTGATAACCCATATGTTTTCAGACCCCGAGCCGGGGGATATAGTCGTGCTCAACAGCGACGCCCTCAATAAAACTATCATAAAAAGGGTCATAGGCATAGAGGGACAGACCGTCGAGATAGATTATTCTGAAAGCAAGATATATGTGGACGGAGTTGAGCTGAAGGAAGATTACCTTTCCGGCTCGGCTTTGAGTATGCGCGAGCTTGACCAGTTCAATAAGATGTATTATAACGAAAGCACAGGAAGATATGAATACGTCGTACCCGAAGGATATATTTTCGTTCTCGGCGATAACAGGAATAATTCTACCGACGGAAGAATGATAGGCTTTGTATCGGTGGACAGTATACTAGGAAAAGCTTTCGTAAGGATATTCCCAATAAAAAAATTCGGTCTGATATGATATAAGGAGCTTTCTTATGATGACAACGGATAATGCAGGACTTGACGAGGAAGAGTTTTTTGAAGAAGAACCCAAAAGTATGGACGATAAGATACTCGATACGGTCCTTGAATGGCTGGAAACAATAGTTATAGCCGTTTTTGCGATGATACTGATAATGAGCTTCGTTATCAAGATAATAAACGTAAAAGGCCCGTCTATGGAGCAAACGCTGTATGACGGCGATAAGCTGATATTGTTCTCGTTTATGTACGATACCAAGCCTGGTGATATCATCGTTGTAAATTCTGAGGCTCTGAATGAAACTATCATCAAGCGCGCGATAGCTGTCGGCGGACAGACTGTTGAGATATGTTATAAAGACGGCTCCGTAAAGGTTGACGGCGTTAGACTCGATGAAGCCTATGTAAGCGAGAATATGGTCGATACAGGTAATTTTTCAAAGGACGTTTATAATGCGGAAACTGACAGTTATGTCTATACCGTGCCCGAAGGAAGCGTTTTCGTAATGGGCGATAACAGAAATCACTCTGCCGACAGCAGAATGATAGGTACCGTCAGCGAGGAAGAAGTGATAGGCAAGGTAGTGTTCAGGTTCTTTTCATCAAACGGAAAGATAGGAACAGTCAGATAGCTTTTCCGGCTTTCTATAAAATAAAAGGAGGAGCGCCCGTTGAGCGGGCTTGACCGTTGATATGAGCGATGTAACAAAGGTGCAGTGGTTTCCGGGGCATATGGCAAAGACCCGCCGCATAATGCAGTCTAATATGAAGCTTGTCGACGCCGCCGTCGAGATAACCGACGCCCGTGTACCGTATTCCAGCAGAAATCCCGAAATGGATGAGCTTACTAAAGGTAAACCCCGCGTGATATTGCTTAATAAGTGTGACAGCGCAGATGAAGCGGTCACATCGGAGTGGCTGGAGTATTATAAGAGAAACGGGTCTTTCGCACTCGCTACCGATTGCAGGAGCGGCAAAAACGTGAATAAATTCCTGCCAAAGCTCAAAGAACTGCTGAGCGAACAGATAACTCGCTGGAACGATAAGGGAATGACAGGCAGACCCATAAGGATAATGATAGTCGGCATACCTAATGTAGGCAAATCATCGTTTATAAACCGCCTTGCAGGCGCAAAGCTCACAAAGGTCGAGGACAGACCTGGCGTTACAAGAGGCAAGCAATGGATAAGCTTACAAAACGGAGAGATAGAGCTTTTGGATATGCCCGGCGTGCTGTGGCATAAGTTTGAAGATAAGCAGGTCGGCGAACATCTTGCGTTCACGGGCGCGGTCAAGGACGATGTTATTGATACCGAGTACCTGTCGTCAAGACTTTTGCAGCTTTTGGCTGAAAAGTATCCGTCCGCCCTAATCGGCAGATATGGGATATCGCTTGACGGCCTTCCCGACGGCGAGGAGCAGATTTCAGACTGTATGGCAGGATATGAGCTGCTTTTGAGAATAGGCAAAAAACGCGGTTTTCTTATTTCAGGCGGAAAGATAAATACCGAGCGCGCCGCAGCTGCGGTGCTTGATGAATTTCGCAGCGGCAAGATAGGCAGATTTACTCTTGAAAAGCCTTCGGAAGTGGGGTAGTGGGGTAGAGGATATGGAGCTTCACGATTTTGATACAGCGTTTTTTGAAAAATACGGCGTTGTCTGTGGTGTTGACGAAGCAGGCAGAGGCCCTCTTGCGGGCGATGTTTATGCCGCGGCGGTGATACTTGATAAAGATACCGTCATAGAGGGCGTTAACGACAGCAAAAAGCTTTCCGAAAAGAAAAGGGAACAACTGTTTGATGTGATATGCGAAAAGGCAGTAAGCTGGTGCGTAGCTACCGCCTCGGTAGATGAAATAGACAGCCTCAATATACTGCAAGCCACTATGCTGGCTATGAAAAGAGCAGTCAGCGGCCTTAAAGTAACGCCGGATATCGCACTTATTGACGGCAATAAGCTGCCCGACCTAGATATCAGCGCACAATGCGTTATACAAGGCGATGCAAAGTCGCAGTCGATAGCCGCCGCATCTATACTTGCTAAAGTCTCGCGTGACAGATATATGAAAAAGCTTGCCGAAAAATATCCGCAGTATATGTTTGAAAAGCATAAGGGGTACGGCACAAAGCTGCATTATGAAATGCTCGATAAGCACGGCGTGAGCGAGGTGCACAGAAAAAGCTTTCTGAAAAAGTATCTGAAAGAAAAAGCGGAGGAAGAGCAGAAATGACCGCCGATAATCATAAGACAGGTTCATTCGGTGAAGAATATGTCGCGGAGTTTTTAAAGCGGCACGGCTATGAGATAATCGGAAGAAACTACCGCGTAAAGGGCGGAGAGATCGATGTCATTGCAAGAAAGGACGATGTTATCGCGTTCGTGGAGGTCAAGACCCGTAAGACAGGCGCGCTGACGTCAGGCGAAGAAGCTATAACTTCGGATAAGAGAAAGCATATAATCACAGCAGCTGAAAGGTTTCTCTCCGAGTACGGCGAGGATATCAACGGGAGATTTGATGTAGCCGCCGTTGATATGGATATCAAAAATTACCGCGTCGTCGGTATGCGTTACTATAAGAACGCTTTCGACGCGAGCAATATATGAAAGGACGAAGAATATGTTTTATAAAAGTACGAGAAACAGCGAGATAAAGGTGACATCTGCCGAAGCAATAGCGCAGGGAATATCTAAGGACGGCGGACTTTTTGTGCCGTCGGAGATACCCTCGCTTACGCAGGAGGAGATAAAGAGCATAGGAAAAATGAGCTATGCCGACAGAGCATTCACGGTGTTTTCAAAGTATCTTACTGACTTTACAGATGTAGAGATAAGATACTGCGTGGATAATGCCTATACTGATAAGAACTTCGATACGCAGAATATTGCCGAGTTGAAAAAGCTTTTTGACGGCGCATATGTGCTGGAGCTTTGGCACGGTCCTACCTGTGCGTTCAAGGATATGGCTTTGCAGATACTGCCTTATCTTCTTACTACGTCCGCAAAGAAAATAAACCTCGATAAAAAAGTCGTTATTCTCGTTGCTACTTCGGGTGATACGGGTAAAGCCGCCCTGGAAGGCTTCAGAGACGTTGAGGGTACTTCGATGATAGTGTTCTATCCCGAGGACGGAGTTTCAGCAATGCAGAAAAAGCAGATGACTACTCAGGAGGGCTCGAATGTCGGCGTGTGCGCGATAAAGGGCAACTTCGACGACGCGCAGAACGGCGTTAAGAAGATATTTACCGACCAAAAGATCGCCGAAAAACTCGCTTCCAACGGTATGATGTTCTCTTCGGCAAACTCCATAAACTGGGGCAGACTTGCACCGCAGATAATCTACTATGTTTCTTCGTATGCACAGCTCGTTGAGAACGGCGATATATCTATGGGAGAAAAAATAAATATCGTAGTGCCGACAGGCAACTTTGGAAATATACTCGCCGCGTATTACGCGAAGCATATGGGCGTGCCCGTAAATAAGCTGATATGCGCTTCAAATGCCAACAACGTGCTTACCGATTTTATAAATACAGGCGTTTATGACAGGAACAGACATTTCTATACGACTATTTCACCGTCTATGGATATACTCATATCTTCAAACCTTGAAAGACTGCTCTATCATATTTGCGGCGAGAACGACAGTATGATAAGAGATTGGTTCGGAAAGCTGGCGGAATGCGGAAAATATGAGGTCAGCGACGAGGTAAAGAAAGTTCTCAAAGATGAGTTCTATGCAGGCTGCTGCGACGACGATATGACCAAGGAATGTATAAAAGAGCTGTTTGATAAATATTCATATACGAGCGATACTCATACGGCAGTAGCAGTAAAGGTGTATATGGATTATGTAAAAGCAACAGGCGATAAAACAAAGACCGTTATAGCTTCAACGGCAAGCCCGTATAAATTCTCGGGAGCGGTGCTTGAAGCGATAAGCGGTCAGAAGTCCGAGGCTGATGAGTTCACATTAGTTGATATGCTCGCACAGCGTTCCGAGCTCAGCGTGCCGACATCTATAAAAGCTCTCAAGGATAAGGATATCCGCTTTGCGCAAAGCGTTGAAAAGACTGATATGGAAAGCTTTGTAATGGAAGCTCTCGGCATTTCGGAAAATTAAGGTCAGTAAGTCTGTAAAGTCCGAAAGCCGCCCATAAGGACGGCTTTCGTTTTAATTCTTTGCCTTGAAGGTCATGCAGCAGGTAGAGCCGCAGTCCTCTGTGCACTTGCAATCGCTGCTTACGCAGATGTTGCCTGCCGTGCACTCTTTGCCGTGCTTGTTGTAAATGCAATTCTCGACCTTGCAGTCGATACCGTAGATCTTGTTGCTATCCATGATAGTATCATTCCTTTATTGGCTTATTAAGCGTTATATAGGTCTGCCGCAGCGATACTGAGCGCGGCATAACTATCCTCGCTGTTAACTATTATGCGCATTGACCGAAAATATATGCGCGCAATACCTGCGGTAACATATCGCTTTGTATGAAAAATCTGAGGTGTTTTAATGTCATTATTTGTTATAGCCGACCTGCATTTGCCGCTTGGCTGCAATAAGCCTATGGACATATTCAGGGGCTGGGATAATTATGTAGACAGGCTTGAAAAAAATTGGAGAAGAGATGTCTGCGACAGCGATATTGTCGTTATACCCGGAGATATTTCCTGGGCAATGAAGCTTGAGGAGACGGAGAAGGACCTTGCTTTTATAAATTCTCTGCCGGGTACGAAAGTCATTATGAAAGGCAATCACGACTATTGGTGGAATTCCGTCAGCAAAATGGAAAAGTTTATGAGCGACAGGGGATATGACAGTATAAAAATAGTCCACAATAATTGCTTTAAGTATGGAGATATCGGCATATGCGGCACAAGAGGCTGGATAAACGAAAAAGGTCAGCAGGCGGATAAAAAGATATTGCTGAGAGAGGCGCAAAGACTGTCGGTGTCAATAGAATGTGCGTTAAAGCAGGAGCTTAGCCCGCTCGTTTTCCTGCATTATCCTCCCGTCTATAATTCCGACCGCAATGAAGAAATATTGGCAGTCCTGAAAAAATATGATATAAAAGTGTGCTTTTACGGGCATATCCACGGCAGCGGCGCAAAGTATGCCGTCAACGGTGAATATGACGGTATATATTATAAGCTCATTGCAAGTGATTATTTACAATTTGCCCCGCTGTGTATCGATGAATTTGTGCATAGTGACAATTTGAACCGACAGGTATGGAAATTATAGCTGAACTATGTTATAATTATTTGGATAGTTTATTTATATCGGAGGAATAAAAATGAGTTTGACAAGCAAAAACAAGACCGCTGCAAATACCTATGAGCTTGAGGTGGAAATATCTGCCGAAAAGTTTGAAGAGGGCGTGCAGAAAGCGTTTTTAAGAGCTAAGAATAAAATAAATGTGCCCGGTTTCAGAAAGGGCAAAGCTCCCAGAAAAATAATCGAAAGAGAGTATGGCGAGGGCGTTTTCTATGAAGATGCCGTAAATATGCTCTATCCCGAAGCCGTTGATTCAGCTGTTGAGGAAGCAGATCTGGAGCTCGTTGACAGACCGAACGTTGAGGTAACGGATATCAATAAGGATACCGGCGTTAAGCTCAAGGTAACCTGCACCACAAAGCCAGAGGTCACCGTTAAAGATTACCTCGGTATAGAAGCTGAAAAAGTTGTCAATGCTGTTACAGACGAGGACGTTGACAAGGAAATAGATAAGATACGCGAAAAGAATGTCAGAATAATAGATATCGACGACAGAGCCGCTCAGGACGGCGATATAGTTGTTATCGACTTTGAGGGCTTTAAGGACGGCGTTGCCTTTGAAGGCGGCAAGGCTGAGAAGTTCGAGCTTACTCTCGGCTCGGGACAGTTTATCCCTGGCTTTGAGGAAAAGGTAGTCGGTCACAGTATCGGCGAGGAGTTCGATATCGACGTTACTTTCCCCGAGGATTATAATTCCGAAGAGCTTAAAGGCGCTGCGTGCGTTTTCAAGATAAAGCTGCATGAGATAAAGGGTAAGGAGCTTCCCGAATTTGACGACGAGTTCGTTAAGGATACTTCGGAGTTTGAAACTGTCGATGAGTTCAAGGCAGATATCAAGGAAAAACTCGAAAAAGCTGCTCAGGATAAGGCTGACGCAGACTTTGAGCAGAAGATATTCGATAAGGTCATTGAGAATATGGAGGCCGAAGTTCCCGATTGTATGTATGAAAGCAGAGCAAGAGAAATGGCTCAGGAGCTTCAGGGAAGACTTTCTTCACAGGGTATATCTTTCGATATGTACTGCCAGATAACAAATCAGACCCCCGAAGCTGTTATCAATACATTCAAAACGCAGGCTGAGCCGCAGGTAAAGCTTCGCCTTGCTCTTGAAAAGATAGTTGAGCTGGAGAATATAACAGCTACTGACGAGGAAGCAGAGGAAGAGATCAAAAAGATCGCCGATAATTATAAAATGGAAGTCGATGAGGTCAAGAAATATATCAATGCCGAGGACGTAAAGAAAGACGTATGCGTAGGCAAGGCTGTTGACCTTATCAAGGGAGCCGCAAAGGTTAAGTAACCGACATAATACATCGCTCGCAGCATTTTCTTGCGGCGGGCGAATGTTGTATATCAATTAAGGAGGCAATCATTTATGGCACTTGTACCTTACGTTGTTGAACAGACCAGCAGAGGAGAGAGAAGCTACGATATATTCTCGCGGCTGCTGAATGACAGGATAATAATGCTGTCAGATGAGGTGAACGATACTACCGCAAGCCTGGTTGTTGCGCAGCTTCTGTATCTGGAGGGACAGGATCCCGAAAAGGATATAGATCTCTATATCAACTCGCCGGGAGGAAGCATTTCCTCGGGTATGGCAATATACGATACTATAAAGTATATAAAATGTGACGTTTCAACTATCTGTATAGGTATGGCGGCGTCTATGGGCGCACTGCTGCTCTCCAGCGGAACAAAGGGCAAAAGATTTGCTCTTCCGCACAGCGAGATAATGATACACCAGCCGCTTATCGGCGGAGGCGGTATCTCAGGTCAGTGTACCGATGTAAAGATTCATGCCGACCATATGCTGAGAACGCGCAACTCTCTTAACGAGATACTTGCCGAGAATACAGGCAAGAGCATTGAGCAGATAGCCATAGATACTGAAAGAGATAATTTTATGAGCGCTCAGGAGGCTCTTGAGTACGGCCTTATAGATAAGGTCATCGTAAGCAGATAATTTCAGAACGGGAGATATCAAAAATGTCGGGAAATGAAAATATAAAACGGTGCAACTTTTGCGGGAAAACAGAGCTGAAAGTCAAGAATATGTTTTCTTCGGGAAATGTGCATATCTGCGATGAGTGTGTCCTGTTTTGCTATGACATTATCGTGCAGTCCGGCACATTGCCTTTGGAACGCCAGAAGAGCCGTAAAGCTCCTCCGCCGCCAAAGCATGAGGAGATAGTTCTCTCAAAGCCTGCCGAGATAAAAAGAACGCTCGACCAGTATGTAATAGGACAGGATAAGGCAAAAATAGCTCTGGCAGTAGCGGTGTATAATCACTATAAGCGTATAAATAAAATAGGTATCGTCACTAAGGACGAAGAGGACGTCGAGCTGCAAAAGAGCAATGTGCTTCTGTTAGGCCCTACGGGTACGGGCAAGACCTTGCTCGCGCAGAGCCTTGCAAGAAAGCTCAATGTGCCTTTTGCTATTGCCGACGCTACTACGCTTACGGAAGCAGGATATGTCGGCGATGACGTTGAAAACGTGCTTACAAGACTTGTTCAGGCAGCAGACTACGATGTTGAAGCTGCACAGAAAGGTATCATTTATATCGACGAGATAGATAAGATAGCAAGAAAGTCCGAAAATACTTCTATAACGCGCGACGTCAGCGGCGAGGGCGTTCAGCAGGCGCTTCTGAAGATAATTGAGGGAACGGTTTCCAATGTTCCTCCGCAGGGCGGAAGAAAGCACCCAAATCAGGAGTTTATCCATTTGGATACTAAGAATATCCTGTTTATCTGCGGTGGAGCTTTTGACGGATTGGACAGCGTTATAAAGAAGCGTACAGAGAATTCCAGCCTTGGCTTCGGCGGTCAGATAAAAAATAAAAGTACGGGAGAAAATATTTTCCATAAGGTCGAACCGTATGACCTTGTTAAGTTTGGAATGGTGCCCGAGCTTGTCGGCAGACTGCCTGTTATAACAGTCCTCGATGAGCTTGACGAAGAGGCGCTGATAAGGATACTTAGCGAGCCGAAAAACTCCCTTATAAAGCAGTATAAGAAGCTTTTTGAGATAGACGGCATTGAGCTTGTTGTCACGGAAGAAGCCAAAAAAGCTATCGCCGAAAAGGCGCTTACTCAAAAAACAGGTGCAAGAGGACTTCGCAGCATAGTTGAGGGCGTGCTTACCGACCTTATGTTCAGCTGCCCGTCTGATGATACTATTAAAAGTATCACTATTACCGAGAAGTGTATCACAGAAAACGCTGCTCCTGACATAACGCATAAGGACGAGGAAAAGAACGCATAAAAAATATCCCTGACAGTTCGCGCTGTCAGGGACTGCTTTTTTACGCTAGGTTCAGTTTTCAAGCGGCGTAAGCCATTCAAGGTCATATGGCGTTCTCTGGTATACGCAGTAATTCAGCCAGTTTGCGTACATTAGATTTGCCGAAATGCACCAGTTGAAGATCGGTTCTTCGTTGGGATCGTTGTTCGGGAAGTAGTTGTAAGGTATTTTTATATCAAGACCTTTTTCTATATCGCGCTTGTATTCTTTTGCAAGCGTATCGCGGTCGTATTCCCAGTGACCGCAAAGGAAAAACTGCCTCTCGCTTACGTCTGAAATAACGTGTATCCCTGCCTCATATGACTCAGCTACCACTATAAGCTCGGGAACTTTGTCAATGTCCTCACGTCTTATTTCCGTGTATCTGGAGTGAGGACAATGAAATACATCTCCGAAGCCTCGAAGCAGAAGGCTCTGAGGGTATTCTATGTGGTGCTTGAAATTTCCGAACATTTTTTCATTCAGCGGATATTTCGGTATACCGTAGTGGTAATAAAGACCCGCCTGTGCGCCCCAGCATATGTGAATAGTTGAGTATACGTTGGTCTTTGACCATTCCATGACCTGTTTCAGCTCTTCCCAGTAGTCAACATCTTCAAAATCAAGCGTCTCAACAGGCGCGCCCGAAATTATCAGACCGTCGTAACGGTTATGCTTTATCTCGTCGAACGAGCGATAAAACGTCAGCATATGCTCCGCAGACGTGTTTTTAGAGGTGTGAGAAGCCATTTGCACCAACTCTATGTCAACGTGCAGGGGAGTATTGCTGAGAAGACGCAAAAGCTGGGTCTCGGTAGTTATTTTGTCAGGCATCAGGTTGAGTATCGCTATCTTCAAAGCGCGAATGTCCTGATGTTCGGCTCTGTCGTTGCCTATAACAAATATGTTTTCTTTTTCAAGAGTAGAATAAGCCGGCAGATTGTTAGGTATTTTTATCGGCATATGCAAAAATCCTTTACTTTCTTTGATAATGTATATATTATAACATTTTCAGCCGATAATTTCAATAGTAAATTTGATATAAAATGATTGACTAATCGCTGCGAAAATGTTATAATTAATATGTATTTCTATGCGGTAACGCAACAGAGGTGTTTTTTGTGGGTAATAAACGGCTCATAGTCCTTGAGGGACTTGACGGGAGCGGCAAATCTACGCAGTTTGAACTGCTGAAAAAATATTTGGAGGATAAGGGCGTAAGATACCGCGCCATAAGCTTTCCCGAGTATGATAAGCCGTCATCGGCGCTGGTCAAAATGTACTTAGGGGGAGAGCTTTCAAAAAACGCCGCCGATATAAACGCGTATGCCGCCTCAAGCTTTTATGCCGTTGACAGATACGCAAGCTATAAGCTTTATTGGGAGCGCGACTATAAAGAGGGCGCGCTGATATTGGCTGCGAGATATGTAACATCAAACGCGATATATCAGATGACAAAGCTTGAAAAAAGCAAATGGGAGGAATATCTCGACTGGCTGTGCGACTATGAATATGTAAAGCTTGACCTGCCGCAGCCTGATAAAGTTATTTTTCTCGATATGCCAATAGAAATATCGCAAAAGCTTATGAGCGGCAGATATCACGGAGATGAAAATAAAAAGGATATCCACGAAGCCGATGTAGACTTCCTGACGCAATGCCGCAGTACAGCATTGTATGCGGCTGAAAAGCTTGGCTGGGATATAGTTAAGTGCGGCGACGGAGATGTTCCGTTTTCCGTGGAGAGCATAAATAATAGACTTTTGGAGCTTATTTCCGAGTAATACGGACATCGAGGTTTGATATATAAATGTGTCTTGACTTTTCTGAAATATGTATAAATGACAGAGAATGGATATTGCCTTTACTTCAACAAAGCAACTTTCAAAGCTGTGAATACAGCTTTGCCAATAATCTCGCTTGGCGAAGACTTGCAGACTCGCAGATATGCAGATATGATGACTTGTATTTTCTTCGTTCGTTTGATGAGGGAAAACCGCGTTATACATTTCCTGCCGGAAACGGCGATGTAGGAAAGCTTGTAGAGCTTATGAGTGAGGACGCGGCAAAGTATTCCGAAAAGCTGCATTTGGTAACGGTACTGAAGCCGTGCGTTGACCGCTTGAGGGAGATGTATGGGGATAAAGTTACCGCAGAGGCTGACAGAGCTTCGTTTGACTATATTTACCTTGCGGATAAGCTGATATCTTTGTCAGGGAAAAAGTATCACGGAAAGAGAAACCATATAGCCAACTTTAAAAAGAGCGACTGGGAGTACCGTACACTTGACGAGAGTATGTTTTATGACTGTATAGCTTTTTCGGCGGAGGAGTTCAATGCCGCAGCCGCGTATACATCTCATTCTGCCGTCGCGGAACAGTTCGCGATAGATATGTTTTTCAAGTATTTTAAACAGCTTGAGCTCAAAGGCGGAGCGTTGTATCAGAACGGAAAAATGGTGGGTTTTACGATAGGCGAAAGACTTAACAGCGATACTTTCGTTATACATATCGAAAAGGCTCTGCATGATGTTCAGGGTGCGTATCCAACGCTGTTCAATGAGTTTATCAAGAAAGAAGCGCAGGGATATAAGTATATAAACCGCGAAGACGATGTGGGTATAGAGGGATTGAGAAAGTCTAAGCTTTCGTATCACCCCGAGTATCTTTTGGAAAAATTTGACGTATTTATAGATATATAAAGGAGTGTGCAAAATGATATACGTTTTTCTTGCAGAGGGTTTTGAGGAAACCGAAGCTCTCGTCCCCACAGATCTGCTCAGAAGAGCGGAGCAGGAGGTCGTGACTGTCGGTATAGGCAGCTGCGTAATAAGAGGTTCTCACGGTATACCTGTGGTGACCGATACGGACGATAAGCAAATTGCTATTGATGAGAACGTAGATATGATAATCCTGCCCGGAGGTATGCCGGGAACGCTCAACCTTGAAAAGAGCGAGATCGTTCAGCAGGCTGTCGATCATTGCGTATCTGAAGGAAAGTATATAGCGGCGATATGCGCTGCCCCGTCTATACTGGGAAAGAAAGGTCTGCTTGACGGCAAGGAGGCTGTGTGCTTCCCTGGATTTGAGCAGTTTTTGCAGGGAGCAAGGCTTTCGGATAAAAGCGTTGTCTGCGACTTCAACGGAACAAAGATAATAACCGCAAAGGGAGCGGGCGCAGCGATAAAGTTCGGTCTGAAGCTCGTTGAGGTAATGTGCGGAAAGGAGAGAGCGGACAAGCTTCACGATTCTCTCCAATGCGATGACTGATATGAGATATGATAAGTAAAAAATCACTAAGACGCGAATTTAAAGAAATGCGTCAGCTTATGGATAGGCACGAGCGAAAAGAATGTGACAGACTGATAACTGAGAGCTTTCTGACTTCCAATGCCTATGCGGAAAACGGCGTTCTGCTTTCTTATGTCTCTACGGATATTGAGGTAGATACATACAGCATTATAGATAAGGCTCTCAATGACGGAAAGTGCGTATATGTGCCAAAGTGCTATGAGGGAAGCATAATGCGGTTTTTCAGGATATTTTCGTTCAGCGACCTTGCAAAGGGCTATTTTGAAATTTCCGAACCCAGCGGCGAAACGGAGGAGTATGACGGGGAGAGCGCGGTATGTATTGTTCCCGCATTGTCATATGACCCGTATGGCGGCAGACTCGGCTACGGTATGGGCTTTTACGATAGATTTCTCAGCGCGAACCGTCAGCTTTATACGGTGGGTCTGTGCTATGAGAGCAATATTATGCCGAGGCTTCCTGTGGAAGAGTATGATATCTCAGTCAAAAAAATAATTACCGAAGTCAGAACAATTGATACAGAGGTGTAAAATATGTCAGATAAGGATATTGACCTTAATAAAATACTTAACGAGAGCTTCAGCAGGCTGGATAAGCTCGCCGACGGCGGCACAGCTTCTTCGGGCGATGATAAGCCGAAAGACGTGAAGGACTTATCCGAGATAACGTTGGGTACTCCGAATATAGCGTCAGCGCAGTTTAAGGCGGATATCATCTCCGAGCAGGAGGAAAATTCCGATGACGACGAGCAGCCGCTGAGTGACGATACCGCAGACTACGGGTATGCCGATGAAGAGGTATACGATGAGGAATATGCCGAAGAGACAGCCGACGGCGATGATGTGTACGATAATAACGGCGAGAACGGCAGCGACGGCGGTGACGGTATCGATAACTCCGATGATGACTATCAGGACGACGAGTATGACGATGATAGTGATCAGAATGATGAGTATGACGAGGACAGCTATCGGGACGAGGATTATGACGAGGACGACGACTTCATAGAGGAGTATAAGGACGTTCCCAACCGCCCGCAGCTAGAGTTCAATATGCACGATGAGAAAGCGCCCAAAAAGAAAAAGAAGCGTAAGGTAAAACCTAACAACAGCGTATTTGTTGGAAGCTTGGTAACAATAATCGTTATAGCGGTATCTTTTATACTTTCTTTCCTGAGCATACAGTTCGGTGTTGAGTATATCGGTCTTACGCGAAGCGATGAGAGCATAACCTTTGATATTCCAGAGGGTACAACGTATTCTACGGTTGCAGACCTGCTGTATCAAAAGGGAATAATCGAGAACCCGACCTTGTTCAAGGCGGTAATGAAGATATCGGGAAGAACAAATGTCGTTTCGGGCAGTATCACTCTGTCGCCGAATATGACCTACCCGAGCATAATAGCGGAGCTTATCAGGAGCCGTAAGGTGTATGAGACCGTGACCGTTACATTTACTGAGGGAATATCGCTTTATTCCGCCGCCAGAATGTTGGAGGACGAGGGCGTTTGCAGCGCGTCGGACTTCCTTGAAGCCTTTAACAGCGATTCAGGCTTTGATTTTGAAAAGGACCTTGACTTGTCCGACCAGACCCTTTATAAAATGGAAGGCTTTATGTTCCCGGATACCTATGAGTTTTATCTGGGGGACGAAGCGGAAAACGTTGTAAACAAAATAAAGCAGAATTTTCAGGATAAGATGTCTCCCGAAATAATGAAGCTCGTTGAAAAAAGCGGTATGAGCCTGTATGAAGTGATAACGCTTGCTTCGATAGTTCAGGCGGAGGCTGATACACCCGATAATATGAAGCTCGTAGCGTCGGTGTTCCTGAACCGTCTGTCAAATAAGGAAGAGTTCCCGCAGCTTCAATCAGATGTTACTTATTTCTATGTGACGAATACTATCGCGGCAGCTCTTGGCAATACGTCTGTATCTTCCTATGAGTATCTTTACAGTACTTATTCCTGCTACGGTCTGCCGATAGGCCCTATTGGCAATCCGGGTATGGACGCTATATTGGCTGTGCTTGAGCCTGAGGAAACTACATTCTGCTACTTTGTAACGGATTCGGTAACGGGTGAGTTCTATTACGCCTCTACCTATGAAGAACATCAGGCAAACTGCGAGAAGGCGGGTTATTGATTTGAACGAAGCAGATATCAGCAGACTTGAGCTGCTTGCTCCCGCAGGCGATGAGGAGTGCTTTCATGCCGCCGTTGACTTCGGAGCAGATGCGGTCTATCTTGGCGGACAGATGTTCGGTATGCGCGCAGGACCTAAGAATTTCACTTTTGACAGCCTTAAAAGCTCCTGCGATGAAGCACATGAGCGCGGCGTCAAAGTATATCTTACCTGCAATACTCTTCCGCGAAACAGCGAGATAGACGGTTTTGCGGAGTTTATAAAGCAAACTGACGCGGCAGGCGTGGACGCCGTTATAGCAACGGATATTGGCGTGCTTGCGCTGATAAAGAAATATGCCCCCGATATGGAGATACATATCTCCACTCAGGCAGGCGTTGTAAACTATGCCGCCGCAAGAGAGTTTTACAATATGGGCGCTAAAAGGGTAGTGCTGGCAAGAGAGCTGTCTCTTGAAGAAGTCGCCGAAATACGGGCAAAGACCGATAATTCATTGGATATAGAATGCTTTGTTCACGGCGCTATGTGCGTCAGCTTTTCGGGACGTTGTCTGCTGTCGCAGTATCTTGTTGACCGTGACGCAAACAGAGGGGAGTGTGCACAGCCCTGCCGCTGGGGCTACCACCTCATGGAGGAGAAGCGCCCCAATGAGTTCTACCCCATTTTTGAGGACGAAAAGGGTAGCTATATCCTTAACGCCAAGGATATGTGTATGATAGACCACCTTGATAAGCTCGCTCAGGCAGGAGTAATAAGCTTCAAAATTGAGGGCAGGGCGAAGTCGTCGTACTATGTATCAGTTGTTACAAATGCCTATCGTATGGCTCTGGATATCTATAAAAAAGACCCCAACAGCTTTTCGTTGCCCGATTGGGTGAGGGAAGAGGTGTTCAAGGTAAGCCATAGGGCGTATTGTACGGGATTTTTCTTCGGACACCCAAAGGAAGGCCAGTATTATAAGGATAACGGGTATATCAGAGAGTATGATATAGTTGCCGTGGTTGACGAATGCCGCGACGGCAGACTTTATGCCACACAGCGCAATAAATTCAATGTCGGCGACGAAGTGGAAATTCTGGCAAAGGGCGAAAAACCGTATACTCTGACTGTCAGCAGGATATTTGACGGCGACGGCAACGAAACAGATACTGCAAATCACGCAATGATGAATCTTTCCGTGCCTTGCGACGCGGTGTTCCCTAAAGGCTCTATTATCCGAATGATGAATAAAGACAAATAAGTGTAAAATAAAACGGCGCTGTATATACGGCGTCGTTTTTGTATATCTTAGTTTCAGCCCTCTTCGTTTGCGAATAATGACAGTTTGTTGTTTTTGTCGCACAGCCCCAGAAATATCTCTTTGGCGTTACGATAGCCCTGCGCCTTTAACTGCCTGTCCAGCCATGTCGTGTCCAACCCCATTTTTTTCAGATTTGCGTCCATAATACGTCCGTCCATTATGACCTCGGTGTTGATACACGCAGGCTCGGGGTGAAGCTGTAGGTCGGCAGGAGTAGCAGGACGGTTCGCGCTGTACGGCAATATGGTCAGCTTGCCGTTGTGTTCAAATACCGCCGTCTGTATCTCATTCAGGTCAAAGTAACCTTGCTCTCTGCATAACATCATAAATTCGCTCAGATCCAGCTTTGATTTTTTCAAATTCTTTCGGTACAGTTTTCCGTCGTTCATCAGTATAGTCGGCGTGCCGTTTATAAACTTGCGCGACCGCGGAAGCTTGTTTGTCAGAATACTAAGACATACAGCGGCAATACCGTAGATGATCATTGCGATAAGCGGCTTCCACGGCTTTTCAAGCTCTGTGGCAAGCTCTGCGGCGATTGAGCCTATCGTAATGCCTGTGATGTAATCGAAAAAATCGAGCTGAGCTACTTGCTTGTGCCCCAGTATCTTTGCAATGATGAATAAGGAGATCACAGATAACAACGATGTAAGGATCACTTTTACGATATCCATAAAAATAATACACCTCCAAGGTATTTAAGATAGTATTTCCGTACTGACGGAATAAATACCACGGAGGTGAAATTATTATAAATTTATATCTTCTCTACGCCGAGCTCTACCTTTTCGCCGTTTATATCCCACGACTTTGTAAAGCCCTTGACTTCGTCAAACCTGAAGCTGTCGCACAATACGTCGTGACCGATAGCAGCTTCGTTGCGCTTTATAATGCCCTCTATCTTCTCGTTGCCGCTGCAATATACGGTTATGTGGTCCATAACGTTGAAGTCAGCCTCTTTGCGCATTTGCTGTACCTTGCTTATTACCTCGCGCACAAAGCCCTCCTCAATAAGCTCGGGAGTAAGGCAGGTGTCGAGCGCGACTGTAGTGTCCTGCTCCGAAACGGTGAAGAAGCCGTCTTTCTGGATTATCTCAATGAGCAGGTCGTCCTTTTCAAGCTTTATGTCACCCGTCGAGAGGGAAAGCGTTACAAATCCCGTGTCGTCAAGCTCTTTCTTAGCCGCCGAGCCGTCTATGCCAGCGAGCGCGTTTCTTATCTCGCCGATCTGCTTGCCGTACTTAGGCCCGAGCGTTTTAAGCTGCGGTTTGAACGAGAACGTCATAAAGTCCGAAACATCATCGCAGAATATGACCTCTTTAAGGTTCAGCTCATCGCGCACTATCTCGGTGAAGAACTCGTCGAGCTTTTCAGGCGCTTTTACATACATCTTCGCCACAGGCTGACGGTTCTTGATATTGGAGCCGTTTCTTGCCGCTCTGCCAAGTACAACTATCTTCAGCAGCTCTTCCATGGTGTCTTCAAGCTGCGTGTCTATCTGAGCTTCGTTGACCTCGGGGAAAGAGCAAAGGTGAACGCTTATCGGCGCGTTTTTGTCAACCGAGCATACAAGATTGCGGTAGATGTCGTCAGCCATGAAGGGTATCATCGGCGCGGCAGCCTTTGCGACCGTGACCAGCGCGGTGTACAAAGTCATGTATGCGTTTATTTTGTCCTGAGACATCTCCTGCGCCCAGAACCTCTCACGGCAGCGGCGAACATACCAGTTTGACATTTCATCAACAAAGTTGTCAAGAGCCTTTGCCGCCTCGGGTATGCGGTAGTTAGCAAGGTTGTCGTCGACCGCCTTCACCATAGAATTCATCTTAGAGAGCAGCCACTTGTCTATGACTGCCAAAGAGCCAAAGTCAAGCGTGTGCTTCGTCGGGTCGAATTGGTCTATCTCCGCATAAAGAACATAGAACGCATATGTGTTCCACAGCGTACCCATAAACTTGCGCTGACCCTCAATAACCACCTTGTCGTGGAAACGGTTAGGCAGCCACGGAGCGGAGTTTGTGTAGAAGTACCAGCGTATAGCATCAGCGCCGAATTTTTGCAGAGCGTCAAACGGGTCAACAGCGTTGCCCTTTGATTTTGACATCTTCTGACCGTTCTCATCCTGTACAAGTCCCAGAACTATAACGTTTTTGTACGGCGCTTTGTCAAACAGCAAAGTAGATATAGCCAGCAGCGAATAGAACCAGCCTCTTGTCTGGTCGACAGCCTCCGAAATGAAATCGGCAGGGAACTGCTGCTCGAATTTTTCTTTGTTTTCAAACGGGTAGTGGTGCTGCGCGAACGGCATAGAGCCTGAGTCGAACCAACAGTCAATAACCTCGGGAACGCGTTTCATCTGCTTGCCGCACTTTTCGCACTTTATAGTAACCGCATCAATGTACGGTCTGTGCAGCTCTATATCCTCGGGGCAGTTGTCGCTCAGCGATTTCAATTCCTCAATAGAGCCAATAGAGTGCTTGTGACCGCATTCACATTCCCAGATGTTCAGCGGCGTGCCCCAATATCTGTTTCTTGAAAGACCCCAGTCCTGCACGTTTTTCAGCCAGTCGCCAAATCTTCCCGTGCCTATGCTCTCGGGATACCAGTTTATAGTGTTGTTGTTTGCGATAAGCCTGTCGCGAACCTCTGTCATTTTAATGAACCAGGTGTCACGCGCATAGTATATCAAAGGTGAACCGCATCTCCAGCAATGGGGGTATTCGTGCTCGAATTTAGGCGCATCAAAAAGCTTGCCCTCTTTGTCAAGGTCTTTGAGGATCTCCATATCCGCATCTTTTACGAACATTCCTGCATACGCGGTCTCTTTCGTCATTTCGCCCTTGTCGTCAACGAACTGTACAAAAGGCAGATCGTACTTCCTGCCAACCTTTGCGTCGTCCTCACCGAAAGCAGGCGCAATGTGTACTATACCCGTACCATCGCTCATAGTAACGTAACTGTCGCAGGTAACGTAATGACCTTTTTTATGCTGCTTTGCGGCGCATTCGCCCGCGCAGGTGAACAGCGGCTCGTATTCCTTGTATTCCAGCTCGCTGCCCTTGTATTTCTCGATTATCTCATACGCAGCCTTGCCCTCTTCCGCCAGCTTTCCAAGTACGCTGTCCAGAAGCGCGGTAGCCATAATGTATGTGTAGCCGTCAGCCGCTTTTACCTTGCAGTACTCCTCGTCAGGGTTTACGCAAAGCGCAACGTTTGAAGGCAGCGTCCACGGTGTAGTCGTCCATGCAAGAAAATATGCGTCCTCGCCGACTATCTTAAATCTTACAACAGCCGAGCGCTCTTTTACGGTCTTGTAGCCCTGCGCCACCTCGTGAGAAGAAAGCGGTGTTCCGCATCTCGGGCAGTAGGGAACTATCTTGAAACCCTTGTACAAAAGTCCCTTGTCCCATATCTGCTTGAGTGCCCACCATTCCGACTCTATAAAGTCATTGTGATAGGTAACATACGGGTCGTCCATATCCGCCCAGAAGCCGACAGTACCCGAGAAATCCTCCCACATACCTTTGTACTTCCAGACGCTTTCCTTGCACTTTTTGATAAACGGCTCAAGACCGTACTCCTCTATCTGCTCCTTGCCGTCAAGACCGAGCATCTTTTCAACTTCCAGCTCAACCGGCAGACCGTGCGTGTCCCAGCCTGCTTTTCTGGGCACCATGTAGCCTTTCATGGTGCGGTAGCGCGGTATCATGTCCTTTATAACTCTCGTCAGAACGTGACCGATATGCGGCTTGCCGTTTGCGGTCGGCGGACCGTCATAGAACACATATGGCTCTGCGCCTCTGCGCGCCTCGATACTTTTCTCAAATATCTTGTTTTCCTGCCAGAATTTCAGAGTTTCTTTTTCTCTTTCCACAAAGTTAAGGTTTGTAGATACTTTTGCATACATATAAAAGCCTCCCTGAGTAAAATATATCTTGCGATAATAATGATATAAAATAAAAAAGAACGCAGCCCGAATAAAGGACGAACGTTCGTATTTACCACCTTATTCGCATACGCGGCTTTAGCCGTATATGTTATCCCGTAACGGGGGATACCGTCGCCGTTTACTGGAGCAAAAGCCCTTTCAGAGCGCAGCTACAAAGTGATATTCAGACTGTACCTAATGATGATGCCTTTCACCGTATCGGCATCTCTCTGTGAAAGCTTCGGAACAGCTTACTGTCTTTGTCACAGCTTTTACGCATATTCATATATATTTATTCTATCACCAAATCTCTCGGTTGTCAAGGGTTATGTAAAAAATGAGTGAAATTTTTTGCAGAGCCGTTGAAAAAAGGATAAAGATGTGTTATGCTTATTTTATCGGAGTATTGCGAGGTGAGTGTTTAAATGAATAATAATTGCCCGGTCAAAAACATAGTCTTTGATATAGGAATGGTTCTGGTAGATTTTCGCCGACATGATTACTGCCGAGATCTGGGTCTTGACGAGGATACGACAATGCGTTTGATCAAAGGCATTACCGAACACCCGCTTTGGAACGAGCTTGACAGAGGCGCTGTGGAATATGAGGATATAAACAGGGCATTTTTGCAGAGCGAACCCGATATGCAAAAGCAGGCAGAGCTGTTCTGGAAAGATCTTACGGAGATAGTCCGCAGTTTTCCGCAAACAAAAGGCTGGCTCGCCGATCTCAGATCCAGAGGCTACAATATCTATCTGTTGTCCAATTATCCTAAGAAAATGTTTGAGCTTCATTGCAAAACGCAGTTTGACTTTCTGGAATATGTTGACGGAATGGTAGTATCGTCTTATGTCGGGCTTGTAAAGCCTGACAGGAGAATATATGAGCTTCTTTTGAGTAAATATAACCTTGTGGCTTCGCAGTGCGTTTTTCTTGACGACAGAGAGGAGAATACTGAAGCCGCAAAACGGTTGGGGTTTAAGACCGTCACAGTCAAGGATCATGTAAAGGCTATCGGTCAACTGGACGAATTACTTAGTAAATACGGGGAGAGACGATGAATATGACAGACAGATCGTTTTCGGCGTTTGTGCCGATAAAGGCTTATGCGTGGAAGGGAAATACGCATACCGATATCGCGGATAAAGGTATCGACCTGCTCCGTAAGGACGGATATGCCGAGGAGTTTGTGTATTTTGATAAATACCGCAGCGTTATCGTAAATTATTCTGCCGTTCCCGATCAGAAAGGCGATATGGATAAGGGAAAGGGATATCATTATTATTGCGCGAAAAATATCAAAGGGAAAAAAGTTCCTTTGAGCAAAAGCGGATATTACAAGTCGGGCAATAACTTTATGGCGCGCGCGTCTTATTCGCGTACTGCCAGATCTATCTTTGAGGATAACTATCAGCTTGCGCTGACCTTTTTCGCTCGGAATAATGAAGAAAGCGTCTCAAAGGCTATGGAGTTTGTCGGAAGATGTGTCCATATGATATCCGATGTCTGCTGTACTCCGCATACGACCGACCTTACGCTTACGTCAAAATACAGCGGCAGACATAAGCTTTTTGAGTACCGCGCACGGGAGATATATCAGGACTTTACAGCAAAAAACGGCGATGAAATCATTTATTGCTCACATATGCGGCAAAAAAACGTGGGCGAGGTTATGAACGGACTGGCAGCGGCGTCGGCAGAGTATTACGATAAGCTTATGAATACAAAAGCTCCCGATGAGCTTGACTGCGCTATCGGGCAATTGTTGATATTGGCTCAGAAAAATACAGCCGCTTTTCTGCTGCGCCTTTATAAAGATATCTCGCAGGGCGAGATCGCGCTTGTTTCTGATCGAGTATATCGCTTGAAAAATGTCGCCGCGCAAAAGTATCTTCGCACCAATAAAAGCTCTGCGGCAGGATACTGCCTGTCAAAAAATCGCTCTGAAAATACGCTTTTCAGGCTTACTGCCGATAATGACGGATACTATGTCCTGACAGCCTGTGCGGCTGATAATAAAGACCAAAGTCTTTGCCTGATGAAAAAATGCTCGGAGAACGAACAGTACGGATTTAAGATAGGCAGAGCGGCAGTCGGATACAGACTGCTCACATCTGCGTCAAAGTTTAAAAATGCCGTTGCCGCTTCACCTAACGGACGCATTTACAGCAAGCTGTATGACCCTGACGACCCTATGCAGCACTGGATATTTGAAAAGGCTTAGTTTTATCGCTTAATATCAAAATACCGATGCAGACTTTTTGTCGGCATCGGTATTGTTATTTGTTTTCTCGGTTTGCGTGACGTTTGCTAAAATGAAGTTATGCGGCTATTTCTTTTTAAGCTGCTGCATACTGTGTACAAACAGCACGGCAATAAGTATCATCAGCATAAAGAAAAATCCGAACATTACCCGTGAATAGTTCTGCGCCGCCTTTTTCTGTTCCGCAAGTGAATTTGCAGCGGCGTTTTCATCTATTACCCACCTTGTAAAGGTGTGGCTCGTAATTTCCTTGTCAAGCAGAACGCTTATCTCTTCATGCCCCGAAGCGTTCGGGTGTATGTCATACTGCGATATATTTGTCAGCTCCGTGCTTCTGCCCTCAAAGTCGGCTGCAACATCTACTACTATATATCTTACGTTGCCTGCTTCGTCTGTCGCATTGTCGTTTATTATCTTGTTCAGCTCATCAATGGAAGAACCTATAAGCTCGTTCGCTCCCGGTATCTGCTTGAAGTCCTCAAAAGGATCGTACTGCGTGTTTACTATGATAAGTCCCGCAGGATTGAGAGTTCTTAACTTGACAGCCAAAGCGTTCATGTTTATTTTGAAATTTTCAAGAGCCTCGTCCTTTTTCTCACCGATAGTTGCAAATATCTCGGCAAGCTTCAGCGGATCAATGTTTCCCATAACATTCTCACCGGTAGCCTCTCCGCTTTCGTCGGTATCTTCGGGTATAGTATCGGGTAACTGATCTAAGAGGATATGCAGCAGATCGTTGCCGCCGATAGATATAAGTACGGTGTCGGAGTTTTTAACGTGCTGCGATACCTCCTTGTCGTCCAACAGCAAAAGAAGATCGGACGATGTTGCCCCCGAGACTGCATCGTTGAAGTAATTCTTTTCAGCGGTGAGTTCGTATTTGGCAGCAAGGATATTCGCGTATGAGTCACAGCCGTAGCAAGGTTCTTTATCTCGCTCGTGACCCTCCAAGCCGTATCCTGCCGCTATTGAGTCTCCGAGAACTGTCATAACAAATGGCTTGTTCTGAGACAATTCTTTCAGGTTGTCGGCAGCAAGAGCGTGAGTAAGCGGCGCTGAAAGCATAAAAACAACAGCAGCCGCAGCCGAAAACAGTTTAGCAAGTTTTTTCATATAATAAACACCTCGGTCATCTTGCACTTGCATAATGATGTTTATGTATCACATTAATATTATGATTTTATTATATCACATTATATCATTAATTGCAAGAGCAGCGGTTTCCGTCAGCGCGATATCATAAAATATTTACAAAATCCGTATTGTAAATATATGAATTTTATAGTATAATATAATTATGTGAAAATAATTTTTTGATATTGCTGATGTGGCATATTTGTGTTCAAGGACGGTCTGTATGATTCTTAGCGCGGAAAACTTGTATAAATATTATAACGGTGAGGCTTTGCTGAAGAACGTGAGCTTTACTATCGAAGATAAAGAAAAAATAGGCATTGTGGGCGTCAACGGCTGCGGAAAGTCGACTCTGCTTCGTATTATCATTGGCGAAGAGACCTTTGACAAAACCGCCGACGGTAAGGGAAGTATAACGATATCTTCCGGTAAGACTATCGGCATTTTAAAGCAAAACGGCGGTCTGGACTCCGATGATACTATCATAGGCGAAATGGAAAAGCCGTTTGAAAAGATATTCGCCGTTAAAAAGCGTATGACAGAGCTGGAAGCGCTTATGACATCGCTTTCCGGAGCTGACCTTGAACAGGTAAGCGTGGAATATTCGGAGCTTTCCGCGTATTTTGAGGCTGTTGACGGCTATAGGACAGATGTCAGGATAAATACGGTGCTCAACGGAATGGGTTTTGGCAGTATGTCAAAAGACCGTGTGATATCAACGCTGAGCGGCGGAGAGAAAACAAGACTTGCCCTTGCAAAGCTCCTTATCGAGTCGCCTGACTTGCTCATACTTGACGAACCTACAAATCATCTGGATATGGATACGCTGCAATGGCTCGAGGAGTATCTTAAAAGCTATAAAGGTGCTGTACTTGTCGTATCTCATGACAGATATTTTCTCGACAGGCTTGTCAGCAGGGTGTTTGAGATACATAACGGTGTGCTGCGCTCGTATAAAGGTAATTACAGCGCCTATGCGGCGCAGAAGAAATTGGATATTGCACGTCAGAATAAGGAATACGAGCTTCAGCAGAAAGAGATAGCGCGCCTGGAGGATTTTGTCGCGCGGCATAAGGTCAGAGCGACCAGCGCAAAGGCGGCAAAGTCAAAACAGCACGCTATAGACAGGATAGAGCGTGTCGAGAAGCCCGATGAAAGCATAAGGATACCGAGAATATCTCTTGAATATGATATAACACCGCCAAAAGAGATACTGTCAGTCGAAGATTGTGAGCTTTGCGTCGGAGAAGGAGCAGGGAAAAAGCTTATTGCCGAGAGCGTCAGCTTTAAGGTAAGACGCGGCGAAAAAATAGCATTTGTAGGAGCTAACGGCGCGGGAAAAACTTCATTGCTCAAGCTCGTTCAAGGTATCATTCCGCACAGCAAGGGACGAATAAAATGGGCGGCAAACGTAAAACTGTCTTATTTTGAGCAGGAGCATAACGATCTCCACCCTCAGCTTACGGCGTTTGAAGAGATACAAAACAGATTTCCGTCAATGAGTGAGCTTATGATACGCAAATGCCTCGCGTCGGCGCTCATCACGGGGGAGGACGTGTTCAAACCGATAAGCGTTCTGAGCGGCGGCGAGAAAGCAAAGCTTTGTTTCTGCATTATGGCTCTTACACGAGGAAATGTCCTTATACTGGACGAGCCTACCAATCACCTCGATCTGTATTCTATGGAGGTGCTGGAGGACGCCGTTGCGCAGTTTGACGGAACGGTGCTTTTGGTATCGCACGACAGATACCTGCTGTCAAAGACGGCTTCAAAAATAATAGAAATAAAGAACGGCTGTCTGGAACAGTTTGACGGCGGATATGATGTCTATGCCGCCGCAAAAGCTCAGCAGCAAACAGAAGAGCTGAATAAGCCTTCCGCAGAAAAAACAAATAAAGAGAATAAAAGCAGCCGAGGCAGGGAAAAGCGCGCTGAGGAAGCTAAAAAACGTCAGTTGATATATGAGCTGGAGAAAGATATCGAAAGTGCGGAACAGCGTATATCGGAACTTGAAACTGAGATATCTGACCCGAAAATATCTTCCGACTTTGAAAAGATGACAAAGCTCTGCTCGGAGCTTGAAAGGCAAAAGAACATTTTAGACGAGAAAATGCTCATTTGGTCACAGCAGGAAATATAGACAGTTGACATATTTGTCATAAAATGATATAATAATATGAAACAGGATACCATGATCTTAAAAATCACAGGAAAGGATTTGTTAATTGCGTCGCAGTAACATTCGGTGAAGTGCTATGAATGATTTTTCTTACTCTATTTTGAGCGCTGAAACACAGCTTCCGTTCTATTTGGTCGGTATCGGCTCGATAGACAGAGAATACCATGTAAAACGTGATGAGGGATATCCGTATCATCAGATCATATATACCGTAAGAGGCGAGGGATTGCTCCGCGTTAACGGGGAAGAACATATAATTAAGCCGGGCGTTGGCTATTATCTTCCGAAAAATCTTCCCCATGAGTATTTTACCGAGCTTGATGTCTGGGAAAATCATTGGATCGTGTTTGACGGATACGGAGTGGATAATGTCCTGAAGCTGCTTCACTTTGAAAACGCAAAGGTCTTTAAGATATCCGATATGTCGGTGCTTGAAGCGCTGTTCAAAAAAATGCTCTATCTGCTCAAATCTGATTATTTTTACAGCGGGTATCAGTGCTCCGCACTGCTTTATCAGTTCCTGCTGGAGCTTAACAGATATGTAAATCTGCAAACTGCCGCTCAGGATACGAATAAGCTCGCTCAGCTGAAACCCGTCATCGACTATATTGATGAGAATTACGGCAAGGATATAACCTTGCAGGATCTTGCGCGTATTATCAATCTTTCGCCGCAGTATCTTTGCAGACTTTTCAAGGAATGTTACGATCTGCGTCCGTTTGAGTATCTGGCAAGAAAGAGGATACAGCAGGCAAAGAACCTGCTTATCTCCGAGGATATGTCGGTAAACGAGATATCCTCACGCGTAGGTTATAACGATTGCAGCTATTTCTGCGCCGTTTTCAAAAAGCACGAGATGTTATCGCCCGTTGAGTTCAGATCGTTCCATAAAAAAGCATAATTATAGTTTCGGAGATATCATATGGACAGATTGCAGTACATAAAAAGAGTAATGCCTATCGTAAGCGAGCTTGGCGAAGAAAAGGCAGACATGATAATGGATAAGATAGCGGAGTATCTGGTCAATGCAGGTGAAGAGAACGAAGCCGCTGCTTTGAATGCTTTGGGGATACCTGAGCTTTTTGCGAGAAAATTCCTGCATACGAACGGGGATTATGAGATACCGCCGTTTGTGGCAAGCGCGCCCAAAAAGAATAAAGCGCAGGAGAGCAGAAGTGCGGATAATCCGGCTTTCAGCGAGGCGGCTGCCGATATCAAACAGCCTGTAGAAGAAAAAAAGCCTGCTGTTGATGAACGACCTGCTGTGAAGCCGGAACGGACAGTAGTAAATAATAATATGAGCGCGGCGAGCGCGCCTGCGCAACCTGTGCAAAAAGAAAAACCGAGGTATGACAGCAAAAGAATGTGGATAGTTCTCGGACTGCTTGTTATAACCTCGCCGATATGGCTGTGCTTTATGGCGCTGTTTTGCCTGATCGCACTTGCGTTCGCCTTTGCGGTGGCGGCAATATTGCTTGCCATGTCGGTCGGCGGCGTATGTCTGACTGTTTTCGGAGTTATGAGACTGTTTTCTATTTTGCCCGTAGGACTTGTAATGGCAGGCGGCGGACTGATACTTTTGGGAATATCAGGTGTAGCGTTCATACCGCTGTTGAAAAGTAGCGTAACATTGTTTTGCGATACCTTCAAGGATATCTATGTTTTTGTCCGCAGGATAATTTCAATTGCGTTTGACGGGAAAACGGAGGCGTAAGAATTATGAGGGAGTATTCTGTCAGATTTAAAATATCGATTTCTCTTATAATAGCAGGCGCTGTACTGTTTCTGTTCGGACTGCTGATACTGACCTCAAAGCCGCCGAAATCGTATTTTGAGCTTGAAAAATATGAGTATACGGCGCAGTCGTCCGATATAAAGAGCGTCGATATAAATATCGGCTACGGCGAGGTAAGGATAGTATCGGGCACAAGCTTTAAGATGAAGTGTGAGAATGTCGATAAGGATCGCTTTGAATATAAGATATCGAGTAATGTGCTCACTATAAATTATGATGTGGATCGTATCGAAAGTATGTATATGGGAAAGGGAAAAGGCATTGATACCGTTTTTGAGATAACCCTGCCTAACAAGCTCCTGGAGGAGGTGTCCTTTTCGCAGATAAAAGGAAGCGCCGATATAAAGGGTATCTCCTGCAACAGGCTGGATATCGTTTCGGAAATGAGCGATATAACACTTAACGGAGTTACCGTCAACCATGATACATCATTGGATATGGGATCGGGAAGCTGCAAGTTCACCTCTTGTACGTTGGAGCGTCCCAATATAAAAGGCGGAAGCGGCGATATAGTGTTTATGAGTTCACGCATATCGAATATGACGTATGACGGACAGCTTGGCGATCTGGACGTTACAGGCTGTATACTCGCAGGCAGCTCAAAGCTTATTACGGGTGCTTCAGATGTAAGATTACATCTTCTTTCGGGAGAAAACTCATACGGATTCAGCTTCGATAAGGGAAGAGGAGATATAACCGTAGCAGGGAAGAGCTATAAGGAATACGACACCAAAGCTGGTGAAAACAATATTTATATTGATAACGGTTTTGGAAATGTCACTATAAGCTTCGGATAAAAAATTCAGATATAAAACAAGTCGGGGAATATTTTCTCCGACTTGTTTTTTGCTGTGCTGTCGCTATCTGAACCTGCCTATGAAGCTCGCGGAACGCCCCAACTGTCCTTCTATCCGCAAAAGACGGTTGTATTTTGCCGTGCGCTCCGTTCTGCAAGGCGCTCCTGATTTTATCTGTCCGGAATTGAGCGCTACCGCCAGATCTGCTATCGTCGTATCCTCTGTCTCACCGCTGCGGTGGGATACGATTGCCGTGTAGCCTGCACGTTTGGCTGTTTTTATCGCTTCTATCGTTTCAGATATAGTGCCTATCTGATTGAGCTTTATCAGTATTGAATTTGCACACTTCATATCAATGCCCTTTGAAAGCAGCTTTGTGTTCGTCACGAACAGATCGTCGCCTACGAGCTGTATTTTGCCGCCAAGCTCCGAGGTCATCGCCTGCCAACCGCTCCAGTCCTCCTCGTCAAGACCGTCCTCAATAGATATTATCGGATATGACGAGCAAAGCTGTTTCCAATGCGAAATAAGCTCCGTTGAGGTAAATTTCTTTCCCGATTTTGGAAGAATGTATTTGCCTGTTTCGTCCGATCTCCATTCGCTTGCCGCCGCGTCGAGCGCTATTGCAAAGTCTTTTTCCGCCTTGTAGCCTGCCGTTTCTATTGCCTGAAGTATAAGCTCTATCGCCGCCGTCTCGTCTGCGATGTCAGGAGCGAAGCCGCCCTCGTCGCCTACGCCTGTTGCCAGCCCTTTTGATGACAGTATACCTGCTAAAGCGTGATATACCTCGCAGCACCAGCGAAGCGCCTGAGCAAAACATTCCGCGCCTACGGGCATTATCATAAATTCCTGAATATCAAGCGTGTTTTTGGCGTGCGCCCCGCCGTTGATGATGTTCATCATGGGAACAGGCAGTACCGTTGCGCTCGTTCCGCCCAGCAGTCGGTAAAGCGGTATCCCCAAAGATAATGAAGCTGCTCTTGCTGACGCAATGGAAACTGCAAGTATCGCGTTTGCGCCGAGATTTGATTTGTCATCGCTCCCGTCTGCGGAAATGAGAGTTCGGTCAACGGTGTAGGTATCACAGGCATTTATTCCGTAAAGCTTGTCGTTTATCTCGTTTGAGATGTTCTCAACAGCCTTTTTTACGCCCTTGCCGTTGTACATTTTCTTATCTCCGTCACGAAGCTCGTGCGCCTCGTGTGTTCCTGTTGAAGCTCCGCTGGGCGACATACCCATGCCAATAGTGCCGTCTGCCAGCTCTACGACCGCTTCAACGGTCGGGTTTCCTCGTGAATCGATTATCTGCCTGCCGTAAACTTTCTGTATTTTTGTTTTTCCGCTCATATCGTACCTCCGATATTCTTTTCAGAAAGTATTACCCGAAAAGCAGAGGTCTAAACAACGTGTTCAGACGTAATATAATATGAGCGTTTTAAGCGGCTCTTTCGGCTCATGACGATAGTATTTGCTAAGAAGCTCTGCATGGATACCCAGCGACGTTACCTCATCTAAAAGCTCTTTGTCGCAAAGCTGTGTTTGAAATTTGATAAGGCAATGAAGCCCCGAATCCTGACCCGTTATCGTGCAGCCGTCAAAAATACTGTGCTCCTCTGTCTTTTTCAGCAATGAATCACGGCGTTTTTTGTAAAGGTGGCGAACACGGTTTATGTGCTTTTCAAAATAACCGTCGTTAATGAAGCGAGCAAGAGTGTATTGCTCAAATGTAGAGACCGTGCAGGAGCAAAAGCCCAGCATTTCTTTGAATTTATCCATCAGCGACTGAGGAAGTATCATATAGCTTATTCTTATAGTAGGCGACAGGCTTTTGCTGAAAGTATTTATGTATATAACCTTGTCCGCAACATCAATGCTCATCAGCGACGGTATCGGTCTGCCCGAAAGCCTGAACTCGCTGTCATAGTCGTCCTCAATGATGTATCTGTTTTCTTTTTCGGACGCCCAGCTCAGCAGCGAATACCTTTTGCCGATAGACGTGACATTGCCTGTGGGAAAGTGATGTGAGGGGGATATGTGCATTATGTCCGCGCCCGAAGCTTTCAGCGCGTCAATGTCAACGCCGTCGCTTTCCATGGGAATATATGCACAGTTACCCCCGAGACAGGAGTATATGTCGGAGATCTTAGAGTATCCCGGGTCTTCAACGCCGAAAGTAAGTCCCTTGCCGATGAGTATGTTTATCAGCATATAAAGATATTCCGTTCCCGCGCCGATGACTATCCTGTCAGGTGAAACGTCCATGCTCCTGAACTGCTTCAGGTGTTTTGCGATAGCTGCCCTGAGCTCGTATATACCGTTCATAGGAGGGCGTGTCATGAGCTTTTCTCGGTTTTCGGACAGCTCCTCTCTCATAAGCCTTGCCCATATAGTGAACGGAAAGTCAAAAGCCTGCGGAGCATTATCCTGTCTGACAATACTGTTTATTACCTTTTCAGATACCGTTTCCGGCTGTATAACGGCTATGCTTTCCGCGAAATATCCTTTCTTGGGCAGCGACTTGACATATCCCTCCGACATAAGCTGGTCATATGCGTTTTCTACCGTTATGATACTTACTCCCAGATTTTCCGCCAAAGCCCTTTTGGACGGGAGCTTTTCTTCAGCCTTGATAATGCCCCTTTCAATGTCCTTTTTTATATACCTGTATATCTGTACATAAAGCGGCTCTTCACTTGTTTTATCAAGAACATAAGTTAGCATTTGTTTCACACCTCTGACCTTATCAAAAATAAATAATTTGGCTATTGTGATAATACCACAATAAGATTATACTATAAACAAGATGTAAAGTCAATATTTTTTTGAAAGGACAGATATTATGAATAATGATCGTTATCAGCTTAACAAAGAACTCGCGCAAATGCTCAAAGGCGGCGTTATAATGGACGTTACCACACCCGAGCAGGCAGTTATAGCACAGGAGGCAGGCGCTTGCGCGGTAATGGCTCTGGAAAGGATACCTGCCGACATCAGGGCAGCAGGCGGCGTTTCGAGAATGAGCGACCCCGCCATGATAAAAGGTATACAAAAAGCCGTAAGCATACCCGTTATGGCAAAGTGCCGTATCGGACATATTGCGGAAGCGCAGATATTGCAGGCTATCGAGATAGACTATATAGATGAGAGCGAAGTCCTCACCCCTGCCGACGATGTATACCATATTGATAAGACCAGATTTGACGTGCCGTTCGTTTGCGGCGCAAGAGACTTGGGCGAAGCTCTCCGCAGGATAGCAGAGGGAGCGTCAATGATACGCACAAAAGGCGAGCCTGGAACAGGTGATATAGTACAAGCCGTAAGACATATGAGAAAAATACAGAGCGAGATATCATCTCTTGCCGCAAAGCGTGAAGACGAGCTTTTTGAGGCCGCGAAACAGCTTCAAGTGCCGCTTGATCTTGTAAGATATGTTCACGAAAACAAAAAGCTCCCCGTTGTAAACTTTGCAGCAGGCGGCGTTGCTACCCCTGCCGATGCAGCCTTGATGATGCAGCTTGGCGCGGAGGGAGTGTTTGTAGGTTCGGGTATATTCAAGTCGGGCGACCCAGCAAAGCGAGCCGCCGCAATCGTGAAAGCCGTTACCAATTACAACGACCCCGAAATGCTTGCAAGCCTTTCCGAAAACCTCGGCGAAGCAATGGTAGGCATAAACGAACAGGAGATAGCCATTATCATGGAGGAAAGAGGACAGTAATATGATAGGGATATTGGCTGTTCAGGGCGCATTTGAAGAGCATAAAAATATGCTTGAAAAAATAGGAGCAAGGTGTGTTCTGCTGCGAAAGCTATCCGATATACCGCCTGAGCTTGACGGAATAGTGCTTGTTGGCGGCGAAAGCACCGTGCAAAGAAAGCTTATAAAAGAGCTTGGTATGTTTGACGTCCTGAAAAAGCACATTGACAGCGGCGTGCCAGTTCTGGCTACCTGCGCAGGACTTATCCTTCTTGCCGACGAAATATCGGGAAATGAGGATACCTGCTTCGGCAGCCTGCCCGTGCGCGTTCGCCGCAACGCATACGGCAGACAGCTGGGCAGCTTTACGGCGATAGGGGATATAGGTGATATAAAAAATTTCCCCATGCGTTTTATACGGGCGCCGTATATCGAAAGCGTCACATCGGGTAATAATGATGTAGACATACTCAACGTAACAGACGGGAAGATAACTGCTGTACGATATAAAAATCAGATAGCTATGGCGTTTCACCCTGAGCTTACAAACGATACCCGTTTGCACGAGGAATTTTTGCAAATGATAAGCCGCAATAACCGCATATTATGATAAGAAATAAAAAGTTACCCCGAAATGGTTGCAATTTGAAACAATGTGTGCTACAATAGAATATAGACAATATCTATATTAATTGCGACCACGCGGGGGTAATTTGATGAGTGATAATAAATATAACGTATTAAAGATAAGCAATCAGCTATGTTTTCCGTTGTATGCCTGCTCAAGAGAGATAATCAAGCAGTATAAGCCTTTCTTGGACAATATAGGTATTACATATACGCAATATCTGGTTATGATGGTGCTGTGGGAAAACGGTTCGGTCACGGTCAAAGAGCTTGGAGACCGACTGTATCTCGACTCAGGCACGCTGACTCCCTTGCTGAAAAAAATGGAAGCAAAGGGTCTTTTGACGAGGAAGCGTTCCAGAAAGGACGAGCGAAACCTTATAATCTCTCTCACAAGATCGGGTGAAAAGCTCAAAGATAAGGCTGTTGAGATACCCGCTAAAATTGCGGGCTGCGCCAAGATAAGCGCTGAGGAGGGAGAATATCTTTACAGATTGCTGTATAAAATATTAGGTCAGTTAAGTGAAAATAATGAGCAAAATCAATAACAGGATATAAAAAGCCGTGGCAGTTGTATGTCACGGCTTTATTTTACCTATTATACTGTTACTCCTCCTTCAGAACTTCTTTCGGCTCGTTTGAACCTATGATAGCCAGCGGCATTATCATCGAGAGCGCGAGGTAGAGTACTATAACTCCTGCGCATACCGCTAAATGCCATATACCGAACGAAATGACCGTTTCTTTAAGGAATGTGAGCTTGCCGACTATCAGCACGATCGCTGAGATAGCCGCGGCTATGCCGCAGGTTATCGCAGAGTTTTTCAAACTGCGAAGCGCACACGTCCTCCACCTTGCACCGCAGATGTAGAATATCGCATAATTCCTGAGCTGACGTTTGGTGTATATCGCGCTGATAGATACAGTCGATATAACGGTGAGTATGAATATGCACAACGCTATCGGCATAAGAGTATGAAGCTGCTCATATATGTGACTTTTGCTTGTATCATAAACCTTTGAAAGCGTGGTGAAGGTAAGGCGCATTTCGTCAAATTTGCTGCCGAGAGCGATGTATTCCTCATCGGTCATATTATCGCAAAATACGAATTGAACACCGTACAGCGCGCCGTAAGTACCATAGCAGTCATACACATCAGAGGTTCTCGCCAGCATAAACATCGTATCCTCGTAGCTGGTCTTGAATGTAGAAAAAATATCCATATAGCTGCCCTCAAAGGAGCCGTCTAAGCAGTAAGACGCTAAAGCCGCCTTATCGCTCACCATACCGATTATTTTATACTGTGCAGTAAGGGTATCTATGGGGATATTGTTTTCATCAAATTTCATAACGATCGTGCTGGTTATTATATCTCCCACATGGCGGTTTGCATCATATGTGACTACAACGGGTATGTAACCCGAATTTTTATAATTTTCATCTGTTTGCGAAAGCCATATACCGCTTTCCATAGGCGGAGCATATGCCTCTATAAACTCATCGGAGTAAGTTATCATGTAGCGCTCGATAGAATTATCAAGACCGCCCATAGTATCCTCATATATGTTAGTAAACTCGTTCGTAACAAGCTGCGCGCCGTTCGTTATATTCGCTAGTTCTTCGGGATAGGTAGACATATCGGTATACTTTATCATATAACCTTTATGCGTCAAAAAGTTTTCAAAATACCCGAACATCTCGTTTCGTGATGAAATAGCTGATATTACCGTTATCATCATTACAAGCACTGCCGCCAGCTGGAATATTTCAAACAACGTCATTATGCCTATCTTTGTTGAAGCGCGTGCGGCGGTATGTATCTGCGCTATGCTGTGCCTACCTATTCTTACAAAAAGCATGATAAGCATTATTACCGCGAGAGCAGCCATGTATACAAAGAATATCGCTATATATAATTTCGCGTTATACGCAAGGTGTATTTTAGGGAAAAAGCGCGTGAGCGGAGGTATGATAACGATACTGAAAACGACCTCCGTAATGATAAATATCGGCGCGGTGATAACAAAGCATTCCGCGAGATATGACAAGACCGCCTTTGCCTTTGACATACCGCACAGGCGGAAGATGGCAAGCTGGCGGCTTCGCTTTTCAAGCAGATAGCTGTAGAGTATTGCCATATTTATTGCCGAGATCGCCGCTATAAGCAGCGAGATAAGTATTATAGAGCTGTAATATCCAAGGTCTGTAACGTCGGTAAAGCGTATATCCTCAAGATAAAACTCATCGCCCAGCACCCTTTTCATGCACTCGCTTATATCATCGCGCTGGCGGTGCGTAAGCGGCTCTTTAAATCTGATATCAAAAGCGCTGCGCTGATGCTCGCTGTATCTGTTGTAAAGCACCTGTGCGCTTTCGGGTATTGCGGTAACGGGTATATACATATCTTTGCTGCCGTAGTCTTCTTCGGTCAAAATTTTCACTATTTTGTACCGCTCTCCACCCATTATTATTGAATCCGTACCCTGCGGCAGGAGATATGGAGATCCAGTGATCCCGTGGTAATTATACCCCTGCGACCACACATTATCTCTAATAAAATAATTCTCTGAGATAGCAATTATTTTTTCGCCGCTGCTGTACTGCTCATCTGTAAAAACAGGAAAAAAACTTGACATTTTATCGACTGTTTTGCCGTCTTTCAACGTAAAACTGCAGTTTAATACATTATAGAATCCGTCGGCGTTTTCGTCATAATATGGCAGGTCCTCGGGATCATAGTATTCGATGTCCTTATAGTATTCGCTTTCTTTATAATAAAGCGGCGTTTTAATTATGTAAGAGAAAGAAATATCCTCGATATTTTCGACCGTGCTGCTTGACAGTGAATACATAAGCTCGACCAACTGATCGGGTAAAAGTGAGCCTACCTCGAACGTCTCGGCATCATCAAGAGTGTAAAAATCGTTACTGTCCACAAGAGCACAGATAGACTTGACTTTCTCCTCCTCGCCCTTGGATATTATAGCTCTGTAATTGTGATACAGTCCATACGAAAAACATATAACAAGACACGAAACCACTATATTAAGCACCAAAAGCAGCGACAATAGCCGCTGCTTGGTAAACTGGTTCTTCAAGTCTTTAAATACATATCTTATCATAAATACCACTCCTGACAAGTTGAATGTTGATAGATGTCATTGTTGAAAAATTTGTCTAATTTTATTATATATCCATTTTTTTGTTTTGTCAATGAATAAAATGTAGAAATAGCAAAGTCCTCTTTAGTGATATTGCCATAAATTAGCTGAATAGATAAAATAAAAACTTACATAAAAGCGACATATTTTTTACTGCATGATAAATATAATAGATTGTCAGGGGGGACAAATGTTGGTTAAGCTGTATATAGACGTTCTGTTTGTTACAAACCTGGCAATAAGTATCGTGCTGATAAGCGCAGCCGCGGAGTTTACACACAGCGTTGTTTCTCCAAAACGTCTGTTTGCGGCTTCGCTCATAGGCGCGCTGTCCTCTCTTTCGATAATGACGGGCAGCAAAGCGGTTTCGGTATCTGTAAAGCTTGCCGCGATAGTCATCATGTGCGCCATAGCGTTCAATACCTTAAAGCCGCGTGTACTGGTCAAGCGTTCTGTTATTTTGTCGCTTGTACAGCTTACCTTTTTGGCGGCGGTCTATCTTTTTTGGTACTTTACTGGCAGCGGCAGGATATACATTCTTTACGGTACGGTATATTTTGATGTTTCCGTACTTACGCTCGTATTTGCAGGGATAGCGTGCTATACGATAATATCCGCAGCCGAAAAACTTTATTCGGAGTACACATATAGAAATGGCGCGTATAAGGTGCAGCTTACCATAAAAGACCGCAGTTACAGCTTTGAGGCTTTGGCTGATACGGGGAATATGGTACGCGATCATATTACGGGGAAGCCTGTGGTCGTGCTCATCAGCGACAAGATATGCAGCGACTTCGACCTTTTTGAAACTCTGCCCGAGGGCTTTCGTATAATGCCGTATACAACGGTAAGCTCAAGCTCTCTGATGTGGATAGCCAAGCCGCAGGATATTAAGATATCCGACGGCAAGGGCAATGTAAAGCCCGTATCCGCGGCGGTAGGCATAGTTGAGGGCAGCAGCGAACAGGCGATATTCAATCCGGGTTTGTTGACGTAATAATACATATATGATATAAAGAGAGGCGTGACAGCATTGGGAACATCGGTTAGGGGAAAACTGGCTGCATTTATTCAAAGGATACTTGAAAAACTGTTTGGGGTAAAGCGGCTGGACTATATTAACGGCTCGCAGGCCCTTCCTCCGCCGCTGACTGCCGAGGAGGAGGCAAAAGCATTCGAGCTTTTGGAGATAGACGAGAAAAAAGCGCACGAGCTGCTGATAATACATAATCTCAGACTTGTAGTATATATTGCGAAAAAATTCGAGTCTACCGGCATAGGTATTGAGGATCTTATTTCCATAGGAACAATCGGTCTTATAAAGGCGGTAAAGACCTTTCGTCCAGATAAAAACATAAAGCTGGCGACATATGCTTCGCGCTGTATCGAGAATGAGATACTTATGTTTCTGCGAAAGACTTCCCAGACGAGAAAGGAAATATCTATCGACGAGCCGCTCAATGTTGACTGGGACGGCAACGAGCTTCTGCTCGGCGATATCCTCGGCACGGACGACGATATAGTGATACGCGGTCTTGAAAGCGAGACCGAAAAGCGTCTGCTTCTTGAGCAGATAGATATGCTCGGCGACCGTGAACGCACTATAATGCAAATGCGCTTCGGGCTGGCTGGCTATAAGGAGCGCACCCAGAAAGAGGTCGCCGACGAGGTAGGCATATCGCAGTCGTATATTTCACGCCTTGAAAAACGAATACTTCGCCAGATAAAGCGTTCACTTGAAAAGCTGTGCTGACAAAAAGCGTTTCCACCAAATTATCAGTGGAAACGCTCATTTTATATTCTGAACGATATTATGAACAATATTGCCCATATCAGCACGGCTAGGCTTTGTACAAGATAAAACTTCAAATGCTTTGTTTTGTGGCGGAACGCGTACATACCCAGCCAGCCGCCGATAACTCCGCCCGCTATGCACATTCCCAGCAAAACTCGCTCGGGTATACGCCATTTATGGTGTTTAGCTTTGGATTTATCAATACCGTACATTATAAAAGTTATAAAGCCAAGCACACATACATATATAATTAGTACCTTTGTCAAAGCGCTCATATCGTTAACCGAAATACTTTACACCGTTAGCGAATATGTGCTGATCCTTTTCACCGGGAACATTTATGCAGACATTGCTGCCCATACGCTCTGAGTGTCCCATTTTACCGAAAACTCTGCCGTCAGGCGAGGTGATACCTTCGATAGCGTCAACGGAAGTGTTCGGGTTGCACTGTATGTCATAAGTAGGTCTGTCGGCAAAGTCAACATACTGCGTAGCTATCTGACCGTTGTGCGCCATCTGTGCTATCTCTTCGGCGGCAGCGATAAATCTGCCCTCGCCGTGCGATATGGCAACAGTATGTATATCGCCTACGTTTGCGTCAGCCAGCCAAGGAGACTTGTTTGAAGAAATGCGTGTGCGTACCATTTTTGACTGGTGGCGCGCTATGGTGTTGAAAGTCAGAGTAGGGGAGTCGTCGCGCATATCGCGTATCTCGCCGTATGGAACAAGCCCCAGCTTGACAAGCGCCTGGAAACCGTTGCATATGCCCATCATCAGACCGTCTCTGTTTTTCAGCAGGTCGTGTATAGCGTCAGCAAGACGGGGATTTTTGAAGAATGCGGTTATGAACTTGCCGCTTCCGTCAGGCTCGTCGCCGCCGGAAAATCCGCCCGGCAGCATAATGATCTGGGAATTTTTTATGCGTCTTTCTATCTCTGCGACAGACTCGTTTATCTGCGCTTCATTGAGATTTCTTATAACGAATATATCCGCCTTTGCGCCTGCTTTTTCAAACGCCTTTGCAGTATCGTATTCACAGTTTGTGCCGGGGAATACCGGTATGAGCACTCTCGGTCTGGCTATTTTTACAGACGATGTATGTCTCTCCGATACCGAGTAACCGTATACTTCGGGCATGATCTTCGGAAGCACGACTTTTGTAGGATAAACGGGTTCGAGCTTTTCTTCCCAAAGTCTTTCGAGCTTTTCGAGATCTACCGTGTAGTTGTCTGTGATTATCACATTATCCGATATAGTTTCTCCGAGTATGCGTTCACCCGCGTCAACGCCGTCCGCAAGCTCTATAATGAAGCTTCCGTAGCAGGCACGGTACAACTCTGACGGGGAAACAAAGCTTGTAAATCTGAAGCCTATCTTGTTTCCAAATGCCATTTTGGATATTGCCTCGGAAATGCCGCCGTAAGAAACGCTCCAGCAAGAAAGCACCTTGCCCTCGCTGATAAGCTTTTCTACCTTGTCGAATACTTCCAGTACGCTGCTGAATACAGGCAGACCGTTGCTGTCATATTCGGGCTTTATGTAAATTACCTTAGAACCGGCTTTTTTGAACTCCTGCGAGATTATCCTGTCGGTCTTTGCGGTAGATACCGCAAAAGAAACTAGGGTAGGCGGAACGTCTATCTTTTCAAATGTACCGCTCATAGAGTCCTTTCCGCCGATAGAAGCTATGCCGTATTCCATTTGAGCTTTGAATGCTCCGAGAAGCGCGGCAAGTGGTTTGCCCCAGCGCGTCGGGTCGTTCTGCGTTCTTTCAAAGTATTCCTGGAAAGTGAGCCAGCAATGCTTATGGCTTCCTCCTGCCGCAACGACCTTAGCGATAGATTCCGTAACAGCGGATATCGCCCCGTGATACGGCGACTGCGAAGACAAAAACGGGTTAAATCCCCACGCCATTATAGAAGCGGTCGTTGTATCGCCGTTCAGCACAGGTATCTTTGCTGCCATAGCCTGCGTCGGAGTGTTCTGGTATTTGCCGCCGTAAGGCATAAGTACAGTACCTGCGCCAATGGTAGAGTCAAATCTTTCTACCAGACCTTTCTGCGAGCAGATATTGAGGTTGGATATCATTTCCTCCCACATCGCAGCGGAGTCCTTAACGTTTTCGCTCGTAATAACAACAGGCTCTTCGACCGTGATAGTCGTGTGCTTTGAAGCGCCGTTGGAGTTGAGAAATTCTCTTGAAAGATCAACAATCGTTGCGCCGTTCCATATCATTTTGAGACGCGGATCTGCAGTTACGACTGCGACCTTGGTAGCTTCGAGGTTTTCCTTGTCCGCCGCGCGCATAAACTTTTCTGCGTCGCCGGCGGAAACTACAACAGCCATTCTTTCCTGTGATTCGGATATAGCAAGCTCTGTGCCGTCAAGACCGTCATACTTTTTGGGGACCTTGTTCAAGTCGATGATAAGACCGTCGGTAAGCTCTCCTATCGCCACAGATACACCGCCCGCGCCGAAGTCGTTGCAGCGCTTTATGAGCCTTGTAACTTCGGGGTCGCGGAAAAGTCTTTGCAGCTTTCTTTCAATAGGCGCATTACCTTTCTGTACCTCTGCGCCGCAGCTTTCAAGAGAGGAAAGCGTATGAGATTTTGATGAGCCCGTAGCTCCGCCGCAGCCGTCGCGGCCCGTTCTGCCGCCGAGCAGGATAACAACATCGCCCTCCTGTGGTCTTTCGCGCCTTACATTGGAAGCGGGAGCAGCGCCGATGACTGCGCCTATCTCAAGCCTTTTGGCTACATAACCCGGGTGATATATCTCGTTTACTATACCTGTCGCAAGACCTATCTGGTTTCCGTATGACGAATAACCGTTAGCCGCACCAACGACTATCTTTCTTTGCGGCAGTTTGCCCTCGATAGTATCTTCAATGGGAACGAGCGGATTTGCCGCACCCGTTACCCTCATAGCCTGATAAACATACGAGCGTCCCGAAAGAGGATCTCTTATAGCGCCGCCGAGGCATGTGGCAGCTCCGCCGAACGGTTCGATCTCGGTAGGGTGGTTGTGAGTTTCGTTTTTAAACATCAGCAGCCAGTCCTCGTCCTCGCCGTTTACGTCAACTTTTATCCTGACAGAGCAGGCGTTTATCTCTTCGCTCTCGTCAAGATCCTTGAGCAAGCCGTCCTTTTTGAGCTTTTTTGCGCCTATCACAGCAAGATCCATAAGCGTGAGCGGCTTGTCTGTCCTGCCCTCGTAAAGCTCGGAGCGCACTTGCGTATACTTGTCATAGGTGTCTTTTATGTAGTCGCACTGTATATCAACGCCGTCTATCTCTGTCAGGAAAGTCGTGTGGCGGCAGTGATCTGACCAGTAGGTATCTATCATTCGTATCTCAGTTATAGTCGGGTTGCGCTTTTCGCTGTCGCGGAAGTAGTCGCGGCAGAACTTTATATCGTCAAAATCCATTGCAAGACCCATTTTGTCCAGCAGATCGTGCAGGTCGTTGTCATTGGAGTAAATAAAGCCGTCTATGGTATCAACGGAGGTAGGCACATCGTATTGCGTATCAAGCGTTTCAAAGCGCAGGAAAGAAGCCTCGCGGCTCTCCACGGGGTTGATCATATATTTTTTGATAGCTGCCAGGTCGTCGTCGGATATCATTCCCTTGACGATGTATATCCTCGCTGAACGTACAGTAGGCTGTTTTTCGCCTGTCAGCAGAGATATGCACTGAGCGCAGGAGTCAGATCTCTGGTCGAACTGACCCGGGAGATACTCAACGGCGAACACCTGCTCGTCCTCTTCGATCTCGGGAAGATGTTCATAAACAACGTCAACGGCAGGCTCGGAAAAAACTATGGGGGCAGCCATTGCAAAGGTCTCTGGGGTGAGACCCTCTGCGTCGTATCTGTTTATAACGCGCAGACCTTGAAGTCCCTCGATACCTAATGCCGATCTGATATCTCCCAAAAGCGACCGTGCTTCGACTGCGAACTCGGGTTTCTTTTCAACATAAATTCTGTAAACAGGCATATTTACAACTCCTTAAGAAAAATAAGATACGAATACGAAATGTCAGTCGCAGATCTCGCCTAAACAGAAATCTGTACCTACACTATTTATAATAACATAAAATGTTTGTTTACGCAAACTTTTTTGAGGATTTTTTCTGATAATCTTAATATGTGTGTAATTTTCGCTGTATCCGTTGTGAAAAGTTGTGCAATTTTCTTTTTCAAACAGAACTTTTACACGTTTTCCGACCATATTCGACAGGAACTCATGAGATGTCTTTCGGCACACCTCGTCCATTTCCGAGGCTCGTCTATGTTTTATTTCCTCGGGAATATGACCTGCCATTTTCTCGGCAGCCGTTCCGCTTCTGACAGAGTAGGGGAATATATGTACCCTTGCAAAGCCCATTGACTTTACAAACTCCAACGACTGTCTGTGATCCTCTTCGGTCTCGCCCGCAAATCCTACCATTACATCTGTGGTGATCGCGCAGCCTGGAAAAGCGCTTCTCAGCTTTGAAACTAATTCAGCATACTGCGCCGTTGTGTAGTGCCTGTTCATGGCTTTCAGGGTCTTGTCGCAGCCGCTTTGCAGCGACAGATGAAAATGCGGACAAAGCTTTTCAAGATGTGCAAGCCTTTCTATGTCGCTGTCACTTATAAGCTCTGGCTCGATAGAACCGAGGCGCACCCTCTCTATCCCGTCAACGGAGCATACCGCTTCAACGGCGTCAACAAGTCTTATGTCTCCGTCCAGATCGGCGCCGTAACGGCAGAGGTTTATCCCCGTAAGAACTATTTCGATATGTCCGTTGGCAGCGAGCAGCCGCGCGTCATGTATAATGCTGTCGATAGGCTTTGAGCGAATGTCGCCTCTGGCATACGGTATTATACAATAGCTGCAATACCTGTCGCAGCCGTCCTGAATTTTCAGATAAGCCCTTGTTTTCTGAGTAAATTCGCTGTTTATAAAATCATCAAAGGCTTCGTGACGCGTGTGCGGCTTGATATCGAACGTGCGTTCGCCGCTCCTTGCATACCTCATTACCGCTTCGGCAGTAAGCCTGGTGCCGGTATTGCCGATGACCACATCGCATGAACCGCTGTCAAACAATTCACGCGCCTTTTCCTTTGCCGTCTGCGGCAGGCAGCCTGTCAGAACTATCCCGCATTTCGGGCTGAGCTTTTTTATCCTGTGCAGCAGTTGACGGCATTTTTTGTCAGCTTTTCCCGTTACGGTGCAGGAATTGACTACACAAATATCCGCTTTTTCGGCTGATACGGCAGTCTTGCAGCCATATGCGGTGAGAAGCTGCCTTATGTTTTCGGTCTCGCATTGATTTACTTTGCAGCCCAGCGTAAAATAACATATGTATATATCCTTGACGTACCTCTCAGGCATAGCGTTATCACTCCGTCCGATAAAAATGCACAAATATTATCCCTAATACTCGTTGTTAATGACTATTATACTATATTTGTCCGATAAATGCAATTACCTATTGACAATCTGTTTTGTTTTTTGATATTATTATCTACGGAATATTTTTTACTGATTGGGGATTTCGTTATGGTAAAAACTACTATAAGGCTGAATACCGCACAGGACATAAGAGATTTTCTTAATGCAGTTGCCAGACAGAACTATAATGTGGAGCTTGTTTCGGGTGACTCTACTATTGACGCAAAGTCGGTAATGGGGCTTTTCAGCTTCGATACCGAAAATCCTGTTGAGCTTCATGCCCATACGCAGGACGCTTCGGAGTTTCTGTCATCTATAAAGAAATTCATCGTCAGCTAGCTTTGTGAACGTCTGCCCGCAGTTAAGGAGCGGACGTTTTTTGCTGATGACATCATTCTGCACATTTCGCAGTATCTTCGGCATATAGTTAAATCGGAGGTGCGGACAATGTGTACAGCTAATTTATTGTATCGTTTAATTTCATTTGTATTGTCTTTTGAACTGTTGGTAACGCCGTTTGACGGCTTTATACAGAAATTGTATGAACGCTTTTTCGAGAGCGGACAGGCTTCTTCACAGGTCATACAGGCAGATATCGTTTATGAAGCGGTGACAGGTACGGTTATATCCTCGGAAAACGAGCATGAAGTGTATCCCGCCGGACATTTTGCCAAGCTCATGACGCTTCTTATCGTTCAGGAGGATATTGAAAGCGGCAAGCTGTCATATGATACCTCCGTTACCGTGTCGGAGTATGCTAATTCCATGCAAGACCCGCAGATATGGCTCGACAAAGGAGAAAAGATATCCGTCGAGGAGCTTGTAAAGGCAATTACCATAGGAAATGCCAACGACGCCTGCGCCGCCCTTGCGGAGACCTGTGAAAAAACGGAGACTGCATTCGTTGAAAGAATGAACGCCAAAGCAGAAGCGCTGGGTATGGAGGATACCGTTTATGCCGACTGTACGGGAGTTTCGGAGGAAACAATAACCTCGGCATACGATACGGCTGTCCTTTGCGCGGAGCTGTCAAAGCATGATGAACTGTTCGGATATATGACTACATGGATAGATAATGTCCGCGGCGGGAAAACACAGCTTGTAAACCTCAACAGGCTGATAAGGTCTTATAAAGGCATTATCGGTATAAAAGCCTGCTATTCGCAGGGCGCGGGTAACTGTCTTGCGGCCGCGGCTCAGCGCGACGGAATGACCGTTGTTGCCGTTATGATAGGTTCTCCCGATGAGGACAGCAGGTTCTCATGGGCGAGAGACGCGATGAATACTGCTTTTGCAGCCCATGAAGTGTATGTTCCAGAAATGAAAGACGGTATATTGGACGATGTAGCCGTTACCCTCGGCAGTAAACCGTTTGCGGCTGTGGATTATTCGGATAAGTCCGCGGTTTTGATACCTAAGGGAAGCTCGTCTAAGATAAAAGTCGCCGCAGAAAGGATAAATTCCGTTCCCGCTCCAGTTAAAGAGGGAGATATTATAGGAAGCGCGGTGTTTACACTAAACGGCGAGGAGATATTTACGACCGATATTTTTGTAGCTGAAAGCGTCAATAAGCTCACGGCTATTGAAGCGTTTAAACGTCTGTTGTTAGAATTACTAAATTTATGAGTTTAAAATTGGTCAGTATATACAAAATGTTGTGTGTTTTCCAAAACCGCTTGAAAAAAATACGGATATATTGTACAATTATATTGATGATATGTTTTTATCGTCGGTTAACTATATGTAGTTTTATATTTTGAAAGGACTGACTATAATTTGTCTATCAAACTTAATTCTAAATATCTTGGCGGTTTCATAGGAGAGCATGAAATAAATGCGTTGAGACCGCAGCTGGAAGCAGCGCATAATACTCTTGTCAGCGGCACGGGACTTGGTAATGATTTTCTCGGCTGGCTTGACCTGCCCGTTAATTATGACAAGGAAGAGTTTGCCCGTATAAAAGCCGCCGCAAAAAGAATACAGGAGAGCTGCGACATACTTATCGTTATCGGTATAGGCGGCTCATACCTCGGCGCAAGAGCGGCTATTGAGTTTTTGCGCTCCCCGTTCTATAACTGTATCAAGAAGGATACGCCCGATATCTATTTTGTCGGTAACAATATCAGCCCGACCTACCTTACAGAGGTGCTTTCTATATGCGAGGGCAAGGATATTTGCGTAAACGTTATATCAAAGTCGGGTACTACTACTGAGCCCGCGCTCGCTTTCCGCATTTTCAAAAAGCTTCTGGAAGATAAGTACGGCAAGGACGGCGCAAGAACAAGGATATTCGCTACTACGGATAAGGCGAAAGGTACTTTGAAAGAGCTTTCCGATAAGGAAGGTTATGAAACGTTTGTCATCGCCGATGATATCGGAGGCAGGTTTTCCGTGCTGACAGCAGTCGGTCTGCTGCCGATAGCCGTTTCCGGCGCGGATATAGACAAGCTTATGGCAGGCGCTGCAAACGCCAGAGAAAAGTACGCCGGTGTTGATAATAACGACTGCTATGATTATGCCGTTATAAGAAATATCCTCAGCCGCAAGGGAAAGTCTGTTGAAATGCTCGTTACATACGACCCGTCGTTCACAATGATGACCGAATGGTGGAAACAGCTTTTCGGCGAGAGTGAGGGAAAAGATAATAAGGGCATTTTCCCGACATCTGCAACTTTCTCTACCGACCTTCATTCGCTCGGTCAGTTTATACAGAGCGGTTCAAGGATAATGTTCGAGACCGTCGTTGATATCAAAAAGCCAAAGTATGATATGTTTTTGGAGAACGATGCGGAAAATCTCGATAAGCTCAACTTCCTGACTGATCAGAATATGAGCGTCGTAAACAGAAAAGCGTTCGAGGGTACCGTGCTTGCCCATACCGAGGGCGGCGTGCCGAATATAGTTATAGAAATGGACGCTCCCGATGAGGAGAACCTCGGAGAACTGATATACTTCTTTGAAAAGGCTTGCGCAGTTTCCGGATATATGCTGGGCGTTAACCCGTTTGATCAGCCGGGCGTTGAAAGCTATAAGAAAAATATGTTCGCTCTTCTCGGCAAACCCGGCTATGAGCAGGCAAAAGCGGAGCTCGAAGCTAAAATTAAATAAGGATCTTAAAGCGGTAATATCGCTTTTAAGCATACAAATCGCCTGAAAGGGCAGAACGGAGTGCTATCTGATGATAAATTTGATAACTGGTAAAAAAGGTACTGGCAAAACAAAAGTATTGGTGGAGCGTATACATGAAGCTCTTGAAGTCGCTACCGGTTCGGTAGTATGTATAGAAAGAGGCATGAAGCTCACTTATGATATCCCGCATAAGGTAAGGCTCGTCGATGCGGAGGAGTACGGTATAAGCAGCTTTGATGCGTTCTATGGCTTTGTTACCGGAATGCTCGCGGGAAATTATGATATACAGCACGTTTTTGTTGACGGTATACTTAAAATGGGCGGCAGAGACTATGAGGCTCTCGGTGCTATGCTGGACAAGCTCGCAATAGTTGCCAAGGACGTAAAGATAACCTTTACCGTTTCCGAGGACGCCGATAATCTGCCCGAAAAAGTTAAGGCATTTATGTAATTTTTTAAAAATCACTTGACAATGCGGTAAAATAACGCTATAATGTTCTTTGTGATGTTCTGTTTTCATGCAATGAAAGGAGTACAGTTTAGGTAAACTATGGTATTACAGTTAAAAAACATATTCAGTATACCTAATGAAAGCAAAAAGTTCGACTGCGAGATAAATGCAGAAAAACTTGAGCAGTATCCCTATCATTCGTTTGGTTCGCCTATAACAGTAAGCGGCGCGGTGAGCAATCGTGCAGGCGTTGTTACGCTGTGTTATTCGTGCAGATTTGTTGCGGACCATGTTTGTGACAGATGTCTTTTCGAGTTCTCAAGGGAGTACAGCTTCAGCTTTGAGCATACGCTTGTTACCGAAGATTCACGGTACGACGATTATGTCGTATGCAAGGACTATGCTCTCGATATGGACGAGCTCGTGATGTGTGATCTGTTGCTTGAGCTTCCCACAAAGATACTTTGCAGGGAAGATTGCAAGGGACTATGCTTTAAATGCGGAGCAGACCTGAATAAAGGGGAGTGCTCCTGTTCGCACAGCAATTAGTTTATTATCCTGAAGAGGAGGTGCCAAAATGGCAGTACCAAAGAGAAAGGTCTCCAAGGCGAGACGTGATAAAAGACGCAGCGCCGTATGGAAGCTTCCGCAGCCTGCGCTTTGCAGATGCTCTAACTGCGGCGAGCTTACGTCTCCGCATAAAGTTTGCAAATCTTGCGGATACTATAAGGGCGTAGAGGTAATCGCTAAAAATAACGACTAGTCGTGCGCTTATCGAAGGTCAGGCAGAGAGGGCAGATCCTTCTCTGCTTTTTTCATAATAGCACATGACAGCGGGCGATAATAGCCGTTTGACTTTGTGAAAGGAGAAAAAATATGCCGTTACCTGTTGTTGCCGTAGTCGGCAGACCAAATGTTGGTAAGTCTACGCTTTTTAATAAGCTCATAGGTCAAAGACTGTCAATAGTTGAGGATACCCCGGGCGTCACAAGGGATAGGATATATTCAAAGTGCGAATGGCGCGGCAGAGAGTTTATGCTCGTCGATACGGGCGGAATAGAGCCCGACAGCGACGATGTTATCCTTTCTCAGATGAGACGGCAGGCGGAAATCGCTGTCAGCAGCGCAGAGGTAATAGTGCTGGTCACGGATATAAGAAGCGGTGTAACGGCAAGCGACTATGACGTTGCCGCAATGCTTATAAAGTCGGGGAAGCCCGTTGTGCTTTGCGTAAATAAGTGCGATACTCTCGGCGAGCCTCCAATGGAGCTTTATGAGTTTTATAATCTGGGTCTGGGCGACCCAATAGCAGTTTCTTCTGTTCACGGTCACGGTACGGGGGATCTGCTTGACGCCGTCTGTGAACATCTTCCTGATGACGTAGAAGAGGATCTCGGCGACGATGTTATAAAAGTTGCCGTCATTGGAAAGCCCAATGTTGGAAAATCGTCCATGATAAATAAAATATGCGGTGAAGAACGCTTAATAGTATCCGATATTGCGGGTACGACACGCGACGCAACGGATACCGTAATAGAAAACGAGCACGGTAAGTTTGTTTTCATAGATACGGCAGGTATACGCAGAAAGTCCAAGGTGCTGGAGAATATAGAAAAGTACAGCGTGCTCAGATCGTATATGGCTGTCGACAGAGCTGACGTTGCCGTTATCGTCATAGACGCTACCGAGGGCTTTACAGAGCAGGATTCAAAGGTCGCGGGCTATGCCCACGAAAAGGGAAAAGCCTGTGTCGTCGCCGTAAATAAGTGGGACGCCGTAGAAAAGGATACGAATACAATGAAAGATATGCTGGCAAAGCTGAAAGATGATCTCAGCTTTATGCAGTATGTTCCGTTCGTGTTCATATCCGCTAAAACAGGGCATAGAATAGATAAATTGTTCGATCTTATCAAGAGGACCTTTGCGCAAAACTCAATAAGGATATCAACAGGAAAGCTTAACGACGTGCTCGCATATGCTACCGAACGCGTCCAGCCGCCATCGGATAAGGGCAGGCGTCTGAAGATATATTATATGACGCAGGCGTCTACAAGACCGCCTACATTTGTTGTGTTTGTCAATCGCAAAGACCTTTTCCATTTCTCTTATCAGAGATATCTGGAAAATCAGATACGCGAAACGTTCTCACTAAACGAAACGCCCATAGTTATGAAGATAAGGGAACGCGATACCAACGACGTAAAATAATTTGAGGAACGGTTGTTATTATGGAAGCTTTTGTTTGGATATTTACTGTGCTGTTTTCGTATCTTTTCGGCAGCATAAATACCTCGATAGTTATTTGTAAGCTGATATACCGCAAGGATATTCGCGACTATGGCAGCGGCAATGCAGGTCTTACAAACGTTTTGAGGACTTTCGGCAAGCCTACTGCCGCACTTACTCTGGTGCTTGACCTTATAAAAGGCATAGCGGCAGTACTTATCTGTAGACTTTTGGCAGGGCATTTCGGCGTTGAACTGCTTTCAAATTCGCTGTTTGTGAATTATCTTTCCTGCCTGTTCGTGATACTGGGACATATCTTCCCGTGTTATTACGGTTTTCGCGGAGGAAAAGGCGTGCTTCTCACCGCTACTACTATGATAGCCGTAGACCCGCTTACCTGCGCAGTTGCGGTAGCTATCTTCATAATAGTCGTAAGCATAAGCAGATATGTTTCACTTGCGTCTATAATAGCAATTTCTTCTTTCCCTATATGCACTATCATCTCGCAGACAGTAAGGGGATATGAAGCGCCATGGCAGAACGCTTTGATAGCTTTGGCGGTAGCGATAATCGTAATATTAAAGCATAAGAGCAATATAGTAAGACTTGTAAACGGTACGGAAAATAAACTCAGCTTTAAAAGCAAAAAAAGCTGACAACTTTTCGGAGGTGTTTTAATGGCTGATATAACGATACTCGGCAGCGGAGGTTTTGGACTTTCACTTGCTATAATGTGCGAAAAAATTGGTCATAATGTTACTGTGTGGTCTAAATTTCAGGACGAGATAGATACTATAAAACGAACCGGAGAGCTTCGCTCAAAATTGTCCGGAGCTGTCGTGCCTGACGGAGTACGGTTGACCACCGATATAGCTTGCGTCGAGGGTGCGAATATAGTTATAATCGGTATACCGACGCAGTTTGTTGCAGAGGTGTGCAATACCGCCAAACCGTATATGAATGAAAGATCGGTAGTCGTCAGCACCTCAAAGGGCTTTGAGGGAGGCACTATGCGCCGTATGAGCGAGGTTATATCTGATATCCTGCCGAACAAAACGGTAGTATTGTCAGGCCCGTCACACGCCGAAGAAATAGCGCGCGGTACTCCTACGACCGTTGTAGCCGCCTGCGAAGATCTCAATTATGCGTATTATGTACAAGACGAGCTAAGCAATTCCACATTGAGAATATATACAAATTCCGATGTCATTGGCTGCGAGGTCGGCGGTTCGCTCAAAAATTCCATTGCTCTGGCTGCGGGAGTGGTCGACGGTATGGGATTTGGAGATAATACCAAAGCCGCCCTTATGACAAGGGGTCTTACCGAGATAGCGCGTATCGGCGTCGCTATGGGAGCTGACGAAAAAACTTTTTCGGGCCTTACGGGTCTCGGCGACCTTATAGTTACCTGCACAAGTATGCACAGCCGCAACAGGCGCGCAGGTATACTGATAGGGCAGGGGGTAAAAGCAGAGGAAGCCGTCAGACGCACGGGTACTGTCGAGGGATATTATTCCACTAAGATCGCATATCCTCTTGCGAAAAAGCTCGGCGTTGACGCGCCTATAATAGAACAGTTGTATAAGATACTTTTTGAGGATATGCCTCCCAAGGACGCTCTCGGTCACCTGATGAACCGTCCGATGAAGCACGAATCCGAAGAGGGACTTTATTTCTGATAATAATTATATTTGGAGGGATAACTATGAAAACAGTTTTTACCGAAGATAATATAAATGCTCTTCTTGACAAGGCAATAGCGGAGAAGAAGATAGTGGCATTTTATCAGCCTAAGTTTGACGCGATAACAGGTCATATCAACGGCGCTGAAGCGTTGGCGCGTTGGATAGATGACGACGGAAGCGTTATACCGCCGTATCAGTTCATACCGCTTCTTGAAAAAAGTATGCTTATAACAAAGCTGGACTGGTACATACTTGATGAGGTCTGCAAATTTCTGAACCGTGAGATAAAGCGCGGCGCAAAAAAAGTCACAGTATCCGTTAACTTTTCAAGATTTCATACAAAAGAAAAAAACTTTGTACAACATCTCTGCGAGGTCGTTGACAGATATGATATTCCCAGAAAGCTTATCGAAGTCGAGATAACCGAATCAGCACTTGTTGACGGAACAAATATCATTCAGTTCATAGCCGATATAAGAAAAGAGAATTTCTCTGTCGCTATTGACGACTTCGGCAGCGGACTTTCGTCGCTCACCTTTGTGAAAGATGTTCCTGCGAACGTTTTGAAAATAGATAAATCGCTTCTCAGCGGAAACTGTGAAAACGAAAAGGAACGTATAGTTCTTGAAAGCATTTTCAGCTTTGCTCAGAGGCTCAAGCTCTCAACCGTTGCAGAGGGTGTTGAAACTAAAGAACAGCTCGGTTTTCTGCGTACCTGCGGCTGCGAAACGATACAAGGCTTTTACTTTTCAAAGCCTGTGAACGAGAGCGAGTATGCCGCTGTACTGGAAAATCATGAGCCTGACGAGCAGGCGGAGGATATCCTCGTTACCCAGCCTGCCGCAAGCGCAACTCAACTGCTGCTTGACGCGGTGTTTATGTGCTATCCACTCGTTATAATGAGCAATCTTTCCCGCAACAGCTTTTATATGATGGTCTACGAGAACTTCACAACGCGTTCCTGCCCGTCAACAGGCGTGTATACAGAGCTTATCATGCACGGCGCGTCTACCATGCTGCCCGAAGACCAGCAGCTTTTCATTGATACTTTTGATATCAACGACCAGATAAACGCGTATAACAACGGTCAAAGAACAAGAAGGGTCGTTACGCGCCAAAAGGGCGATGACGGCATTTACAGACCCGTTGAAACAACGAATTACTATGTAAAGAACCCATCTTCGGACGATATTCTTGCTATTACACTTTCAAGACCTGTTCCCGAAGAATAACGCTTCTTGACATATCAGCGCAGCTGTGGTATCATATTACCATGGCTGTGCTTTAGATATTAAGTTGCTGAAATATCTCCTTTTATTGTCGGCGGTGAAAATATAAAACTGAATATGCGGGTATGGCGGAATTGGCAGACGCGATAGATTTAGGTTCTATTGTCAATGGCGTGCAGGTTCAAGTCCTGTTACCCGCACCACAAAAATGGCAATACCTCGAGGCAATCGAGAGGTATTGTTATTTTTGTGCTGTTTTGCGGCACAGGAATTGAACCTGTGGCACACATTTACCGCCTGATGGCGGTAAAGTGCAGAAGAATTACTTCGCCGACTTAATTGAGTCGGCGATTTTAAGCGGCATTAAAACCGCTTAAAACCGTAATTCTTCCATGACATTAAACAGTTATCTGATAAATTCCGGCGTAACGCTGCACCTGTTTTCGGGGTACTGAGTAATGTACCCCATTTTTGTCCCCGTGACGATACTTTTATTTGCTATATTCAAAAGATACAATACCTCGAGGCAACCGAAAGGTATTGTTATTTTTGTGCTGTTTTGCGGCACAGGAATTGAACCTGTGGCACACATTTACCGCCTGATGGCGGTAAAGTGCAGAAGAATTACTTCGCCGACTTAATTGAGTCGGCGATTTTAAGCGGCACTAAAACCGCTTAAAACTGTAATTCTTCCATGACATTAAACAGTTATCTGATAAATTCCGGCGTAACGCTACACCTTTTTTCGGGGTACAAAGTGATAGTGCGGCGCTATCTCAGCGGATATTAAACTTAACCTTTGAAAATTTTTCAAAGTGGCTTGACAAAGGGAAAATTTAGTGGTACAATAAAAATATGAAGAAAGCAAAGGCGCTTCTCCCATTATGGGGGCGGCGCTTTTTGTTTTGCAAATTTCTGACAGGAGTGAGTAAAATGGTACAGCTAAAACAGGGGCAATTTATGCAGGCAGTAGGCAATGCCGCTGAGATAAACGAGCTTCTGCGGCGATACGGAGTGAAGTTTGGCATATACAAAAACGGCGTATTCAATGAGCAGTTTTTCCCGTTTGACCCCATTCCGAGAGTGATAACGGCAGAGGATTTTTGCAGCATAGAAAAAGGTCTCGTGCAGCGTGTGAACGCCCTGAATGAATTTCTTTACGACATCTACCACGAAAAGAAAATTGTGCACGATGGCATTGTGCCCGAAGATTTCATCTACATCTCAAAGGGCTACCTTGCCGAGTGCGAGGGCATAACACCGAAAAACCGCATATACAGCCATATATCGGGCATTGACCTCGTTCAGGCAAAAGACGGCGAGTGGTATATTCTTGAGGACAACCTGCGAATACCCTCGGGCGCGTCTTATCCGCTTATTGCAAGGGAGCTTACGCGTATTGCAGCGCCGAATGCCTTTGAAGAAAACAACATCGTTGACAACCGCGGCTATGCCGAGCTTCTGAAAGAAACGATGGAAAATGCAAACTGCGGCGGCATTAGGGCTATACTTACGCCGGGACGTTATAATGCGGCGTATTTTGAACATTCTTACCTTGCAGAGCTGACGGGCTCGGTGCTGGTGCAGAACGATGAGCTTTTCGTTGAGGACAACATTCTGTACCACCGCACATATTCGGGCGGCAAAACAAGAATAGGCGTTCTTTATCGCCGTATCTCTGACGAATACTTAGACCCGCTGACGTTCCTGCCGCAGTCGCTTATCGGTATACCGAACCTTATGGAGGCTTACCGTAGTGGAAATGTAGGCATTGTGAACGCGCTCGGTAACGGCGTAGCTGACGACAAGGGCATATATTATTTCGTACCGAAGATGATAAAATACTACCTCGGCGAAGAGCCTATACTTAAAAACGCACCGACATACCTGCCGTTTTATGAGGACGACATGAAGTATGTAATGGATCATCTTGAAACGCTCGTTATAAAAGATGTTGCCGAGGCAGGCGGCTACGGCGTTGTGTTCGGCAGCGACCTTAGCAAAGAAAAGCTTGAGGAATTTCGCAAAACTATCATAGCGGAGCCGCGGCGTTTTATAGCGCAGGAAGTCATTGATTTTCTCGACCTGCCGATAGTTGAGGGGAATGAGACCGTTATGCGCAAGGCTGATTTGAGAGCGTTTGTGCTTTCGGGCGAAAAGACAAAAGTGTGGGCTTCGGGTCTTACGCGGTTTTCGCGAAACCCCGATTCGTTCGTTGTAAACTCATCACAAGGAGGAGGCTTTAAAGACACATGGGTACTATCTCGTTAGAACATAGCGACCGCCTTTACTGGCTTGGTCGCTATACAGAAAGATTTTTTACAACGCTGAAAGCGCTTGGCAGGGTGTATGACAGTATGCTTGAAGAAAAGAAAGGCTATCAGGATTATCTGGCGTGCTTCGGGCTTGCGGATACATATTCCGACAGCAGAGAATTTATACGCAGTTTTCTGTTCGATGACCAAAACCCCAACTCTGCGGCTTTCAGCCTAGAGCGCGCCTATGACAACGGCATAGTCCTGCGCGAGGAGATATCTACAGACTCGCTGTCGTTTCTGCAAATGGCGAAAGATACGCTGAAAAGGGCAGAGCAGAGCAGTAACGTTCGTATGTCGCTTTTGCCGCTTGAAGATATACTGTACAGTTTTTGGGGCTGTATAAACGAGCATATCTACGACGATGAGATAAGAAACATAATCTACATCGGCAAGACTATTGAGCGGCTGGATATGTACATAAGGCTAAAATACCCATTTGACGCGGTAGAAAAAGAATTTGTAAGGCTTTGCAAAAATCTCAATCGCGTTCCAAAGGGTACGCCTTACCGTTACAGTACAAAATATCTCTCTGAGCTTGTAGAAATACTTGGCAGCGAGAGCGACTATGAAAAAGACGGCATGAAAGCCACACAGGCTTTGTGCTGCTTGTTTGAAACATCGGAGGCGGCAGTATGAAACAGGTGAATTTTTACTATTGTGCAAAACTTACTTTTGACGACTATGTTCACAACCACAGCTTTGCTCTGCGCGTTATACCGCCCGAGACCGAAACGCAGCGGCTTTTGTCGTGCAGCTTGAACATCACGCCATATGTTTCAACGCAGCAGACTGTTGACGCTTTCGGTAACAACGTCACAGCAGGCTATCTTAAAGGCGACCACCGTTTTCTTGATTTTGAGATAAAAGGTGCGGCGCAGGTCGATCACACCAAACACCGTACCGACTATATGCCGTGCTATCTGTATCAGTCGCAGTATACAAAGCCCGATGAAGCTCTGAAAGAGTTTTACGAAGAAATAAAGCGCGAATGTACGGGCACTATTGCCGAAAGGGCAGAGTATCTTTGCGCGGCGCTGGCAAATACCGTTGTGTATGAAAAAGGGCATACAGATACCGACACCACAGCGGCGGAGGCGTTTGTGCTGAAAAGGGGAGTTTGTCAGGATTTTTCGCATATTCTTATCTCTCTTTTGCGTATGGACGGCATTGCAGCAAGGTATATAGCAGGTCTTGCTTTCTGCGACGGCGAAACACATTCGTGGGTAGAATTCTGGACAGGCGACCATTGGGAGGGCATTGACCCTGCAAACAACTGCCTTGTGAACGACGACTATATCGTCATCTCGCAGGGACGTGATTTCCGCGACTGCGCTATTGACAGAGGCGTTATGTTTGGCAGCTACACAAAGCAGCTGCAGCTTGTCCGCAGCATACTCTCATAAGATATGAAAGGAATGATACCGATGGTCAGAACAATTGCAAGCATACCGCTTGCTGTGCATGAACATCTGATGATACAAAAAAGACGTATACAAAACGGCAACAGCAAAACTCGCCTTAGTCTGGTAACGGGCACTCACGGCGACGAGCTGGAGGGACAGTACCTCGCTTACATGGTCGGCAGTTTTATTGACGAGCATATCGAGCAGTTTGACGGTATTCTTGATATTTATCCTGCGCTCAACCCTATGGGTATAGATTCGATAATGCGCGGTATACCTATGTTTGACCTTGACATGAACAGGGTGTTCCCCGGCACAAAAGACGGCACTACCGTTGAGGTGATATGTTCTTCAATTATAGACGATATCGCAGGCTCCGACGTTTGTGTTGACGTTCATTCAAGCAATATTTTTCTTAAAGAAATTCCGCAGATACGCGTAAGCGTGCCTACTGCCGAAACGCTTATGCCGTATGCAAAAATGCTCAACGTTGACTTTGTGTGGGTGCATGAGTCTGCGACCGTGCTTGAATCTACCCTCGCGCATACCTTAAACAGCAGAGGCACAAAAACGCTTGTTGTTGAAATGGGCGTTGGTATGCGTATCACAAAAGAATACTGCCGTCAGCTTTTTGACGGCATACTCAATCTTATGAAAGAACTCGGAATGTGGAAAGGCGAGACCGCAGCCGTGCGAGAACCCGTGCTTTCTATAGGCAGAGAGGTAGGTTTTGTAAACAGCGACGAGGCAGGAATTTTTGTGCCTTGTGCCGATTTTGGTGATAACGTAAAGCGCGGCGACCATATAGGCGATGTTCTCGACCCTCTCACTTCGCAAGTTGTGGAAAAGGTGCAGGCTGTGTGCGACGGCATGATATTTACTCTGCGTGAATACCCCGTGGTGTACGGCGGTTCGCTGCTTGCAAGAATTTTGCAGCCGAAAAAGGAGGGCGAATAATATGAAGAAGAAAACGCTTTTTTCGCTGAGCTCGCCCTACCGTGAACAGCTCGAGGTTATAGGCTATCGTTTTGGCAGCGGCAGAAAGGCATTGGCGATAGTCGGCGCTATGCGCGGCAACGAGGTCCAGCAGATGTATGTCTGCTCGCGAATGGTGCAGGCGCTGAAAAAGCTTGAAAGCGAGGGCAAAATTGCCGAGGACTGCGAGATAATGGTGATACCCTGCATAAACTACTATTCCATGAACATCGGCAAGCGCTTTTGGGCGATGGATAACACCGACATAAACAGAATGTTCCCCGGCTACAATTTGGGCGAAACGACCCAGCGTATCGCGGACGGAGTGTTCAGTCAGCTTCAGGGCTACGAGTACGGCATACAGCTTGCAAGCTTTTATCAGCGGGGAATTTTTCTGCCCCATGTGAAGCTTATGGATACAGGCTTTACAGACGCAGATATAATGAAAGACTTCGGACTTCAGTTCGGCATAATACGCAAGCCGCGCCCGTATGATACAACAACGCTCAACTACAACTGGCAGGTGTGGGAGACAAAGGCTTTCTCTGTGTACGCCAACGCGACCGACGAAATTGACGTACAAGCCGCCGACGAAGCCGTGAACGCGATACTCAGGTTTATGAATACGCGCGGAATTGTTTCTGCACAAACGCCGCCGGGGTATGTTACGCTTATTCTCAACGAGAGCAACACCGAGCAGATACAGTCAGAGTCGGCAGGTATATTTTTCAGGCAAGCGCAGATAGGCAAGACCGTAGAGCGCGGCGAAGTCCTCGGCAGGATTTATGACCCGTTCGACGGCGAACTTGTCAGCGAGGTGCGCACACCCGTTTCGGGCACGGTGTATTTCGCATACAACAGCCCTCTCATAAATGCCAAAACTGTTTGCTTTAAAATTATCAAGTAAAAACAGCATCGCCTTGTGCGGTGCTTTTTATTATTGCAACATACTTTTACGAATAAATCAATACGCTAATAATACCTTCAAGGCATAGAAATCTATTAAAATAAAGTATTTGATATATTAAAGATTTTGTGTTATACTGTATATATAGATATTTTTAGGGAGGCGAACGGCGTGAAATATGTAACTCTGGGTAACTCGCAGCTTAAAGTTTCGCGAATCTGTATGGGCTGTATGGGCTTTGGCAACGCTGCAACGGGTCAGCACAGTTGGACAGTTGACGAAGCTCAGACGCGCGAGATAATAAAGCACGGTCTTGAACTCGGCATTAACTTTTACGATACCGCGATCGCATACCAAAATGGCACGAGCGAGCAGTTTGTCGGCAAGGCTCTGCGAGATTTTGCAAAGCGTGACGACTATGTGATAGCCACCAAGTTCACGCCGCGCACGCAGCAGGAGATAGACAAAAACGTCAGCGGTCAGCAGCATATCGCAAATTATCTTGACCAAAGCCTTAAAAACCTCGGCATGGACTATGTAGATTTGTACATCTATCATATGTGGGACTACCATACGCCCATGGAGGAGATAATGGAGGGTCTGCACGAAGTCGTGAAAGCAGGAAAAGCACGATACATCGGCATTTCAAACTGCTTTGCGTGGCAGCTTGCAAAGGCGAATTTCTATGCCCGTGAAAACGGTCTGACCGAATTTGTCTCGGTGCAGGGGCATTATAATCTTATCTTCCGCGAGGAGGAGCGCGAGATGGCGCCTTTCTGTAAAGATCAGAATATCGCTATGACACCATACAGCGCGCTTGCAGGCGGCAGGCTTTCAAAACATCAGGGAGAAACTTCAAAACGCCTTGCAGAGGATACTTATGCGAAATTCAAATATGACAAAACCGCAGAAGCGGACGGTAAAATCATTCGCCGCGTTGAAGAACTTGCTGATAAACGAGGCGTTTCAATGACGGAAATTTCCCTTGCATGGCTGCTTACAAAAGTTACTGCACCTGTGGTCGGCGCAACAAAGTTTTCACACGTTGACGGCGCGGTAAAAGCGGTTGAATTGCAGCTTACGCAAGAAGAAATTGATTATCTTGAAGAACTTTATGTGCCGCACGCTTTGGTCGGCGTTATGGCGCAAAACGGCAAACAAAAAGCAGGTAATGTAGTATAATAAGGAGGAATAATTATGAGTGAAAAAATTACACAAACAGCCGGCAGAGATCAGCTGGGCAATTTCGCGCCCGATTTTGCACATTTCAACGATGATGTGCTTTTCGGCGAAAACTGGAACAATCAGGACATTGACCTGAAAACAAGATGTATCATAACGGTGGTCGCGCTGATGAGCTCGGGCATTACGGATACATCGCTTGTGTATCATCTTGAAAACGCAAAAGCGCACGGCGTTTCCCGCGCCGAAATAGCGGCAATTGTTACCCATGTCGGCTTTTATGTAGGCTGGCCGAAGGCTTGGGCGGTGTTCCGCATGGCAAAAGATGTCTGGAAGGACGAGGAACTTACCGAAAAAGACAAGTATCAGAACACTATCCTGTTCCCGATAGGCGCACCGAATGATGGCTTTGCAAAGTTTTTTATTGGTCAAAGCTACTTAGCGCCCATTTCAAAAGAGCAGGTCGGCATTTTCAACGTGACTTTTGAGCCCAAATGCCGCAACAACTGGCATATTCACCACGCCGATAAAGGCGGCGGACAGATACTCATCTGTATTGGCGGCAGAGGTTATTATCAGGAATGGGGCAGGGAAGCGGTAGAAATGAACGTCGGCGACTGCATTAACATTCCTGCCGGCGTAAAGCATTGGCACGGCGCCGCGCCCGACAGCTGGTTCTCTCACCTTGCTGTGGAAGTTCCCGGCGAGAACACCTCCAATGTGTGGCTCGAACCAGTTGACGACGCGCAGTACGGCGTTCTGAAGTAATCCCATACATACTCCATATACCCTAAAAGCTCGTTTTTACGGGCTTTTTGTTTTTGCGTTGCTGATATGTACTATTTATTTCTCAGTTGCTAAATTGCATATGGACTTTTTCATTTCAATATGGTATAATGAAATAAATTGGAATTTATTTGCCGTACCTGTTTTTCTTTTGGGGAAAACTCTTTCTCACAGTTGCTGCGCAACTGCGAAAGGCTTGTTCCCCCTCTTCCGAAGGAAGAGTAAC